>JAJPJX010000068.1 GCA_021324015.1 Solibacteraceae bacterium | reverse complement strand
TTGAAAGCCGCGTCGAAACCCAGGCTGCGGAGCCACTCGATCTTGGCGTCCGAGCCAGCGACGCCGACGGCGCGGCAGCCCTTGATTTTCGCGATCTGGCCGGCCAGCGAGCCGACTGCGCCGGCGGCCCCGGAGACCAGCACCGTCTCGCCGGGCTTGGGCTGTCCGATTTCCAGAAGGCCGAAGTAGGCGGTCAGGCCCGGCATACCCAGAACACCCAGCGCGGTGGAGATGGGCGCCAGCCTGGGGTCTACTTTGCGAAGGGCTTCGCCCTTCGCGACGGCGTATTGCTGCCAGCCCAGGTCGCCGCTGGCGATCTCGCCGGGTTGGAAGCGCGGATGCCGGGACTCCACCACCGCGCCGACCACGCCGCCGGTCATCACCTCGCCGAGTTGCGCCGGAGGCGCATACGACTTCACATCATTCATCCGCCCGCGCATGTAGGGATCCACGGAGAGATAGATCCCGCGCACCAGCACCTCGCCCGGTCCGGGGGTGGGCGCCTCCGTTTCAACCAGGCGGAAATCCGTCTCTTTGGGGTATCCCCGCGGGCGCGCGGCCAGAACGATCTGCCTGTTCCTCACGCGGCTCATTGTAACGCGGCCGGAGCGTTCTTTCGCGGTGTCGCCTGGTTTTGCGGTGGTACACTGTGGGAGGCCTGGAGGCAGGCTATGGACAAGGTCAACCGTCGATCCTTTCTGGCCGCCGGCGCAGCATTTGCCGGCAACGCCTTTTCCTACACGCGCATCAAAGGCGCCAACGACCGCATCTCGCTAGGCCATATCGGCATCGGCCAGCGGGGCCGCGGGCTGGCCTGGATCGCGTCGCGATTGAAGGACAGCCAGAACGTGGAAATGACCGCGGTGTGCGACCTCTGGAGCGTCAACCGGGAGAAGGCCGCGGCGCGCGCCCAGGAGGCTTACGGGAGGGCGCCCCGGGCGTTTCAGTACATGGAGGAGTTGCTGGCGCTCCAGGACGTGGACGCCGTGATCCTGTCCACCGGCGACTTCCAGCATGCCCCGATTCTGAAAACGGTGGTGGCCGCCGGCAAGGACGCTTACTGCGAAAAGCCCTTTGCCAACGTGCTGGAGGAGGCCAAGGCGGCCCGCGACGAAGTGCTGGCCCGCAAGGCGATCGTACAGATCGGCACGCAGCATCGCAGCGAGCCCTACCAGATCGCGGTGCACGACCTGATCCGCACGGGTGTTCTCGGCGAGGTAAGCAAATACGAGATCGTCTGGAACTATCACGGGCCGCGGTGGCGGGGACGCCCCGAGGTGAAGCAGATCCGTGAAGCGGACACCGACTGGAAGCGCTGGCTGCTCACCAAGCCCTACCGCCCCTTCGATCCGCAGCTTTACTTCGAGTTCCGCCTGTACAAGGATTTCTCCGGGGGCATCGCGGACCAATGGCTGAGCCACGGGATCGATCTGTGCCATTACTTCCTGGACGACCACTACCCGCGCTCGGTGATGGCCTCGGGCGGGGTGTTCGCCTGGAAGGACGGGCGGGAGAACCCGGACACGTTCCAGACTCTGCTGGAATACCCCAAGGGTTTCCTGGTGAGCTACTCCACCAGCTTCGGGAACGACAGCGACAGCTTCACGCGCATCATGGGCAAACAAGCCACGCTCATCAACATCGGCGGTGAAGGCAGCCAGCGCTGGAAGATCGTCGAGGAGAAGGGCAACCACGAGGACAACCCGTACATCCAACGGGCGGAACGGTACGTCACGCTGCCGGACAACGACAAACTGGCGCCCACCTACATCAGCGACAACGTGCCGTTCCACATGGCCAACTGGCTGGAATGCCTGCGTAGCCGGAAGCAGCCCAACGCCACCGTGCACAACGGGTTTGCGCACGCGGTGGTGTGCATCATGGCCGCCCGCGCCTATCGCGAAGGCAAGAAGCTTTACTGGGATCCGAAGACGGAATCCATTCTGGATCATGCTCCGGCCGAAGTTTGACCCGCGCCCGCTGAGCGCAAACACCGCTCCCTCCCGGTCGCGGCTTGCTAGCCTTGGTCTCCTGCTCGTGCTCGCGCCGGTGGCGGCCTGGGGGCAGGATTCGCTGGCCGCGCGCGCACAACAATACCTGGCGGAACTAGTCCGGCTGGACACCACCAACCCGCCGGGCAACGAAACCCGCGCCGCCGAATACCTGAAGCGCGTGCTGGATGCCGAAGGCATCCCCGCGGAAATTCTGGGCGGCGATCCCGCGCGGATGAACCTGGTGGCCCGCCTGCACGGCAGCGGAACCGGGCGCCCGCTGCTGCTGATGGCGCACAGCGACGTGGTGCCGGCCGACGCGGCCCAGTGGAGCGTGCCGCCTTTCAGCGCCGAGATCCGCGAGGGCTTCCTCTACGGGCGTGGCGCCCAGGACGACAAGTGTCTGCTGGCGGCCGAACTGGCGGTGCTCGTGGAAATGAAGCGCCGGGCCACCCCCTTGCAGCGCGACATCATTCTCCTCTCCGAGGCGGACGAGGAAGCAGGCTCTGCCGGCATTCAGTGGCTGGTAGCCAATGCTTGGAGCAAAATCGACGCGGACTTCGCGCTGAACGAGGGCGGCTTCGTGATGGATGTGCCCTCGGGCAAGCGGGTCTACCAGGTGCAGACCACCGAGAAGATCCCCACCCGCGTCGTGCTGCGCGCTCACGGCACGGCGGGGCACGGGTCGCTGCCGCGACTCGATAACCCGGTGGTGGCGCTGTCGCGCGCGGTGGTGCGGCTGGCGGACGCGGACCAGCCGGTGCGCCTGAACAGCACCACGCGGCGCTACCTGGCCGCCATGTCCAAGCTGGAGGATTTCCGCTGGCTGGCGCCGCTGCTGCCCAGGCTCCAGCAGGAGCCGACCGCCGTGGGGGCGGCCCGGCAGATCCGCGAGCGCGACCCGGAATTGGCCGCGCAGCTCAGCACCACAGTATCGCCCACCATGCTGGGCGCCGGCACGAAGATCAACGTAATCCCCAACGTTGCCGAAGCCCAGGTGGACGTGCGGCGTCTGCCCAACGAAACCCGCGAGGAAGTGATCGCCCGCCTCCGCCGCCTGATCCATGACAATGCCGTGGAGGTCCTGCCGGCTCCCGGGCAGGATATGCCCGCCACCGAGCCGAGTTCGCTGACCACCGAACTCTACCGGAACATGGAGGCGGTGTTCCAGCAAGCCTCGCCGAACAGCCTGGTGGTGCCCTACATGCAGCGGGGCGCTACCGACGGCTCCTACCTGCGGCAGAAAGGCATGGCGGTCTACGGCGTGCCGGTATTCCTGCGGGAAGACCGGGGCAGCCGGGCCCACGGCAACAACGAGCGCATCTCCGTGCAGGCGCTGGCCGCCGGCACGGACCTGCTCTGGAAAATCGTGCTGCGGACGGCGTCAAGCCGCGGCGAATAGCCGTGCCCGTTATTGCCGGCGGATCACGTTATCTCCCAGCAATTCCTCGAGGAGCGGCGTCTCCGGGTAGGGGTGCCCCTGATAGTGGCGGAAGCCCTCGGCCAGTTCCGTGCCTGCCCGCCGGCCGGTTTCCCGGGTCCAGCGTTCCATGGTCTCCAGGTAGTTGTCCATGCCGTGGTGTTTGAGCAGCCACTCCCGCTGGCTCTTGTGCTCGGCCAGCATGGCCCGCTTGGTCTCGAAGAACCGGCTCACATCCACGTAGAAATCCGCCAGGATGGGACGATTACCGCGGTCCACGCCGCCGATGGGGTCCATGAAGTAAAGATGCGGAATAGCGGGGAGAGCCGGCGCCGGGTCGGGTGCGTGCGTGCGGTAGTTGGGCGCCGGGGCGCCGAAGCAGGCGTCGCGCACCAGTTCGCTGGCGGCTTCGTGATCGCACATGTAGTCTACCGGTGAAGCGGTGATCACCAGGTCCGGCCGCACGCGCCGCAGCACTTCCGTGACCCGGCGCCGCGAAGCGTCATCGCTGAACACGGCCAGGTCGCGAAACTCGACGCAGTGGTATACGGCGCCAATGCGCCGCGCGGAAGCGGCGGCCTCCGCGCGGCGGATGGCGGCAATCTCGTCGGGGCCGTGGTCGCGCGAGCCGCAATCCCCCGGGGTCATGGTGGCGATCACCACGCGGTGCCCCGCGGAGGCCAGCTGCGCCATCGTGCCGCCGGCCAGGATTTCCACGTCGTCCGGATGTGCGTGAATCGCCAGAATCGTTTTCGTCACGCTTCCATTCTATGGCGGAATTCCTGTGCTACACTGCACGCATGACCGCGGAAACCATTCGCCTGATCGCCGGCATTCTGGCCGTGATCCTGGTGGTCATCATCATCCTGCGCCGCAAATCCAAGAAAAAACCGGACGACGAATTCTGAGCGGCTGCCCGTCTTAGAGGCGGACTCCCGCCACATTCAGGCGGATCCGATACAAGCCCGTGCGCGCGGTGATATAGAGCGTCTTTGCGTCCCGGTCGCCGAAACCGCAATTGGCCGGTATTTCCGGCGGCTGGATGGTGCCCAGGTGCTTCCCCGCGGGCGAGAAGATCCACACGCCGCCCGGACCGGTGCAGTAGAGGTTGCCCTTGCTGTCCACCTTCATGCCGTCCGGCAGCCCGTCCGCGGCTTCCTTCGTCACGTCGTAGAACAGCTTGCCGTCGGCGATGCTGCCGTCGGGCTTAACTTCAAACCGCATCCAGATTTTGCGGCTGGCATCCGAGTTGCCCACGTAGAGATACTTTTCGTCCGGGCTGAAGGCGATGCCGTTGGGGCGGCTGAGATCCTTGTATAAGAGTTGCAGTTTGCCGTGCGCCAGGCGGTAGACGCCGTTGAAACTCAGTTCCTTCTGCGGGTCGGCATCTTCTTTCGGCAGGCCGTAGGGAGGATCCGTGAAGTAAATGGAGCCGTCCGACTTAACCACGGCGTCATTGGGACTGTTGAGCCGCTTGCCTTCGTACTTATCAGCCAGCACCACGGCCTTGCCGGTTTTCATATCCAACAATTCCACGCGGCGGTTGCCGTGCTCGCAGATGACCAGGCGCCCCTGCTTGTCCAAAGTCAAGCCGTTGGAGCCGATGAGCGCCCCGGCGGGGGCGCCGCTGCCGCTGAAGCCGCTGTGCTCGCGGAAGACCGAAAACTTGCCGTCCGGCGTCCACTTGCGGATGACGTTATTGGGGATATCGCTGAACAGCAGATAACCCGCGTGGATCCACACCGGGCCTTCCACGAAGCCAAAGCCGCCGCCGAGCTTTTCGATCCGGGCGCCCGGCGTAACGATCTGGTCCAGCTCCGCCGCGGCCTTGCTCACGCGGCCGGCGCTCTGCGCGAAGCCCAGGGCGGCTCCCATCAAAAATAGAATGCCCACATTGCGCTGCATGCCGAGAATCATACAATGTAAGGCACCGCGTTGTCAGCGGGCGTGGAGGGTTTCGGGCATGCGTCTTGGGCTTATTTCCGTGCTTGTGCTACCGGCTTTGGCCGCGCAGGAATTGCCGCTGGTGACAGCGGTGGAACATCAGCCTCTGGGCGCCCAGGTGCTGCGCGTGGCGCAGGCGCTGGAAATGCTGGGCGAGCCGCTGCCGCCGGCGGAGTCCGCGGAGTTGCGCCACCTGGCCATGGCCATTACGGATACCGCCGCAGCCACTGCCGGCATTCAGAAGATCCTGGACCGGCACTGCCTGGTGGGCGTCGAGATCAATCCGGAGAGCCGTGTCAAAGTGCAGGAGGGGCCGGCCCGGCCAGAACTGGTCGAGCAAGGCTGGCGCAGCTTCCTGGTGAAGGTCCAGAACCAGGCCGGCATCACACCCGTACTGGCGGTGGAGAGCCCCAACGCGGGGCGCCTGGCGGGATCCAGCGAAGGCCTGGTACCGCGGCGTTTCCTGGATGTCCAGATGTACGACAAGCAGCCTCTGCGCCCGCGCCTCTCCGGGCTGGAGGTGGAATACCGCATCCTGCAACTCTTTTCCCGGGACGCCGGCAAACGCGAGGCCAAGCTGATCTTCAATATCGGCCAGGGCACGCAAGACCTGGGATTTCGCAGCGAAATCGACCTGCTGTTTCAGGCGCGCCCGGCCACCAAGGTAACCCTGCGCGTGCTGGATTTCGACGACCGGCCGACCACCGGCTCGTTCCTGGTGCGCGACAACAACGGGCGTGTCTACCCTTCGCAAGCCAAGCGGCTGGCGCCGGATTTCTTCTTCCAGCCCCAGGTCTACCGCGCCAATGGGGAGTTTCTGCTGCTGCCGCCCGGCGATTATACCGTCGAGTACACGCGCGGCCCCGAATACCTCAAAAAAACGCGGACGCTGCACGTCTCCGAGCAGCCCGAAGAAATGACGTTCCGGCTGGAACGCTGGATCGATCCAGCCAAGTACGGCTGGTATTCGGGCGACCACCATGTGCACGCCGCCGGGTGCTCGCACTACGAGAAACCTACGGAGGGCGTCTACCCGCGGGACATGATGCGCCACATTTTGGGTGAAGATCTCAAGGTGGGCGAAGTGCTGAGCTGGGGTCCCGGCTGGTACTTCCAGAAAACCTTCTTTGAGGGGAAGAACAACCCGCTCTCCACCCCGGACACGCTGATGCGCTACGACGTGGAGGTTTCCGGATTCCCTTCCAGCCACACGGGCCATATCGTGCTCATGAACCTGCGGGAGGAGGACTACCCCGGCACGCGGCGCATCGAAGACTGGACGAGCTGGGGCATCCCGATTTTCCGCTGGGCCAAGGCGCAGGGCGCCGTCGCCGGCTACGCGCACTCCGGCTGGGGTCTTTCGCTGCGGCAGGAGAAGCTGCTTACCGACGAACTTCCGCCTTTCGATGGCATCGGCGCCAACGAATACATCGTCAGCGTGACGCAGAACCTGGTGGACTTCATCTCCACCGTGGATACACCCTATGCCTGGGAATTGAACATCTGGTATCACACCTTGAACGTGGGTTACCGCACGCGGATCAGCGGCGAGACCGATTTTCCGTGCATCTACGACGATCGCGTGGGGCTGGGCCGCAGCTACGTGCGGCAGGAGGGGCGTCTGGATTACCGGGATTGGGTGGAGGGCATTCGCGAAGGGCGCAACTACGTCTCGGACGGCAAGAGCCACCTGATGGATTTCCGAGTGGAGGACACGCGGATGGGCGAGGGGGCGAGCGAATTGCACCTGGACAGCCCGCGCAAAGTGCACATCACCGCGCGCGTAGCGGCGCGGCTCAACCAGACTCCGGACGAGAATGTGCGGAGCAAGCCGTACGATCAAAAGCCCTACTGGGACCTGGAACGCGCCCGCATCGGCGATACCCGCAAGGTGCCGCTGGAGCTGGTGGTGAACGGGCAGGCCGTGGCGCGCCAGGAGATCCTGGCCGATGGCCAGATCCGCCCCGTATCGTTCGACTACCGCATCGAACGCAGTAGTTGGGTGGCGCTGCGCATCCTGCCGTCTTCCCATACCAACCCGGTCTTTGTCCTGGTGGGGGACAAACCCATCCGCGCCTCGCAGGCCAGCGCGGAATGGTGCCTGCGCGCCGTGGATCAATGCTGGAAGCAGAAATCGCCGCGCATCCGCCTGGAAGAGCGCGGCGAAGCCGAGCGCGTCTACCAGGCCGCCCGGGAAGCCTATCGCGCGCGCCTGCGCGAGACCTCCGTGCCGTAGGGGCGGCCGGTTGCCCGCTTGACGGTTCCGGAGCGGCGTGTTAACCGTAGTTAAGCAGTCTCCGCACACCATGATTACAACCGGCCAGACCGCGACTTCCCGGTCGCTTGCGGACGTCCACGCCAGCGTGGTCACCGCCGAAGTCTCGATCTGGCGGCGGCTGTTTGCCTTCGCCGGCCCGGCCTACCTGGTCAGCGTGGGCTACATGGACCCGGGCAACTGGGCCACCGACCTGGAGGGCGGCGCGCGTTTCGGCTACCAACTGCTCTGGGTGCTGGTGATGTCCAATCTCATGGCCATCCTGCTCCAGACCTTGAGCGCGCGCCTGGGCATCGCCGCGGGGCGCGACCTGGCGCAAGCCTGCCGCGAGACCTACCCGCGCCCGGTAACCTACGCGCTATGGGTGCTGTGCGAGATCGCCGTGGCCGCCTGCGACCTGGCGGAAGTGCTGGGCGCGGCCATTGCGCTGAATCTGCTGTTTCACGTGCCCCTGCTCGCGGGCGTAGTGCTGACGGCCGCGGATACCATCCTGCTGCTGTGGTTCCAGCGTTTCGGCATCCGCACCATCGAAGCCGTGATACTTTCGCTGATCGCGGTGATCGCCCTCTGCTTCTGCATCGAAGTTTTTTGGGCTAAACCCTCGTTTTCGGGAATGCTGGCGGGGCTTGTGCCGCGCCTCAACGGCGAGAGCCTCTATGTAGCGATCGGCATCCTGGGCGCCACGGTCATGCCGCACAACCTCTACCTGCACTCGGCCCTGGTGCAGACTCGTAGCATCGGCCACACCGAGGCCGCCAAGCGCACCGCCTGCCACTACAATCTGGTGGATTCGGTGATCGCGCTGAATGGGGCCCTGCTGGTAAACGCAGCCATTCTGGTGCTCTCCGCGGCCGTGTTTTTCCGGCACGGCATCGTGGTGACGGAGATCCAGCAGGCGCACGTGCTGCTGGAACCTTTGCTGGGAACCACGCTGGCGGGCGTGCTGTTCGCGGTGGCCCTGCTGTGTTCCGGGCGGTCCTCCACGCTGACCGGAACCATGGCCGGCCAGGTAGTCATGGAAGGCTTTCTGAACATCCGCATGCGGCCCTGGCTGCGGCGGCTGATCACCCGCCTGGCGGCGGTCATTCCGGCGGCGCTGGCCGTCTACGCCATGGGAGACCGCGGCACCTATCAACTGCTGATTCTCAGCCAGGTGATCCTGAGCATGCAATTGCCCTTCGCCGTCATTCCGCTGGTTCACTTCACCAGCGATGCGCGGCGCATGGGCGCCCTGGTCAACAAAGCCTGGGTGAAGTGGCTGGCGTGGCTGACGGCAGCCATTATCGTGGGCTTGAACGTGAGGCTGGTGGCCGTTGGGGTAGCAGACTGGATCGCCTCAGCCGGCCTGTTCCGTCCCCTGATCTGGCTGGTGGTGGTGCCGCTGCTGGCCGCGCTGGCGGGGTTGCTGGCGTGGATCACCTTCGAGCCCTTGCTGACGCTGTGGGGCCGCCGCTTCGGCCGCGCCCCGGTGACGCTACCCGAACCGCTGGCCGAGCCGGCGCCGGTGACCTATCAGCGCATCCTGGTTCCCCTGGATCACACTGCATTGGACCGGGTCGCGCTGGAGCACGCCAGCGCGCTGGCACGCGCTTCGGGCGCGTGCCTGTATTTGTTGCACGTCGAAGAAGGTGTTACCAGCCAGGTCTATGGGGCACTTTCGTCGACCGCCGAGGTGGAGGCCGGAGCCCACTACCTGGACCGCATCGCCGCGTCCCTGCGGGGGCAGGGGCTGTCGGTTGAGACCGAAATCGGCCATTCGCTCAACCCACGCCGGGAAATCGTGCGCTACGCCCGCCAGGTGCAGCCCGACCTGCTTGTCATGGGAGCACACGGGCACCGGCGCTTCAAGGACCTGATCTTTGGCACTACAATTGATCCCCTGCGGCACGAATTGAACATTCCGATCCTGATCGTGCGCGCGCACTGATGTGGCCCCGTTGCCCGGCTGGGACACCGGGCTGTGTCCAAGCAACACAGCGGCACGCCGTTGAATCAGGATAAGCCTTTATTTTACAATAAGTTTAAAAGGATAGGAGATTGCTATGCACAGAGGCATGGCGCGTGTTCCAGCCGCCGCCCTGGCTCTTCTCGGTTGCCTTGCACCGCTCCGAGCGGCTACGCTCGAGCGCCTCTCGCTCGGCGATATGATCCAGAAATCCACCGCCATTGTGCGCGGCCAGATCGGCGGCTCCTACGCCGCCTTTCGCGGAAACATGATTTACACCCATGTGAGCGTGGCCGTCCGGGAGACGCTCAAGGGAGGCGCTCAGGCCAGCGTGGATGTGGTGTTGCCAGGCGGCGCGGTTGGCAACGTTCGCCAGACCTACAGTGGAGTTCCGCAACTGGCGGGAGGCAAGGAGTACGTGCTCTTCCTGTGGACCGGGAAGAGCGGCCTCACGCAGGTTATCGGCTTCACGCAGGGAGTGTTTAGTCTGTCCTCCGGCGCCGGCGGGCAGAGCATGGCAATTCAGCAAAGCACGAGCGATCCCATGGTGGACCCGGCGTCCGGGCAGGTGATCCAGAATACGAGCGGTATCGCGTTACGCCTCAGCGATTTACGGTCGCTGATCGCCAATGCGTCCACGGGGGCAGCCAGGTAGCCATGTTGGTCCGGGGACGAATCGCGGTTTGGAGCGGACTGTGCGCAGGGCTAGTGGCCCTGGCCGGGAGTCCCGCAGCCGCTTATTATCACTTCGTCCACTACACGCCCAACGGTCTGATTCAGGAAAAGTTCGATCTGCGCGTGCTGCCCGGCAAAACGGTGACCTGCCTGGTTTCCGATGCGGGGCTGAGCAACACCATCTTCGGCGGCACCGACAGCTTCCCGTCCGCGCTGGCGCAAATCCGGCAAGCGACTCTCGCCTGGAACAGCGTGGACACCTCCGACCTGCGAGTGGCCTTCGGCGGCCTGGAGACGGTGGGGACCCCGCAGAGCACGCCAGGCGTGGATATTGTATTCGAAGACATGCCGCCGGGGGTGCTGGCTTTCACGGGCCACACCACCACGGGGAACATCGCCGTGGGGCCGAACGGGCCATTTGTGCCCATCATGCGGTCCACGGTGCATCTGAGCCGCGATTTCACGCAACATCCCGGCCCGAGTTATTCGGAGCTGTTCTACACCACGGCTGTGCACGAGCTCGGCCACGCGCTGGGGTTGCAGCATACCTTCACGGGCGCGGCTATGTCCACCTCGGTAACCCGGGCTACCTCCCGCGCCCGGCCGGTGGAACGCGACGACATCGCCGGTATTTCCCTGCTCTACCCCAAAGGGGGCAACTTCGTGTCCCAGTTCGGGTCCATCACGGGGCACGTCTATACCGGCGGGCAGGGCGTGCACCTGGCTTCCGTGGTGGCGCTGCGGCCCAACGGTTCGGCGGTAAGCGCTCTGAGCAATCCGGACGGCAGCTACCGCATCGATGGCTTGCCGGCGGGGGTGTATTGGATCTACGTCCACCCGCTGCCGCCGGATGCCAACGTGACCTCGCCGGTGGATGCCAACGGCAACCCTGTGCCCCCCAGCGGGCCCACGGAGACGCTCTTCTGGGCCGGCTTCGGCAACCCCGGCACGCGCGATCCTTCCCAGTTCGGCACCGTTTCCATTGCCGGAGCCGGGCAGGTGGTGAGCGGTGTGGATTTCTCCGTGCAAAGCCGTGCGGCGGTGTCGATCTACGATGTTTCGTCCTACAGCTACTTCGGCCAGTCGGCCGTGTCGCCGGCTTACTTGAATTCCACCCAGCCCACCGGCATGGTGGTGGCCCAGGGCGTGGGCATCACTTCGGGCAGCGGCGCGGCGCCTGGCCTGGGCATCCAACTGTTGGGCGGCTTCGCCCCACCCGCGTTCTATGCTTACGGCTCGCCGCCCGCGCTGGCGATTCCGCTGGTGTTTCCGCTGAACGGCGGCACCGGACCGCGGCACCTTTATTTCACGCTTCCCAACGATGCCTACGTGCTGCCCAACGGCGTCAACCTGACGCTCAAGCAGCCGCCGGCGGTCTCCGGGGCCACTCCCAATCCGGACGGCTCAGTGACGATTTCAGGTAGCTATATTCAGCCCGACAGCCGCATCTTCTTCGACGGGCAGCCGGCCGTGACTTCGGTTCCGTTTTCCGGCAACGATCAGGCCGGTAACGTGACCGTGCAACCGCCGGCCGGGGCCAGCGGCCAGACCGCTACCATCACGGTATACAACAGCGACGGCCAGAATTCCATGTTCGTGCAGTCCCAGGCGCCGCAGACTTATTCCTACGCGGTGACCGGATCGACCGGACTGGTCTTCAGCCCGGCGAGCCTGCCGGCCGGGACCTCTTCCATGGTGGACGTGGCGGCGACCGGCAACCTGCGTTTTGTGGACGGACAAGTGACCCTGGGCTTCGGCTCCACCGACCTCACCGTGCAGCGCATCTGGGTGCTCAGCCCCACGCACCTGGTGGCCAACGTAACGGTGGCGCAGAGCGCCGCCAACGGCCCCTCCGAGATGAGCCTTTTGGCCGGCTTCCAGCTCTACAACCAGCAATCGGCCTTCGTCACGCAACCCTTCATTCCGACGCTGCCGGCGGTGGCCCTGCCGCCGGTGAACGCCAACCCGGCGCAGAGCACGATCTATCCGGGCGCATACGTGAGCCTGTACGGCGCCAATTTGGCGATTTCGTCCGGGAGCGCCACCGTGACCCTCGGCGGACAGCCCCTGACCCTGCTCTACGTGGCGCCGAACCAGATCAATTTCCAGGTTCCCAACAGTTTTTCGACCGGTCCCGCAATCCTGAATGTGAATAGCGGCGTGGCGAACGCGTTCCCGGTGGTAGTCCAGATCGATCCGCCTCCGCCGGTGATCGTGGCCGTCACTTCGTCTTCGAACGTGCTTTTGGACGCCACGCACGCCGGGCTTCCGGGGGACACGCTTCAGCTTCTGGTGGCCAACATCGATCCGACAGTGATCAATACGCCGAGCCGCATCCGGATCAACGCAGGTGGCACGGATCTTGCCGTGACGGCCATCCTACCGGTCTCCGGACAGTCCAACGTGCTGCTGTTGCAGTTCATCTTGCCGAAGAGCCTGAGCGGCCAGCAAACGCAGATCTACGTTTCCGTGGACGGCAGCCCGAGCAATCCGATCACCATAGCCCTGCGCAGCTCCTGATTTGTTCCCCGCAACTCGCGCCCGGCGGCGTAGTATAATCCGCGCTTGGCATGAGTATGCATTTCCCTTCCGAACACGAAGCTCCGCGGCGCGGGTTCCTGCAACGCCTGGCGGGGCTGGCAGGTATCACGGCCGCCGCGGCGTCGCCCGCGGCCGCGCAGGGCCAGCGCCAGGGCGGGCGCGGCGACTTCCGTTTCCTGCCGCGCTACACACGCGCACAAAACTACAAGTCTCTCAAGCAGTCCAGCTACGATCGCACCGGCGGCAACTCCGACCGCTGGCCCATCAAACCTGGCGATAGCATTGACGTTTTCCACTCCCCCGGCCCGGGGGTCATCAGCCACATCTGGTTCACCATCGCCGCCCAGAGCATGAACCACCTCAAAGAAGTCGTGATCCGCATGTACTGGGACGGCAACGCCAAACCCAGCGTAGAAGTGCCCGTGGGAGATTTCTTCGGCCTCAACCTGGGGCAATACTTCATCTACCAGTCCGCCTTCCTGAACTGCTCTTCGGTCAAGGCGCTGAACTGCTACTTCGCCATGCCTTTCCGCAAGTCGGCGCGGATCACCGCCAGCAATGAAGGCAAGCAGGACGTGAGTTCGTTCTACTCCAACATCGACTACCAGCTTTGGCCGGAACTGCCCGCGGACGCTCTCTACTTCCACGCGCAGTACCGCCAGGGGACCCCGAATCACCCCACCACCAATGACTGGAAGAGCAACGGCGACGCCAACCGGCTGAAAAACCTCGACGGCAAGATGAATTACGTGTACGGCGAGACGCGCGGCCGGGGGCACTTGATGGGTGTGACCCTGGGAGTGCTGCAAAACCAGGAGTTCTGGATGGGTGAAGGTGACGAGATGATCTTCGTGGATGACGAGTCCAAGCCCATCATCACGGGCACCGGCTCCGAGGATTATTTTTGCGGCGCCTGGGATTTCGGGGGGCGCGATGCCGCCATCCCGTTCGCGCATCTCTACAATGGCGCGCCGTTCATCCAATCGCCGGAGCGCACCGGCGGGCGCTACTGCCTGTACCGCTGGCACGCCGACAATCCCGTCACGTTCACCCGCTACCTGAAGCACACCATGGAGCACGGCCATGCCAACCACCGCGCCGACAATTTCTATTCGGTGTGTTACTGGTATCAGACCGAGCCGTATACCGACTTCCCGCCGCTTCCTCCCGCGGAGGAACGCATCCCGGTCATGAAAGCCGTGCCCGGACCCGGCGGAGCACAACCTACCTAAGGAGACATGGAAGCAATGAAACCGATCGCTATCGTCGCCGCTCTGGCGGCCGCGGCGCTTCTGGCCGCCGCCCCGGCAGGGTTCGAGATGTGGAAGGGCTCCCAATTACGGGGTTTCACCAAAGAACTGGCCCCCAAAGTCAACGCCCAGAAGGTGGCCACCCAGCAACTCGCCAAGTTCGGCAATCACCTGGTAATGGTGGCCCACCGCGAAGGCGACGGCGAGGCGGAACTGCATGAGACCCAGGCGGACGTCTTCGTAGTGCAAAGTGGCGCGGGCACGCTGATTGTCGGCGGCACCATGGTGAACGGCAGGAACACGGCGCCGGGAGAAGTCCGCGGGCCGTCGATCAACGGCGGCGAAAAGCGGAGCCTCGGGCCGGGCGATATCGTGAATATCCCGTCAAAGATCCCGCACCAGGTGCTGGTGGCGAGCGGCCAGCAGATCACCTACGCCATCGTGAAGATTGACGAGAAGTAAAAGGTACTGTCAGCGGTCTTTCCAAAACAGCTCGGCATCCGCGCGGCGGACGTAGTTCGCATCTACCGCCGCCGGATCCATGGCTTGTCCGGCTTTCCATTTCCGCCAGGCAATCCGGCCCACAGCGGCGGCCAGCGCGCGGGGCACAGTGGTGAGGTGGGCGGATTCCGGCAGGGCGTCTCGGAACGGGCCGAAATCCATGGCCAGCAGTTCGATTTCACCGGCGGGCAGACGCTGGAGCCATTCCCGAAACGGCAGCACGGCTTCCGGAATCACGGCGCGGCCCTGCGCATCGTAGAGCGCGGCATAGATCTCCCCCCGGCGGGCGTCGAGCAGCGGCGCGCGCAGCGAAAGCGTTCCCAGAGAAGCCATGGCCGCCAGGTTGGAGACGGCCACCACGGGCCTGGCGGTGGCCTCCGCCAGCCCCTTTACGGCGGTCAGGCCGATGCGCACCCCCGTAAATGACCCAGGGCCGGACGCGGCGGCGAAGCAGGCCACCTGGCGCACGGCGGCCTGATGCCGCGCCAGCAACTTGCCCAACTGCCCGTAAAGAATGTGTCCAAATCCCTCGGGCGAGTGCAGCAGGACCTCCTCCAGCACTTCCTCGCCCGCCAGCAGCGCCAGGCTGCCGAACTCGTGAGTGGTGTCGAGCGAGAGGACGAGTTCTTTCACTGGGTAAGCTGGAGGGCCTTGTCCGCGGCGTACACCTTGCCCACCGCGTTCATGCCGTAGAGCCGCAGGCTCAGCACCGCCGGAAACTTCCGCGCAATGGACGGCGGGATATGGAGCCGGCCTTGCGGACCGGTGCCGGCCACGCGGAAGCCCTGCCCCTCGGCGGCTGCCTCCACGGTCCACAGGTACATCATGGAACGCGTGGCGTGCGTCGCGCGCGTCAGCTTGACCGCGTACTCCGCGGGTTTGGAGAGCGACAGGTCCTGCGCCGGCTGCGCGATCTCGAAGGGCACCTTGGCCGGGTTCTGCTCGATCACCTGCATCTCGATGCGCCGCGATTCGAATTTGTAAGACCGTAGCATCCCCTCCTTGTGGCCTTCGCGGGAGATGTGCAGCACCCAGTCGTGCGTCTTGTCCGGTGGATCTCCGGTGTAGTGCTCGCCTTTAAAGTTCTTCTCCCGGATGTGCTCGCCGCTGATGGGATTGATCCACTCCACATCGTAGCCGTGCCTTTCCACCAGCACTTCCACCGGCCCGGGCTTTTCGACGTAAATGATGTACTCTACATCCTCCAGGGCCAGGCCGCGCCCGCCATCCACGTCGAAATAGGGTTCCAGTTCCCAGTGCCGCGTTCCGGAAAAGAAGTCGAACCAGGCCGTCATCATTTTGGCGCCGGGCGAATCCAGGTATTTGGCGTCCACCGGCAGAGATCCGCCGCCGTAGGTGCCGGTGTTGGCGTAGGTGACGTACTGGCCGTTCATGGTGGCGTTCCACAGACGGTGGCGGAAGGTGTCCAGGTCCACGGCGTCCGGGCCGGACTTGCCCGCCCCGCTGTCTTCCACACCGAAATTCAGGTTCACAAAAGGCACGGCGAAAAGCTGGTGTTCGATGGCGCCCAACTGGTCGTCGGCGGAGTGATAGGAAACGAAGTTCTGCCAGCCGTCGTCCAGCAGGGGCGCCGAGGTGGACAGCGTGCCGCTGGTCATGGGGTGGTGATAGGGATCCAGGTCCTTGAGCAGCCGCCCCACCTCTTTCAGCAGCGGCCTGCCGTCCGCGTAGCTCTCGAAATCCCGGAAACCCTGCCAGGTGATGTTCATGGGCGCGTAACGGGCAACGATGTAGCGGATGTAGCGCTGCCGCTGCTGCCAGTTGGGGAACAGCGAGGCGAGCTGGCCATTAGCGCCGGCCAGGATCAGGTCCGCAATAATCCCTTTGCGGTTGATGTAGAGAATGCGCTGGTCCAGGCGCTGGAACCCGGCGGGATTCGGCTGGTCGGGACTGGAATACATGGCGGCGGCATCGGCTGGCGATCCCAGGATCAGGCCGCGGATGTGCGTGAACTTCTGGGCGGCGCGCGCATCCACCACCTGGCGGAACAGGGCTTCATCCATAAAGCCGAAGGTGAAGCAGGTGTCGCCCATCCACAGGTGCGGCCGGTTGCTGTCGGCATAAGCCCAGTGGTGCACGTTGCGCGGAACGATGAATCCAGGCAGTTCGGACGCCGCAGCGGTGAAGGATCCGGTCTGTCCCTCCCAGCGCTTCACGTTGCTGGTTACGCGATATTCCCAGTTGCCTGGCTCGGTGGGTGTGAAGCGGATCACCAGGCGGCGCCCGCCGTCCCAGAAGGCCGGCATGAGGTAGGTGTGGAAGGTGGGGGACTTGAACTCGGCGTGCATCGCGACGCTGAGGTACGGGCTGGGGTGCGCGGCCGCCTCCGCATCATTCAATTCGAACGTCAGGTCACAGGGGGTATACGCCGGCGTGTTCGCGCAGGGATTCTGCGCCCGCAGCCCGGCAACACCGAGCAGGAGCGCCAGAACTGCGCCTTTCATGCCCATACGATTAGTGTAAACTCTACCTGTTCAGGCATGTCTGGGAACGCGGCGGCGCCCCGCAAAGTGGGGGTGGTATTGTTTCAACTCGGCGGGCCGGATTCGGCGGAGGCCATCGAGCCGTTTCTCTACAACCTGTTTTCCGACCCCGACATCATCGACTTTCCGTTCGCGCGCATCGCCCGCCAGCCGCTGGCAAGGTTGATCTCCAGCCGGCGCGCGAAACACGTAGCCAGGCACTACGAAGAAATCGGCGGCGGATCTCCGCTGCTGCGATTCACCCGGCGCCAGGCAGCCGCGCTCGAAGCGGAACTGCGCCGCGGCTACGACGCCCGTGTGGTCATCGCCATGCGCTACTGGCACCCCTTCACCGATGAGGCCATCGCGGAGCTGGGACGTTTTGCGCCGCCGGAGGTGGTACTGCTGCCGCTCTATCCGCAATACTCCCGCACAACCACCGGCAGCAGTGTGAACGAGTGGAACCGCCGCTTTCAGCCCAACGGCTGGGCTCCGCGCTTACACCTGATCGAAGAGTTCCACGCGGACCCGCTCTACGTGGATGCCGTGGTGCGGCGGACCAGCGAAGCGCTGGCGGAGTTTGCGGATCCGGCGGACGTAGACATGGTGTTCAGCGCGCACAGCGTGCCGGTCTCCGTGGTGGAGGCGGGCGATCCTTACCAGCGCCAGATCGAGCGCACCGTCGATCTGGCGTGGCAGGCCGGCGGCTGGCCCGGCCGGCGGCACCTGTGCTACCAGAGCAAGGTGGGCGCCTCCAAGTGGCTACAGCCCTCCATGCACCAGACCATCCAGCGCCTGGCCGCCCAGGGGCGCCGCCATGTGCTGGTGGTGCCCATTTCCTTCGTTTCCGATCACGTAGAGACCCTGCACGAGATCGACATCGAGCACCGCGAGCAGGCTCGCGGCCTGGGCATCGAGGACTACCGCATGGTGCCGGGATTGAACGACTCGCCGGCCTTCATTCGCGCGCTGGCCGAACTGGTGCGGCGCCGGCTAGCGTAGCCCCACGCGGATCGGCTGGGCCCCCGCCTCGTCAATACAGATCTCGGCGTCCGGGTGTCCCTGCACCAGGGTCACCGGATACTCCACCGAAATCTCCCCCGCCACGGCGATGCGGAAAATTGCCCGGTGACGCTCTCCGGCGGCGCAGTACAGGCGGATGCGACGCGCGGAGAGAATGTCCTGCATGCCCAGCGTAACCGCCATGGGCGGGATGGCCGCGGAATAGCCGCCCGCCGAGTGGATGCTCTGCACCACGATGGAATCGTCGCCCAGAGCCACGACGCGGGTCTGCGAGGCGCGCAGTTCCTCCACGCCGACGCGATACCAGCGCGAGATGGGCGGCTCGTTGAAGGCCACGTGACCGTGATAGCCTATGCCGCCGTAGCAGCAGTCGATCCCGCCGGCCTCGCGGATCTTTTCGCTGATCTCGCCGATGCGAAACGGGTGCGGGAAGTGGCACTGGCCGCCGGGGAGGCGCAGCTCCGGATCGATGCGCGCGAATACCTCCCGGCGCATGAATCCTTCGAAGCTCAGAGGGTGGTCCAGCGGCAGGGGGCGGCCCTGCCAGTCCAGAAATTCGTCCATCTGGAAAGTGTGGACGTTCCGCCAGGAGAGGCGCTCGCGGTTGGTGGTCTCGACCAGCTCGCGATAGTGCGCCACCGGACCCACGGGCAGGATCAGGCGCACCGGCTCGCCGCGGGCGTTGCCCCGGCGGATCTCCGCGGCGATGGAACGGGCGAAATCGGATAGAATCGACGGGATGTCTGGCAGCAGGCGAAAGGGGATGCGGGCGCGGCGCCGCAGTTCGTCCACGGACAGGGTCATCAGGCGGCTGTACGGGTCCATGGCCCTATGCTAGACGAAGCCCGCCCGGCGCGCTGGGGTGTGCTGGGCCTGCTGTTTCTCTCCATTACCATCAACCTGGTGGACCGGCAGGTGCTCTCCGTGCTGGCGCCCGTGATGCGCGACGAACTGGGGCTCTCCAACACCCAATATGCGTACGTCCTGTTCGCCTTCCTGCTGGGCATGACGCTGGCGCAGGTGCCCGCGGGCTGGTTCCTGGACCGGCATGGTGCGCGCCTCGGGCTGCCGCTGCTGATGCTCTGGTGGTCCGCCGCCAACGGGCTGCACGCCGTGGGACGCACCGCCGGGCAGTTTTGCGCTTTTCGCTTCCTGATGGGCACGGGCGAGTGCGGCAATTACTCCGGCGGCATCAAGGTGATCTCGCAGTGGTTCCCGCCGCGGGAACGCGCGCTCGCGGGCGGCATCTTCAACAGCGGCACCGTGGTGGGAGCTTTCGCCGCGCCTCCGCTGATCGTGGCACTGGCCCTGCATTTCGGCTGGCGCGCGGCGTTCCTGCTGCCCAGCGCGCTGGGTCTCGTGTGGATTGCGCCGTGGCTGGCGTTCTATCGCGACCGGGAGCCGCCGCAGCCCGGCACGCCCGCGCAACCCTTGGCCCCCATGCTGCGCCACCGCCAGGTGTGGGGCGCGGTACTGATGCGCATGCTGGGCGGCCCGGTGGTTCATTTCTACTGGTACTGGCTTCCCGAGTATCTCAAGCGCGAGCACCACTTCAGCCTGGCCCGCATCGGACTGCTGGCCGGCGTGCCCTTCCTGTTCGCCGGCCTGGGCAACCTGGCCGGAGGCTGGTTTTCCAGCCACCTGATGCGCCGCGGCTGGAGCGCGGACGCCGCTCGCAAAATAGCCTTCGTGCTGGCGGCGGCGCTGTGCGGCGCCAGTCTGCTGATGCCCCTGGCGCCGGGTGAACTGCTGCCCATCGGCCTGATCTCGACCGCCACCTTCGGCATCAGCGCTTTCGCCGCCAACCACATCGCGCTACTCACGGACCTGTTCTCGCCGCCCGTGCTGGCCCGCCTCAGCGGCCTCACGGGTGTGGGAGAAGGACTCATGAACATGCTGCTGATGCTCGCCACCGGCGCCGTGGTGGACCACTTTTCGTATCTCCCCGTCTTCCTGGCCGCCGGCCTGCTGCCCGCACTGGGTGTGGCCGCACTGTTTCTGCTGGTGCGGCGCGTCGAGTTGCTTTTCTGATACATCCTAGATGAGGAAGCGTGACATGAAAACCGAAACCTTTGCCTACCATTTGGGCGACACCACCTTTCGCGGCTACCTGGCCTACGATGCCGCCCGCGCAGGCAAGCGCCCGGGCGTGCTCGTGGTCCATGAGGCCTGGGGTATCGGCGAGCACGTCCAGCAGAGGGCCGAGCGCCTCGCGGAAAGGGGGTATGTGGCCCTGGCCGTGGACATGTTCGGAGAAGGCCGGCAGGCCGCCAGCAACCAGGAAGGGCTGGCATGGAGCGCCGGCCTGCGCAACGACCTGCCCACGCTGCGCGCCCGCATCCGCGCGGCCTTCGATGCGCTCGCCGGCCTGCCCGAGGTAGACCCCGGCCGCATTGCTTCCATCGGGTATTGCTTCGGCGGCACCACGTCACTGGAACTCGCGCGCTCGGGCGCCCCAGCGGCGGGCGTGGTCAGCTTTCACGGCCGCCTCGAGACCAAAAGTCCCGCCGAGCCGCAGCAGGTCAAGGCCAGGATCCTGGTGTGCACCGGCGCCGACGATCCCATGATCCCGCAGGCCCAGGTGCAGGCATTCATCGAAGAAATGAGCCGCGCCGGCGCGGATTATCAGGTGATCGTCTACGGCGGAGCCAAACACAGCTTCACCAATCCGCGTGCCGGAGAACGGGGCATCGAAGGGCTGGCCTACAACCAGCTTGCCGACGAGCGCTCCTGGAACGCCATGCTGTCCTTCTTCCGCGAGATCTTCGGAGATTGAGGAGGTAGAGACATGCCGAAAACGATTCAAGTTAGGGGAGTTTCCGAGCGGGTGCACAGAACGTTGAAAGCCCGCGCCGCCCGCGAGGGCACGAGCCTTTCGGAGTTCATAAAGCAGGAACTGGAGCGCACTGTGGAGCGGCCTACCATGCGCGAGTGGTTGGCGAACACTGAGGGAGTCAAGCCGATTTCGACCAAACGGAGCGCCGCCCAGGTCGTACGCAAATTGCGAGATGGTGGATGATGCTGTTCACTCACTAGACGCCGCCAGGGAATAACGACGAAGACCTCAGTGTGGCTCTTTTAGGTGCGCTGAAGCTAATGTGAGGTCTTTTTTTCTGTAATGCGCCACAATCAAAGGAGTGAGTCGTCCGCGAGGCGATCGCATGTGCGGATTGTGGAACGACACCCGAAGCCAACCGCCCCCGCCTCCATCGGGTGCGTCCGCGCGCCGGTCACGGATTCTGCTGTGGATCGGACTGGCCGGCATGCTGATCGGGGCCATCGATCCGCTGGAGGGATCGGTGATCATCCTGCCGGCCAGCGCTATTGCTGCGTTCGGCGCGCACCTCGGCAGGCACCGGGGCCGCAGGCTCCTTTTCTGGGGTTTTGGCCTGATTGCCGCGGGCGTGGCCACGCTTTTCGTTTTGAGCAGCCTGGGCGGCACCGGAGGGAGGACCGGCCGTTCGAACTGGTGGTTGCTAACGTTGTTGCCCTATCCGGCGGGATGGATTCTGGGTGTGGCAGGCGTCATCCTCAGCCTGAGTAAACGTGACACCCCGGTCGCATAACACCGCTCCGCAGCTACCTCTTCAAAACTCGAAGCACATCTGGTCGGCATAGTGCTCGCGGCGCAGCCGGTCGAGTTCCCGGGCTTCTTCCAGCCGGTCCCAGCGCTCCAGAATCCAGACCATCTCCCAGGCGCACTCCTCGAGCGCACGGCGGTCCTCGCGCGCCTCGGCCGCGTCATGGGCCGCCCGCAGCAACTCGTACGCCTCCGCCAGGCGCTCTTCGCCGCGGGCCAGGGCCGCTCCGCGGCGAGCGAGACTTCGCGCCAGTTCCCATGCCTCCGGATCCGCGCGATGCTCAAAGGCCCACCGGAAAGCCTGCTGCACTTCCGGCAGATCCGCGGCCTTCCCGGCATGGCGCCGGGCGAGCCCTGCATCCCGCGGCGCTGCGCGCCGCACGGGCGCCGGCAGGTACCAGCGAAGGCCGTCGCCATCGAGCGCGGCCGCCGCGCCGCAGGATGCCAGTTCGCTCGCCGCCCGCGAAGCCTCCGCCAGATCCATTTCCGCGACCTCGGCCGCCAGTTCGAGAGCACATCCGCCGGGCGCGCACACTGCCATCGCCGACAGCAGACCGCGCGCCTCTGGAGAGAGGTGCGCGAGTTCCGCCGCACCGCCTTCTCCGGCAATGCGCAGCACGGAAGCGCGGCCCGCGGGCGAAAGCCTCTCCGCGTGCTCGCTTTCGACCGCGTCCAGGATCAGCAAGTAGCGCCTGCGGCCCAGAATTTCCCGCAGCGTTTCCACGTTCGGGCGGGCCTCGCCATCCAGCTTCAGCCCGAGTTGCGCACCCAGGTCCCCGGCCAGGGCCGCCAGGCCGCGGTCCGCGCCCGCCAGCCAGAACACGTCTTCAAACTCCCCGCCACGCCGACGCGCGAACTCGAGAGCCAGCAGCGTCTGCCCGGCGCCTGCGTCCAGGGTTACACGTCCCGGAGCATCGGCCAGCGCGGCATCGAGCGCCTCGATCGAAGCCTCCGCCACGCGTTCGACCGGCACCCGCGCGGGCGCCAGCCGCGGAGGACGGACCGGCCCGCGCAACTCCAGCAGCCAACGCTTGATGGAGCGGAATCCGGCCCGCGGGTTCTCACCCAGCACAAAAAAGTTTCGGCGCCGCAGCAGTTCTGGAAAGCGGCATTCGCGCACCAGCACCACCGCCAGCGCCACACCGAATTCCTCCGGCTCTTCGAGAAACGCCGCGGTCCATTCGGCCAGCGGCCACCGCTCGGGCGACGCCTCCGGCGAAAGCAGCACCAGGATGGCTTCCGCCATCCTGCCTTCGCGCACGCGAGCGAAGAGATGCTCTCCCGGCCGGATGGCGCTCTCCTCGAAGAACACCGAAACGTCCGCCGAAGCCTCGAGAAACCGGGTTATTTCCCGGGCGATCCGCTCGTCGGCGGGAGAATGGCAGGGAAAGACCGTCAGGGACACGCAGCTTCCATTGTAAGCAGCCTCTCCCGGTTCGCGTTTCAAGTTAGCGGACGCTATACTAAGAATCCAGGGGGGTAACGTCAGGCGTGCGGCTTCGATCCCGGGATAGCGTCGGGCTTTGTGTTTTGCTGGCCGGCGGCGTGTGGACCGGATGCAGCCGCCAGCAGGCGCAGACGCCCCGCTCGCAGGGCGTTCCGGTCACCGTGGCCACAGCGGTGCAGCGATCGGTGCCGCTCCAAATCCGGCGCATCGCCACGGTGGAAGCCTACAACACCATCCAGGTGAAAGCCCAGATCGGCGGGGAATTGACCCGCGTATTCTTCCAGGAAGGCCAGGATGTGAAGAAGGGCGACCTGCTGTTCCAGATCGATCCGCGGCCGTATGAGCAGGCCCTGCGACAAGCGGAAGCGGCGCTGGCGCGCGACCTGGCGCAGGCCAAACAAGCCGACGCCAACCTGGCCCGCGATCTGGCCCAGGCGCGCTACGCGGACCTGCAAGCTTCGCGCTACTCCCGGCTCGCGCGGGAGGGCGTGATTTCCAAAGAGCAGAGCGACACCACCCAGACCAGCGCAGACGTGTATCGCGAATCGGCGCGCGCGGACCAGGCGGCCGTCGAGAGCGCCCGCGCCGCGGTCAACGCGGACCGCGCCGCCGTGGAGGCGGCCCGCCTCAACCTGGAATATTGCCAGATCCGCTCGCCCATCAACGGACGCACCGGAAACCTGTCGGTCAAGGACGGCAACCTGATCAAGGCCAATGCCGACACGGCCATGGTGACCATCAATCAGCTCAGCCCCATCTACGTCACCTTCACCGTGCCGCAGCAGCAACTCTCCGAGCTACGACGGTACATGGCCGGTCGCCAGCTCAGCGTGGACGCGGTGATCTCCGGCCAGGCGAATGACCCCGTGCACGGTGTGCTGACCTTCATCGACAACACCGTGGATAACACCACCGGCACCATCAAGCTGAAGGGAACCTTTCCCAACGCCGACCACCGCCTGTGGCCGGGGCAATTCGTGGACGCGGTGCTTACTCTGGCCACCGAAACCAATGTCACGATGGTGCCCGCCGAAGCTGTCCAGGAAGGGCAAAAGGGCCAGTACGCCTTTGTCGTCAAGCCGGACCACACGGTGGAAAGCCGGGTGGTCAGAACCGGCCGCACGGTGGGCAAAGACGTAGTTGTGGAAGCCGGCATCCAGCCGGGCGAGACCGTGGTGACCGACGGGCAGTTGCGCATCGCGCCGGGCGCCCGCGTGAGGATCGTCAGCACGCCGGCCGCGGGCGTGGAGGGCTCCTAGCGGTGAGTATCCCGGAATTCTTCATCGGGCGGCCCATCACCACCACGCTGGTGACGTTCGGGATTCTGCTGTTCGGCATAGTAGGGTATCGCGCCCTGCCGGTGAGCGATCTGCCCAACGTGGACTACCCCACCATTCAGGTGAACGCCGTGCTACCGGGCGCCAGCCCCGAGACCATGGCCGCCTCGGTAGCCACGCCGCTCGAGCGCCAGTTCTCCACGATCGCCGGCGTGGATTCGATGAACTCGTCGAGTTCGCTGGGCACCACCTCGATCACCGTGCAGTTCAGCCTGGACCGCAACATCGACGCCGCCGCGCAGGACATCCAGGCGGCCATCGCCAAGGCCGCCAATCAACTGCCACCCAGCATGCCCAGCCCGCCGACCTATCAGAAGGTCAATCCGGCGGACCAGCCCATCTTGTACATTGCGGTCAGTTCGCCTACGCTGCCGCTCTATCAAGTGGACGAATACGCCGAGACCCTGATGTCCGAGCGTATCTCCATGGTGAGCGGGGTGGCCCAGGTGCAGGTGTTCGGCTCCCAGAAGTACGCGGTGCGCATCCAGTTCGATCCGGATGCCCTGGCGGCGCGCGGCATCGGCATCGATGAAGTGCAGCAGGCCGTGCAGTCCAATAACGTCAACCTGCCCAACGGCACGCTGTGGGGCCGCAAGCAGGCCTACACCGTGCAATCCAACGGGCAGCTTTTTAACGCCGCTTCCTACCGCCCCCTGATCGTCACGTACCGCAACGGAAATCCGGTGCTGCTCGAGGAAGTGGGGCGCGTGCTGGATTCGGTGGAAAACGACAAGGTGGCCAGTTGGTACAACGGGGACCGCGCAGTGGTGCTGGCCATCCAGCGCCAGCCCGGCACCAACACGGTGGAAGTGGTTGACGGCATCAAGAAGCTCCTGCCGGAGTTCCGCTCCGTCATCCCGGCCTCCGTCAGCCTCAACATTCTCTACGACCGCTCGGTGTCGATTCGCGACTCCATCGCCGACGTGAAGTTCACGCTGTTCCTGACGGTCTGCCTGGTGGTGCTGGTCATCTTCCTGTTCCTGCGGAACCTCTCCGCCACCCTGATTCCCAGCATGGCCGTGCCGCTGGCGATCATCGGCACCTTCGCCGCCATGTACCTGCTGGGCTACAGCCTGGACAATCTCTCCATGATGGCGCTGACCCTCTCGGTGGGCTTCGTGGTGGACGACGCCATCGTGATGCTGGAAAACATCGTGCGGCACATGGAGATGGGCGTCAGCCGCATGGAGGCGGCGCGCCTCGGCTCGCGCGAGATCGGCTTCACCATCGTCTCCATGACCATGTCCCTGGTGGCGGTCTTCATCCCGGTGCTTTTTATGGGCGGCATCGTGGGACGCCTGCTGCACGAGTTCGCCGTCACCATCAGCGTGGCCATCCTGGTTTCGGGCTTCGTGTCGCTCAGCCTGACGCCCATGCTGTGCAGCCGCTTCCTGAAGCACGACGCGGAGCGCCGGCACGGCTGGTTTTACAGCACGCTGGAGGGCTTCTTCGACGGCATGGCGCGAGTCTACGATTGGACCCTGCGCGGCGTGCTGCGTCACCGCGCGGCCACCATCGCAGTCTCGTTGCTGCTGCTGGCGGGCACGGCCTGGCTGTTCTACGACATGCCCAAGGGCTTCATTCCCAGCCAGGACAACAGCCAGATCTTCGGCGTGAGCGAAGCCGCCCAGGACATCTCCTTCGACAGCATGGTCGAGCACCAGCAAGCCATCATGCGGATCATCCGGCGCGATCCGGCGGTGCGGGGTTCCATGTCGTTCGTCGGATCGGGTTACGGGAGCCCGGGCAACCAGGGCCGCTTCTTTCTTACGCTGAAACCGCGCGACCAGCGTACCCTCTCCGTGGACCAGTTGATCCAGAAGCTGCGGCCGGAACTGGCCGCGGTCCCGGGTATCAACGTCTTCATGCAGAATCCGCCGCCCATTCGCATCGGCGGCCAGTTGACCAAGAGCCTCTACCAGCTCACCCTGCAGGGTTCCGACCCGCGGGAAATTTACCGCTGGACGCCGCGCCTGACCGAGCAGATGGCGCGCCTGCCGGGCTTCCAGGACGTCACCTCCGACCTGCAGCTCAACAGCCCGCAGGTGGTGGTGGATATCGACCGCGACCGCGCGCTCTCGCTGGGCGTGACCCCGGAGCAGATCCAGAACGCGCTCTACACGGCTTACGGCAACCGGCAGATCTCCACCATCTACACGCCTTCCAACGAATACCAGGTGGTCACCGAACTCGAGCCGCAGTACCAGGAAGACCCCTCGGCCCTTTCCAAGCTGTATGTGCGCTCGAATGCCGGCCGGCTGGTGCCGCTGGACGCGGTGACGCGCTTGAAAAAGACCGTCGGCCCCCTCACCATCCAGCACTACGGGCAACTACCCTCGGTGACCATCTCCTTCAACCTGCGGCCCGGATTTTCGCTGGGCGACGCGGCCAACGAGGTGAATGACATCATCCAGAACCTGCGCATGCCGGCCAGCATCACCACCAGCTTCCAGGGCACGGTGCAGGCCTTCCAGTCCTCGTTCCAAGGCCTATCCATCCTGCTGGTGGTGGCCGTGCTGGTCATCTACATGGTGCTGGGCATCCTCTACGAGAGCTTCATTCACCCCATCACCATCCTCTCGGGCCTGCCTTCCGCGGTGGTGGGCGCGCTCGCCACGCTCAAGATCTTTCACATGGACCTGGACCTGTACGCCTTCGTGGGTCTCATCATGCTGTTCGGCATCGTCAAGAAGAACGCCATTATGATGATCGACTTCGCGCTGGAGGCGCAGCGCAACGAAGGCCGCAGCCCGGAGGAGGCCATCTATCAGGGGTGCCTGCTGCGTTTCCGGCCCATCATGATGACCACCATGGCAGCGCTATTCGGCACTCTTCCCATCGCCCTGGGGGTGGGCGCCGGCGCCGAAGCCCGCCAGCCGCTGGGCCTGGCCGTGGTCGGCGGGCTGGTGGTCTCCCAACTGCTGACGCTGTACATTACCCCGGTGACCTACCTCTACATGGAGAAATTCCATGCCCTGGTCACGCGGCGCTCCTCCAAGCCCGCCGCGCCCGAGTTTCAGCCCGTCCGCTGAGTGGTAACTGCTAACAATTGTTCCCGCTGCACGTCTATGCACCCCGGGAGGCAGCATGCAGATTCGAGGGCATGAGCTTTTGTTGGCTTTCGCGGCACTCTCCTTGCCGGTTTGGGCACTGGAGACGACGGGATCGTTCGACCGCACATTGAATGTGACCGGTCCCGTGGATCTGGAGGTGCAAAACGGCTCGGGGGGCGTCATCGTCCGCGCCGGGGACGCCGGAACGGTGCGGATACACGCCACCATCCGCATGCACGACGGTTCTGTCGAGAATCCCGCGCAGCGCATTCGCGAGGTGGAAAGCAATCCGCCCGTCTTCCAGACCGGCAATTCCGTGCGCATTGGCCCGATTCAGGACGAATGGCTGCGCCGGCACATCTCCATTAGCTATGAGATCACCACGCCGCGGCAGACCCGCCTGCGCTCCCGCACCGGATCCGGCAGGCAGGCTGTGGAGGGCATTCAGGGGCCAGTGGACGTGCGCACCGGCTCCGGCGGCGTGAGCGTTTCCCGCATCGCCAGCGACGTGCGCGCCGAGACCGGTTCCGGCGGTATGGAGCTCACTTCCGTCGAGGGCCGCGTGGATGCGCACACCGGCAGCGGTGGTATTCAGGCCTCCGGGGTGTCCGGGCCGATCACCGCGCAGACCGGCAGCGGGGCCGTGCGGCTGGAGCAGACCACGCCCGGCCCGGTGGAGGCGCGCACGGGTTCGGGCGGCGTCACGCTCCGCCTTCCTTCGAGCGGCGGCTATGACGTGGAGGCCCACACCGGTTCGGGCTCGGTGACCGTGGACCAGCCCATCACCCTGCGCGGCACGATGAACCGGCACGAACTGCGCGGCCAGATCCGCGGCGGCGGCTCGCTCGTGCGCGTCTCCACCGGCTCCGGCAGCGTGCGCATCCAATAGCCGCGGGCCGCGCGGCGGGGCCGCATGATTCCGCCGCATGTAGCTAATCGCTTGCGCCCCGCCCACAGTGGCGCGGTCAGTTGGTGAGCGGCGAAGGCGCGCGTTTGGGCGGGATGGCTCTTGTCAGAGCGAAGTCGTTGTCAACGGCTCTGTGCCGCCCCAGTGATCTCATAGCTGCACCGAAGCGGCGGATCGCAGGAACCGAGACGTAGAGCCGGCGAGATTGACCCGCCGGCCCGGTTGGTTCGGTCAGAATCGCAGCCGCAAGCTGTACTGCATTTCGCGGCCGCGGTTGAACTGGTCGGTGGTGCGGCCGAACAGCGAACTGGTGACAGTCATGTTCGGGAGGCTCGGGACGAACACGTTGGGAGAGTTGTATATCTCCCAGCGGAACTCCAGGTTGAAACGCTCCCGGATCGGGAAGTTCTTCGACAGCGTCGAATCCAGGTTCCAGTATTTCGGTCCGGTTACGCCGTCATATTGCCAGGGGTTGATGCGGGAGGTGTAAGGCGGCGCGATGGAGAACAGCGAGGTATCGAACCAGTGGTTCCGATCGCGATACACCGCGGGCGTCTGGCCGTTCGTCGTCATCTGGCCGAAACGAAGGAACTGCCCGCTGTTCGCCAGCAGCATGTGGCTGGTTTGCCATCCTCCGATGATGGCGTTCAGCACCGGGTGGAGGTTGCTCAGATAGGGGCGTCCCTTGCCGAACGGGAAGTCGTAGCTCGCTCCTACGCTGATGCGGTGACGCGGCCAGTAGTTGTCGAGATAGGTGAAATGGTCGTTGTACTGGTCGATGGGGTTGAAAAAGTTGTAGAGTTTCTCCTGGTTGTAGTTGTAAGCCACCAGCAGACTGAAGCCCTGGCTATAGCGCTTCTCGACGCGCAGTTGGAGCGCCTTGTAGCGGTCCAGAATACCGTTCGTGTTAGTCTGGCCGATGCTTCCATATTGCGGATAGGGCGTCAGCAGGCTGCCTACGGTGACGGTCGGCTGATTCCGCAGCGAGCCCGGGAACGTCTGCGGAGTCAGGATCTGGTAGAACGGATTCGCTACCGTGGCGTCACACTGCGCCTTGATGGTGTAGCAGATGTTCGGGTCCGCCATGTTTAGCGGCTTGCTATACGGCAGGTTATGGCCGAAGTTCATGAAGAACGTGAAATCTAGCTTGAACTCTGCCGGCAACTCGCGCTGCACGGAGAAGTTCCAGCGGTCGTTCACCGCCGTATGCATGTCCTGGGCAAAGAAGGAGACGGCGTTCCCCAGGTTCGTGTAGGTCCCCAGCGATTTCTGGAGCGGCAGGATCAGAGGGTTCGTGCTGGGGAATGGATTGCTCAAAACCGCCTGTGGCACGCCGTTCAAAATCGGCGCTACCGTGGTGGTCTGGCTGTAACCCGCCATCGGCAGGACGCCGCTGGCCAGCGTGTTCTGGGTTAGCACCGGTGGCACCACGTAGCGTGCATAGCCGGCGCGGAATGCGGTCTTGTCGTTAATCCGGATGGCGATGCCCACGCGAGGCTCGAGCGTAAACCGCTGCGTGTGGTAAACCTGGCGATTGGAGCCGTCCGCAAAGATCCAGGCGCCGTTGTAGATGGGCGCGACCTGGCGGTTTTGCACCACCTGCGCCGGCAGTTGTGGCGGATTGCTCTGGAACTCGGGGATTGGTTTGGTCAGATCCAGGTACCGCGAAACCCGATCCTGCTCGTCAAACGGAGCGGTCTCGTACTCATAACGCAAACCCAGGTTCAGGGTGATCCGGCGCGAGAGCTTCACGTCGTCCTGGAAAAACAGGGCGAAGAAGTTCTCCCGGAAATACTGGTACGGGTACGTGCTGGCGTTGGAATTCGGGTCTAGCGCGCCCAGCAGGAACGTGGCCCAGTCGCTGCCGCTGCGCTTCAAATCCGGATTGTTGAACGTATCGGCGGTGAGGGCCTGCTGGAAGTTGAAGTTCATCAGGTTGGGGAACATCCCGTCCGCCTTGTGCTGGCGGTAGGCGACGCCGGCCTTCATGCTGTGCATGCCCTTGGTCTTGTGGATACTGCCGTCATAGGTCCAGTGGCGCGGATGCTGGATCCAGTAGCTGCCCATGCCGTAGGTGCCGCCGCCCACCGACAGGGACGGATAATAGACTGCCGGCATTTGGCCGATATAGGGCTGGTACCACGGGTTATTGGGCCAGAACTGTGCCAGACCGCTGGCGCCGATCGCTTGCTTGGGCGCGATGTAGTCATCTTGCAGCGACGCGAAGCCCATGCGGAAGTTGAGCACCGTGGTGGGGTTGAGCGTGTACACCATGTCGCCCGCGATGCTGTGGTTGTTCATTTGACCGCCGTTGTCGTTCTTCATGGCCGGCGAGTTCACGTACTGGGTGGTGTCCAGGGTGGTCCGCACGCGCGAGAAGCGCCCGAACACCTTCCACTTGTCGGTGATGTTCCAGTCCGCCCGCTCGGAGACGTTGTAGTACTTCTGCGGCCAGCCGTAGCTGATCTTGTAGTTATTCACGCCGGTGATGTCGTCGCCCGGATTGTTTGGCTTCCAGATGTCCTGCATGAAGCGCGCCGCAGTCGGATCGATGCGGCTTTGCGGGATGATGTTGCCCGCGAACGGCTGGCGGACAACCGCGCCGGTAGTGGGATTGAACTGCGTGGTCCAAGGATCGTAGATCGGCCGGATCCCGCCGTAGATGCTCATGGTCCTGGAGAAATCGCCGGTGCGCTCCAGGTCCGTGGGCATGGTGCGGAGGGTGTAGTTGGGCTCCATGCAACGCCAGCCTTCATATGCAGTAAAAGCAAACAGCTTGTTCTTCTTGATCGGATTGCCCAGCGTGAAGCCCCAGATATTGTTGCGCACCAGGTTCGGTGTGTTGGAGACGGAATTGGTGCGGGCGTTCAGGGCCGGATTGCGCCCGAAATAGTAGACGGTTCCGTGGAACTCATTGGTCCCCGACTTCATCCCGACGCTCAAGATGCCGCCGCCGCTGTGTCCGAATTCCGCGTCCACGCTGTTCTGCTGCACGGAGAACTCCGAGACCGCGTCCATAGGCGGCACGTAGGATCCTTTCACGCCGATCTGCACCGGCGCGCCGTCCACTAACAGATCGTTCTGCATGATCGTGTTGCCGCCCACATCAAGCTGGCTGGAAGACCACATGTAGAAGGGGTTGCGGTGCGCCACATCCCAGTAGCGGTTCACCACCGCGGGATCGAGCAGCGCCAGCGTGAACGGGTTGCGCGCCATGACCGGGAGGTCATTCAGCATCTTGCGGTCCACCGTCAGTTCCATGGTCGAGGTGTTGAACTGGATAGCAGCGGCGGTTTCCGAGACGTTGATGGTTTCGACTACCTGGCCGAGGGCCAGCGCGGCATTCACCGTCACATCGCCGCGCACCTGGACTTGCACGTTCTCCTGGACAAACTTGCTGAAACCGGTGGCCTCCACAGAGACGGTGTATTTTCCGGGATCCACGAAGCCGAGGGCGTAATGCCCCGTTTCGTTGGTGTTCTGGATGGTCTCCACTCCGGTGTTATCGTTATGGAGCACAACTTTGGCGCCAACCACGGCAGCCTGGCTGGCATCCGTAACTACGCCTTGAACTTTTGCGCGGTAGTCCTGGGCCGGCAACACGCCGGCGCCGAACACCAAAGACAAAAGAGACACACTAAACCCCCTGCGCCATGACATAGAGATTCTCCTGGGAAGCTCTTGCCAAGCTCCCTGGACCGATGCCGACAAAGACCGGCCTGGGTCCTCGGATTTTAGGAAGATTGTTGGAGAAAGTTATAGCGCCAGTCTGGCGCCAATAACAAGCTAATAAGTCCATGAACTCTCATTTTGCAAGAGGTGCAGCGCCGTCTGGACCGGCGGCTAATGCGCCCTTGAGCTCAAGCCTGGCAGCGTCCGAAAACGTGGATCTGCATGAATCTGCGGGGGTTCACCTTCGGGAAGAGAACCGTGGGCGCGAACCGGCAGCGGTTCGATGCGCGCGGGGAGGTATCGCCGCCCCGGCAGATCGCGCGGACGGGCGCGGCAACGTGGGCGGCACGGCGGCATGCAGTTCGTGATCCTTAGGCCGCTGCCACCTGCTTCGAAAACCGATGGTGGCGCTACGCCACCTCGAAAATCGCTAGTTAGTTAAGCTATCCTGAAGAGTATCGTTCTCTGAATGACGAGTTTTCTTCAGGATGTCCTGTATGCCTTCAGGACCCTTCCGCGCAGCCCTGCGTTCGCGGTGGTCTCCGTCCTCTCGCTGGCGCTGGGCATCGGCGCCAACACCACCATCTTCACGGTGATCCATGCGGTCCTGTTGAAGCCCCTGCCCATGGAGCGGCCCGCGGAACTCGTCTCCGTCTACACGCTCGACCGGAAAAATCCGGGATATTTTCTCTGCTCATACCCGAATTATCAGGAATATCGCGATCAGAACAGCGTATTTTCCGGATTGGTTCTCTACTCCACCATCCCGCTCACCCTCAACGCCGGAGGCCAGCCGGAGCAGATCGCCGGGCAGATCGTGACGGGCAACTACTTCGCCGTGCTGGGCGTGAAGCCGGTGCTCGGCCGGACGTTCCTGCCGGAGGAGGACAGCACGCCGGGCTCGCATCCCGTGGCCGTGGTCAGCTACAACTTCTGGAGCCAGCGCCTGGGGGCGGACCCGCGCGCCCCTGGCCGGACGCTCGACTTGAATGGCCGGCCGTTCACTATCGTAGGCGTGGCGCCGCAGGGTTTCCACGGCGCCAACGCACTGGTCAGCGCGGACATCTGGGTGCCCATGATGATGTACGACCAGGTGCTGCCCATGAGCGCCTGGTTCCGCCAGCGGCGCGCGCTCCTGTTCACGGCGATCGGCCGCCTGAAACGGGGGCTGAACATGAAACAGGCCGAAGCGCAGATGAAAACCATCGCGCACCGGCTGGAGCAGGCCTATCCGGACGATAACCAGGGCCGCACGGTGGTCCTCATCCCGCTCGATCAAGCGGTGATCCACCCCAATTCGCGCGGCAATTTCGTGCTCGCGGGCGGGGTGCTCATGACGGTGGTCGGCCTGGTCTTGCTGGTGGCCTGCGCCAATGTCGCCAACCTGCTGCTCGTGCGGGCCATGGGCCGCAGCAAGGAAATCGCCATCCGCCTCTCGCTAGGCGCCGGACGCTGGCGCGTCGTGCGCCAGTTGCTCACCGAGAGCACGGTGCTCTCGCTGTGCGGCGGCGCGCTGGGCCTGATCTTCGCGCGCTGGGGGCGGGACCTGCTGTGGGCTGCCCGCCCCGCCTCGCTGACCACTGCCGATTTCGATCTCAGCCTCGATTCCAGCGTCCTGATGTTCACGCTGGGGCTCTCCGTGTTTACCGGCGTGATCTTCGGCCTGGCTCCGGCGCTTGAAACCACTCGGGCCAACCTGATGACGTCGCTCAAAGAGCGCGGCGCACAAACCGGTGCGCTGCACCGCAGGATGGGCCTGCGCGGCGCGCTCGTGATCATCCAGGTAGCGCTTTCTTTCGTCGCCCTGGCCGGCGCGGGCTTGTTCGTGAAAAGTCTGGAACACGCCCGGCACCTGAATTTCGGCTTCGACACGGGCCACCTCCTGGTGGTTTCCTTTAACCTGGGCACGCGCCAGCACAGCGAGGCGGCCGCGCAGGAGTTCTTCCGCCAGGCGCAGGAGGCCGCCCTGCGTGTGCCCGGCGTGGAGGCGGCCACTTTATCCACCAACCCGCCCTTCCACAGCACCACGGCCCGCACCATCGTAGTGGAGGGAGAAACCTCCGCCTCGGAGGGACAGGGGGTGCTGACGCTGGTCAACCGCGTGGAGCCGGGCTACTTCGCTACGCTCCGCATTCCGCTCACGGCGGGCCGGGATTTCAACCTGCTGGACCTGTCCAATACGCCGCCGGTAGCCGTGGTCAACGAGTCCATGGCCCACCGCTTCTGGCCGGGTCCCGAGGCGGGGGCCCTCGGCAAGCGCTTCCGCTTTTTCGGCGACGCGAACTCCTACCAGATCGTGGGTATTGCGCGGGACAGCAGTTACCAGGAGTTGGGCGAACCCCCGCGGGCCATGGTCTACCTGTCGCTGCGCCAAAACTACACCCCGTCCGTGACGCTCTATGCACGGACCTCCGGAGATCCGGTGCGCGCCCTGGGAGGCGTGCGCGCGCAGGTGCAAGCCCTGGATCGCAACCTGCTCCTCACCAACATCCGTTCCGTCCCTCAGGTGCTCGACCGCTCGCTGTGGGCGCCGCGCATGGGCGCGGCGCTGCTGAGCATCTTCGGCGCACTGGCGCTACTGCTGGCCTCGGTCGGGCTATATGGCGTGATTTCGTATTCGGTGAGCCAGCGCGTTCAGGAAATCGGCATCCGCATGGCCCTGGGCGCCCGGCCCCAGGATGTGCTTCTCCAGGTCCTGGGCGAGGGCATGGGTCTGGTGGGATGGGGGGTGGCGGCTGGCCTGGCAGGCGCACTGGCGGCCGCCCGCGTGCTGACCAACCTGCTGTTCGGCGTCAGCGCAGCCGACGTGCCCACCTACCTGGTGGTCGCCGCGCTCCTCACCGCGGTCGCGCTGACCGCCTGTTACGTGCCAGCCTGGCGGGCCACGCGCGTGGACCCGGTGACCGCCCTGCGCGCCGAATAGCGGCCGCTTATAGGGTGATTCCGCCGTCCACGGAGAGCACCTGCCCGGTCACGTAATTATCCGGCTCCAGGAAAAACCGCACCGCCCGGGCCACGTCCTCCGCCCGGCCGAAGCGCCCCACCGTGCCCTCCTTCAGGAACCGGTCGTACTTGCCCGCGGCGATGCTGGCCTCCGCCATCCCCGCCGCCGTCACTCCCGGGTTCACCACGTTCACCCGGATATTCGCCGGACCGCGGCACTCCTTGGCCAGGATGCGCGCCGCATGCAGCAGCGCGGCCTTGCCCCCCGCATAGGCCGTAGAACCCGGGAACAGGGCCACCGCCTGCATGGTGGCCAGCAGCACGATGGCCCCCGCGGTGCCGGAAGCCCGCATGCGGTCGGCCGCCTCCCGCGCCAGCAGAATCGGCCCCATGTAGTTCACCCGGCAGGAGCGCAGCATGGCCTCCTCCGTTTCGGCCGGGTCCGCGACGCGCGCGGGATCTCCAGCCAGCACTACGAGTCCGTAGAGCGCCGGCGCAGCATCCAGCAGGCGTCGCCGGTCTTCGGCCCGGGTGAGATCGGCCATCACCAGTTTCGCCGCCGCGCTCCACGCGACCGCCCGTTCCGGCTGCGAGTAGTAGCTCAGCACCAAGCGCGCGCCCTCTGTGGCCAACTGCGCCGTGATGGCCGAGCCCAGCCCGCCGGAGCCGCCCGCCAGCACGATTTCCCGTCCTCGCAATGGCTCAAACAACCGCGCGTTCCTCCCGCCGGCCGCGCGCCGTCTCCAGCGCCAGGTAGCCACAGCCCACCACCACCAGAAACATGGTCAGCACCTCGCTGTCGCCCAGGTTCAGCTCGAAGAAACCTTCCAGCAGGACCGCGAGCACCACCGCCACACCGCCCGCCAGCACGAAGCGCGCGTCTCTCGGTCCCGGGAGCAGTCCTTTGAGGCCGCGCAGAAAGTCGAACAGGATGCGGCCCAGCAGCCACAGCAGGATCAGCATCGCCGGAATGCCGCGCTCCGCCGCGTAGTGCAGATAGATGTTGTGCAAATGTCCGTACCAGCCGTCCGGCAGCGGGCGCGGAATGTCCGGCGGCACGTAGCGGTCGAATTGGTACTTCACTTCCTCCGGCCCCAGGCCGAACCAGGGATGCGCGCGAATCATTTCCAGGCCCGTGCGCGTGGTCACCACGCGGAAGGCGTTGGAATCCACCTTGGAAGGCCGCAGAATCGATCGGAAGCGCTCTTTCACCCACCCCGGCGAGACCAGGATGCCTGCCAGCAGCAGGGCAGGGGTGGCCAGGGCAACGGCGCGCCGCCAGCCCCACAGCAGGTAGAGCCCCGCGCCCGCCGTGGCCAACCAGATGCTGCGCGTGAATCCCAGCACCAGCGCCACACCCACCAGCACGCCGCAGGCGCCCCACAGCCAAGCCAGCCTTCCGGTGCCCGGGGCAAAGAACAGAAAGGCCGCCAGCATCAGCAGGATGAACATTTCCTGCCCGGAGTAGGTCATCCAGTGGCTCATGAAGCCCGTAATGCGCGCCGGCACGTAGAAATCGTAAAAGCTCTGCCCGAGCGCGTGCGCCTCGCGCACCTTGGCCGCAAACTGTACGAAACCGCGCAGCGCCAGCACCGCGCCCACCGCCGCCCAGCACAGGAACAGCCTCCGGATCAGCACCACGTCCCTGAGGGTGGAAAATACGACCAACAACTCCAGGAATACGTAGAACTTGCGGACCTGCGGCAGCCCTAAGGTGGGGTTGTCCGAAAGTGCCAGCGAAATCAACGTAGCCAGCAGGAACAGACCCAGGGGCAGCCAGATGGGCGGCAGGCGCAGTTTCGCCCCGGAGAACAACAACGCGGCCAACGCCAGCGCCAGCAGAATCTGGCAGGCAGCGATGGAAAACAGGACGGAAACCGCGGAGCCCAGTGTCAGCCACCGTGCCGCGCGCAGGAGAACCGGTTCGGGGGAACCCATCGAACCTTAAGTATAGTATCCTACCAGCGGCGGCCCAATTCTTCGTCATACGGGTTACCTGAGGATTGGCTCTGTCGTCTTTTTCTACGAAGCGATCAGCGCCAGACGGGGATTTGTTCCGCCGAGGGACGCATTTCGGGATGCGAGTTTGTGTTCTGCCGATTGTGAGTTTTAGTGTCTGGGTAGGTACGGGCGTCTTGGCGGCGTCCTCCGGCGACGCGCAGTTTTTCCAGCAGAAGGTGAAGCCCTTTCTGGCGGGCCACTGCTTGATGTGCCACAACGCCAAGGCGCGCACCGCCAACCTGAATCTGGAGGCATATTCCGACGCGGCGGCTGTCGAGCGCGACCCGGCCGTGTGGGAACACGTGCTCCGGAAGCTCCAAACGGGGCAGATGCCTCCCAAGGGCTTGCCCCGGCCGGATGCCGCCGACGTGCGCGGCGTCACCGAATGGATTCGGGCTGCGTTGGACCGTCCCGACGCCAACCACAAGCCGGATCCCGGACGTCTCACCGCGCACCGCCTGAACCGCTTCGAGTACAACAACTCCGTCCACGATCTGCTGGGCGTGAACTTCCGCCCGGCCGACGACTTCCCGGCGGATGATTCAGGCTACGGGTTTGACAACATCGGCGATGTGCTCTCCCTTTCGCCCGTGCTACTGGAGAAGTATCTGGCGGCGGCCCAGAAGGTGGCCACCATGGCCATCGTGGTGGATACGCCGGTGAAGCCTACGCTGGCGCGGCTGCGGGTGGGCGCGCATGCGCAGGGCAGCCCCATCCTGGATGCCTCCCACGCCTTTCCCCGCGGTGGCGACTACGACATCCTGATCTCGCTTTCCGGCCCGCGCCCCAAGGGAATCGATCAGCCCTTGCAGGTCTCGCTCGCGCTGGATGGCAAGCAGGTCAAGCTGTTCGAGCAGGAAATCAAGCGGGACCAGGCGCGCATGTTCGAAGTGCGCGTGCATCTCACCGCGGGCCAGCACCAGGTCAAGGCGGCTATCCTGCGCGACGGCATCAATTCCAATGACCCCGATCCCAAGTTCCGGGAACACACGCAGGTGGACTATATCGACGTGCGCGGGCCTTACAACCAGGACCCGGCGCCTCTGCCCCCCGGCCACTGGAAGATCTTCGTGTGCGGCCACGCCCCCGGGCACCACCAGCCGGAATGCGCACGCTATGTGGTCGCCAACCTGGCGCGGCGCGCCTGGCGCGGCCCGGTGAGCGACCAGGAGGTGGACCGGCTGCTGAGCTTCGTGGACATGGCCCGCCAGCAGGGCGACCCGTTCGAACAGGGCATCCGCGTGGCGCTCGAAGCCATTCTGGTGTCCCCACGCTTTCTGTTCCGCATTGAGCGCGATCCCGGCCCGGCGGCCCACCCGGTGAGCGAGTTCGAACTCGCCTCGCGCCTCTCCTACTTCCTGTGGAGCAGCATCCCGGACGAGGAATTGTTTCACGCCGCCGCCAGCGGCACGCTGCGCCGCCCGGAAGTGCTGGACTCCGAGGTCCTGCGCATGCTGCGAGATCCCAAGTCCAGCCGCCTGGTGGACAACTTCGCCGGGCAATGGCTGGAGCTGCGCAACCTGGATAGCGTCAAGCCGGATCCCGAGAAATTCGCCGTCTTCAACGACGACCTGCGGCGCGACATGCGCCAGGAAACCCGCCTCTTTTTCGACTCCATCGTGAAAGAGGACCGCAGCATCCTGGACTTCATCGACGCCAGGTACACCTTCCTGAACGCGCGGCTGGCGAGGCTGTACGGCATTGCCGGAATCGAAGGAAACCAGTTCCGCCGCGTTGCCCTCACCGGAGACGAGCGCGGAGGCGTGCTCACGCAAGCCAGCGTCCTCACGGTGACTTCGTATCCCAACCGTACCTCTCCGGTGCTGCGCGGGAAATTTCTGCTGGAAAACATCCTCGACGACCCGCCCCCGCCCCCGCCGCCGGATGCCGGCTCGCTCGACGAAAGCCAGATCAACGTGCACGGCACCGTGCGCCAGCAGTTTGAGCAGCATCGTTCCAAGCCGGTGTGCGCTTCCTGCCACATGCGCATGGACCCGCTGGGCTTCGCCTTCGAAAATTACGATGCCATCGGACGCTGGCGCACGCACGAAGGAAAGTTCCCGGTGGACGCCTCCGGCACGCTTCCGGACGGCCGGTCGTTCGCGGGAGCGGGGGGATTGAAGGCCATTCTCCGCAAGGACGCCCCGGCTTTTGCCCGCTGCCTCACGGAGAAAATGCTCACCTATGCGCTGGGACGCGGTCTGGAGCCCTACGACCGCCCCGCCATCCAGCAGATCTGTAATAAAATGGCTGAGGAAAATTACCGGTTCTCCAGCCTGATTCTGGGAATCGTGCACAGCCTGCCTTTCCAGATGGGGAGAGGCGAAGCAGTGCCGAATCTGACAGCGTCCCAATCGCCGGGTCCGCCCGGCGGAGACGGAGGGGAATGATGATCGCAGGCAAGCGTCTCGACCGGCGCACGTTCTTGAGGGGAGTGGGCACAGCGATTGCCCTGCCGATGCTGGATGCCATGACGCCGGCGTTTGCCGGCCGCCTGGTCCAAACACCCGCCAACCGGCTGGCCTTCGTGTACGTCCCGAACGGCATCATCATGCAGCACTGGACGCCTTCCGCCGAGGGCGCCTCTTTCGAGTTTTCGCGTATCCTCAAGCCCCTGGAGTCCGTGCGCGAGCACGTGCTGGTGCTTTCCGGCCTCACCGACAATAACGGCCGGGCGCTGGGCGACGGCCCGGGCGACCATGCGCGCGCGGCCGCCAGCTTCCTTACCGGCGTGCATCCCCGCAAGACCGCCGGCGCCGATATCCACGTGGGTATCTCCGCAGACCAGTTCGCCGCCCGCCACTTCGACGGCGTTACCAAATTTGCTTCACTGGAACTCGGCTGCGAGGACGGGCGCCTGGTAGGCAACTGCGATTCCGGCTATAGTTGCGCATACAGCAACAGCATCTCCTGGCGCGGTCCGGCCACTCCCAATCCGCCGGAGATCAATCCCCGCTCGGTCTTCGAACGCCTGTTCGGCGCCGGCGACGAAGATCCCGCCACGCGCGCCAGGCAGCAGCGCTACAACCAGAGCATCCTGGATTTCGTCAGCGACGACACGCGCCGCCTGGAAGGCGGCCTGGGGCCCACGGACCGCCGCAAGCTGGATGAGTACCTCAGCGCCGTGCGCGAGATTGAAAAACGCATCGAGACCGCCGAGCGCGATTCCAAAGAGTTCGTGCCCACAATCGAGCGGCCCGCCGGAATTCCGGTGGACTACGCCGAACATTCGCGCCTACTCTACGACATGCTGGCCATCGCCTTCCAGGCCGACCTGACCCGCGTGGCCACATTCATGATGGGGCGCGAAGGCAGCACCCGCGCCTACCGCGAAATCGGCGTGCCCGACGCGCATCATCCGCTGACCCACCACCGCAACAACCCCGAGATGATCGAGAAGGTGGCCGAGATCAACGCCTATCACATGCAGCAGTTCGCGTACTTCCTGAACAAGCTGAAGTCCATCCCGGAGGTCGACGGCACGCTGCTCGACCACGCCATGATCGTTTACGGCAGCGGCCTCAGCGACGGCAACCGCCACACGCATAACGACCTGCCGGTGGTGCTGGCCGGAGGAGGCTGCGGCGCGTTGCGCCCCGGGCGCCACGTGTGTTATCCGGCTGAGACGCCTATCACCAATCTGTACCTCTCCCTGCTCGACCGGGCCGGCGTGAAATCCGGACAGGTGGGCGACAGCAACGGCGAACTCCAGCACCTGACGGATTTGTAGTCTCGGGTTCTCCGCGCGTCCGCAACCGCGCTATACTGAAAGGTAATGAAGCGAACAGGCCGAAGGATGAATGGTCTGTGCCAGCGCTTGTTCGGTTGGGGTTGAGTAACGGTGGAATTCCAGAGAACCGTATGATTCCGGGCTTAATCTTTCTGTTTGTGCTGCTGGCCTTCGTGTGCGTGATCTTAGTTCACACCTTCACCCATGGCCGCCGGGGGCGGCGCTGGGGAGGACTCTGATCATTTCACCTGGCCTACACGGCCTGCGGACTGTAGCCTTTCGTCCACGCGAGCAAGTCGGCGTTCCATCTCGCCGGTCAGCAGGCGGGTATGCGGCAAGGAAGCCAGGTACTCCGGGATGACCCACAAATCCTCTTCTGCCGTTATCCATCCGATGTGGTCGAACCGCCGCAGGCTCATCGGACGCGAGTAGCTTCGCAGCGTTTTTTCTCCCGCTTCATTGTAATAGTGCTCGAAGTAGGAGAGCACCAGTTCGCGCAGCGTGCGGTAGACGGGCTCGCGAAAACGCAGGCCCGCGAAATTCGACTTGGCGATCGCGCCCCAGTGCCCGCGCTGTCGAAAAACGGCCAGCACATGATCGTCGTCGCGCACCGCCTCCAGGTCCAGCAGCAACGGCGGAAAACTCTGCACCGCCAGGGCGGCGGCTGCAAGCAGCGCGCCCTCCAGGCAGTGCGCCGTGTGGTCCCGCAGCACGCGCCGGGGTGAGCGGCACGTCTCGCCGTCCTTCTCCTTGTTGTAGCCGATCTCCTCGTCCAGAAACCGCTGGATCTCCGCCGGCGTGCGCAGGGCTCGCAGGGTCGTCTGCTCCCGGCGGCTGAAACCATTCGCGAGCATGTCTATCCGGCCAGCGTACCGTATTTCCCCGGCGTGCCGCAGGGCGATACAATCGGCCATTCAAGCCCATGTCTCTCCAATTTCGCCTGGCCCGCCCCACGGATTACGCGAGACTCGAACAACTCGCCATCGACAGCTTCGAACCCATCACCTGGGTAAAGAAGACCGACGAACGCTTCGGCCCGCTCAACGGCAAGAATTGGCGCGAACGCTGGCAGTCGCGGTTCCGCAAAGCTTTTGACTCCCAGCAGGTGCTGGTAGGCGAAGCGGAGGGAGAAATCGTAGCCTTCGCCAGCGGCACCATCGACGACGAAACCCGCCTGGGCTTCATCGACCTGCTCGGCGTGGACCGCCGCGAGCAGGGCAAAGGCTACGGCCGCCAGATGCTGCGCGGCATGCTGCAATACATGAAAGAACAGGGCGCCGTCCACGCCAACCTGGAATGCCTCACGGACAACGACATCGGCAACAACCTGTACCGGTCCGAGGGCTTCGAGGAAGTGGCCCGCCACATCCGCTGGTTCATCAAGATTCCGTAGAGCAGAATCCGCGCTCAGGAACCAACCGCTCCCTGACGGTCGCGGCTCAGTCACTCAGTGCTCGGAATCGCAGAATGTTGCCGAGCCGCGACGGTGACGGAGCGGCGGAGCGTACGGCTTCCCCAAAAGCGCAAAAAGCCCCGCGGGCCTGCCGGCCCGGCGAGGCTTTTCCGTTTCCTGACTCGCGAGCCGCTTACTCGGAGGCGACGTCGAAGCTGCCCACGAAGGCGCTGCGCTTGTCGGGGCTGCTCCAGGTGGTGCCCAGAGCCTTCCCTTCGAAAGAGTTCGCCAGAGAATAAGCAGGCATGGCGTGCTCCAGCTTGCTCAGCGGCTGGTACCACACCTCTTCGTTGCGGCAGATGTGGTCGTTGCCGTTGAGCGCGCGAGTCTGGATCTTCGCCAGCGTCCCGGCGGTCAGCGTGGCGCGCATGCTGTGAATGTTATTGTCCGCGAAGTCCAGCGAGATCGGTTGATACTCCACGTCCACCACATCCTGCAACAGGTCGCCGGCCATCTTCCTGGCAAAGCTCTGGAGCGCCAGGCGCTGCTCGGCGTTGGCGCGGCTGTCCACGATCAGCACGGCTTTCACCGGATACGAGGATTCATACACGTCGCCCAGCGTGTGCGCTGCCCGGACCACGCCCACCACGGAAAGGCCGTCCAGACTTACACCGTGCCAGGAGCCGCGGTTGATGTTCCAGCCCATCACGGCCAGGTTACCGATCAACCCGACTTCCGAATTGGCGAAGCAAGGTCCCGTGTATACATCCGCGGTACGGGCTTCCACGTAGTTGCCGTAAATACTATGCGACGGAATCCCCGCCGCCAGACTTACACCGGCCATCGCCAGCACCGCGGCGGCCGTACCCAGAATTGTACGCATCCCAGTTTTTCCCTCCTTTTCCAATTATAAACCCAACGGAAAAGAGCCGGACCCCGCGGCCCGGCTCGCCGTCAAAGCGGTTTGTAGCAAGTGCGGGCGGGATGGCACTCGTATTCATCGACCAGCTTCCCGTCCGGCCCCAGGCAGTTGTAGGTGTGCTGGCACCAGAAGGCCCGATCGTTGCCGTGCGGGACCGTGGGGTCCCACTCCGCCTCGATGAACATACCCTTCCAGCGCAGGTTGTCACACCGTTCCTGCCCGATGTTGGTCAGCCCTGGACGTTCCATGCCTACGCCCTTCCGCGCGCCGCCTGAAGCAGAGCGCGCTTGACGGCCACACGCGCCAGTTGCACTTTGTAGCCGTTCTGGCTGAGCGGCGTGGCTCCGGCCACGGCAGCCTTGGCGGCCTCTTCAGCCGTTTCCGCGGTAATGGCCTTGCCCGCCAGCGCCTGATCCGCCTGCGCGGCCGGCCATGGCGTGGGCGCCACGTGACCCAGCACCACCCGGGCGCTCGCCACCGTACTGCCCTTCATTTTGAGCGCCACCGAAGCCGCCGCCAGAGGCCAGTCCAGCGCCTCCTTTTGCCGCACTTCGTAAGTGGCGTTGTGCGTGGGAGCCAGCGGCACCAGGATTTCCGTCAGCAGTTCGTTGGGCAGCAGAGCGATCTCCCGCGATTGCTCGTTCTGCGGGGTGACGAAGAACTTCTCCACAGCCACCTCCCGGCTGCCGGAAGCGGACACCAGCTTCACCTTCGCGCCCAGGGCCACCAGGGCCGGGCCCAGGCTCGAAGCGCTGACGAAATACGCCGGGCCGCTGTTGCCGAAGATGGCGTGATACTTGTTCTCGCCGTCCGGCACCAGCGACCGGCCGTCCTTCATGGCCAGCAGGCCGCAGCCATTGCGGTAATACCAGCAGCGCGGCCGCTGGCACAGATCGCCGCCCACCGTGCCCATGTTCCGGATCTGCGGGCTCGAAACACCCTCCGCCGCCTGGTGCAGAGAAGGAAACGCCCGGCGCACTTCGGCGTTTTCCATCAGCTCGTCCAGGGTCACGGTAGCCCCGATCCGCAGGTTCCCTCCAGCCCGGTGAATGCCGCCCAATTCCTTAATGTTCTTGATGTTCACGACCCGCTGGGGTGTGTGAAGATACTCCTTCATGAGGCTGATCTGGTCGGTTCCGCCGGCGAGCACGTCCGCCTCGCCCCAGCGCGAACCGAGCAGCGCCACGGCCTCCTGAATGGTGGCCGGATTCGCGTACTCGAAGGCCTGCATTATGAGTTCCTCCCTTCCAGAGCAGCCAGCACACGGTCGGGCGTGAAGGGCGCCCGCGGCACCCGCACTCCCACCGCGTTGGCCACTGCGTTGCCGATCGAGGCGATTACCCCGATCACCGGCGGCTCGCCCAGCCCCACGACGCCGCGCTTGTCGTGTTCCGGCGTGATGTCCAGATGCACCACAATGTCGCCGATATCCGCGATGCCGGCCAGCTTGTAGAACTCCATATCCGCATTGAGTTCCTTGCCGGTCTGCACGTCCATGATGCGCTCTTCAAACAGCGCGCCGCAGATGCCCATGATGGCCGCGCCGAAGATCTGGCTCTCGGCGGTCTTCGGATTGATGATCAACCCGCAGTCCTGCACGGCCACGAACTTGTTGATCTTGACAATTCCGGTCTCCGTGTCCACGGAAACATCGGCCATCTGAATGCCGCCCACGCCGCTGGAGTTCAGCCCTTGCGGATTGCGCTGGTCGTTGACCCCCATCTCGGAGATCTTGTTGGCCCCCAGCTTGCGGCAGGCGGCCTGCCAGGTCAGGCTCTTGGCGGAATTGCCTTTCACCTGAATGCGCCCGTCCACCGCTTCGAGCTGATCCGGCTGCGCGCCCAGCGAAGGCGCCACCGCCGCAAAGAGCTTGCCCAGCGCGTTCACGGTGGCCTTGCGCGTGGAGGATGATACGCCACCCACGGTCGTGGAGCCGCCCGAGCCGCCGGAAGGAGGCAGCACGCTATCGCCGATCTTGAGCGTGATCGCGCCCAGCGGCAGCCCCAACGTCTCGGCCGCCACCATGGTGATGATGGTGCGCGTGCCGGTGCCCAGGTCCTGGCTGCAAAGCTCCACTTCCACGGTGCCGTCAGGGTGGATGTTGCAGCGGCACTGGCTGGCATGTCCGCCGCCGCCCCAAGTATTGATTGCCAGCCCCATGCCCTGCTTCACCGGTCCGGAGCCGGATTCACCGCGGGGATGCCAGCGGCGCTTCCAGTCCATGATCTCGGCGCCCTTCTTCAACTGCGCGCGGTACACCTCGGCCCGTGCCGTCAGCCCGGCGTTCTTGTCGAACAGGTCCACCGGGTCCATCTTCAGCTTGGCGGCCAGATCTTCCAGCGCGCTGCACGTCAGGAAGGAGGCCTGCGGGTGATTGGGAGCCCGCCAGGCGCGCACCGGCCCCGCATTGACGGCCACCGCGCTGTGGCGCAGCCGCTTGTTGGGGATCTCGGTGAACACGTACGGAATCGGCGGCATCCCTCCGCCGCCCATGCCGCCCGTGGCCCAGGACTCCGATTCCCACGCCACGATCGAGCCGTCCCGCTTGGCCCCCACCTTGATCTTGGCGAAGGCCGATGGCCGGTTGCCCGCAATTTGCATTTCCGTGGCGCGATCCAGGAACAGCTTCACCGGCTTGCCGCCGCTCATCTTGGGAAGATGCGCGCACTCCACGCCCCAGCGGTCTGCCGCGAACTTGCTGCCGAAACCGCCGCCCACGTACTGCATGCGCGTGTGGATGTTGGCCGGATTGAACGTCAGGGACTTGGCCAGGTCGCCGCCGATGCCGGACACGTTCTGCGTGGAGGGGTAGAAGTTGATGTGGTCGCCGTTCCACTCCACCACCTGCCCGTGCGGTTCGAGGCAGCAGTGGTTGATCACGGGAATGCCGTAGTGGCCTTCCACCGTGACGTCGGCTTCCTGGAAAGCCTTGTCCGGATCACCGGTCACCTGCTCGCCCGCCGCCTTGGCACGGTTGCCCACCCTGCTCAGGTCGTCTTCCTTCACTACGTGCGGCAGCACCTCATACCGCACCTTGATCTTGCGGATGGCGTCCTTGGCGATTTCCTCGGACGTCGCCGCCACCGCCGCGATCTCCGTGCCTTCCCACTGCACTTCCGTGCCCGCTGGCGAAATCACGCGCACGGCCGTGACGCCCGGGAGGCGCTCCGCCTCACTGGTGTCGATGCTGGTGACCCGCGCGTGCGCGTGCGGGCACGACAGAATGGTGGCGAACAGCAAGCCAGGCTGATTGAGATCCGACGAATACTTGGCTTTGCCGCTGGCTTTTTGCGGGCCGTCCAGCCGCTTGGTGGGCTTGCCCATCACTTTGCGGCTTGGCATCGGAGGCCAGGCGTAATTAGGCATGACGTCCTCCTTTCATTTCGCGCGAGGCTTCCAGTACGGCTTTGCGCATGCCTACGTAGGTGCCGCACCGGCACAGGTTGCCGCACAACCCGTGCTCCGCCTGTTCCAGCGTCGGGTTCGGGTTGCGGTCCAGAAATCCTTTCGCCGCCATGACGAAGCCCGGCGTGCAATAGCCGCACTGCTGGGCGTCGTGGTTGACGAAAGCCGCCGAGACGGGATGCAGCCGGTTGCCCGTGGAGATGCCCTCGATCGTCTGAATCTCCTTCCCTTGCGCGTCGATGGCGAGCACGGTGCAACTGTACACCACCTTCCCCGAGACAATGACCGTGCAGGCGCCGCACGTGGCGCGGTCGCACACTTTTTTGGCGCCGGTCAGGTCCAGGTGATTGCGCAGCGCATCCAACAGCGTGACACGGGGCTCCAAGTTCAAGTTGTACGGTTTCCCGTTGATGTTGAGCGTAATCGGGACTGGCCCCGGCCCCTCCGTCTTCCCGCCAGCCGGCGGCGCCGCTAACGCCTCTTTTTCCAGTAATCCGGTTCCCAGGGCGCCCCCGCCGATGCCCACGCCGCGAATGAAGCCGCGGCGGGACACTCCGGACTTGGGTCTCCTGGCTACGTCAGGGTCTTTTCGTGAACTCACCAGACACCTTCCTTTCGTGCCGCTAAGGGATGAAGTTTGTGTTCGACCGTCCGAGTGAAATCGAGTCAACTATAGCAAAGCTCGGTGCGGGGAACAAGTTGGTGCAAACGCACATTTTTCGGCGCCGTGGATGGGGCGCCGGGATGCGGCCCGCGGCCTACGGCAAGACGCGTTTTTGCCGGATCCAATCGATCAGCGCGTCGCGCAGCAGGGGCCCGGCCCGCGGGAACTCCAGCCCGCGCGTGCCAAGCTGGCCTTTCCCCGCCTGGTTGGCGACCGTGAAATCCGTCACAGCCAGGGTGTACGTGTGGCGAGGATCGACCTGGCGGCCGCGAGTCACCACCTCGGGCAGCTGCGCCCCGCAAAACCGGCCGATCATTACCCGGTTGTCGAACGGCATGATGTTCCAGATGTGGCGGGCCAGCAGCGTTCCCCGCGGCAGCTTGTCGCGGATGCCCCCGGCATTCAGGAAGCCGAAGTCGGCGCCCACCTCCTCGGCCATGGCGCGCTCCAGCAGGGCGCGCAGTTCCGGCCCCGCGATTTCGCGCGTGGCCTCGCCGATCGGAACGTCCACTCGCCTGGCCACCCGGTCTTCCCAATGGGCCACCAGCGACGCCACATCCTGCGCGGGCGCCAGCTTCGCCGCGTCCACCGGGATGCGCCGCCAGTTCCAGGAGTCCAGTTGATGGCGGGCCAGGTCCACCCGCAGATCCAGCCGCCCGAGTTCCCGCCCATAGCCTTCCACGCGCACGTGCACCCGGCGGTCGATCACCTGTGCGTCCGTCAGGCCCTTGTGATTGTGGCCGGACACTACTACCGCCACCTCCGGCACCCGGCGCAGGATCTCCTCGGCTTCCGGGTCGCTGATGTGTGCCAGCGCCACGATCAGGTCCGCCCGCTGGCCCACCTCGGCCACGTAACGTTGGAGCGTCTCCACCACCGGCAATGCCCGCCAGGGGCCCATCCTGTCCGGCGTCTCGAAACCCGCCAGGTCCTGCATGACCAGCCCGATCACCGCCACGCGGATTCCGTTGACCGCGAGAATCGTGTATGCCCGCCCCGCGATCAGCCGTCCGGAGGCGTCCGCCACGTTGGCCGAGACCACCGGAAAGCGCGCGGCTGCCACAAACCTGGGCACCATCTCCCAGCCGTAATCGAACTCGTGGTTTCCCAGCGTGGAGACGTCGAAGCCGAACAGGTTCCCGATCTTGTACAGCGGGAGCCCGCGGAAGATGGTGGAGACTGGCGTGCCCTGCACCAGATCTCCGGCGTTCAACAGCAGGCAGGCACGGCAGCCCGTCTCCTCTCGCCGGATGGCCGTGGCCAGGTAAGCGAAGCCGCCCTGGTGGTCCGCATCGGGCTCCAGCCGGGCATGTAAGTCGTTGACGTGCAGAATAGTCAGGGACCGGAGGGACCCCTGCGCTGCCGAAAACCCGGCGCACAGGCACACGAATAGAAGAAGACGCCAAATCTTCTGCATGAAGGCGACCGCGAAGCTGCTTCCTCCATCTTATCGTGCGGCGGCGAACCTTCCACCGCGCCGCGGCCATTCTTCCGGTGCGGCCATAATGGTACGCTTGGACGGGAGGTGTCGGTGAGACTCCTTGCCGGGTGGTTGTGCGTCGCGGCCGCGGTGGCGCAGGGTCAGGCGCCCATCGGCCTGGTGCGAGGCCAGTTGTTGGAGTGCGACGCGGACGGGCCGGCCGGCGAGCTGAGCGTCCGCACTTCGTCCAACCAGGTCTTCCGCTTCGCCTACGACGCCAAGACCTACTTCGAGCGCGAGAAGGAACTCACCCGGCCCGGCCTCCTGCGCAAAGGCGAGCTGCTGGAAATCGTGGCCGATCAGTCGCCGGAAAGCTCCCTGCGCTACGCCCGCACCGTCCACGTGCTCGAGCCCGAGCGCCCGCGCCCGCCGTGGTCCGCCGGGCGGTTTCGCGCCTATCGCAACCCCATCGAAGAAATACTCCCCCTGGGAAACCTAACCTTTGCTGGAGTGGTGTGCCGGCTCGTCGCGGAGCGGCTGGTTCTGCGTACCCGCGCGGATGGAGAGAAGATCATCCTGCTGCGCTCCGACACGCGCTACGTCGAGGACGGCGCGCCAGTCACCCCCGCCATGCTCAAGCCCAACATGCGCGTGTTTATCCGCGCCGAACGCAACCTGGATAACGAGATCGAAGCCTACCAGGTGGTGTGGGGGGAAATCCTTCAACCCGGCCTTTCCCACTGAGCCCCCCAAACATCGGTAATTTCAGCTTTTTCCGCCGGCGTATGGCGTGGCGGCAGTCCGCGGGCACGGTGTACTATAAGGATTACTTCATGAAGGCTTTACTCGAATCTCTCGCCCCCGGAGAGAAAGATTGGGAACTAGCCCAAGCCATTGATCCAAGCCGGCTGCCGGCGCACATCGCCATCATCATGGACGGCAACGGGCGATGGGCCAACCGGCGCCGCCTGCCGCGGGTCGCCGGACACAAGGCGGGCGTCGGCCCCGTGCGCAGCACGGTGGAAACCTGCGCCCGGCTCGGCGTCAAGGTGCTCACCCTGTATGCCTTCTCGATGGAAAACTGGAAGCGCCCCCGCGCGGAGGTGGACACCCTCTGGCGGCTGCTGCGCTTCTATCTCCGCAAGGAGTTGCCGGAACTCCAGAAGAACGACATCCGGCTGCAAGCCATCGGACGGCTGGGAGCGCTGCCCCCCGAAGTGCGCCGCGAACTGCTGGAAGCCGTGGAAGCCACTTCGCACAACCGCGGCCTACTGGTGAACCTGGCCATCAACTACAGCGGGCGCACGGAAATCGCGGACGCCGTGAATGCCATTCTGGAAGCCGCCCGCACGGAGGGCCGCCTCTCCACCCTGCGCGTGGACGAGCGTCTCATCTCCGCGAATCTCTATACGGCCGCCTGCCCCGAACCCGACCTTCTGATCCGCACGTCCGGGGAAATGCGCATCAGCAACTTTCTGCTATGGCAGATCGCCTACGCCGAGTTGTATGTCACTGACACGCTGTGGCCGGATTTCACGCGCTCCAGCCTGCTTACAGCGGTGCTGGAGTATCAAAAGCGGGACCGCCGCTACGGCGGTCTGAGTTCCGCGCCTCTGAACGGCTCCAACTCGAAAGCCCCTGAAGAACTGCTGGCGGCCTTCCCCTCGCGATGAAGCGGGTCCTCACCGCGCTGGTCCTCATTCCGCTGGTTCTCTACGTGGTGTTATGGGGACCGCGGTGGCTGGTCTACGCCGTCACCTCCCTGGTGGCCTTCCTGTGCTACTACGAGTACGCGGGGATCGCCGCGGCGTACGGGGCCGGAGACCCCGGGCCGCTAGGCTACGCCGCCGGGCTGGCAATGCTGCTGGCCGGCGCCCGAGACTTCCCTCTGTTGTGCGCCATTTTCGCCATGGCCGCGCTGTCCTTATTCCTGCGACAGCCGGACCTGGGCAAGACGCTGCCGCGCGCGGCGCTGCTGGTGACCGGCGTGCTGTACGTGTTCGGCTGCTGGAAGTTCGCCCTGCTGCTGCACGCCGTCAGCCCCTACTGGCTGCTTTACGGGCTGGTGCTGTGCTGGGTGGGCGATGCCGGCGGCTACTACCTGGGCCGCCGCTTCGGCCGCCACAAACTGGCGCCGCGCATCAGTCCCGCTAAATCCTGGGAGGGCGCGGCCGCTTCAGCCGCGGCCTCCACCCTGTTCGGCTATTTTTATCTGGCCCGTTTCCTGCCCTCGGTTCCGCCGGCCGCCGCCATCCTGGTTTCGGCCGCGGCCAACGCGGCCGGCCAGTTGGGAGACCTGGCTGAATCCGCCATCAAGCGCGGCGCCGGACTCAAGGACAGCGGCGCCATCCTACCCGGCCACGGCGGCTTCCTGGACCGCGTGGACAGCACGCTCTTCGTGCTGCCGCTGGTCTATCTGTACCTCCGCCTGGCCGTGTAAGCTGATGCCATGACCGAACGGCTGTACTACTCCGACTCCTACCTGAGGGAATTTCGCGCGCGCGTGGTAGACCGTGCCGTGGACGGAACGCTGGTCTACCTCGACCGGACGGCCTTCTATCCCACCTCCGGCGGGCAGCCGCACGATACTGGCGCCATCTCCGGCACGCCGGTGGTAGAGGTGCTCGACGAAGAAGATCGCATCGCGCACCGCTTGGAGTCCCCGGTCGAGGCCGCCGAAGTGGAATGCCGCATCGACTGGGAGCGGCGCTTCGATCACATGCAGCAGCACAGCGGCCAGCACCTGCTCTCCGCGGTTCTGCTGAGTTTCTTCGGCATCCACACGGCCAGCTTCCATTTGGGCCGGGAGATCTCGACCATTGACCTGGAGGTCCCTGCCGTGGATCCAGCCACCCTCGCCGCCGCCGAATGGCGCGCCAACCAGGCGGTGTTCGAGAACCTGCCGATCACGGTGTCTTACGAGGATGCAGCCACCGCCGCCGCCCTGCGCAAACCCTCCGAACGGGACGGCGTGCTGCGGGTGGTGTCCATCGCCGGCCTGGACCGCTCGGCGTGTGGCGGCACGCATGTGCGCTCCACGGCGGAAATCGGACCCATCCTGGTCCGCCGCCTGGAAAAGATTCGCGGCATGGCGCGCGTAGAGTTCCTGTGCGGCGGCCGCGCCGTGCGCCGCGCCCGCGCGGACTACGAAGCCCTCTCGCGCATCGCGCAAAACCTGTCCGCGGCGCCCGACGACGCGCCGGCCGTGATCGCCGCCCAGATGGAGGCGGCGCGCGCCGGCGATCGCGCGCGACGCAAGCTCGAAGCGGAACTCGCCCGCTACCAGGGACGCGAACTCTACGACACCGCCGCGCCCGGAGTGGACGGCATCCGGCGCGTGCTGCGCCGCCTGCCCGCCGGCAGCCTGGAAGAGCTGCGCGGCCTGGCCCAGAGCTTCACCGCGCAGCCCAGGGCCCTCTTTGTGGGCGCCATTCAGCAGCCGCCTGCGGTGCTGCTGGCGGTTTCGATGGACTCCGGCACAGACGCCGGCAAGACCCTTAAGGCAGCTCTCGCCCGCGAAAACGGCCGCGGCGGCGGCAGCGCCGTCATGGCCCAGGGCAGCCTGCCTTCGCCCGAAGCCCTCGAGCGCGTGCTGCGGGAACTGGCCGCGGATGCGGGCGAATCCGCGGCCACCGGCCAGGCCTGATCGCCCGCCGCGGCGTCATCCACGCCGGGCTGTCGCTGGCCCGGGAGCGCCCGTATCCAGCACCAGTTCCACACGCCAGCGATCGGCGAATGCCAGCGTATCCGGCGCTTCCGGGAAAACCGCCTGGCCTTTGTCATGCGCCGCCGCGACGATGTCGGCCATCACCAGGCGGTCTCCCTCCGGAACCGCCAGCCACTCCGGATGCTTCACCGTAAGCAGGTACGCCCAGACCAGATTCATCGGGCCGCTCATCCCGAACGGGCACAACAGGTCCGGCCCGTTCTCCCAGATCTCGCGCGCAAACAGGAGGAAACCCACGCTGCGCCGGGTTCTGAGGCGGTCTCCGTACGGCTCGCCCCGCCGGGCCTTGTGCGTGAAGAAAGCCGGAGCGCGCATCTGGAACTTGAGCCGCGCGCGGTCTTCGAATCCCTTGGGCAGGTTGGCGGCCATCGCTTCCGAAAGTGCCACCTCCTCCCGGGAACAGACGTCCAGGAATCGCCGGACCGCCGCCAGCACGCAGTCTTCGACGTAACTGTTGCTCCGTGGGATGGGCGCCAGCAGGTGCGTGCCCTCCGGAGTCAACGGGGGACGCGTGGTCAGGAGCAGCACGTCGCCCTTCCGCAGGCGCTCCTGGGCAGCAGCGGCGCGGGCGGCTTTCAACTCTTCCGGCGCCGGGCAGTTGATCTCCAGCGTGAACCCGAAGCCCATCGGGGCCAGCTTCGCCACATAAAAGATCGCCGCGTCTGCGTCACGCAGGGCGTGCAGTTTGGGCGGCCTCAGGCGTTTCTTCGACTTCGCGCTCTGGTCGCCGCCGTCCTCAACGGGGAGGATGTCGGTGCGAGTCGGGGACGGATAGGCATAGCGGTGGATCAGCTTCATGGCTTCTCCTTTGCGCGGCCGGCCATGCGGCGCTCGCCTCTGTTCGCGGCATGCCCGTGCGATTCCGCCGCGGGGTTCGCGCACAGAATACCACTATGCGCCCAAAACGCGGACGCCTGTCCCGCCCGCGCAGGCACATCCGCGCCGGTTGAAACGGCGCGAAAGAAGCGGCGCAAAGCTCCGCGGCGGACCCGCGATTTTCCTTGATTTCCAGGCCGCCGGCTGTACTGTAATAGTTTGTTCATCCGCGCGGCGAAGCGCGGAGACCAGACAAGGAGGGTTATTTCCATGGGCCTTGCCATTTCCATGCCGCAAATGAGCATCCCATTTTTTCCGCACCAGCGCCCGGGCGAGCCGCCCTCGCCGCGGCCCGAACGCATCAATCCGGAGCGCTCCACGAATCTCGCGCGCCTCGTCTCGCAGTTTTCACCCGAGGTCCTGCATTCCTTCGAGCTGCAAGGCCATCGATGGGGCTTGACCTCCGTCCTGCATCCCTACACGCGCGCGTCGCACGTCATGCTGGCGGAGCTCACCGGCAAGCGCTACCTTCCGGGCCCGGAGTCGATTCCTCCCGGCGAGGGAGATCAGGTCTTCCGGGTAGCCGCCCTGGCGCTCCAGTTCCTCTGCCGCGGCGGGCAACTGGACCGCTGCTGCGTCGGCTATAACTGGTCGCCCCGCTCCTGGGGCGTGGGCCTCGAAGAACACGGTGGATACCAGAGTGTGCCCACGCTGTTCCACCTGATGCTGTGGGCTTGGGAGCCTCTGCCGGAGCCCGGCAAGCTGCACGTGTTCAACAACACACGCGTGGAATGGGTGGAAGCGGAGTCGCTCGACCGCCGCCTGTTTCGCCTCCTGGTGGAGAACGACTACGGCGAGATCTTCGGCAGGGTCATCGCCGCGGAGATCGAGAAGGCCTTCGCCCAACGCAACCTTCCTGCCGGTCCGCTCGGTGCTCTCCTCGACTTCCGCAAATGGACCTTCGATGCTCGCGGCGTTTCCGTGCCGTTCGGCGCTTCGGTCTGTGGCCTGATCGCGGAACCCGGGGTCTTCTCGCGCCTCATCCGCCCCATCGGCGTGGCCATGAACAACCTGATGATCCGGCTTACCGAAGCCCTGACGACGATGGACTGCCGGGCCATCGACCGGGTCCTGCGGAAGGTCGAGACCGGACCGCTGTCGTCCGCGGACCTGGAGTTCCTGCGCGCGACGCCCGCTGTGCGCCCGGAACATCAAATCCGCGCCCGATTTCAACGGGAGGGCTGGCCGCTGGACCTGATGGCCGTCCTGCTGCCGCCCGTGCGCGCGCGCTGCGCGGCGGCGGCCGATACCGATCCCGCGGACATGTGGCGCAAAGGCTTCGGGTATTCGCTGGTGCTCGGCAGTCCGCCGTGGGGCGGGCCCGGCGAAATGCGCATCTTGCCGGGCGTCTACCTGGGGCCCGGCGGGGTCGTTGAGGCGCAGCGCGTGATCCTGAAACGCCTGCCCGTGGACGCGCCGGAGGCCGAGTTGCGGCGCCGCAGCCGCTTTTTGCAGGAGTTGGGCCGCTGGCTGGCCTCGGAATTCGGCTAAACGCTCCGCCCGGCCCCGGGGCATCAAAACAGCTTGAACCGGATGCGCAGAAACTTCCGCGGATCGGCCCGAAATTCCCGGACGGACTGTTCCAGTTCCCGCAGGCTGCCGTTTAGCGATTCGTAGGGCTGCGGATCAGTCAGCATCCGCCCGGCTCCCTGCCCCATGTTGAAGGCATCCACCGACTCGATCAGCGCGGCCAGCCCCTTGCTCCATTGCCGGTGCATCACGTCATCCTTCAGCCACGGAGTCTCTTTCAGCCGGTTCAGGCCCTGCCGTAAGTCGCCGATGCGTGCGCGCCATTCCTCGTACTGCGCTGGATCCTTCATGAAGGCGCTGTCCTGAACCTCCGCCAGCCGCTCGTCCAACTGGCGCAACTGCGTGCTCAGGTCCCGGTGCGCCGTGTCCTGATAAACCAACTGGCCGACGCTGCCGGTGGCCGATAACGCCGCGTGCAGATCGTTCTGCAATCCCGCCACTCTCTCCACCGTCTGGCGATACAGGTCGTCGCTGATCAGAAACTGGCCGAACGCGCTCTTCCCGGCCTGGAGATCCGCCAGGAACTGATCGATGGCGCGCATCCGGTCCTCGAACTGCTCGATATCGATCTGCTTCATCAGGTCCGGCGCCGGCTGAAAGGGGATCTCTCCCCCCGGCGGAGCGCTTTGCGGACTCTTGCCCTTGGTGATATCGATAAACAAATCGCCCAGAAGATTGTCGGCGGCGGTCATCGAAACCGAGTCCCGCGGGATTTGCCGCACATAGTTCTCCTCGATGGTCATCCGCACCTCCACCACGCGGCGCGGGTCCGCGGAGCCGGATAACCGGACGGAGCGGATCTTGCCCACCAGGATGCCGTTCAACCGCACGGGCGCCCCCGGCGCCAGGCCCGAGGCATCCGGCACGTAGATGCGCAGGGTCGTCTTGGGCCGGAACAGGGTGCCGCCGCTCAGCAGGTAGACCAACACCGAGAGGATCGCGACGGCGGCAACCGCCAGCACGGCGACCCGCATCTGGGCCCAGCGGACGGCGCGGGCGGAGGGCATATCCGATTTAATTCTAGCGTGGGCGCCGCGGCGTCAACGTGGCCCGAAGTGGCCGGCGAGAAAATCCAGGATGGCCGGCCGGTCCGCCGGTTTCACGCTGGCGCCCCAGCGCGTCATCTTGTCCAATTCCCGCTCCCACTGCGCGCGGGTCAGCCGCTGGCCGGCCATCATGTCTTCCCCGTGGCAACCCACGCAGGACGCTTTCACCTCCGGCGGGAAAGTGGGCAGACTTTCGGCCGGGGCCGCCACCGCGGCGCCCTGCCCCACGGTCACGCGGACCTGCTGCACCACGTTCCACAAATAGCCCGAAGGATTCCAGTCCTGCGCCAGAGGCTGAATCTCTCCGGCGGTGTCGGTGGCCCGTGCCATCAGGACGTAGGACCCCGCCGGCGGCGGGTTCCACTCCGCCTCCCACAGCCGCCAGCCGTAGCGGGCACGGTCCGCTCCCAACCGGGCGGGCCGCCATGTTCGCCCGTTGTCCGTGGAAACATCCACCCGGGCCAGCGGCGCCTCGCCCGCCCAGGCGGCGCCGCGCAGGGTTACCGCTCCCGGCCCCACGTGCTGGCCGTCCAGCGGCGTCGCGATCACGGACTTCGGGCGGATGCCGGTGACCGGCTGCATCTTCGCCGGGTCGACCGCCGTGCCCGGCTCCACGGGATGCGGGGGCCGGCGATAAGCCGTCTTCATAAAGAAGCCGTCGAAGTCGCGATCCAGCACCTGGATGTTGGTCACCCATTTCACCCAGGAATCCCCGGCCCAGCCGGGTACCACCAGGCGCAACGGGAAACCGTGCGATTCGGGCAGCGGCGCGCCGTTCATCTCGAACGCCAGCAGGGTATCCGGGTGCACGGCTTTGGAGATCTCCACGGTGCGCTGGAAGTCCGGCACGGCGCCCATGGGAACATCCGCTCCGTTCAACAGTACCTGCTTCGCTCCGGCTTTGAGCCCGGCCTTGCGCAATACGTCCGCCAAGCGGACCCCTGCCCAGCGCGCGTTGCCCACCGCGCCGTAGCGCCACTGCGCTCCTGGCACCGTTGGCCGGTAAAAGCCGCGGCCATTTCCGGCGCATTCCAGCACGCTCACCAGTTCCACCCGCGGCAATTGCCGCAGCGCTGCCATATCCAGCGTCAGCGGCGTCCGCACCTCCCCTTCCACGCGCAGGCGCCAGACAGCCGCGTCTACCTTAGGCCGATAGAGATGCGTGCGCACGAAAAAACGGTCGGTGGGCGTCAACCAGTGCAGGAAGCCCTCCAGCGGCATCTCAAAGTCTTCCGGGCGGGCGGATCGGATGATCATGTTCGCCGGCGGTGTTCCCTCGGCCGCCTGGAGCGCCCACCTGCCCGCCAGCCCCGCGCCGGGTACCGCATAGCACAAATGTAGCCATTGTCTCCGAGTGAGTTTCATAGTCGCTAGGGAACTAGAGGGATTCTCAGGAAATTGGTGACAGAATTCTGCACCGTCACTTCCTTGGTCACCCGCTTGCCGTCCTTTTCGACCGTGAGGGTGTAAGTGCCCGGAGCCAGATTGATCTGGGCGGGCGTGCTCTGTGGCCACTGCCGCCCGTTGATGTAGACGGTGGCTCCCGAGGGGATCGTAGCCAGCATCAGGATGCCGGCGGCGCCGCGCAGGTTGATCAGCGGCAGCTCCACGGGCCCATCGGTCACCTGCACTTCGCGGACCTCCGTCTGATGGCCGGGCATCCGCACCGAGACGGTGTGCTGGCCGGGATTGGCGTCGAGTTTGCAGGGCGTGGTGCAGGCCATATCAGGGCGGCTGTCCAGCATGGCCAGGGCGCCCGCCGGGCTGGTGGGCACCAGTATGGTAAAGGGGCCCAGGTCGCGCAGGCGCGGCCTGGCAGCGCGTTCCCGCACGGGCGCGCGCACCGCGGGCCGCTCGGGCGGCGGCTTTTCCTCGGACGCCGCCGGAGGGGCGGGCTTCTCCGCCGCGGTGGTGGAGGCGGCCGCCGGAGGCGCCGTGGTCACCGCAGGAGCCGAGGCCGCGGGTGTGGAAGCCGGCGGTGAGGGCGGGCTCTCGACCGGCTGTGTCCCGGTGGGGCCGGAAGCGCCGGCCGGCGGGTTGGCGGGCGGGGCTGCCTCCGCTGGACCCAGGGGGCTGGGACGTCCGCTGGCGGCCGTTGAAGGCGATGCTGCCGGCGCCGGCGTGGCCGCGGTCTTCCCGGAGGCGCCTTCCGGGCCCGGAGTGGCCGCCTGCCGCGAAAACGAATCCATGAGCCACGGCGCCGCCTGCCAGGCGATCAGAGCAATCAGGCCGGCCGCCACCAGGATGGCCATCAGGAACGGCAGAAAGCCGCTCTTGCGCCGCTCCCGCACGGTGGTGTCCTCTTCCTCCTGGCGGCGGTGGCGCAGAGGCGGCAGCAGGGCCGGCCGCCGCTCCGTCGACGCCGTCGGCAGCGTCCCGCTGATCCCGCGGCTCATGGCCCGCCAGCCCTTGGCGGCGCCGCACGCCTGCTCCAGAGCATCCAGAAATTTCTGGCAGTTGGCGTAGCGGCTCTCCGCCTTCTTCGCCAGCCCCTTGCGCATCACGGCGTCCACCTGCGGCCCCAGCGTGGCGTTGAGCTTTTGCACCGGGGGCGGCTCCTCGGCCACGATCTTGTAGACCACCGTGGTCAGTTGCTCGCCTGTGAAGGGCTTCTCGCCGGTCAGCATCTCGTAAGCAATTACGCACAGCGAAAACTGGTCGGCCCTTCCGTCCACCGGCAGCCCCTGCACCTGCTCCGGGGACATGTAGTGCGGCGTGCCCAGGATGGCCCCCGTCATGGTGAACTGCTCGGAGGCGCTCACCTTGGCGATGCCGAAATCCGTGATTTTGGCGGTGCCCTCCTCGTCGATCATGATGTTAGCGGGCTTGATATCCCGATGCACGATGCCCTTCTGATGCGCATAATCGAGCGCCACCGCGGTCTGTCCGAGAATGCTGAACATGCGGTCCGGCAGGAGCGGTTCCGGCGCGGACATCAGGTCGTCCAGCGTGGGACCGTTGACGTACTCCATGGCGATGAAGGCCAGGTCGCCCTGCTCTTCCATGTCATAGATCGTCACGATGCCGGGATGCGACAATTTGCCCGCCGAGCGCGCTTCGCGAAACAGCCGCTCCCGCAGCCGTTCGCGCTCCGCCGCGTTACTCACCTCTCCCAGGCGGATGGTCTTGATGGCCACCTGGCGCCCGATCGTAGGATCGGTCGCCAGGTACACCACACCCATGGCTCCGCGCCCCAACTCCCTCACGATCTGGTAACGCCCGATACGGTCCATTCAAACTTTACTCATAGCATGAGCGGGCGGCCGGCCGTCGGAATCCAGCATTAAGAATGATTCACCAGCGCAGGCGGAGGCACCGCCCGCTAGGCTTTCATATCCACCACCGCTTCGGTAATCTGCCCCAGGTACTTGCCGTCCGCCATGACATCGGCGGCGATGGCGAACCGGGGAGCCGGCGCCGTCCAGTCGCGCGGGATGCCGATGGTCACCGGGCGCGCCGCGCTGGTATTCGCCGGCACCTCGAAGGCCAACACCTCCGGTTCGATGCGCCAGTCCGCGGGCGCCACCAGGGTCACCTCGATCTTCATGGGTGTCGCCTTGTAATTGCGCACGCGCACCTCGGCCCGCTTCCGGTCTCCCGGCGCCACCAGCATCTGGTAGGGGTACACGTGCACCCAACTGGGGTCCAGGCCGAAATTCACCTCGCCTTCGGGCAACACGTCGGCGAATAGCTGCTGCTGTTTGCGGAACTTCTGCTCGGTGGCGAGCATAGTGGCCTGATCGATGGCGTAAGGCTTCCCGTGCCCCGGCGCGATCATCGTGGGTGCGTGATCGATGAGGTTGCGAATGGACTTCATGTGGCTATCGTTTTCCACGTGGTTGCGGAAAATCAGGTTGTGGCGCATGGTGCCGTCGTTCCGCGGATTGGGCAGGAAAAAGGCGTCGCCGGTGAAAGCCAGGCGGTTGCCGTCCACCGTCACAAACAGCGCCATCTGGTATTCCGTGTGTCCGGGCGAGTGCGTAATCTCGAACTCGTACTCCTCCCATTTGAAGCGCTCCCCGTGGCGGAAGGACCGGGCCACTTTGAATGGCTCGCCGAGAGTGCACCCCAGGTTGTGGCCGCGCGGATTTTGGAAGATATCGACCATGTTGTCCAGGCACCAGACCTGCGTGCCGTGATGCCGGATCAGGTGCGGAAAGCCGTTCATGTGATCGTCGTGCATGTGGCTCGGTATGGCCACGTCCACCGACTTCATGCCGTAGTGCTGCTTCAGGTGGTTAATGCTGTGCTCCACGAAGCGGATCCGGTCGGTGGTGTCTGTGGCACGTTCGAAGTTGGAAAAGTGCATCCCCGAAGCGGAGCCGTAGTCGATGAACATGGCCTTGCCGCTGTCGCTCAGGATGGCATAAAACGACGACGTGGTCAGGTAATGCGCCACGAAGTGCGGGCTCACTGCATAGGGACGGAAGGTGTCGCTCGGCTCGGCGCCGGTCTGGAACGTGTAGTATTCCGCCAGCCGCCGCATGGTCTCGGCCATGGCTCCGTCCGGGTCGGGGAGGGGCTTGCCGTGCGAGGGGCAGAGCAGTTCCGGCTTGAGTTCCCGCAGGCGCGCCAGGGAGTAGATCCCCAGGTCGATGCCTTCCGAGCCGCCGTAATTCACCTGGGTGTCGTACAGGTTGAGGATCTTGCCGGGCGCGTAAATCAGGTCGCCGCTGAAGGCCACCTTCTTGCCGTCGATGTCCGCCACCAGCGTGACCGCGCCCAGCGTGTGGCCGGGCGTGGGAAGAACGAAGAAGTCCGTGCGGTTCCACCGGAAGGTGGCGTAATCTTCCAGGTTGCGCGCAACCGGCACGCTTTCCGTGAGGCTGTTGAAGTCGTTACGGACGTAGTAGAGTTCGAAAATCCGGCGGTTGCGCCAGAAGTTCTCCACATCGGCGAACAGGTGGCGTTCGTGCGCCGGCACGGCGATGGGGATGCGCTGCTCCGCCGCCCGGTAGTCCCCCTGGCACTGGTCGCGGTGGTGATGCGTGTGCAGAATCCAGTCCACCTGCGAGATGCCCAGCCCGCGCAGGTGGTCCAGAATCTTGCCCGAGCCAAAGTCGATCAGCACGCAACGCGTGCCGTCGCGCACCACATACACCTCGCAGGTGTCCTCGAACACGTACAGGTTGTTGCTGATCTGTTCCACCCGCCCGGCGGGCGCGAAACGGGTCCGCCGGTAGGTTTTCTTGGGAGGCGGCGCGGGAGCAGCCGCGGCCAGCGAAGGCGTGGCGGCCACTCCGGCCGATTTCAGAAAGTTGCGTCGAGTGGGTCCGGCCATTGCGTCATGCTAGCAGAGTGGGCCGCCCAACGCACCGGGCGGCTCCCCGCCCCACTACTGCGGCAATACCTGCGGCAGCGACGACTTGCGCTCCACCCGCCCCTGGTACGCCTCCACGATGGAAATCTGGTTCGCCGAAAGCGTCGTGCCCAGCGTCTGGTCCAGCGAGATCCGCGCCGTGCTGTAGGCCACCAGCGCCGCCGTCTCCGCCGCCTGCGCCGTGGCCAGGTCGCGCTGCAATTGGATCACGTTATAGGGAACCGAGGTGCCCAGCGCGAAGCGCTTCTGCTCGCCGGCCAGCAGCTCCTGCTGGAGGATCCGGTTCTGCACGGCCGCCGCATAGCGCGCGCGGGCCTGCCGCAGCGCGATCACATTGTTCCGCACGTCCACCTCCACCTGGTTGAGACTCTTGCGCGTGCTCAACTGCGTCTGGCGGAACTGCAACTCGTCGATGGCGTAGTCTGCCTGCGCCTGCAAGTTGCGCAGCGGCGCCTGGTAGAACGCGCCGATGCGCTCGGTGGGGAAATTGCGCCGGAATACCTGGCCCAGCGCCGTGGAGAGCCCGCCTACGAAATACGGATCGGGCGTCTCCGTGAACCCGCCGGCCGACACGGCCTTGGGCGTTCCCGCCAGGCCCGCGTGGCTTTCCGCGGCGAAAACCTGCAGGTTCGGCCGCAAGCCGTTCCTGGTGCCCAGCGTCGAGACCTGGCTGGCTGCCTCGCTCTGCCGCTGCGCCTCCAGGTCACTGCGGTTGGCCAGGGCCTGCTTTACCATCTCCTCCAGCGGAGGCAGATCGTCGTGTTCCGGAATGCGGATGCGGTCCACGGGCACGATGCGGACCCCGGCGAGCACAGGATCCGCGGTACCCTCCCGGCTGATCAGGTTCTTCAACTGAATCTCCTGCTGCGCCAGGCTGGCAACCGCGTCGTTTACCGCCTGCTGGCTGGTCACGACCTGCGCCTCCGCCTTGATCAGATCCGGCGGAGCCACCGATCCGATACGCACCTGCTCCTGCACATTCTTGAAGAAGGCCTGCGCCACGTCGAGGGACGTCCGGTTGGCCTTCAGGTCTTCGAGCGACGCCGCCAGGCCGTAGTATACGTTCAGCACGCGGGTCACTACGTTGATCACCTGCGCCCGGAAGTTCAGGTCCGAGATGCCCACGTTCATCTTGGCGACGGTGATAGTCCGGGCATTGACCGTGGTGCCCAAGCCTCGCAACAGATTGTGCTGAATCCCGATGAGCAGGTTGGGCGCCGAAGAGGGGTTCAGGACATCGGTGGGGGAATTCTCGTTCAGGTAGTTGCCGGTGTACCGCAGAATGATGCTGCCGCCGGTGAGCAAACCCTGCTGGAAGCTGAGCGTGTGCGCGCGCGTATCAGTGATCAGCACCGGCGTGAGGCTCTGCACCACGTTCGGCTGCGGCGTGCTGGTGTGGCTGAAGGTGCTGGCTTCCTGGATGATGGGATCCAGGGTCTGCGTGACCGGGCCGATTTGCGAGATCGTAACGTTGGTGGTTTGCGCACCCCCGCCGCCCGCCCCGGCGATGCGCACGCCTGCGGCCGCCTGGCTGCCCGTGACGCCCTGCCCGGCCGCCACCGAGCCCGCCTGGGAGGCATTGCTCGGCACTCCGGGCAACAGGCCGCCGGCTTGCGCGCGGGTCACCTGCCAGTCCGCCACCAGCGGATTGTAGCGTGCCACCTCCAGATCGATGTTGTTCTCCAGCGCCAGCGCGACGGCGTCCTGCGCGGTGAGATACAGGTTCCCGGCGCGGACCAGTTCCCGCAGCCGCGGAGAGTTGGCCAGGCGCACCGGCGGGGCCTCCGGCGCCAGGTAGGGCCGTACGATGGCCGGCGCCGGAGACGCCTCCGCCGCGATCCCGGCCTGCTGCGCCCACGTCTGCGAAACCGCGCAGACGGCACACAATCCCGCGGCCAGGTAACGCCGCGCCGCCATCCACAAATCATGCCGGGCGTTCATGGGCGCACCTCCCGAGGCAGATCGGCGGGCAGGACCGAGGGCCGTGAGAGACGGCCCTCCAGCGCCTCGGCGACCGAAATGTGGTTCACTTCCAGCGTCCGGCCCAGCGCCTGGTCGAGCGCGATCCGGGCGTGCGTGTAATTCGCCATGCTCTGCACCTCGGTGCTCCGTGCAGCCGCCAAGTCCCGCTGGTCCTGCACCACCTGAAAGGGAATCGTGGCTCCCAGCGCGTACCGCCGCTGGTCCGCCGCCAGAGTCCGCGCTTGCAGTTCCCGCGACTTCACCGCCGCCTCATACCGCGCGCGCGCCTGCTCCAGGCCCACCATCGCGTTCTGCACGTCCACCCGCACCTGGTTGACGTTCTTGCGCAGGTTCAGTTCGTTCTGCCGCAGTTCCAGCAAACTAGTGGCGTAATCCGCCTGGGCGGCCCGGTTGCGCAGCGGGATGTTCAGCGAGACACCCGCCGAGTAGTTGGGGTAGTTCCGGCGAAAGATCTGCGCCAGCAGGTTGCTGTATCCTCCCGCGAGGTACGAAATGCCCGGCTGCAACGCGCCCAGCGCGCTGAGTTCCCCGCTCAGCCCGTTGTTGGTTAGCTCCGCAAAGGCTTGCAAGGTGGGCTTCAGCGAGTTCTTGATGCCCACCAGGTTGATCTGGTTGCTCTCCAAGTTGATGCGCGCCTGCTGCATTTCCACCCGGTTCTTCAGCGCCTCCTGGATCATATCTTCGAGCGGCCGGATCTCGTCCGTGGCCGGCACCTCGATCCGGTCCAGGGGGATGATCCCCACGTTCTCCAGTCCCGCCCCGGAGATCCCGTCGCGGGTCAGGGCGTTCTTGAGCACGGTTTCCTGCTGCGTCAGGTTGGTCTGCGCCACCACCAGGTCCTGCTGGGCGGCGTACAACTGGGCCTCTGCGCGCGTGATCTCAATCGCCGCCAGCGTGCCGGCTTTCACCTGCTTCCGGTTGTCGTCCAGAAGCTGCTGCGCCGTCTCCACCTCCTGCCGCCGCGCCCGCACGTCCTCGTAGAAGCTCACCAGGTCCCAGTACAGGTTGAGAGCCGCGGAGACGGTGGTGATCACCTGCTGCCGGAATTGCAGGTCGCTCACTTTCACGTTGTTTTTCTGCACGCGGATGTTCCGCGCGTTGACCGCCCGTCCGAAGCCCTGCAACAGGTTCTGCGTAACCTGTAGATCCAGCGAGCCGAAGGTGTAGGGATTCAGGTTGAAAAACTGGCTGTTCAGCTTCACGTACTGGCTGGAGTAGGTCAACTGCGCGCTCAGCCCGAAGTCCCAGTTCTGCGAATATTGCGCCGTGTAGCTGCGCGTCTGCTGCACCAGCGACGTGGTGCCGGTCAGCACGGTGTTGCTCTGCGGCGTGGTGGTGTGCTGAAAATTCATGAAACCGAGCACCTGCGGATCGAGCGATGGAATCACCGGGCCCAACTGGGTGACAATGCCGCCGCCGGAGCTCACACCGGCCCCCGCGCTGATCCCCACGCCGCCTCCGGCGCCGACGCTGACGCCTTGCAGGCTGACGCTCTGCGGGCCCGCTGCCACTGGAAGTCCGACGCTGCGCAGCGCCCCGCCAGCCCGGGCGCGCTTCAGCACCTGCTGCGCCAGCAGGGGGCCGTATCTCTGGATCTCCACGTCAATGTTGTTCTCGATGGCCAGCGCCACCACGTCCTGTGCGGACAGGTACAGATTCCCCGCCCGGATCAGGGCAGCCAGGCGCGGGGAATTGTCCAGCCGGGCGTGGGGAACGCCCCCCGCTTGATAAGGATGGGTCAGGCCTGCCAGCCCGCCCGTAACGGGCTGGATGTCAATCCCGCTCTGGGCAGCCGCGGCCATGGACAGCAACAGGCAAATGCAAAAAAATCGAACAGCCATTGGGAGTCGTTGCATAAAATGTCCTGAAGAATAGCCTGCATCGGGCGCTACTCGTAGCGCAACGCCTCGATGGGATCCAGGCGCGCGGCTTTGATCGCCGGCAGCAGACCAGCCACCAGCCCGACCAACTCCAGCAGCAGCGTGGGGGTCAGCACCGCGACGCGGGAGAACTGCAGGTGAATGTCGCCCGTTCCGCTGGTGTCCTTGAACAGCGGGCCCAGCAGCGGAAGTGTCTCGATCCACGCCGTCACCAGGCAGCCGCCCGCGATTCCCACCGCCCCGCCGACGCTCACGATGACCATGGCCTCCAGCAGGAACTGCGCCAGGATGGAACGCCGCGTGGCGCCGATGGACTTCAACACCCCGATCTCGCGCGTGCGCTGCGTCACCGAGACCAGCATGATGTTGGCCAGGCCCACCCCGCCGATGGCCAGCGTCAGCGTGCCGATGAAGCCCAGCAGGATCCGCAGGGCCATGCCCATGGTGTCCACGATGCGCATGAATTCGTTGAATACCAGGATGCGCACGGCGCGCTCGTCGTTGGGCGAAAAGTTGTGCAGCCTCGCCAGGACCGCGCGCACCTGCCGCACCGCCTGCTCGCGGAAAACCGGATTGGCGGGCATCCAGACGATGTAGTCCGGGTACTTGATGTCGCGCAGCAAGGAGGCTGTCTCGTAGGGGATGAACAGGCACTCGTTGTCCGGCTCGTTGTAATTGGAGATCTGCGTCTTGGTCTTCAACACGCCGATCACGGTGAAGCGCAGGCCGTTGACAGTCAGTTCCTCGCCCTCCGGCGGGATCTCGCCGAACATCTTCTTGGCCGCCTCGGCGCCCATCACGGCCACCCGCTGCTTCTGCACGTCGTCCTCGGCGGTCAGCCACCTGCCGGTGGCCATGCTCATGTTGCGAATCCGCCCGTAGCTCTGGTAGACGGCGCGCACGGCGATGGATTGCGTGCGGTAGCCGCGCACCACCGTAGCCCCGTGCACCATCACCTCCGGCGAAACCGCCGTCACCAGCGGCACGGTCTCGCGAATGGCCTCTGCGTCGCTGCGTTCCATGCGGATACGGCGGCCGGCGCGCTCCCCGCCGGCCTGCGTGGAAGTCTGGCCGTTGAACATCAGCACCAGGTCCTGGCCAACCGCCATGAAGGCCTTGCGCAGCGCCAGGTGAAAGCCGTCCCCGTACGAGTACAGAATCACGAAGCAGGCCACGCCCCAGGCCAGGCTGATGGTGGTCAGGATGCTGCGCTGGCGGTTGAATCGCAGCGCCTGCCCGGCCTCGTGCACGATCGACCGCAGGCTCATCGATATTCCCCTGCCCGATACCGCTCCCCCACGGTCGCGGCTCGGTGGCTCACGGCTCGTCCTTGCGGCATCTTACCGAGCCGCGGCCGTGAGGGAGCGGATTCTCTAACGCTCATAGCGCAGCGCCTCCACCGGCGTGAGGCACGCCGCCTTCCAGGCCGGCCACAAAGCCGACGCGATGGCGATCACCGCCAGAGCGCCGAAAGACCACGCCAGCGTTCCCCCGTTCACCGGCAGGCCCGCGAACATATCGCTCTTGGGAAACGTGTTCACGATCGCCGAGAGGCCGTAAGCCCCGGCGAATCCCGCCAGGCCGCTCGCCGCGGCCAGCAAGATGCCCTCCACCAGGAAGTCCGCCAGAATGCGGCGCCGCGTCGCGCCGACGGCCTTGCGCAGCCCGATCTCCCGCGTCCTCTCCGTCACCGAGACCAGCATGATGTTCATCACGCCCACCCCGCCCAGGGTCAACGTGACCAACGCGATGGTGCCCAGAAAAAAGGTCATGGACACGAAAATGCCGTCCACCAGTTCGGTGTTCTCCACCGTGTCCCAAATGTATACCGCCCCTTTGTCATCCACCTCGAACTGGTGGTTGCGCGCCAGCACCCGCAGCACCTGGTTGCGGGCGGCCTTCCACTCCCCCAGAGAGGCCGGCACGTAGATGATGTCGTTGACGTTCCCCGGACGGAAATTGGCGTCCTTGGGCGGCAGGTCGCGCACCATGGTGCTGTAGGGAATGTAGATCTTGTCGCTGTCCAGTCCGTTGTAGCTGCTGTTCTGCGTCTTGGGCGGCATCAGCCCCACGACACGGAATGGCAGGCCGTTGAGGGCCACTTCGGCGCCCAGCACCTGGGGACGTTGGGCGAAGAGCTGCTTGCGCACGTTGTCCCCCAGGACGCACACCCGCCGCGCCTCAGCCTCGTCCGCCGGGTGCAGGAAGCTTCCCTCGCCGATCGGAATGGTGCGGATCCGCGAGTACAGCGGCTCCACGCCGTTGACCGTAAAACTGCCGCTGTTATACGGGCTCACCGCGCGCGCCGGAGTTTGCAGCTCCCCGATGATGCGCCGCACCAGGTAGCACTCTTCCCGAATGTCCCGGATATCGTCGTACGTGAACCGGATGCGCCTTCCGGCGCGCTGGCCGCCCACTTGTTTCTCCGTGCGGCCCGGAAACAGCAGCACGATGTTCTCGCCCAACTGCTTCATATTGTTGCGCTGGCCTTCCTTGAAGCCGTCGCCCATGGCCACGATCAGCACGATGGAGGCCACCCCCCAGGCGATGCCCGCCATGGTGAGCAGGCTGCGCAGCTTGTTCCGCAACAGGCTGGAGACGACATCTCCCACGAGCTCCGACAAGTAGTTCATCGCGGCCCTCCGCAACCGCTGCGTTATTGCAGGATCACCTGCTGGCCTTCGCTCAGCCCCTTCAGGATTTCCATCTTGGAGCCGTTGCTGATGCCGGCGGCCACGGCCAGGCGGCGCTTGCCCGTCTCGCTGGTGGGATCGGGAATCTCCACCTCGGTGGACTTATCTTTCTTATAGATGATGGCGCCCTCCGGAATCGTGAGGACGTTTTTGTGCTCTTCCAGGATGATCTCGGCGTTGGCGGTCATCTGCGCGCGCAGCTTCCCGGATTCGTTCGAGATGGAGACCCGCACCTCAAAGGTCGTCACGTTGTCCTTCTCCACCCCCATGGGCGAGATCTTGGTGACCTTCCCGGCGAACTTCTGGTCCTTGTAGGATTCCACGCTGATGCGCGCCGGCTGCCCCAGATACACCTTGCCGATGTCGCTCTCGTCCACTTTACCCTTGACGTACACTTCGGAAAGATCGCCCAGGGTCATGATCAGGGTGGCGCCCGAGCCCATGGTAAGGATGGAACTGACCGCGTCCCCCACTTCCCGGTCGCGCGAAAGCACCACGCCGTCGATGGGCGAAACGATGGTGGCATTCCGCAGGTCCTCTTCCGCCCGCGAAAGCACCGCTTGCGTCTGGTCGCGGTTGGCCTCGGCCTTGGTGATGGCCGCTCGCGCCACCCCCAGGTTCACTGCCGCGGACTGCTGCCGGTTCAGCGCCAGTTCGTAGTTTTTCTCCGCGTCGTCCCGGGCGTTCTGGGCAATCAGGTGGTCGTCGAACAGCCGCCGGGCGCGCTCCATGTCGCGCTTCAGGAACGGCACATCCGGGCCGGCGGCCTCTACCTTGTAGCGCTCGTATTCCGCCCGTGCGCTCTTCAGCGCCGCCTCCGCTACTCCCAGGGCCGCCTGCGCCTCCTTCAGGCGCGGCGCCAGGTCGTTCTGGTCCAGCTCGCAGATCACCTGGCCGCGGCGCACCACGTCGCCCACGTTCACCGGCAGCCGCAGGATGATGCCGCTGGCCTTGGATTTGATCTCCACTTTGGTGGTCGGCTCGATCTTTCCCGTGGCCACCACCGAACGCGCCAGGTCCATGCGCTGCACCCGCGCCAGCTTTTCCGCGTCGATCTTGGGAGAGCCCCGGCCGATCGCCTTCAGCGAGAAGATGGCCGCTCCCCCGGCTAGCGCCACGACCAGCCACACCAGCCAGCGGATTCCGCGTTTTTTCCGACCATTGGACATCGTGATTCGCCTACCTAGTGGGAATACGGATCTCCAGGCAAAATGTTCCGCCGGAAATCCCGGGAAGGGCCGGCGCGCACCCGCCAAGGAACGCGAGCTTTCTCCCGAACCGGTAGGTTGTTACCTGAAACTCGTGAACGGGTAAGTTCACGCTCAAATATTAGCACCACTTTGATGTGGTTGTGAATAGCGAGCGCCCCTTACCGCTCCAGAGTTTGCTATCCTTTTGCTGTGGTCGATCGGGGGATTCGGGTGGCAGCCGCGGGACATTACAGCCCAATGACCGAAAACATGGTCGAACTCCTGCTTGTGGAGGATGACCCGAACGATTTGGCGCTCGGACTGCACGCCTTGAACCGCTACAACGTCAGCAACCGGATCCAGGTGGTCCGCGACGGCGCCGAAGCCCTGGACTTCATCTTCTGCACCGGCGCCTATTCCGAGCGCAAGATCGAAAACGGCCCCAAAGTCATCCTTCTGGACTTGAAACTCCCCAAGATCGATGGCATCGAAGTGTTGCGGCGCGTCAAGTCCGACCCGCGCACGCGCACCATTCCCGTCGTGGTGTTGACCTCCTCGCGCGAGGATCGCGACATCATCGAGTGCTACCAACTGGGTGTCAACAGCTACATCGTCAAGCCCGTGGATTTCGACCAGTTCACGGAAGCCATGCGCCAGTTGGGTCTTTACTGGGTGTTGTTGAACCAGCCGCCTTTACGGCCGGAAAGGTAGGACTGTCACGGAAAGTCAACCCGCGGACCCGCCGCCGGGCGCGCCCCCCCGGCCGCTGCGCGTTCTCATCCTCGAGGATCTCGCCGACGACGCACTCCTGATGGTCCACGCGCTCACCCGGGAAGGGATAGCGGTGGACTGGACGCGCGTGGAAAGCGAAGAGGATTACGTCGCGCGGCTGCGGCCCGATCTGGATCTGATTCTCGCCGACTACACCTTGCCCCGCTTCGACGCCACCCGTGCCCTGCTCCTGCTGGGCGCTACCGGCTACGACATTCCCTTCCTGGTGGTCTCCGGAAGCATAGGTGAGGAAAGAGCCGCCGCCGCCATTCGCGAGGGCGCCTACGAATACGTACGCAAAGACCGCCTGGAGCGCCTGCCGCAGGCCGCCTCGGCCGCGCTGGAGCAGCGCCGCCTGCGCGCCGAAAACCGCGTGGCCGAATTGGCTCTGCGCAGCAGCCAGGAACGCTTCCACAACGCCTTTGCTCACGCCGCCACTGGGATGGTGATGGTTTCACCGGCCGGCCGCTTTGTGGAAGCCAACGAAGCCTTCTGCGGCATCACGCGGTACAGCCCGCAGGAACTGCTCGAAACCGATTTCGTGCAGATCACCCATCCGGACGATCGGGAGGTCACCATCGCATCCTTCCAGCGCCTGCTGGCGGGTGAGGTGCCCCACTACCGGCTGGAAAAGCGCTACCTCCGGCGCGACGGCGGCATCGTCTGGGTCCGCAACAGCGTCGCCCCGCTACGGGATGCCGAAGGCCGCCTGATCCAGGTGCTGGCCATCGTCGAGGACATCACCGAACGCAAGAATGCCGAGACGGCGCTGCGGCGCTCCGAGGAGCGCTTCCGGGTGGCCGCGGAGAATGCCAGTGACATGATCTACGAGTGGGACATCCCCACCGGGGGGTTGGAGTTTTTCGGCCGGAACCGCATCGGCCGGCAGCGCAGCACGGTTGCGGAATGGGAACAAGCGGTCCACCCTGGCGATCGCGAGCGCGTCGAGGAAGCGGTCCGGCAGCACCTGGAGACCGGCGCGCCCTTCTTCCAGGAATATCGCATCGCGGACGGCGGGATCTGGCGCTACGTCGAGGATCGCGGCAGCGCCCTGCGCGACGAGAGCGGGCGCCCTTACAAGTGGGTGGGCGTGAGCACCGATATCAGTGAGCGCAAGCGCACCGAAGAGGCGCGTTCCTGGCTGGCCGCCATTGTGCAGTCCTCCGAGGACGCCATCATCGGTATGACCCTGGAGGGCGCCATTGCCAACTGGAACAGCGGCGCGGAGCAAATGTGCGGCTATCGCGCCGAGGAAGTGCTGGGCCGGCCGTTCTCCGTGCTGCTGACGCCTGCCTGCCTGAAGTCCTTGGAGCGCCGCTTCGGCGGCGTGCCTACCGCCGAGCCCACCAAGCTGGATGACGCGGTCCTCCTGAAACGGGACGGCTCCCGCATCCCCGTCTCCCTCAGCCTCTCCCCGGTCCGGGATGCCCAGGGCCGCCGCATCGGGGCCTCCGCCATCGCGCGCGACGTCAGCGAACTGCAGCGCATGAACCAGTCGCTCCAGCACCTTTCCGGCGAACTGCTGCGCTCTCAGGACGAGGAACGCCGCCGCATCGCCCGGGAACTGCATGACAGTACCGCACAGAGCCTGGCCGGAGTAGCCATGAATCTTTCCCTGCTCGAGCGTTCCCAGGTGGTGGCGGCGGCGCCTCGTGAGTCCAGGTTGGTGGCCGACGCCGCGGCCCTGGCCCGGCAGTGCGCCAAGGAAGTGCGGGCCCTGTCTTACCTCCTGCACCCCCCGCTGCTGGACGAGCTCGGCCTCGCCAGCGCCTTGCGCTCCTACACCGCGGGCTTCACGGAGCGTACCGGCATTCGCGTGCACCTGCACTTGCCGGAGGACTTCGGGCGGCTGCCCGCCGTGCTGGAGACCACCCTCTTCCGCATGGTACAGGAGTGCCTGGCCAACGTGCACCGCCACTCGGGCAGCCCCAGTGCCGCCATCCACATCCGCCGCCGTGACAGCGAAGTCACCCTGGAAGTCGAGGACGAAGGCCACGGCTTGCTGCAGGGTGTGCTGGCCTCCGGCAGTCCTGGCAGCGCGTTCCGTCTGGGCGTGGGCATCCCCGGAATGCGCGAGCGTGCGCGGCAACTCGGCGGCAGCCTCGAGATCGTCTCCGGAGCCGGCGGCACGCGCGTCAGCGTGGTCCTGCCCCTCAATGGCAACCAGCCGTAACACCGCAGCCGCTCACGCCGCCTGCCGCGCCGGCAGCAGCCGCCCCAACCGCGCCCGGATCACGGCGTGAAACCACAGGCGCTCGCCTTTCTCCCAAACGAAACGGTCCACTACCACCGCCAGCAGCGCGCTGTACACCATCCCGGTCAGGATCACATAGGCCGCGCCCGTCCAGCGGGAAACGCCTTCGATCAGCCGCGTGGCCGGATATGCCACCACCAGCCCCACCAGGTAGGGCGCCACGCCAGGAACCACCACCCGGCGAAAGTATTCCCAGCCCGGAATCCGTAGCAGGCGGTTGGCCCGCCGCAGAAAGAAGACCGCCGAAAGCAGCGTCGCCGCGGCCACCGCGGTGCCGATGCCGACAGCGTCCCACCTGCCCAGCAGCCAGCGCGAAGCCGGCACCGTGACCAGCAGGGCCATCACATTGGGCAGCGCGTAGTAAAACTCCTCCTGCGGCCGCCCGATGCCTTTCAGGATCGACGTGCCCGGCCCGGTCATCAGGTGCACCTGTGTGGCGATGCAGAACACCACCATCAGGAAGGCCGCGCCCGGGTAGCGCCTGCCCAGCCACACGTCCAGCAGCGGCAGGGGGATCACCGCCAGCAGGCCGCACACATATGCCGCCGACAGATTCATGTAACTGCCGCCCTTGAGATACAGCTTGCGCAGGGCCTCGCGCTCCTCTTCTTTTCCTTCCAGCCCGCCTTTGAGATACGAAGCCGCCGGCATCAGCGAGGAGGCGAACGCGCTCGGCACCGAAGCGGCCATGCCCGGGAGCTTCTTACCGATATCCAGCAGCCCGGCGGCCTCCAGTCCCACCAGCGGCACGGCGATGGCCCGCTCGATGGAATTCAGCGCGATCGCCAGCAGGCTCAGAACCTGTACGGTCCCGCCGAAGGCGAACAATTCCCGCAGACAATCTTTGGAAAACCGCCCCGGAGAAAGCCGCAGCCACGGCAGCGTGCGCAGCGCGATCACCCCATATAGCACGATTTCTAGCAGTGTGCGCACCAGGAAAGCCTCCGCCAGCCCGCGGATGCCTCGCCCCTGCCCCACCAGCAGCAGAATCAGCCCGGTCTCCAACAGGTAACAGATCACCCACACGGCTTGCACCGCCGCCGTGTTCTGCACTCCCGCGAGTACGTCGCGGAAGAAAGAGAGCGCGATGGAGGCCAGAAAAATAGCTACCACGATCAGCACCACCTCTTTGGCGTCCGCGCGCAGCGCCGGCTTCACCCCCAGCCAGTCCACCACCCGGGGCCAGAACGTGTAGATCACCGCGAAGACCGCCGCGCACACCGGCAGCATGATGCTCACGCCCGTCGAAACCAGCGTGTTGGCGCGCTCGTACTCCCGCCGCGCCGCGTATTCGGCCACGTACTTCACGTACACGTTGGAAACGCCCAGTGTGGAAACGCCAATGTAGGAGACCAGGATGAACGCCGTGGACCACAGGCCGTAGGCCTCCAGACTCATGTGCGCCAGCACGAACGGCGGAATGAAGAAACGCGTGATCAGGTACCCGATGCGCGCGGCGATGTCCACCGTCACGTTGCGCGAAAGCGTGTCGCGTACGGTTTTGGAGTGATCTTCGGCAGCGCCCGGGGTCATCGGGAAACCTCCTCGGCAAATAGGGACCGGATCCAGGCGGCGCGCAGTTGGAACCAGGCCTGGCGGGTGTTGTGCAGGCCGCGCTCCCGCGCCGCGGCAGCCGCGCGCGCGAGCAGCGCCCGGTCGGCATGAAACCGGTGAATCGCCTCCGCCAATCCCTCGACGTCGTCGAGTGGCGCCAGCAGCCCATCCACCCCGTCGCGCACCGTCTCGACGCTGGCAGGCGTGCGAAAGGCGATCACCGGCGTTCCCCCGGCCATGGCGTCGAAAAACGCCCGCCCGAAATCCGTGGTGCGGTGCGGCATGACGAACAGGTGCCCCTCCGCGATAGCCCGGTAGATCGCTTCGCCGGGTGGGAGAGCGCCGGGAAATCGCACGCGGTCGGCAACCCCCAGCCTTTCCGCCAGCGCGCGCAAGGCATCGCCGGCTTCCCCCTGGCCATAGAGCCGCGCTTCCACGCGCACCTCGCGGGCAGCCAGCAGCGCCACCGCGCCGATCAGCAGATCCAGACCCTTGAGCGGCTTGTGGCGGCAGGCCGCGATCAGCACCAGCGGCCCTCCCCGCGCGGCCTCCTCACACTTCTGCCGCAGGTCCTGCGCGCTGATCACGTCTTCCACCTCGTGACCCGGCTGCCGGATGGCCACCCCGTGCCGCGCCGCCAGCCGGTAGCGCGCCACCGCCGCCGGCGTGTGCAGGAAGGTCAGCGTGGCCGTGGACGCGCTGCGCCGCACGCGGCGGTCCAGTTTCTCGAGGTGGCGCCGGCGCCGGCGGCCCTCCCAACCCTGCCCCGCCGGGCGCACCCATTCCCACGCCAGCATGTCGTAGAAGTCCTCGGCGATCACGAACAGCGTCTGCTTGCCGCTGCGCACCGCCACATCGTGCGCATAAGACAGGCCTACATAAGGCGCGAAGAAATTCGAGGTGTGCACCAATGCGGCGCCCGCCACTTCGCGCCGCAACACCGCGCGGATGCGCGGCCATTTCCACAGATCCGTGCGCCGCGCAATCGGGGGAAATCCGGCGAAGCTCACGCCCGCTTCCCGAGCCACGAGCGCGGCCGTGGGTCCCCAGGTCTCCATCGCCTCGCCCGGCCGCAACTCCGGGGCGGCCACGCGGATGGGCCCCACCGAAGCAACCAGGCCCGCCAGGTCTCGGGCCCACAGCGCATCCACGCGCACGGGGCCTTCCGGCGTGCGGGCAAACGGGATGTGCGTCACCAGCAGATACCGCCGGCCGTTCTCCGCGCTCAACCCGCCACCTCCTGCGGCGCCGCCGCGCCCGCCCCGGCCAGCACCCGCCGGTACAACTCCAGCACCGTCTCGATCTTCGCCTCCCATCCGTATTGCGCTTCCGCACGGCGCCGGCCGCACTCGCCGCGCTGGCGCCAGGCCTGCGCATTCCGCGCGAGATCGCGGAGGGCCTCCACCAGGCCCGCCACCGCCGCCTCCGGCCCGTCCGCCGGAACCAGTGCCCCCACCGCATCATCCACGATCTCGGCCGGACCGCCGTGCCGCACCGCGATCACCGGCCGCGCGCAAGCCATAGCTTCGAGCAGCACGCCGCCGCCGGATTCCCGCACGGAGGGCAGGCACAGCACGTGCGCGCCGTGCAGAAATCCCGGGATTTCCTCGAGCGGCCGCGCACCCGCAAACTCCACCGTGCCGCCCAACCCCCATTCTTCGGCCTGCCTCCGGCACTCCTCCGCCGCCGGGCCGTCGCCTACGATGCACACCGCCAGCGGCACTTCGCCGCGCAGGCGCCGCGCGGCCTCGATCAGCAGGGGGACACCCTTCGCCGGGATCAGCCGGCCCACGAACAGCACCCGCAGCGGCTCCTCCGGCGAGGGCCCCGGTGGCCAGGGGGCCGGCCCGAAGCGTTCCAGGTCCACGCCGTTTTCCAGCATGCGCACGCACCGCCCGCGGTCCTCCGGCAGCACGCTTTCGTCAGTGGCCCGAGTGGCGCTCAAGATCAGGGCCGCGTGCCGCGTCGATCCCGCGATCCGGTTCATCACCCGGCCCAGCACGCGCAGCCGGTAAAACCACGCTGCATCCGCGCGCATCAACTCTGGGAAGGTGGCCGGGGTCGCCAGGCCCCCGTTCCAGGGCCCTAGAATCACCGGCCGCCCCAACCGGTGGAGCACCGTGGCCGCCAGCGGCGAAACCGGCGTGGGTGCGTGTACCAGGCTCCAGCGTTCCGGCTCCCGCCGCAGCTTGCGGAGCAACTGCCGGTCATAGACGTAAAAATCCGCCGAGGAGAGCAGAAAAACCGCGTGCTCGCTCGAGGGAAACAGCCGCCGCGCCGCGCGGTACAGCGGTCCGGCGAACCACTCCGTATCCACGTAGAGGATGCGCGAATCACCCACCGGAGCCCCCGCCGCATCGAGCGCCGCGCGGTTGCGGATGTGCGTGGCCAGGGTCACCGGCACCCGGCGCGCCAGGCGCGAGTACCACTCCCAGCCAATCTGCGACACCGAGCCCATGCCCGGCCCGCACTGGTAGGCCGAGAGCAACACCCGCGGAGCCTCCCTCACGGCTGCGCCCCCTTGTACTCGATCAACTGCCGACGGCGCCCCGCCCGCCGGTCGCGCCAATACTGCCACTGCCCGATCAGGATGGGAATCTGCTGCACGTGCGAGTGCAGCCCGTAGAGGAATAGCGTCACCGCATCGCGCGACTTCCAGCGGAGCTTTACCGCCGTGCGCGCCGCCAGCAGCAGATACACCGCCAGAACTCCCGCGAGCGGCCAGGGCTTGCGCCACGCTGCACTCCCCAGCAGGCCCGCCGCGAGGCACAGCAGCAGCATGCCGCCGCGCGAGCGGTTGCGCCGCGCTTCGTATTCCCAGAACGGCAGATCCGTGCCGCGGAAGCGGCTCGAGACCTCCGCGTAGGCGTAGCCGGTGCGCGTGGCCCGCCGCCAGTATTGCCCCCAGCGCGTCATCGCCAGGTCGTGCCCGGTCATCGGCCGGTCCACGTGCAGGATCAGGTACCCCCGCCCGCGCATGCGCCGGCACATCTCCGGCTCTTCTCCGGCGATCAGGGTCTCGTCGTAGCCGCCTACCTCCTCGAGCACCGCACGGCGCATCAGCGCGTCGCCGCCGCAATAATCCGAAACGCCCGCCGGCGAAATCCAGTCCAGGTCCAGCACGCGATTGTAAAAGGAGTCCTGCGGGCGAATCTCCCGCCGGTGCCCCCACACCACCGCCACCCGCGGATTCTCGAACTCCGCGAGCGAGTCCGCCACAAAGTTCGCGTCCAGAATCGTGTCGCCGTCCAGAAACAGGACGAACGTGCCGCGCGCCCGGCGCCATCCGGCATTGCGCCCCAGCGCCGCCGTGGGCCGCTCGGGACGCACCACCAGGACCTCGGCGCCCATGGCCCGGGCCCGTTCCGGACTGCCGTCCCGGGAATCGGAATCCACGTAGATGACTTCAAGTTCCCCGCCCGGCGGGCGCATGGCAAACACCGAGCGCAGGCAACGCTCCAGGCGCTCGCCTTCGTTGCGCCCGATGATCACCACCGAAACCAGCGGCGCGCTCATGCTGCCGCCTCCTCCAGCAGCCGCCGGTAGTCGGCGATGCGCGCCGCTTGCGAAAAGCGCGTGGCCAGCAGGCACCGCCCGCCGGCCACCACCCGATTCAACCTCCCGGCCGGCATGCGCGTGAGTTCCTCCAGCCGCGCCGCCAGGCTATCCGCATCGTCGGCCGAGAAGCGGAAACCCGAAATGTCGTGTTCCACCAGCGAGCCCGCCCCCCCGCGGTCCGGCACCAGCACCGGGATATCCGCGGCCATGGCTTCCAGGATGGCCAGTCCGAACGGCTCCACCGGGCACATGTGCGCCAGCAGATCCGCCCCCGCCAGTTCTCCTTCCAGGTCCGGCCGAAAGCCCGCGAACTCCACGCAGGGCAGGCTCTTCGCGGCGCGATACTTCAGCATCTCCTGCTCCCACCCCGTGCCGAAAATGCGCACCGGCAGGCGGCGCAGCACGGGGCTGCGTTCCAGCGCCTCCAGCAGCAGGTCCACGCGCTTCATGGGGTCCAGGCGCGAGATCACGATCACCCGGCCGATGCCAGGCCTGGTGAAGGGCGCCCGCCGCGGCGCCGCCGCCACGCGCTCCTCCGGCAGAAAATTCTCCACCACCTCGATCTGCGCCGTCGCCACACCGTTGGCGATCAGCCGCTCGCGCACGAAAGAAGACACCGCCACAAAGGTCACCGGCCGCCCGTTGAGCATCCGCTTGCGTCCGTAACTCAGCCGCTCCTCGGCCCCGCCGTGCACCAGGTGCAGGTGCGCCACTTTGCGGCGGTAAAACAGGTTCAGCAGCAGGCAGGCGCCCGAGTGCGTCACCCCAGTGGCCACAAACGCCAGCCGCTTGTGGCCGGCGAGCCACGGGCGCACCAGCCGCGCAAACTCCCGGATGTTCCGGAATGCGCGCGCCTCGAAGCCCCTGCGGCGCGCCTCCGCCAGGGCCGGACCCTCGGGCGCGAAAATCACCGGCGCGAACTCGTCCGCCAGCCCGGCCGCCGTAGCCAAAGCCATGCGCTCCGTGCCGTACAGGTTCCCGCTATGCAGCGCATATAGGAGCGGCGTGCGCATCTTATTCGTCGAACCGCACCCTACCTACCGAGCCGCGACCACAGGGAGCGGTCGTTTTTGCCATCCTTCACGCCCTATCCCCTCCCCGCCCCGTCCGGCGCCGCCCGGTTCAACAGCACCGCTACCGCCCGCGGCCGCAAGCGCTCCAGCGCGCGGGCCGCGGCCCGCAGTTCCGCCTTGGTCACGCGGCCTGCTTCGGCCACCAGCACCACCACGTCCGCCAGCGCGGCTACGTACTCGGCGTCGCTCGAGGCGGCGATCGGCGGCAGATCCAGCAGCACCGCCCGGTATTGCCCTGTCCCGCTGTGCAGCAGCTCCACTAGCCGGTACACCTCCGGCAGACTATCGCCCGCGCCGGCTATACCCGCGGCCACGCGATCCGGCGTCTCCCCCGCGCCCGGCACGATTACGGCCTCCAGCCTCTGCTGCCCGCGCAGCGCCGCCACCAGCCCTGAGGCCCCGCCGCCGTAGCGCGCATCCGGATGCTGTGCGTTGGCCTCCACGGCCAGCGCCGCCGCGCCGTGCTGCGTGAGGGTGGCAGCCAGTTCCATCACAGCCGTCGTAGTCCCCACCCCCGCCTTCACGCCGGTAAAGGCAAAAATGCGGCTCTGATTGGCCATCTGATCCAGCACCAGGCGATTGGTCGCGCGCTGCAACTGCCTCCGCACGTCCCCCGCCTCCACTGCGCGCCGGTCCGGCAGCCAGCCCAGAATCGGAAAGCCCAGCACGCCTTCCGCATCCCCGGCGCGCTCGACGCGCGGATCCGTTACATCCGCGGCCACGGCTGCGACCACCCCCAAAACCAGGCTTGCCAGGAACAGCAGCGCCATGTACTTGCGCCGGCCGCCCTTCTCGGGCAGATCGGGCGGCATGGCCCGGGAAAACCAGCGTACGAAGCCGGGCGCCTGACTCTCCATGGTGAGGAAAGTGACCCGGTCGTCCACCGCGTCCAGGCGCTTCCGCAGCCGATCCAGGTCCTGCCCCAGCGTGAGGCCCTGCTGAAACTTCGCGCTATACCACGCGGCCTTGGTGCGCAGCCTCTCCACTTCGCCTTCCATGTCCTTCTCCGCCTGCTGCGCCTTAAATGCGTCCGCCCCGCGCTCCTGCTCCAGCATGGCCACGTAGCTGTCCTCCAGTTTTCGGGAGAAGCGCGTCTCTTCCGCTTCCAGGTTGGCGATCTCCCGCTCGGCTGCCCGGCGCGTCGGATGGTCCGGTCCCAGCCCGTTGGTCTCCACCAGGAGCCTGGTCCGCCGCTCGTTGATGTAATAGTAGAGGCTCGAAAGCCCGGTGTCCTTCACCACCATCTCGTGCGCGAAGGCCCGCACGGCCTTGGCCCGCTCCGGCCCGTTCGGCAGGTTCAGAGCTTCCCTCTGCGCGTTCGCCTCGAAACGGTTCTGCCGCAGTTCGGTGAGTGCGTCCTGCACCGTGATCATCAGGCGGTCATAAGGGTTCGGATACGCCTCCGTGAAGGCCGTGACCCCCAATTCCTTGGCCAGTTCCGTCCTCTGGGCGGTCTTCTGCACCGTTTCCTGCTCCAGCCGCTGCTGCTCCTCCCGCAGGTCTTTCAGCCGCTTGTCGGAGGCGTAGAACTCCTCCTGCTGTGACTTGACCAGGTAGGTGTCCACCACCGTGTTCACGATGTCGGCCAGGCCGTCTGGCTTGTCTCCCTCCAGGTCCACGGCCACCTGGTAAGTGTCCGGCACCGTGTGGATATCCAGCGCCGCCTGCAGCCGCCGCGCCGCCCGTACGTTGCTCTCGCCCGGCTTCTGCCACCAGGCCCGCTTGTCGCCCAGCTTGGCCAGGGATTCCTCCACGATGTCGAAGCGGTTGATAGTCTTCACCTGCTGCTCGACGAAGTTTCGGTATTCGCCCGCCTGCACGTCCACCTCGCGGTCTTCCTGGAGGGTCTTCACGAAGCGCGGAGAAACATACACCACGGCCTCGGCCAGATACTTCGGACGGCCTTTCCACAGCACCGCCGGGAAGCCCAGCAGGTTCACCAGCACGAACACCGCCAGCGCCAGGCCGAGCCGCCGCCGCAGGCTCTCCAACAGATTCACCGGCGGGCCTGGCGGCCGTCCGGCAGGCACGCCATCGCCGGCCGGCCAGGCCGCTCCCTGCGAAGGAATGCGGGGCTCTGCCCCTCGAAACGTCGTGGACATGGGAATCACGGCCTCACCGCCGCGCCCAGAATCGCGATCGATCCCAGGGGCGCGATCTTCTGCAACACGTACCCCACTTTCGCCATGTTCCGCGCAGGCACGTAGATGATATCTCCGTCGTTGAGCGAGACATTCAACTTGCTTTTCCCCTTGACGAAATCCGCCAGCGCGAACTGCCGGTGCAGCCCGGCTTCCGGGCGCACCAGGTCGATCTTGCCGGGCGCCGCGTCCGCTGTCGGACCGCCCGCCTGCGCCAGCGCGTCCAGGAACGACATCTCCGAGGTCAGCCGGTACGCTCCGGGATGATTCACCTCCCCCAGCACATAGACCGATTGATCGCCGGCGTCGGGGATGTACACCACGTCATTCCTCTGCAGCCGCAGATTGTACGAAAGGTTCCCTTCCTTCAGCAGATAGCGCAGATCCACCCAGGCCACTTTGTCGCGCCCGCGGAAGATGGCGCAGCGCGTGAGTCCGGCCTTCTCCGCGCCGATGCCCCCGATGGGCAGGCCCCCCGCCAGCGACAGCGCGTCCAGCAGCGTCGGCGGCCGGTCAAACTGGAGCGCCCCCGGGTGCGACACGCGGCCCAACACGTAGACCCGCTCGTTGGTGTACCGGTCGATCGTCACCGTCACCTGGGGTTCCGTGTAATACGGGGAAAGGACTTTGCGGACGGCCTGCGCGGCCTCCTCCCGCGTCAGTCCCGACAACGGAATCGCGCCTGCCAGCGGCAGTGTGATGCGTCCATCGGGCCCGATCACCTGCTTGCCGGAGACCTCCGCCCGCCCCCACACCTGGACGTTGATCTCGTCGCCTTCGCCCAGGTGATAGCTCTCCTCCGGCGTCCCTTCAAACGCCCGCAGGGCTTCCGCGGGGCTGTATTGCAGTTCTTTGTTCGGCAGCTTGAACTGCGCCTGTGCCTGCGCCGGCCGCTGGTCCTGGGCCCGCGCGGCGCCGAAGGCCGCCAGCCACAGGGCCGCTCCGATTCCCGCCCGCCACCGCTTCATCGCCGATAGCCCTCCGGTATTTTTTTCCCCATCGCCTTCCTCACGAAATACATGACGCCGTTCCTGCCTCGTCGCGGCGCTCCGGCGCCGGTTTTCGCGGCCGGATCTGCGCCGGCACGCCCACCGCCAGCGAATTCGATGGCACGTCGCTCAGTACCACCGCGTTGGCCCCGATCACCACGTCGTCGCCGATGTGGATCTTCCCCAGTAGCTTGGCCCCCGCGCCGATGTCCACGCGGTTGCCGATCACCGGGGCGCCCCTTTCGCCGGTTCGCCGCAAGCCTACTGTGACCCCATTCCGGATCACCACGTCGTCGCCGAACACGGCGTCGCCGCTGATGATAATGTCCCCGAAGTGATCGATCCGAAACCGCCTGCCGATCTTCACTTCGCACGGCAGATCGATTCCCGTCAGAATTTGAGACCAGACTTTCAGCACCCGGTACAGAAAAGAAAAAGGGATCCGCAGAATCCGGGGCTTTACCCAGTACCGCCAGACCCCGAAGCGGTACACCGCCATCACCCACAGACCCTGGCGGCCGAGGTCCTTTTCATAGGTGCGCCAGTCTTCGCGCAGATTCTCAAACATGCCGCGCTTCCTCCGGCGGCGCCGGGCGGTACGGGGTCACCATGGCCGTGGCGGCGCGAAGCGCCCTCCGCGCGTGTCCTCCCAGGCTTGTTCCATCAGTTCCACCACGCGCCGCGAATCCGCGGCTTTCTCTTTCTCCGCCGGGCCGTGCCCCAATTCGTTTTTCCAGGCGCGCAGCCGGTGCCATCCCTGTTCCAGGCACTTGATCAGCCGCGCGTGCCGCGGATGATGTTTACGGTAGTACAGAAGCTGGCTGCGCATTCTCCACAGTGTCAATTGCGAGCCATGCCGGGACAGGCTCAGACCCTCGACCGTCCTCGAGGATTCCCCGCCCAGGTGCACCACCACCACGTCCGGCCAGTAACGCACCGTATACCCCGCCATTTTCAATCGCCGGCAAAAATCCGTTTCCTCGTAATAAAGATAGAAATTTTCGTCGAAATAGCCGGCTTTTTCCAGGGCCTCCCGCCGCACCAGGGAAAAAGCGCCCGGCACCCAATCCACATCCGCGGGTTGGTCCGGGTCGGCCCAGGTGCGGTCCGCGCGCCCGAAAAAACGCGACCCGGCGAACCGCGCCGCCAGGCCCGAAAGCATCAGGAATTCGTTCAGCACCGAGGGGAACATGCGTGCCGAGGGCTGCCACGCGCCGTCCCGCCCCACCAGTTTGCCTCCGCCCAGTCCCACCTCCGGTTCTTCTTCCATGTGCCGCACCGCGCGCGTCAGTGCCCCCGGCCCCAAAAAAGCGTCCGAATTGAGCAGCAGCACATAGCGGCCGCGTGCCTCGCGGAAGGCCACGTTATTGGCCGGGGCGAAGCCCAGGTTCACCTCGCTGCGGATCAGCTTCACTCGCGGAAACTCGCGCGCCACCATGTCCGCGGAGCCATCCCGCGAAGCGTTGTCCACCACGATGGTTTCCGTCTCCAGGCCGGCGGACTCCCCCTCCAGGGCGTGCAGGCACTCGCGCAACAGGTCGCGTGTGTTGAAGGAGACAATCACCGTGGAGACCTCCGGCTCGGGCGCGGCGCCGCTCATGGCTTGGCTCTCCCTTCCGAACGCCGCTCAGTGCGCACCCAGGCCGCCCTGCCGCGCGAACTGCCGATCACCGCCGGAATCAGCAGGATTTTCCAGGCCACGTAGAACGGCGCGGCCAACAGCGCGGCCAGGTCCCGCCATCCGCCGCCCCCCACCGCCACCGCCGCCAGGACATGGAAGGCCGCCACCGCCAGCGCCGCCAGGGCGTAAGCGTGCGCCCAGGGCAGGGGTACCGCCAGCAATGCCAGCACCAGCACCACATAAAAAGCCAGCGGCGGCAGCAACAGTTCCAGCAGAGGTTCGAGCAGGCGGAAGCGGCCGTGCAGCACTTCGCCCGCCAGCGGCAGCGCGTGCGTCACGGCCATCCGCAGGCGGCCGCCTTCCCAGCGCGCCCGCTGTGTCCGGGCGCCCTTGCCTCCGGCTGGCATCTCGCCGTACACCGCCGTTCCCGCCGCGAACCGCACGCGCATCCCCGCGCGTACCAGCCGCAGGTGATACTCCAGATCCTCCACCACCGAAGTGGCCTCGTAGGGCGCGGCCTCAAGCGTCTGCCGCGCCAGCGCGAACCCGTTGCCCAGGATGCCCGCCGAGAGCCCGCAGCGCTCCCGTCCCCGCGGCCGCAGCACGTTGAAAGCCGCGAGCGCCACCTGCATCAGGCGAGTCCGCAGGGATGCGCCGGGGTTGCGCACCAGGTAGCGGCACTGCACCGCCGCCGCCCCCTCCGCCAGGTAGCCCGCCGTCACTTGCAGGAAATCCGGCGCCGCCTCCGTGTCCGCGTCCACCACCGCCAGGGCCTCCCAGCCCTCCGCCAGCAACTTGCCGAAGGCATAATTCAGCGCGTAGCCCTTGCCCCGCCGGGCGGCATCCTGCCGCACCAGCACGCGGGCCCCGGCTTCGGCCGCCCGCTCGGCAGTGTGATCCGTCGAGTTGTCCGCCACCACTACCACGGCGGTTTCGAGGCCCCTCCGGTCGCACGCCAGCAGGCTGGCCACCGTGCGCGCGATGCCGCCTTCCTCGTTGTGCGCCGGCACTACTACCGCCACCCGCATCCCCGGCCGGGCACGCCCGCCGCGCCGCGCCGGCAACACTCCCGCCAGGCTCACCCAGAGGAGCTCCAGGGTGCCCGGCAGGGTCAGCAAAACCAGCACGGCGCCCACCGTGGTATAGGCCGCCTGCAAAATCGTGTGGCTCACCACGCGCCCCCCAGCACCGCCATCCCCCACGCCGGAATCCGCACCCGGAACACGCCCGCTTGCTCGCGCGCCGGCTCCGCCGTGATGCGTACCCTCTCAGCCTCCTCGTTCGTGTCAAACGGCCCGTCAGCCGCCAGCCGCAGAAGCTGTTGCGGCAGCCGCGCGCCATCCGCGGGAAACCGCAACGCCACCTCCCGAGGCTCGGGGGCGCTCGAGACCAGCGCCGCAGCCCAGCCTGCCGCGGAGCGAAACGCGTAGCCCCGCACTCCCGCCAATCCGCTGCCCTCCACCTTGCACATCTCGCCGGCCAGGACCCGGTTCAGCAGTTGCACCGCCAGACCCGTGGGACGCAGGCGGCAGGTCGGCCCCAGGTCCCGCGCGATGCCCCACAGCTTCACGAAGCCGCCGGTATCCGCCAGGCGCGTATCGTAGCCCGCCAGGGCGTAGACGCACTGCCGGCGGACTCCCAGCGCCAGTGCGTCGAGCACCGTGGCCGCCAGGGCGCTGCCCGCGGCGGCGCCCGCCGCCAGCGGATCGCGTTCGGCCTCCGGCGCGGTGCCGCGAGTGGTGTGCAGGTTCACCTCATAGACCGCCGTCTCTTTGCCCAGCGCCGTGTTCGCGGCCGTCTCTTCCGCCAGTTTGCCGCCATCCCCGGCGAACAGCCCCTCGAGGCGCGCGGGTCCGGAAAGGCCGCACTCCAGGGAGTCCAAAAAATACGGAGCCACCGCCACCACGCCCGCTTCCGGGGCATAGCGCGCGCATTCTTTCACCTGGTACGGATTGGCGTGCTGCGCATTGATCACCGTGCGCAGCGAGGCCAGCCCCGGCGCCCCCTCGCGGAGCTTGCGGAACGCGCGGTCCGCGGCTTCCCCGTGCGCCGGCGCGGCCGGGATGCCCGCGGCCCGGAATACGCCGTTCCAGTTCTCGTTGCCGAATTCCACCAGGATCTCGGAGAATCTGCGATAGCGCGCCTCGGAAGCGAGAAAGCGCCCCAGCCGCACCCATTCTGCGTCGCTGAACGTGGTTGGCGCCACGATCCAGGGATCCGCGCCCACCTCCTGGCACAGGTCCAGAAAATCGGGTAGCGAATAGAAGAAGTCCGTCTGCTCGGCGCCCCCCGGCCGGTAGCGCGAGGCCCGCCGGGCAAAAGCTCCCGCCAGGCGGTTCTCCAGTGTATCGCCCAGTTGGCCCTGCCAGTCCCGTAGGTAGCCCGGCCGCAGGCGCCGCAGGGTTTCCACCACCTCCCGGCGGAACGGCTGCTCCTGGTCCTCCACCCGCCGCAGGTCCACGTCGTCCAGCAGCACCGTGCCTTCGGGCGTGCCGCGCACCTGGAAACGCAATTGCACCGTGCCGGGAGGGCCTGCGTCGCGGGCCTCGAAATCGAAAGTTTCCTGTGCCCAGCCGTCGCCCGGAATCACCTCGCGGGAAAACACGGCCGGCGATCCCAGACGGCGGAACTCCACCTCCAGTGCGGCGCTGCCCGCCGCGCGCCGGCACCAGAAGCTCAGCCGCCAGGCGCCCGTGAGCGGCAGCAGTTTGCCCGCGCGTTCGCCAATGGCGTCCACGTAGGAGAGCACCTCGGTCGTGCTCTCCGCCGCGGCCGAGACCCGCAGCGACCGAGCCCCGGGGCTCCCCGGACGAACCTCGCCGCGTTCCATCCCCACGCGGCCTGCTCCCGCATTCGGGAACCACCATTGCGTTGGCAACTCGCCGTCCTGGATGCGGGTAAGCGAAACCACCTCGCCCGCGCCCGGCGCCGCGCCCGCGGAAATGAAATCCGGCAGCCCGAGCGACCCGTGCTCCCGCGATCGCAGGATGGTGATCTCCTGCCCCGCCGCGCGCCCCGTCCGGATGCTGCCCCGCGCGCCCTTCCAGAAGCCGTCCGCACGTCCCAGCCATCCGGCGTCGTCCGCGAATTCCTTCCCCAAGGCGCTCTTCACGATCACCACCGCCCGGTCGATCACCCCTTCAAATCCGGGGTTCTTCAGGATGTTGGCTGCAAGCTGCTCCGCGCCCCAGGAAGTCCACAATCCGAGGTTCACGCCCACGCGCGTCACCCCGGTGGTCAAAACCTCCCGGGTAGCCGTCAGCCGGACCGGTGCGGCGTAGCATCCGGCCGCCAGGCAAAGCGCCGCCATCAGCCGCAGCACGCGCCCCGCCCTCACACCGTGCCTCCCAGCCGGCGTCCGAAGACCTCCGCCAATCGGCCCGTGTTGCGCTCCAGGTCGTACCTCTCGAGCACGCGCCGCCGCCCTGCCTGGCCTAGCCGCCGCCGCAGCCCGACGTCGTCCATCAGCCGCGCGATGGCCTCAGCCAGCGCTTCGTCGTCGGAGGGCGCCACCAGGATCCCATCCACCGCGTCCCGCACCAGCTCGGGAATGCCGTTGATCCACGTCGTGATGCAGGGGATCTCCATAGCCATGGCTTCCATCAGCACCACCGGGATGCCCTCGGCGAAACTGGCCAGCACGAACGCGTCCGCCGCCTGGTACAACGCGCGCACCCGGTCCTGGTTGACCGCGCCTTCGAAAACCACCGCCTCGGCGATGCCGCGCTCCCGCGCCGTGCGTTCCAGCGACTCCCGGTCCGGACCGTCTCCCACCAGGCGCAGCCTGACTTCCCGCCCGTTACGCACCAGCCGCTCCAGAGCCGCCAGCAGAATGTGCTGCCCCTTGGCCGGCACCAGCCGCCCCACGCAAATCAGCCAGAACGGCCGCGGCGATTCCCGGAACGGCGCGGGCGAGAATTCCGCCGGGCTGACTCCCAGCGGCGTCACCTCAAACTTGAGCCATTCGCCCGGCGGCGCGAGCTTCATCAACTGGCTGCGCGCGTAGGTCCCGATGGTGCACAAGAACGCCGCGCCCGCGATCTTCTCCGCCAGGCGGTACGCCGTGACGTCGTAAAACTCGTCCGGCCCGTGCACCGTGATCGAAAAGCTGACGGGAGCGATGCGGGTCAGCACCAGGGCCACGTTCGAGGCGGGTGTGGCGAAGTGTACATGCAGGTGCCGCAGGTTGCGGTGGCGCATCCAGCGCGCCAGCATGGCCGCTTCGACGAAGTAGAAAAGGTGCCACAGGATCCGCCGCGCGTCCCCGCCGCCCAGGCGCAGCGCGAATAGCAGCCCGCGCGCGAACCCGGCCGGCTGCCGCGCCGCCAGCAGCAGCACCGCGCCCAGCGCACCCGCCGCCCCCGCGGGCCGCACGTAGTAAGTCCGCGCGGCCTCCTCCTGCTCCTGCCGCGTAAGCTTCTCCGGCGTGCGGTCCGGCGGGTTGATCGAAGCCACCTCGATCTCGAAGCCCTGGCGCCGCAGTTCCAGCACCTCACGCAGGATGAAGGTATGCGAAATTCCCGGGTACCGGCTCACCAGATATCCCAGGCGCGTTCCGCTCATGCTACCACCCTCCGGAACGCGAAGGCCGGCGTCGCCGCCGGCATGGCGGTCACAGGCGCCTCTGCCCGCCGGCCGTAGATCAGGTACCCCTCCGACCATCCCACCAGCAGCGCGAACACCGGCACCGCCGTTGTGCCCAGGTACACCGTCGCCAGGGTCACCGCGATGCTCACCATGACGCCGGCCAGCGTGAAGCCCAGTCCGGCTCCTCGCGGCACGGCGGGAGGACGCCGCATGCCGTCCGCGAACAGCCGCACCGTCGTACTCAGCAGGATCAGCAGCAGCAGACCCGTGGCCACAAATCCATGCCGCAGCGCCAGCAGCAGGTAGTAGTTATCGATGGAGGGCATACCCGGGACCTTGGGCCAGCCGTTCACTCCCCAGCCCCAGGCTTTCCGCTCCACGGCGATATGCACGTACTTGTCGATCAGTTCTTTGCGGTAGGCGGCCGTCTCCTGCGAAAGCGTCGTGGCGTGGGCGCGGCCCACCGAGATATAGGAATACAGCCACGCCGCCGCCGGAATTCCCACGAACACCACCCCGGCGGCGCACAGCAGGAAGGCCCGCTTTCGATTGCGCGCGCGTCCCACGGCCACCACCACCGCCGCCAGGATGCCTCCCACCCAGGGCCCGCGGGCCACCGTCATCAGCATGCCGGCAAGCAGAAAGATCGTGATCAGCCGGGCCTTGGAGACAGGCAGCCCTCCCAGCCACCGGAATTCCGGCTCCCAGGCGCCGCACCACTCCAGCCACCGTTGCAGCCGGTATCCCACGCCCAGCAACATGCCCGCCAGAATGGCGTGTCCGTAGGGTCCCGCGATGCGCGCGAAGCCGTACCGGAAAGTGGTCACCCACCCGGCGCCCTGGTCCGGAAACAGGGGCGCCAGGTAGCGCTGAAACGGCGAAAGGCCGAACTTGAACTCGTACCAGGAAACCACCGCCACTACAAACAGCAGAAAGACCATCCGGCGGGCAGTGCGCACCCGCAGGCCGTACGGCTCGATCAGCCCCTTGGCCAGCATGTACGGAAACACCAGCTCCGTCAGCATGGAAAACATCAGGTTTTGCGCGTCCGGGTAGCCCGCGTTGAGATATTCGGAAAAGCTCATGCTGAAGGCTAGGCCCAGCATCAGCCAATCGGTCGCCGAGAATCGCCAGTGACCGGTGTGGCGCACCAGGAACAGGGCCGCGATTGGCAGAATCACCGCCTGACTGAAGGTCGGGTCCGGTAGCCCCGCCAGGACCCAGCGATAGTAGTCCGGCAGCAACAGCAGCACCGGCAGGTACACCCCCAGAAAAGCCGCCTGCGTGGAATACCGCCAAGCCACCACGGCGGCCACCAGAGCCGGAATCGCGACTACCGCTTCCACCGACTAGCCCTCTCCCGCCCTGGTTACCGAGCCGCGACCGTCAGGGAGCGGTCGCCTGCGCCTTCTCGCCATCCTCCTACCCGCCAAAGGACCGGATGGCCTCTTCCCTCGTGTTAAAGATCTCGAATACCCGGTGCATCCGCACCAGTTCGAACAGCGCGCGCACGGGCTTGGTCATGGCGCAGAGCTTGAGGTCTCCCCCCACACCGTTGAGTTGCCGCAGGCAGGACAGAATCGCCCCCAGCCCGGAGCTGTCCACGAACCGCAGGCGGCTCATATCGAAGACAACCTTAGCCTGGGGAGTCAGAAAAGCCGCCACTTCGGCTTTGAATTCCTTGGAATTGCCGGCGTCGAGCGTTTCGCCCGCCAGCGTGACGGTGACAACGCCGCCGGTTTTTTCAGTGCTCAGGCCCATCAGAGGTTGGTTTTTCTCCTTTGTGCGGATCTGGTTTTCGAAACTTGACCATCCACATGACGTTTCTTCCATCGGGCTCGCGCCAGTACGCCACGTGATCCATGCAGTGCGAGATGATATACACCCCAAAACCGCTCTCCCGCGAGCCGTCGAAGGACGGCTGCAGTACCCGCGTCGGGTCGAAAGGCTCGCCCCAGTCGGAGATCCGCACCTGAAACCGGTCGGCAAAAGCGTCCGCCTCCAGTTCGATCCGTCCCCCCGGGTTCTTGTAGGCGTGCTGCACCACGTTCGCCAGAGCCTCCTGGAGCGCCAGTTCCAGTTCCCCGAGGTGTTCCTCACCCAGGCCTCCGGGCACCTGCGCGGCCATTTCCATGGTCCAGGAGCGCATCGCCGTCAACTGCTCGACGTCACTCGAGAACACCGCCCGGCGCGCGCACAGAGGCTGGTTGGCGCCCGGTTCCCGCACGCGCACTGCCACACTGGTAAAGTCGTCCGCGAAGGCGTCTCCGCCGGAAAAGGTCACCACTTCCGCCCGGATGCGCTCCAGTAATTCGCCGCAGGAGAGCCCGGCAAACCGCCCCACGCACTCCGCCAGGCGCTCCTCGCCAAAGAACTCGCCTGCGTCGTTGCGCGCTTCGGTCACGCCGTCGGAGTAAAACAACAGCGCATCTCCCATCCCCAGCGTTGCCGTTTGCCGCACGTAGGCCTCGTTCTCGGTCACCCCCAGCGGCAAGTTCTCCCCGTGCAGGAAGGTGCACTCCCCGGTCGCGGCGTGATACCAGATGGTGCGCGTATGCCCGCAATCCACCAATTCCAGGCGTAGCCCTTCGGCGTCCACGCGCGCGTAGCACAGCGTCACGAAGCGCTCCAGCGCGATCAACTGGCTCGCCAGGCGGCCGGCCGCCAGCGACACGACTTCGTCCGGCGGCACCGTGGTGGCGCTGCGCTGGGCCGCCGAGGAGGCCAGCTCCGCCATGGCCCGCACCAGGTGGTGCTTGGTGGCCGCCCCCAGCAGCGCCGCCGGTACCCCTTTGCCCATTACGTCGCCCACCAGCACATCCACCGCGCCGTTCTGATGCCGGATGAATTCGCAGAAGTCGCCGTCAATCCTCTGCGAGGCCAGCGTGAAGGCCGCCACTTCCAGCCGCGGCAGGTCCTCCGGAGGCGGGTCCAGCAACAGGGTTTGCTGGATCGACGAGGCGATCTCGATCTCCTGTCGCAAGCGCTCACTCTCCCGCAGCGCGCGGTTCAAACGGTCGCCTTCGATGATCATCGCCGCCTGGTTGCCCAGCGCTTCGACCAGCCGCAGCAGCGGTGTGTCGAAGGCGCCCTTGTGGCCCGACTTCCACACCGTGAACGCGCCCACCAGCCCGTGGCGCGTGGCGATGGGAGCTACCGCCACGCTGGTCGCCGTCCGCCATTGCGGCTCCAGGTCGGGGACGGCGTCGAGCTCCTCCCGGCCGTTGATCACCTGCGTGCGCCGTTCCGCGAGCGCCTTGCCGACCAGTCCCCGGCTGCGCTCCAGGGTGGCGGCCAGACACTCCCGGTTGCTGGCCTGTAGCGTGAGCTTGCCCTCCGCTTCCACATACACGGCAGCGCTCAACCCCTCGTTCACCAGCACCTTGCGGTGCATCAGCCGGTCCAGCAGTTCCCGCGGATTGTCCGCTGCCCGCAGCTCGGTGTTCAGCTCGTAAAGCGCTTCCAGGCTCTCCCAGTTGGCCCCCAGTTCATCCAGCAGGTGCCGTTCCCTTTCTTCCAGGTCCGTCAGGTCCAGCACCGCCCGCACGAGTTGCCGCACCAGCATCGCCACGCCCTCTGCCGGCGGCTCGGTGGCCACCGCCAACATCGGCCCTCGCCGCCTCGGACGCAGCGGGAACTCATCCACCCGCACGCGGCTCGAGGCCGCCGGAGGCGCTTCTTCCGCCCCCTCCTGCGGAAAGACCTCCCGCCAGGCGCCCGTGGCCGGCCGGTACCACACCCTCACGCCTTCGAGCGCCCGGGCCGGTTCCAGCGCTTTCTTCAGCGCTCCCAGCACCCCAGCCTCTCCCGGCACGCGGGCGCTGCGGCTGTGCTCTCCGGTTCCGATGGAGGGGGAGGTCATCAGCGTGTTAATTCCGCGCCGGTTAAGCCACGGAGCCCAGGGGCATTTGCGGCTTGATCCCCAGTTCCAGCAGCTTGCCCAGCAGGGTCGACGGTGCGATCGGTTTCGAACATTGCGCGGTGGCGCCGGCTTCCCGCAATTGCTGGTCGTCTTCCCCGAACCAGTGGGCGCTCACCACCACCACCACCAAATCTCCATACGCCGCCTCTTTTCGGATCGTCTTCAACAAATCCAGACCCGAAATCTCCGGTAGCACCAGGTCTAATATCATGGCGTGCGGGCGAAAGTCTGCGAGGATTTCCAGTGCTTGCCGGCCATCCTCGGCAATGTCCACCTCATAACCCGCTTTTTGCAAAACGTATTCCAGAAACCGGGCGATATGCCGCTCGTCTTCCACCACTAGAATACGGCCCGGCTCTTCTCCCTCGGAATTCATCACAGCGGCTCCTTTGTCACCTCAATTCGGCCAAATATCCTACCGCAAAGCGGGCTGCGGGGGAACAGTTCGGGATGGAAGCACAGCGCCAGTCTCGATCGGGGAACGTACCTCTTTATCATACAAGGATTTCGACTCGATTTGAGCCTTTTCGATTTCTTTGCGCAACCGGGCACGCACGCCCCGGGTTTTCATTCCGGGTATAATTCCAATCAGGAAGGCGCCATCAGCCCCCGATGTCCGCGACGCTCCAATCGCCTCCGAGTTCCGCTCCGAACCGCTCCCCTGTGGATTCCTGCCGCGTGGAATTGATCGAGGAGCTTTACCAGCGCTACGGCGGCGCTTCCGCACCTCATGTGGCATTCTCCAACCGGGTCCGCTTCTGGCGTAAGAAATATGCCTGGCTGACGGTCACCGGCGGCGCCCGCCTCCTCAAACGCGCCCTGGATATCGCGGTCTCCGCCAGCCTGCTACTGTGCCTGTGGCCGCTATTCCTGGCGGTGGCGCTGGCTATTAAGCTCACCGATGGCGGCCCGGTCTTGTTCTGGCAGACCCGCGTGGGTCAGTGGGGCCGCGAGTTTCCCTTTCCTAAATTCCGCTCCATGGTCATGGACGCGGAGCGGCGCAAGGCCGCCTTGATGGCCCTGAACCAGCATCAAACCGCCCACACCTTCAAGATGAAGCGGGATCCCCGCGTGACCCCCATCGGGCGCATCATCCGCAAGCTCAGCATCGACGAACTGCCCCAGCTCTGGTGCGTCCTCACGGGCGACATGTCCCTGGTCGGACCCCGGCCGCCGCTCCCCGCCGAGGTGGCCCTCTACACCCTGGCCGATCGCCGGCGTCTCGATGTGCCGCCCGGCCTCACCTGTATCTGGCAAGTGAGCGGCCGCAGCGACATTCCCTTTGATCGCCAGGTAGAGTTGGATGTCCAGTACATCCAGAGCCAGAGTTTCTGGCTGGATTGCCTGCTGTTGCTCAAGACCGTCCCTGCCGTGCTCTTGGGAAAGGGGTCCTATTGATCGTCTCCCGGAAATGAAATCCAAACCTCCGGCCGCCGCGCCGACTCTTCCCGACGCCGCCCGGCGGGGGCGCGAAATCGAGGAACTGTACCAGCGCTTCTCCTCCGCCGGTCGCCGCCGGTTACGATGGCGCCGCCTGCTCTGGGGCGTGTCATGGGCCGCCTGGCTCGAGCTTCTCGCGGGCCTCAAGCGGACCGTGGATTTGCTGGCCGCGATCCTGCTGCTAGCGGCCTTCTCCCCGCTGTTGCTTGCCGCCGGCCTGCTGGCCCGCGTTTCCGGCGGCGGTCTGGCGCGAGCCCCCCGCCTGGGCCGCTGGGCCTGCGAATTTGCGCTCTATTCCTTCCGCTTCGGCCCCGGAACCACCGGCCGCTTGGCCGCACGCCTCCGCCTGGGCCGCCTTCCGGTGCTCTTCAATATCCTCCGCGGCGACCTCTCCCTGGTCGGCCCGCGCGCCGTCTCCCCCCAGGAAGCCGGTGAAGCCGAACTGCTGGCTTGGAAACGCTATAACGTGCGGCCCGGCCTGGTCTGCCTGTGGTGGATCCGCAGCCGCGCCAATATCGCCTACTCCAGCGAGGCCGAGGTGGACCTGGAGTACATGGAAACGCACAGCCTCCGCGGTGACATGGGCATCGCCCTGCGCGCCGTCCCCGCCATCCTTTTCGGCGCCGGCATGGCCACCGCGCCGGACCGCATCCGCGTGCTCGGCATCCGCATCGACAACCTCACCATGCGCGAGGCGCTGGATTTCCTCCTCGCCCGCGTGCGTGATCCGCACGCTCCGCCCGCCCAGGTCTGCTTCCTTAATGCTGATTGCGCCAACATCGCCTGCCGCGACGCCGCTTACCTCGACGTGCTGGAAAGCGCTTCGCTCACCCTGGCCGACGGCATCGGTCTCAAGATCGCCGGCAAAATCCTGGCCCGCGATATCCGCCAGAACGTCAATGGCACGGACCTGTTCCCGCGCTTGTGCGAAGCCCTCGAAACCCACGGGGGTGGACTCTACCTGCTGGGCGCGCGCCCCGGTGTGGCCGAAGCCGTGGCCCAATGGATCCACACGAAATATCCCGGCGTCCGCGTGTGCGGCTGCCAGCACGGCTATTTCACGCCCGCCGAGGAGCCCGAAGTCGTCCGCCGTGTCGCCGCGTCCGGCGCCGGCGTCCTCCTGGTGGCCTTCGGCGCCCCCCGCCAGGAAAAATGGATTCAACGCCATCTGGCCGAGACCGGCGTGCGCGTGGCCCTGGGCGTCGGCGGCCTGTTCGACTTCTACTCGGGCCGCATCCCCCGCGCCCCCCAGTGGATGCGCGAAATGGGGCTCGAGTGGCTCTTCCGTTTCTGGCAGGAACCCGGCCGCATGTGGAGACGCTATTTTCAGGGTAACCTGCTGTTCGTCTTCCGCGTGGTAAAAGAGAGGCTGGGTTATCCGCCCGGCCCTGCCCGGGGCGAATCTCTCCGAGAGGCTTAATCGCTTGCGCGCCGTCGTGATCGCATCCGGCGACAATCCCCGGCTGCTGAGTCTCAATGAACGCTACCCGGCCCCCCTGCTGCCCCTGGTGGACCGGCCCTTCCTGCAACACATCCTCGAGCACCTCGTCCACCACGGCGTCCGGCAGTTCGATTTTGTGCTCAGCCACCTGCCCCAGAAAGTCGAAGACTATTTCGGAGACGGCACGCGCTGGGGCGCCTCCATCCGCTTCCACCTGGCCTCTGACCCGCTGCGGCCTTACTACCGCGTGCCGGCCATCTGCGCCGGCTCTGCCGGACCCGTGCTGCTGGTGCATGCCGACCGCCTGCCCAAAATCGACTGGTCCGCCTTGCCGGCGGAGCCGGGCGGCCCGCCGCTGGTCTACTGCCTCCCCCCGGTGCGCGACGGAGCGGATGGCCCCCGGTGGACCGGCTGGGCATGGCTCCCCGCTGCCTCCCCGGATGCCTGGCCCCCGGACCTGGACGAGCCGGCCCTCTCTGATCTGCTCCTGCGTGCCGCCCGCGAGGGCGCCGCGCGCCTCGTCGAAGTCCCGCACCTGCTCAGCCTGGAATCCTGCGAGGATTACTTGCGCAGCCAGGAAGCCGTCCTGCGCAAGCAATCCGCCGCCCTCCTGCTGGCCAGCCGCGAGGTCGAGCCCGGCATCTGGCTGGACCGCAACGTCAGCCTGCACCCCACCGCCCGGCTCGACCCTCCCGTGTACATTGGCGAGAACTGCCGCATCGGCCGCGGCGTGCATCTCGGCCCCAACACCGTCATCAGCCGGGACTGCGTCGTGGACCTGCATTCCCGCGCCGTCGATACGCTGGTCCTGCCCGGCAGCTACATCGGCGAATCCCTGGAACTCGATCACGTCATCGTGGACCGCAACCGCCTGCTCAATGTCCGTCTGGGCGCTTCTGTGGCGGTTACTGACGCCTTCCTCCTCGGCAGCCTCGCCGAGAGCGCCTTCCGCGCCTCGTTTGGATCTCTGGTTTCGCGCCTGCTCGCCGTCGTCCTGCTCCTCCTCGCCTGGCCGGTGCTTCTGGTCACCGCCCTGGGCGTCGCCCTGTTCCGCCGCGGCCCTCTGCTCCACCGCCGCGAAGCCGTGCGGCTGCCGGCGCCCCCGGAACCCGGCGAGTGGCGCACCTGCCATTATCTTTCCTTCACTTCCGCCGGGACCCCCGCCCACGGCTGGAGTTCCCTGTTCCTCGAACTGCTGCCCGCCCTGCCGGCCATCGCCGGCGGAAAACTGCGCTTCGTCGGGGTCGAGCCCCGCACCGCCGAACAAATCCGCGCCCTACCCGAAGACTGGCGCGACCTCTACCTGCGCGCCAAAGCCGGCCTAATCACCGAAGCTTTCGTCCAATTCGGCGCAAATCCCTCCGGCGAGGAGCGCTATTCCTCGGAAATCTTCTACGCCGCTACAGCCGGCTTCCGCCACGATGCGACCCTGGTCCTGGGCTACCTGCGGCGAATACTTCGCGGCCAGTGATTTTTCCGCCGAAATGGCGCGCCGAGGCCCCCGCAGAGGCTAAAATAATGGGGCGGAATTCGCGCGCTTTCGTTGCGTTTGCAGGCGGCATGGAAGCGCGGTACGCTTTCCGCCGGCAGCCTTGCTCGGCTTTTTCCAATGAACGACGAACACCGATCCACACCGGAACATCCCGCGGAATCCGCTTGGTCCCTCCCCCCAGTGCTGCTGGAGCTCTGGGGGGCCGGTCAGGCGGAGGTCGTCGAAGAGCTGATTCAGTTGTTCCTGACCGATACGGCTGACCGCATCGCGCAGCTTCAGGACGCCTTCGCGCGGCGCGATCTGGATGCGCTCAAACGTCTGGCGCACAGCCTCAAGGGCAGTTCGAGCCAGATGGGAGAGGATCGCATGGCGGGTCTGGCCAGGCTTCTCGAGGAGCAGCTCAGCGACGCCGCCCTGGAACAAAGCGAGCCGGTGCTCGCGGATCTAATCCGGCAGTTTGCCTCTTCTGCCGCCTGCATGCGCGCCTTTCTGCGCCGGCAGGGGCGTCCATGAACGTATCGCCAACTGCGTCCGAAAACGAAGAACGCTTCCGCCGTCTGTTCGAGGAGGCCCCTGTGGCCTACCACGAAATCGACCAGGCTGGCATTATCCGCAGGGTGAATGAAGCCGAGTGCCGTCTGCTGGGCTATACCCGCGAGGAAATGCTCGGCCGCCCTGTCTGGGAGTTCCTCACCCCCGAACAACAGCCCCTCAGCCGCGAAAGCGTCCGCCGCAAAATCAGCGGCGAGCAGGAAATCCAGGTCTTCGAACGCGATTACGTCCGCAAGGACGGCGCCATCGTGCCCGTAGAAATCCACGAAAACCTGATCACCGGCGAGGACGGCCGCGTCACCGGCCTGCGCTCCGCGCTCCTGGATATCAGCGCCCGCCGCATCGGCGCGCTGGCCGCCGAAAAAGTAGGCCAGTACGCCCGCGCGCTAAAAGCCAGAAACGAACAACTGGCTCGCGCGCTGGCCGCCGCCCGCGAGGCCACCGAAATCAAGAACCGCTTCCTGGCGAATATGTCCCACGAGCTGCGCACGCCCCTCAACGGCATCATCGGCTTCGCCGAGTTGATGTACGACGGCAAAGTGGGGCCGCTGTCGGAGGTGCACCGCGAATTCCTGGAGGATATCCTCACCAGCGCCCGGCACCTCCTGCACCTGATCAACGACGTGCTGGATCTCGCCAAGGTCGAATCCGGCCGCATGGAATTCCACCTCGAGCCCGTGGATCTCAATGCGCTGGTGCGGGAGGTCTGCGACATCCTGCTCCCCCTGGCGGACAAGAAGCGCATCGCCGTCCAATTCCAGCCCGTCGCGGGATTGGAGGAAGCCGTCGCCGACCCTGCGCGCTTTAAGCAGGTCCTCTACAATTACCTCTCCAACGCCCTGAAATTCACCCCCTCTCGCGGCTCCGTCAGCGTGCGCCTGGCCGCCGAGGGCCCCGCCCATTTCCGCCTGGAAGTGGAGGACAGCGGCATCGGCATCCGCCCGGAACACCTGCCGCAGCTCTTCCAGGATTTCCGCCAGATCCCCGGGGCGCTGCGCGATGAACCCGGCACGGGCCTCGGCCTGGCGCTCACCCGCCGCATCGTGGAGGCCCAGGGCGGGCACGTCGGCGTCGCCAGCACCTTCGGCAAAGGCAGCACCTTTTTCGCGGTTCTGCCGCGCGCGAATCACTCCTCTCCTCCCAGGCCCGAGCCGCACGCCAATCCTTGAGTCCGCCGCAAATCCTGCGATATTTGCCACTTTTTCCTCCCTGTGCGATAGTAATAAGGGATTTTTTGGCGGTAATCGTATGCCCGGGGAGCCGATTCTCATCATCGACGATACGCCCGTCAATCTGAAATTGACGCGTTTCATCCTGGTTGGAGAGGGCTACCACGTCCAAGTAGCCAACGATGCCGAAGAAGCAGTCCAAATTCTTCAGACATTTCACCCCCTACTCATCCTGGTGGATATCCAACTTCCCGGCATGGATGGCCTGGAGCTGACCCGTCTGCTGAAACAAGATCCCCGCACCAGCGACATCCTGGTGGTAGCGCTGACCGCCTTTGCCATGAAAGGCGACGAGGAACGCGCCCGCGCCGCCGGCTGCGACGGCTATATCACCAAGCCTATCGACACGCGCGCCCTCCCCGTCCAGATCCGGAATTATCTCAGCCAAAGCCCGCGCGCCGCCCGCGTAGCTGTCGAGCCGCGGCCGTAGCGGTTTTCCGCCCCGCCCTCTCCGAATCTCGATACAATGTCCGGGTATGGGAGCACAACTGGCGGAGCCGGTCAAAGCCTACCTCTGCGAATGCGGCAAGAAGTGGACCTTCCGCCCTAAGACCATCGCCAAGTCCAGCGAGTTCACCTGTGACTGTGGGCGCACGATCGTCATCCGGCATGGGGTCGTGTTCAGCACTGGAAAACCTGACGCCAAGGGCGCATGACGCGCCTCTAAGCAAAGCGACATGGAAACGGCTTTCCCGCTCGTCTCGGTTTCCGGCACCGCCTTCCAGATGGGCTACCAGCACGGCAAGCAGGCAGCCTCGCTGATCCGCCGTTACCTGGCGTGGATTGAAAAACTGGCCGGCCAGCCGCGCGCGGCGCTGTGCGCCAACGCCCTGCGTTTCCTGCCGCTGATCGAAAAACTCAGCAAGCCCTACGCGGACGAGATCATGGGCCTGGCCGAGGGCGCCCAGATCTCCGTGGGCGAAGCCGTGCTCTGCCAGACTCGCGCCGAGGCCGCGCACCGCTTCGAGGGCGCTTGCACGGCCTTCGCCCTCACCGGCAGCGCCACCCGCGACGGCCATCCGCTGGCCGGCCAGAACCAGGACCTCGAACCCGAGTATGCCGAGGTGGCCATCGTGCTGCACGTGCACCCCTCCGACGGCCGCCCCCGCGCCGTGATGCTCACCTTCGCCGGGCAGCTCGGTTACGCCGGCATGAACCAGCATGGCGTGGCCCACTTCGCCAACGCGCTCTACCACTTCACCTGGCGGCCCGGCTTGCCGCACTACCCATTGAAGCGCGTCCTGCTGGAGCAGCCCGGCGTCCCCGAATGTGTCGAACTGCTTCGCCGGCACCGCACCTGCTCCGCCGCCAACGTGGTGCTGTGCGATGGCCGCGGCCGCATCGCCGACGTGGAGGTCCGCCCCGAGGGCATCGCGCTCTATAACGACGACCACCCCGACCGGCGCCTGCACTCCAATCACTACGTCAGCCGCGAATTCGCGCCCTTCGAAGACGGCCACCTGCCGGATTCCTGCCCGCGCCTGGACCGCATCCGCGCGCTGGTCCGCGACAATTGGGGCCGGCTCTCGGTGGACCGCATGAAGGAGATTCTGGCGGATCACGCGGGCGACCCCGCCGCCATTTGCCGCCACGGAGCCTCCGGCATGCTGTCGATCTGCGGCTATATCGCCGAACCCGCCAAAGGCCGTTTCCACATCCGCCGCGGGCTGGGTTGCCAGGGCCACTGGGAAACCTACATCGTCTGACGGATGGTGGCCGGCACCCACGCCGTGACTTAAACCATAAGATGGCCGCGGCTGCCACCTGATGCTTCCGATCCCCGGCCGCCGCCGCTTCCAGCCGCCGTGAGGTCAAGCCGTGGCGCTCTCGCCGTTACGTTCCGACGCCCTTTTGACTGGCTGGCAGCGTTGTAGCCCGAGTTGGGTGTTCCCGCTGGCACGCGCGTGTTCCGAGAGCGCCCTTCTCTGGGCGGGAAGGTGAATCTGGGCGACCAGAGCGTTCTTTATCCTGGCGGCGCTTCCCACCGTCGGCGACAATATACCCGGGTGACCAGTCACTCTACGATAAGCCCGTCTTATCGGAAACCGCCCTGTTCCAGGTGGGTCGCGACAAGGAAGAAGAGCAGGACAAGGCCGGCGTGGCAAGGCCATTTGATGTGTCCCAGTGACGTAGGCGTGACGTCGGCCTCAACCTCCATCAGGCCTGCGTGAGATAGCGAAGATAGACCCATCCATTGGCAAAACGGCGCTCGTCCAGCAACTCCAGCCTGATGCGTACCTTGCTGGGTAGCACCCGAATGCCTCCGCCAAGCAGAGTAGGCACGACTAGCAGATGATACTCGTCGACGAGCCCGGTCCGAATCGCGTGTGCGGCGAGGGTCGGACCAGCCACCGAAATATCGAGAGCCGATTGAGCCTTCAACTCGCGAACCGCCTGCGGGTGGAAATCCCGCTCCAGACGCGTCTTCGGTGTAGACACGGTCTCCCGCGATTTAGAATAGACGATCTTGTCGGCCGCTTGCCAGATCCGCGCGAAGTTATTCATGGCCGGCGTGAAGCCGGGAATGACTTCTGGCGTCTCCCAAACCGCCATCGTTTCGTACTCCTTGCGTCCATAGAGATACGTGCCGATAGGGCGGTGGAGATCGGTAATGAGCGCAAATGCCTCCTCGCTTGGCGTCGACCAATCGAAGTTGCCGTCATCCGCGATATAGCCATCCAGCGACGTAGGCGTAGCGTAGATCAGTTTGGCCATCTTGCAGCCTCCGTATCGTATCAGAAGAAGGCGCCAGTTCTGATTCCCGACAGGCTCCCGATATTCGGGCTTATCGTAGAATGGCCAACCTGCCATCCGGCCGTGTCACGCGCGCGGATGGGACTTGGTTTCCAGGTGATAGATTATCCCCAACGCCGAATTGTTCCGGAATCCGAACGGACCTGGGTCCTCGGGAGGGAGTGGAAATACGTTAGCGTACCTTCGAAACGGTGTACTAGGTGCTTGCGTTTGCAGTGGGTCACCCCACGGTGACTACCGCCTCGCCGACGGGATCCTGGCCCACGGGGATCATGGTGAACAGCGGGGCCACCATGGATTGCTTGTAACGCCGCACGCCCAGCGCCGGGATGTGCACCACGGCAAGAGAGCCGGAGCGGCGGTTGACGGCCAGCAGGTACTCGTTATCCGGCGTCACCAGCAGGAAGTGCGGCTGCGCGCCTACGCTGACCACGGCCACCAGCTTGCGGGTCTCGATATCCAGCACCGTCACGGTGGCGGTTTCCGGATTGGCCACGAAGAGGTAAGCGGGGTTGCTCGAAACCGTCATGGCGCCCGGCGCCCGGCCGGCCAGGATAGTCTGTTCCACTTCGGTCAGGTACGGGAAGACAATCACCACGGCATCCATGCCGGGGCCGCTGATGAACAGTTGCCCGAGCGACGGGTCGTAGCAGAAGTTGCGGGGTTCGAGCGGCAGCGGCAGGTGGACCGCCACGCGCCCGGAGGCGGTCTCGGCAATGGTCAGAGTGTGATTCCCGCGATTGCCTACCAGCACCTGCCGGCCATCCGGCCGGAAGCGGATGATGCCGGGGTCGGGCCCCGCCGTGAAGGTGCGCTCCACGCGCAGGCGCTCCAGGGAGGCCAGGGCGGCCAGGCGGTCGCGGCTGAAGCAGACGGCGGCCCGGCGGTCGGAGCTGAGATCGAAATCGTTGGCTTCGGCGGGCAAGGGGATGCGGCCGGCGGGTTGGAAGCGATCGAGCGGGATGCGCGTGAGCTCGCGCGCTGCCAGCACCCAGAGCGCGCGGCCATCCGGCGCCAGGCGCATGGAGATAGCCGGCGCTCCCAGCCGCAGCTTGCGCGCCGGGCGCAGACACCGGGCGTCGAATTCGTGCAGCACTCCCTCCGCGGCGCTGAGCACGTATACGAAGGGCCGGGCGGGATGCGCCAGCACCGCGGTGGGTGGCGCTTCCAGGGCGAACTCGCGGGCGGGGGAAAAGGCGCTCAGGTCTACCGCCGTCACCGAGCTTCCGCCGGCGTTCGCCACGAAAGCATAGCCGGGGTAGCGGGTTCCCTTCCGGGACCCGCAACCCAGGGCCGCGGCGGACGCCAGCAGCCAGGCACGGCGGGAGACTGCGGGCACTACTTTTCCGTCAGCGCGGCCACGCCCGGTAGAGTGATGCCGGAAAGAAATTCCAGCGACGCACCGCCACCAGTGGAGATGTGCGAAATCCGGTCTGCCACGCCGGCGGACTTGATGGCCTTCTCCGAATCTCCGCCGCCCACGATGGAAGTCGCGCCGGAAGAGGCCACGGCCTTGGCCACGCCCACCGTGCCGCGGTCGAAAGGGGGCTTTTCGAAGATCCCCATAGGGCCGTTCCAGATCACGGTCTTGGCTTGGGCGACCTCGGCGGCGTACAAGTCTACGGTGCGAGGGCCGATATCCACGCCGATTTTGCCGTCGGGGATATTTTCCACGACTTCGTTTGTCCCGCCTTCCTGGATCTCGGCGACCACGACGTGATCCACCGGCAGCAGCAGCTTGCCGCCGAGCTGATCGAGCAGGCTCTTGGCCAGGTCCAGCTTGTCGTCTTCCACCAGTGACCGTCCCACGGGCTGGCCCTGGGACTTCAGAAAGGTGTAGGCCATGGCGCCGCCGATCAGCAGCTTATCCACGACCTTGCCGAGGTTGGAAATGACCTCGATTTTGTCGGAGACCTTGGCGCCGCCGAGAATGGCCACGCAGGGACGCGGCGGATTGGTGGTGGCGAGCGTGAGGTATCTCAGTTCCTGCTCCATGAGCAGGCCGGCGGCGGCTTGCGGCACGAAGGCGATCATGCCGGCGGTGGAGGCGTGTGCGCGGTGCGCCGAGCCGAAGGCGTCATTCACATACAGGTCGCAGAAAGCGGCCAGCTTGCGGCTGAACTCGGGATCGTTCTTTTCCTCCTCGGGGTGGAAGCGCAGATTTTCGAGTAGCAGCACTTCTCCGGGCTTGGGCAGCATGGCCTCGACCTGGGGGCCGATGCAATCCGGGGCCATTTTCACGGGCTTTCCCAGCAGTTCCTCCAGCCGTTTGGCGGCGGGCTTGAGACTCATCTCGGGATTCGGTTTTCCTTTGGGCCGGCCCAGGTGCGAGGCCAGAATCAGACCGGCCCCCTGCTCGAGCGCGTAGCGGATGGTGGGGAGCGACGCCTTGATCCGCTTGTCGCTGGTGATTTCCTGGCCGCCCGCTGCCAGCGGGACATTGAAATCTACGCGAATGAAGACCCGTTTGCCTTTCAGGTCCAGGTCACGAATCGACAATTTGGACATATATGATTCTCAAGTAGTACCTGAAATTTCAGCTTAACAGCATCAGCGCTTCTTGAGAGTCACGCCCATGCCCGCGCCCTGGCGGTAGAAGATGGTTTCGAGGTTCGGGTTGGTGGTGACGGCGGTGACGTAATCGGGCGCCATGTCGATGTTGTGGGCCAGGATCAACCCGCCGGGGCGCACCAGGGGCAGAAGCTTTTTCAGATAATCCACATACCCGCCCTTGTCCGCGTCCAGGAACAGGAGGTCGATGGGATCGTGCAGGCGGGAGACATTGGCGTGCGCGTCGCCCTCGACGATGGTGACCAGGCGATCCACGCCGGCTTCCTGGAAATGACCGCGCGCCATGGAGGCCCGGCCATGATCCAGTTCGAAGGTGGTCAGATGGCCTCCGGTGGCCTGGAGCGCCAGGCAGAACCACAGCCCCGAGTATCCCGTGGAGGTGCCGATTTCGACCACGTTCCGGGCTCCGGCCGCTTCGGCGAGCAGCCGCAAGGCGCGCCCGTCCTCGAGGGGCACGCTGAGATAGGTGTGGTGCGACCGCACGATATCATCGAGCACGGCCAGGATCTTCTTCTCGGTCTCGTTTTTGGCCAGCGGGCGGGCGCCGCCCCGCTGGGCCAGCGCCGCCGCAGCGAACAACACGACAGCCGCGGCGATCAAACAGCTTCGCATGCGCGTTCTCCTTTCCGATCAGAACTCCGAACTGAGCAGGTCGTAGTAGATGTGGAGGCCCTTGAGGAACTCGTCCACCGGAATGTGTTCCACGTCGCTGTGCATGGAGCCGGCAGTGGAGAGATCCAGGACCATGGGGGTGAGTCCGTAGGCCACCAGGCCCTTGGAACGAAGCTTCACCGAGTCGGTCCCGTGGGGCACCAGCATGGGCGTCACAATGGCGTCCGGGTGGGTCTTGCGGATGGCTTTGCGGATGGCTTCGAACAGGGTGGTGCGGCTGCTGCTCACGCCGGGGTCTTCGGGCTGGCTGATGAGCTCGACGGAAACGCGCGGATCGTTGATGCGCGCCTTCATTTCGGAGATGAACTCGGCCGCGTTGACCCCGGGCAGCAGGCGGCAGTCGAGGGTGGCTTCGCTGGTGGACGGGATCACGTTGACTTTGGGCGGCGAGCCGACGCCGGCGGTGAGCGTGGTGAGCGAGATGGTGTTGGCCTGGAGCGCGTCGGTGTACTTGTTGCGGGCCAGGGGTTCGCCGAGATTGCGGACCATCTCCGCCACGATGGGATGGGGCTTGGCGGGCGGCTGGGCCAAGGCCTTTTCCAGCGCGTGCAGCAAAGTGACGTTGGCATTGTCGGCAATGGGCTGGGAACCATGGGCCGCCGTACCGCGGGCGCGCACGCGCAGCCAGGTGCTCTGCTTTTCGCCCACCGCGACGCCGAAGACCAGCTTGTCCGGCGCCAGGATACTGCGCGTGCCGAAACCCCCTTCATCCAGCACAAACTCGGCGTTGATGTCGTCGAAGTGATGTTCAATCATCCAGCGGATGCCGCGCGTGCCGTTGGTCTCCTCGTCAGCGGTGGTGAGCATGACGATATCGCGCGGGGGCAGCGTGCCGGTGTCCTTGAGCGCGACCAGGGCCATCATCTGCTGGGTGGCGATGCCCTTCATATCCATGGTGCCGCGCCCCCAGATAAAGCCATTCTGAATGACAGCCGCGAAGGGATCCATCTTCCAGGCGCTGCGGTCCACCGGCACCACGTCGAAGTGATTGAGCAAGAGCAGAGGCTTGCGGGAACGATCGCGGCCGGCCACGCGCGCCACCAGGTTGGTCTGCCCGTTGGGGCCGCTGGTGTAGAGCTTCACCGGGATGCCGTGGCTTTCGAGCAGGCCCGTCACCAGGGCGGCCGCCTCCACGTCGTTGGCTGGCGGATTGATGGACTGGATGCGCACGTAACGCTGGAAGAAATCCAGCGCCATTGGCTCCATCCTGGACCAGACCGGCTCGGCGGCGGGCAGCAGACCCGCCAGGAAGAAGACGGAAAGAAGTTTCATGCTTTGACCTCGGGAAGATTGCGGAGCGCGGGGTGCAGGCCGGCGGCGCGGTAGGCCTCGAGCAGCGCGCCCGCGGCGGGCCCGTAGATGGGCGGCCCGCAGCGGGTGCCCTCCTCGAGCTCCACCAACTGGCGGTAGCGCTCGAGCAGGACGCCGCTGCCGAAGACGCCGCCGATATAGGCCACCGCTACCGGCTCGCCGGGCTGGAATAGCTGGCGGCGCACGGAGGCGGTAAACACGGCCAGTTGCTGCGCGGCGTTGTGCAGCAGTTCCAGGGCCACGGTGTCGGCGGCGCGGGCCGCCTGGTCCACCAGGGTTGCCAGGCGGGCCACGCGGGAGCGCGGCCAAGCCTCGGTGTAGAACAGGTGCAGCATGTCGTTGGCATCCGCCGCGCCGGTTTCCGCGAGCAGCAAGCCGCGCAGCGCGGTATCCGCTCCCCAGCCCTCCTCCATGCGCAAGGCGGCGCGCAGGGCCTGCCGGGCGATATCGAAGCCGCTGCCCTCGTCGCCGAAGATGTGCCCCCAGCCTCCCACGCGCGCCGTGCGGCCCGCGGCGTTGCGCCCGAAGGCGATCGAGCCGGTGCCGGAAATGGTAATGATACCCGGTTCGCCGGCGGTGGCGCCGGAAAGCGCGATCACCGCATCCGTGGTTACGATGAGCCGGTTGGCGGGAAGGATTTCGGCGAGGATGCCTTCCTTATCCGCGGGCCCGCCGCTCATGCCGAAGCAGGCCACGGCGAAGCGCACCGTGCGCCGGTCCAGGCCGGCCTGCGCGCAGGCCGCGCCCACGCACTCCTCCATGGCAGCGGTGAATTTGCGTCGGGCTTCGGCGGGTCCCACGTGGTTACAGGGCCCTCCCACGCCGGCGCCCAGCACCTGCCCGGCCTCGTCTCCAATCAGAGCGGTCGTGGAGGACTGCCCGCCATCCACGCCCAGAAAAAGCTCGCCAGTCATAAGAGCCTGTACAAGCGGTAGCCGTTGCTTTCGGCGATTTCCAGGATGCCCCACTGCGCGAAGTTGGCGCGGAAATCGGCGGCGTAATAATCCGCATCCGAGACCACCAGGTAACCCACGCCGCGGGCCTTGACTTCCTCGATTGCCGCGCGGCGCATGCCAGAAAGCGGCGGGGCTTCGCTCTCTTCGGGCTTGGCCGCCAGCGTCTTCCATTGTCCCGCGGCGGTCTGGCCCTCGAGACGCAGGCGCACTTTGTACTGATCGTGCGCGCAGGCCAGCCGCACTTCGTCCACTGGCAGGGACGCGCCGAAATCCGCCTCGATGAACATGCCCGGGAAGAGGGTCTGCTGGCTGGACCAGCGAGTGACGGCACTGTTGTCGAAGGCCAGTTGCACGTACCAGGGGTTGGGATGCGCCCGCAGCCGCCAGGAAGCGGCGCGCGGATATTCTTTTCCGTCCGCATATACGCGCATTTCGCTGATGCTCCAGTAATCCGGCCCGCCGCGCGCGGTCTGGACGACGCGCATGCGCCGCAGGCTTTGCCCCGGAAAACGAAAGCGCAGCAGCCAGGTGGGGGCAAAATCCGAGGTGAGCGGGGTCCACAGAATGTCCTGGAGCACGCGGTTCGAAGCGGACTGGTAGCCCACCAGCACGTTACGGGAAGTGTAGGCCTCCGGCACGGGGCTGAAGGTCAGGACAGCGCCCTCGGGCGGCACGTTCCGCTCGATGAGGCGCGCGATGCCGTAGGAAGGCAGGTTCGAGCGCAGGAAACCCTCTTCGGGCTTGATGCGCAGAGCCTCGCGCCAAGTCACTTTGACCAGCCGCCAGGTAGTGGGTCCGGTGTACAACGCCAGCACGTCCGGCCAGGAGAGTACCGCGTGGATCACCACCAGGGCAACGCCTGCGTATCGTCCCGCGCGCCCCAAGCCCAAAAAGACCATGGCCAGCGCGATGGCGATAAAGGGCGCCGCGGGAATCAGAAAGCGCGTGCCAATGTTTTGCGCGTAGGGAATGCCGAAGATCAGCGCGGCCAGCAGCAGTTGCCGGCCCATGGGCCAGCGGAGAGCCACCAGCGCCAGGGGAGCCAACAGGAAGACCGGGCCGAATACGCCGGAAAGTGTGCCGCCGATGGTGATCTGGGCGGGAATCTGCCACCGGCTTTTGAGCCCGTAGTTCCGCAGGTATGCCACGTATTCGCCCTCGAAGCCGGGTGTCACATAGCGGTTGGGAAAGTACGCGTTGAAGAAGGGTGAGACCGGATTGTGCACCCAGAGCCAGTTCTTAGCCAGCCAAGGCAGCATCATCAGGAAGGCGCAAGCGGCCACGGTGGCGGCGGCGCGCAGCAGAAGCGCGCGTTTGCGCCGCAGTTTCCACAGCAGAAAGCCCAGGGCGTAGGGCACGCCCAGCACCGCGGTGTATTTGGCGGCGTATCCGAACCCGGCCACCAGTCCGATGGGAATCCACAACCCGTCCGCGCGTTCGGCGTCCCACACCTGGAGGAAATAGAAGAGGGTGAAAGCCAGGGCGGCGACCGCCACATCGATGTACGCGCTGATGCCGTCTACGCCGACCACGGGGCTGAGAAAGACCAGCAGCGCGCCGCAGGCGCCCGCCGGCGCCGCCTGGAAGCGGCGGCCGTAACACACCATGGCCAGCGGCAGCGCCAGCAGAAACGCGAAGTGCACCATGGCCGCGGCGGAGTGCCGCCCGAAGGCGAAGGCGAATAGGAACAGCATCTCCACGCCCTGCGAGAGGTTCGCATACATGTTGGTGGTGAGGCGGCGGAACCCGTGCTCGCGCAGGTAGCGGGCCACCAGGCCCAGGTGGTAGGACGTGCCATCCGGACTGATCTCCGGAGCCATGGAATTGCTCCAGTAGAGCAGGGCGAAGGCGGCGAACAGCAGCAGGAACAGGCGCCGCCAGAAGGGATCCAGCGGGGGCAGCGGATCACCCTGCGGGCGATGCGCGCCGCGGCGCCAGGCCACGGTCAGGATGACGGCGCCCACGGCCAGAAACACGCCCTTGCGCGCCAGTCCCGCAGTACACAGTAGAAAGACCAGGGTGCTGAGCAGGGGCGCGCCCGTCAGGAACGCGAGCACGTGCTCCTCTTCCCGAAAGAAGCGCAAGCGCAGGCCGCGCAGCAGCAGTTTGCCGAGCGCCGCGGCCACCGCCACGGTGTACGCGAACCCGAATAGAATGTAAACGGCCTGTGGAATCACGGCACGAACCCTGCCCCGCTGAGGATGAAGCCGAGCACGGCGCCGTCGGTGGGGGAGACCCAGACTTTATCGGGTTGGATGACCACGGTGTTCACTGCGTTGGCGTGGGCCAAGCCCGCGGGCACGGGCACGCGCACCTGCCGCGCGCCGGGCCGGGGACACCGCACCTCGCTGAAGCGCTGCCCGTTGAGGAAGAGCGTGAGCGTCACCGGCCCAGTCTGACGGAAGGTGGCGTCGGCAATGGCGAAATCCAGGGCGAATTCGAGGCCGGCGGTTTCGCGCAGATAGAAGCGCAGTTCCGGACGCCGCCAGGTCCAGCGCCAGGCGCCGCTTTCCACGGCCGGCGCCACATCGTGGACCAGGTAAGCTTCCGCGTTGATATCGTTCATGTGCACGTATCGTCCCAGGTAGGCGTAGCCGGAACCTTCGGGGGCCTGACGCTGCGGCGGCGGGGCGTAGGCTTCCGGAGCTTCGCCGCAGGCCGTGAGAATAACTAGGAGAACCGAAACCAACACGGGCCTGAAGGGGCGCACGGCAGGGCTCAGACGGTTTTGTCTTTGGCGTAACACACCGGCTCGAGCTTGCATTCCGCGCACTTGGGCTTGCGGGCCACGCAGAGCTGCCGGCCGTGATGAATCAACTGGTGGGAAAACAGAATCCAATTTTCCTGGGGGATGATTTTCATCAGGTCCTGCTCGATCTTGACCGGGTCGGTGTTCCGCGTGAGATCCAGGCGCCGGGCGATGCGCTGCACATGGGTGTCCACGACCACGCCCGAAGCGATGCCGTAGGCGGTTCCCAGCACCACGTTGGAGGTCTTGCGCGCCGCACCGGGGACGGTGAGTAGTTCTTCCATGCTGCGGGGAACCTGGCCGCAGAATTCGTGCACGATCTTGCGCGCCGCGCCCACGATGGATTTGGCTTTGTTGTTGAAGAAACCGGTGCTGCGGATATCCTGCGCCAGCACTTCCGGGCGCACGGCCGCGAAATCCTGGGGCGTGGGGTACTTGGCGAACAGGCCGGGCGTAACTTCGTTGACCCGCTTATCGGTGCACTGCGCGGAAAGAATGGTGGCGACCAGCAGTTCCCAGGGCGTGCGATGGACCAGGGCGCAGGTGACGCCGGGGTACATCTCGTCGAGCAGATGCAGGATGCGGTGCACGCGGGACTGCCGCTCAGCGGCGGTCTTAGGGCGCTTCGGCGCAGCGGTTTTCGTAGCGGCCATGGTCCGGTCCCGGAGGCAGCGTGGGGTAAGTTCGTAGGATACCATGCGCCCGTTCGCCGGGCAGTGGCGCCGCGCGCCGCCCAGTATCTAAAATAGTCGCGGAGTGGCTCTCCACAACAGGGGGGCTGCGGGTCGATGAAGCTTTACACGCTACAAACCGAATTGACCTTGCCAGTCTCGGTGCAGGAGGCTTTTCAGATCTTCGAAGACCCTTACAACCTGGCGCGCATCACGCCGCCCTGGCTGCGTTTCGAGATCACCTCCCGGGAGCGCGTGCGTATGCGGCGCGGCGCGGAGATCACCTATCGCATCAGTTGGCTGCGCATCCCCATCCGCTGGAGGACGGTGATTACCGAATACGAACCGCCGTTTTACTTCGTGGACGAGCAGGCGGAAGGACCGTACCGCCTGTGGCGGCACCACCACGAGCTATGGCCCATCGAAGAGGGCACCGTGATCCGCGACCGCGTGGAATACGCCCTGCCCTTGGGCCTGCTGGGCAGGCTGGCGCATTTTCTGCTGGTGCGCCGCCAGTTGGACGGCATTTTTGCCTATCGGCAGGCGGCGCTGGAGGACATGATCCGCACGACGGCTACCGAGAGCTGAGCTGCACGCGGGTGTCGGTCATCTGCCAGTCCGGCAGTTCGTACACACGCAGCTTGGTCTGGAGCGGCGCCGAGAGTTCCTTGGATTCGTAAGGTCCCAGCGAGACGCCCTGGAAGGTAAACTGGCCCACGGGCTCTTCGCCCTCCTTCTGGGTGCGGCCCAGGATCTTGACGGTGGCGGAAAGGTCCGCGGCGTCCGCGCCGGAATGGTTCACCACCACGAAGCGCGCCTCAGTCTGCTTTTTCGCATTCTGCAGGAAGCGTACGCCGGTCACTTCGACGTACTTCTGCAAGGGATTTTCCTGCGCGGCGGCCTGTCCCTGGGCGGGCACGTTCTCGAGTTTCGGGGCAGCCTGGGAGGCGGGAGCGGTCGTCGAGGCGGATGATCCCCCGCCCTGGAGGTGCTGCACGACCCAATAGATGCAGGCGCCCGCTCCCAGGAAGGCCAGGGCGAAGATCAGGCTCATCAGCCAGGTGGGTAACCCCACTCGTGCGGCGGGCACAGGCTCGGCGGGCGCCGGAGCGCCGAACAGCGGCGAGGACGCGAACGGCGGCGGCGCGGCAGGCTGGGGGTAATACGCTTGCGGGGGCTGCGGTGGAGGAGGCGCATATGCCTGCGGCGGCGCGGCCTGCGGCGGCCCGGCCTGCGGCGGCGGGGCGTAGGCAGGCTGCGGGGGCGGAGGAGGTGCATAAGGAGGCTGCGGGGGCGGAAGTGGTGGTGGCGCGGCCTGCGGCGGAGGCGCCTGCTGAGGCGGGGGGACAGGCTGCGGATATTGCGGCACCACCTGCGGAGGCGGCGGAGCCTGCACCGGCGCCGCTGGTTGTGCCGGGGCGCAGTTCGGACACTCGCTGTAAGACGGCGGGACTTCCCGGCCGCACTGCGGGCAGATCCAGGTGAACATGTTCTTCCTATCTTAAGTGTACGGGAATTCTGTTGTGGCGGGTCGCAATTGGAGGCTTTTGGACCTTTGGACCCTGGCTCGCAGTCGCGGCCAGGCCAGATCGCCGTAACGGCGTGAGCCTGGCGACGATGTCTGAACACCAGATCGGGCCGCCAGTCGACGTCGAGGTTACCGGCCGCACCCTGCGAATCCAGGCGTTAGCTGCCCCTGCCTTGGTCGAGGTCGGGAAGTGCCCCTTGCCATCGTTCCAAAGCAGGATGCTCTGGCCGCCGTCGCGATGAGGCAAGAACAGGTCGAGCGCGCATCGCCGACGAAATCTGCCGGGCTTTCCGTCCACCAAGTCCGGATGTCGCCGCGGTTGGCAGCCACGATGTCCGGATAGCCATCACCGTTGAGATCCACCACGGTCACGTACCGTGTGCTCCACTTCGGATCGCCATCAACATTCAGCTTCGGCAATAGCTGAGCTCCTTCGGGGGTTCTTTTTGCACACCATTCTTTTCGACCACGCCAGGATATAAACCCAGACCCGTCTGGACCGCACCATTCGTAATCGGAGCGGGCCTCTCGAGGAGGTCATGGCGTGTCGCCTGCGGAAAAATCAACGGAAATGAAACACGAATTCGATATAGGCCAAGTCCGACAGGCCGTGGAATTCCCCCGTTTGTGAGGAAGCGAACAATTGGGCGCCGAAGTTCAGGTCGGTGTTGGCCGACAGGCTATGACTCAAGCGCGGCAGGAAAACCGCCGATTCGCCCGCCACATCGCCAACCACATAGGTTTCCAGCTTCCATAATGGCGTCAACGGATAACTTGCGCCTGCCGACAGGAAATGGCGATGGAGGGTAAAGATCTCGTTCGAGAATTGCAGCAGCACAGTGGGATCAAACGAATGGCTTGGCGAAAGATCCGGTTGGCCCTGATTATAGAAATACTCGCCCACTACGTACAGACCATTGGCAAACGCGTAGTCGCTGCCGATCACTAACCGCAATGCATCGCGAGTCGAGATATTCACAACACCAGGGGTGGGATGGCGCCACCGAAAGGTCAACTCTCCCCGCACGCCTGCTCCTTTCGCTTGGCCGGCGAAGTCAAGCCCGGTGGTCCAATCCTGGCCGAAACGTGCCGCCACCACATCGAAATCGTAATTGTGAATCGTCCGGCTGAGGCGGACCGCGGATGTGGAACGGCGAAAGCCGTTCTGGGGAGCATAGAGTGCGTTCCACCGAAGCCCTCCGGAAGAACGAAATTCGCCGAGCATGGCATCGACGCCCTGGCGTTCGTCGGATTCGACCTGAAGAGGGCTGATCGGATTGAACATGTCCATGGGGCTAAAGAAATGAGCCGTTCCCCAGCCGATCCGCTGGCGCCCCACGGTAAACGCCGCGGAGTTGCTGCGGAAAGAAACGTATCCGCGGTAGAGGGAAGTATCCCAATAGGCGTTCGGCTCGTTTACGAAACCATGCAGCAGATCAAGCCAGGCGGCGTTTTGCCGATCGCGCACCGTGGCGAAATCGGGAAGACCGATGAGATTGCCTTCGTGTATTTCATTGTCGTAATCCACGTGCAAAGCGAACCAGTCACTATACTTGGCATCGTAAGTGAGCCGCAGGCGATCCAGATTGTCGCCCCAGGCGCCTTGCGTGAAGTAGGAGCGCGATGTGCTGGCCAGGTCCTTGAAGTAGCCGCCGAATTGTTGGGTCCATGCTGGTTGTGTATCTTGGGGGCACGGGGATTGAGCAAGCACCGCGAGTGAAACAATTAACAGGCAGGCCGCTCGTTTCACCGCTTTGGCACTTGATCTTCCACGATTCGGCCGTCTTTCAGGCGAATAAGCCGCCGCGCGCGACTCATCACCGCAGGGTCGTGGGTCGAGAAAAGAAACGTGACTGCGCGCTCATGATTGAGGCGCTCCATCATATCGAGCAGCAGCGCTGCGTTCTCTGAGTCGAGATTCGCCGTGGGTTCGTCGGCGAGAACCAGATCGGGCTCTGGCAGGATCGCGCGGAGTACGGCGACGCGTTGCTGTTGCCCGCCGCTCAATTCGTCCGGGCGTTTATCGCGCAGATCGATCATGCCCACTGCCTCCAGAAGCTGTTCCGCGCGATGGACGCGGTCGGGCTTCGGCAATCCGCGAAGCGCCGGCACGAACTCCAGGTTCTCAAGAACGCTCAATACAGGAAAAAGATTGAAGGACTGAAAGACGAAGCCCAGATGCCGCAAGCGGAAGTCAGCGAGCTTGGCGGCGGGTGTGGAGGTGATTTCGAGTTCGCCGATACGGATGGCGCCACTGTCGGGCGTGTCGAGCGCACCGATGAGATTAAGTAGCGTCGTCTTGCCGGAACCGGATGGACCGACGGCCGCGGCGAATTCGCCCTTCTCGATTGCCAGGTTGATGTTGGCCAGCGCATGCACCGCGACGTGATCGTGGTAGGTTTTCGATACGTTGGTGAGTTCGATCTGAGCCATTGCGTGTTTCAAATGTGGCGAATTGCGTTTACAGGACGGAATCTTGCCGCCTTGATCGCGGGATAGAAGGCTACGACTAGGACGACGAGCACCACCGATACGTCCGAGACAATCAAATTTCGCAGTGTCAGTTCCGGATGGATCACGGTGGTGGTGATCCCCAAGGCCGCGGCGCCGGCGGCATAGTGGGAGAGGTCGATTCCCTGGTACGCGAACAGAATCGTGGCGGCGCTTCCCAAGGCGGCCCCCATGGCGACCCCGACCAGGGCGAGCGCGACAGACTCCTGCATCACCAGCCTTACGATCTGTCCAGGTTTTGTACCCAGCGCCATCATCACGCCGAATTCGCGCACGCGCTCCAGCACCGACATCATGACCGTGTTCAGGATGCCCACCGAAATCACGAAAAACAGGATAAGCACAATGATATAGAAGAAGGCGTCGTCCAACTGGATGAACTGTCGCAGGAACGGCTCCACGACATACCACGGCAGGATCTCGGCCGGTATGCCGCGAAGTTGCTGGTCGAGGAACTGCTGGGCCACTGCGACAGATTGGGACGAATGGAGCAGCAGCGCTGCCTCACTTACGCCGCCTTCGAGTGAGAACAGCGATTGGGCGTCATTGCGAAGAAGGTACACGACCCCGCGGTCAAGATCGGAAGACCCGGAGCGGAAGATGCCAGCCACTCGAAACAACTGTGCGCCCATCGATCCATCGGCCGCCTGCACCAATAGCACAATTTTGTCATGCAAGCGGGCGCCGAGAGACTGAGAGAGGCGTTCGCCGATCAGCGCGGGACGGCTCATACGCTCATTGAGAAACTCGCCGGCAATCACGGCCCGATCGATCGTGCTGACGCTCCGCTCCGACTCAGGAACAATACCGACAATTCTCACGCCGGTGGAGTTTCCGGCCGTGCTCGCGAGTCCATCCCCCAGGACACGGAATGAGCAGCCGCGAAGGTGCGGCGTCTGCGGCACGACATGCTCGAGCAAAGAGAGATCCGGCAGCGTCTTGAGCAAAGCTGGATCGCGCTGATACCCGGACCGGTGAATTGCGATATGGCCGATTCCGGCCCGCACGGAGTTGTCAACCATCTGTTCGTGGAATCCATCGCCGATGCCGCGCATCAGGATGTTGAATGCCAGTCCCAGCGCGATGGTTAGCACGGTCAACAAAGACCGCCGCCGGTATCTCCAGACATTGCGCCACGCCATTTGCCAGAAGAGCATCAGAAGTGCCGTTTGAGGTTCTGGTGCGTGAATATGTCGGCGGAGACCGCCTTGTCGAATTCCAGAGATGAGAACGTCAGCGTCGTCTCATGGCCGGGCTTGTTGTGAGAGACCATGCGCCAGTGCATCGGGTAACTTCGAGAGCCGATTTTGCGGATCTGATCGAAATAAAGAGTCTTCACGAGAGCGCCGCCATCGTCGTAAAACTCCTCGCGCCGAGGCAGAAAATCCGACTTGCGGATCAGCAGAACGAGCTTGCCCCAGACCACGGGAGCGTTCGGCTTCGGAGTGGCGACTAAGCGGTAACAGGCGTCGCCGTCTTCAGTGGTCTCTGCATCGATCCGGTGCACGTAGTCGGTCGGCAGGCTGCTCTCCTTCACCAGATCGTCATTCGTGAAGTCGCTGCCCATCCAGGACTGGAGCATGAGGGACGGCGGAATCTTGATGACGCGTTCGACCGACGGCAGATAGGTCCACATGTTGCTGCCGACACGCAGTGTGCCGGTTCACGCATCTTTCGCCGGCGACGTGATGCGTATGAAGGTCTTCTGAGGGTAGTCATACCAAAAAGTCAGTTCCATCGTTCGTTGCCACTCGGCTGTGTGAACCCTCATCGCAGCAGAGCCGTGTTCCGTTTTTCCTTTCAGCGCCTCGTCGCACTTCCTGGCAATACTGAGCGCATCCGGTTGTTGCGCAAACGTGGCGACCGGCGAACACAGTAGGAACGCAATGAAGATAGCCTCACTCTTCATTTCCTGGCCTCTCTCGTTTTCGGAAAGCTTTGGAGGGTGCGACCAAGCCTCGCAACAACACGGCCACGAAATCGTCGCCCATCGAGACTGGATCGAGCGCGGGATCGAACCAGGCCTGAAGAAAGAGTCCATCCAGTGCCCCGACCAGAACCGCCGCGATCCGTGTGGCGTCCGCGGTTTGGTCGAATTCGCCGGCCTGCTGTCCCCTTCGAATCTGATCCGCGATGAGTCCCCGGAATTTTGCGTATGCATCGCGGAACATGGTAGCGATTGGTTTTTGCCGATCCTGAGATGCGGAGGCTGACCAAAACTCGAAGACGAGGGGGAACAGATCGCGCGCTTCGCAGCTCATGGCCAGCACCGTGTGGATTGCTTGCTGGATGTGACCGGCAGCCGTATCCGCAGGCAGTTCGAGGCTCTGCCTCGCTTGGCGTTCCATGGAAGCTATGTAGTCGTCGAAGACACCAAAGAACAACTCCTGTTTGTTGCGGAAGTACTCGTAGACCGTTCCCTTGCCGATGCCGGCACGTTCGGCGATGCTGTCCATTGTCGCGGCTTGGTATCCATGTTCGGCAAAAATCTGGGCCGCCGCTCTTAGAATGGCACCGGTCCTTGCGGCCCGGTCGACGATCCTCGCAGCCATAAATGACCGACCAGTCGGTCAATCTGATTATGAACCTCCAAGACCGATTTAGTCAAGGAAGATGCTCTTCGGCTCTTCGAGCCTTTTACAAATGGGGATTACCGGGAAGCTCGACAGCGCAGGACAGGCGCAGCCTGTGTGTCGACCAGGCGGCCATGGTGATTCAAAAGCACGAGACGGATCCTGCCTCGAAAATGTACCGGTTAGCGAACAGCGCCGGCAAGGAGCGCGAAATCCGCCAACCCAAGTACCCACCCAGTTGTGCAAGTGCGTCCTGGCAGTCACCTCGTTGGGTTCAACTTCTGCTACGCTGGACGCGCTCCCCCACGCCGGATTTCTCACACGGTCGCCCGTATTCGCTTCTGTGATGTCTTAAAAATGAAAGGCTTACGTTCCTCCCGGATGGAAATACCACCTGCAAGCGGAGCAAGGTGTTTGGCGACTATTTCGATTGTTTTCAAAGGTTGCGACCTACTGAATTAGAAGGATTTGGTCGGGCCGCCGGGATTTGAACCCGGGACCTCTTGCACCCCAAGCAGGTCAAGGGCCTCCAACCACTACATGGCGTTGCCATAATTCCAACGGCTTACGTCAAATCGGGGCATCTGATTCCGCTCTCCGCAGATGGTGTTTAGGCCGATTTTTCGCACATTTTTTAGCACGGTTTCGAGACCGACTGGAGCACTTGCTGAGCGCTTGCTTTTGGACTCAGGTCACTCGTTGTACCTCCGACTCGGTGTCCCATCAACCTGCCGCACCCAATGAGCCGCGGTTTTGTCCGAAACACTCTCTCAACACACGACGAGTGCGCCATCTGTTCGCCGCGGCGTCAAAAGTGGCGCCGCAAGGAGTATCCCAAGAGCGGTATCAGCTGATCTATGAATTTGGGGTATAATGATACCGATATTTGGAACCACGGCATGTCGGAGATGTTCTTGGGGGGGGGCGCGCATTTTGGGGGCTCCCGTTCGCTCTCTCCTCGAATTGAACCCGGTTGTCGAACGCGGCTTGCCGAAATCGACGCTTCGGAACGGGGCGCGGCACGTCTCTGTGGATGCTGCCGAGCAACGCGCAATTATGCGCCGCATCGTTCCAGAAGCGACGTACAAACACCGGCGCGAGCGCCTGAGTCCCGCTGAGAGCGAACGCACGGAGCGCTTGGCGAGAGTCGTCGCCATGGCGGAAAATGTCTGGCAGGATCAAGATCAAGCGAGACGATTCCTCACCACCCCTCATCCGGAGATCGGAGGCAAAACCCCTCTGGATGCCGCTCTGACCGAATTGGGGGCCCGCCAGGCCGAGGAGGTCATGGCGCTCATCCTGTATGGCCTCGCGGCGTAGAGGCCCGCTAAGAGCGTTCCGCATCGCCGTCATACGGCATCCGATCTTCGACGGGACCGGATCCATGCTCCACGGCGCGCGGTGGAATTCTCCCGGCCGGCGGGTGATCTATGCCTCTGAAACGTATGCTGGCGCGCTGCTCGAGATCCTGGTCCATGCCTCTGGAAGCGTGCCGCGCAACCAGGCTACATCGAAATTGAAATTCCAGGAAACGTGCCCATCGAAGAGTTCAATCCGGATGCCCTGCCCGAGTGGCATTCAAATTCCTTCGATTCGGCGCGCCGGTTCGGCGATCAATGGTACGACGAGAGGCACACCGCTGTATTGCTCGCCCCCTCGGTTGTCACTTTGGTCGAACGGAATATACTGATCAACCAGGAGCACACGGAATTCAGTCGGATTCGAGCGAGCCGCCCCCTGCCAGTTCGCTGGGATTCCCGCCCTTGGAACAGGACGTGACCGGCATTCGACCTCGTCACGAGGACGCAGGGGGTTTAGGCACGATGATGTACCCGTCCCTCTTAGTGCCATACAGCCAGTTGCGCCCGGTTCCCCAGAACCACCAATGGGCGCCGATGTAGGCGCACATGACGGCGTCGATCCTGTCTTCGACGGACTTGGTCGGGCCTGTTTCCGGCACGCGCGGGAGGCTCAAACGTAAAGGCGGATTGAGGATTGGTAAACGTGACAGGGCCAGTTTGCGGAGCCGGCGCAGTCCTCCGGCTCTCTCCGCCCGCGAGCCGCGCTTGTACTTTACGATCCGATCGAGTCCGAACATGCTCACGGTGGCAGCGTGCGGGTGGATTTCGATCTGAAACCGTCCCTCCTGGCGTGGCTGAATTGAGGCGCCGTGCCTAAAGCCCAGCGATTCCAGTCGCCGGCTGAAGGAAATCACGTTCTGTGCGAATGGACGACCGAGATTGGCGGCGTGGCAGCCGGCGTGAAAACGACGGAAGTCCGCGTTCAGTTGACGTTCTGCATCCCTGATGCCCGTTTCATTGCGAATCACCAGGGGAGCATCGACCGCTATGATCCCACTTCCCCTTCCGGCCTCGCCTAGAATCCATCCCACGATGTCGTCCACGGCTTGCAGCCGCTCTAAGGCTCGCAGGCGCAGCTCGGGACCATCCAGAACAAGAGATGCCAGGCCGCTGGGCTTCCCATACCAGCCAAGGTCGACTCCCACGAAAGTGTTCATAATCCGCGGAGCGACTCCACAGTGTCAATCTTCCGTTGAAAATGGTGTTCGTGGGCGGTGCTCCCACCGATTTTGACCGTCGCGCGCGCGGCCTTTCGCCTGTGTTTGCCCGGTTGGCCGGGAAAGCGGCGGGTCAACTCGTTCATAAGCTCCTCGCCCAGTAAAGGCCGTTTCCGAACACCACGCCCGTGGCATGGCCGTTCACCCTGTTAGGTGTATCCTCAAAATACTACATATCGTGATGGAATCCGTCGCAGTATCGGACATGATCAACTTGGAAGGTTACACAGAACGCACTCGTGGTCGACGAGGGAAGGGCCTTTGGCTCTTCGCACCTCGCGAGCGAGATCCGCAGCTAAATAATGTCTCGGCCGAAAGGAAAGGACAACCATGAAAATCGTAGTAATTGGCGGTACTGGACTCATTGGAACGAGGCTTGTCAAAAAGCTTCGCGAGCATGGGCACGAAGCCGTAGCCGCGTCGCCCAGTACGGGCGTCAACAGCATTACCGGCGAGGGACTCGCGGATGCGTTGAAGGGCGCCTCGGCGGTGGTCGATGTAACGAACTCCCCTTCATGGGAGGACGCGGCCGTGCTGAACTTCTTCGAGACGTCCACCCGTAACCTCCTCGCCTATGGAGAGGCTGCGGGCGTCGGACATCACCTTGCGTTGTCGGTGGTCGGAACGGAACGTCTGCTGGAAAGCGGCTTCTTCCGCGCAAAGCTCGCTCAGGAAAACTTGATCAAGGCCTCCTCGATGCGCTACACAATCGTTCGCACGACGCAGTTCTTCGAGTTCGTGAAGGCGATCGCCGACTATTCCACCGACGGCAACCAGGTCCGCCTGCCTTCCGCGTTCATCCAGCCGATAGCCGCCGATGATGTAGCCAGTGCACTGGGCAAAATCGTAACGAGCTCACCCCTGAATCGCACCATTGAGATCGGGGGACCGGAAAAGTTTCACTTGGATGAACTCGCCCGACGGGCTCTGGCCGCGTCTCACGATCCCCGCACGGTGATCTCGGACCCGAACGCGCGCTACTACGGCATCCGCGTGAGCGAGAGGTCGCTCGTTCCTGACAATGACGCGCGACTCAGCGAGACGCGCTTCGAAGACTGGCTCACCCAGACTACAAAACCAGTCGCAAGCGCGGGTCGGTAGCCTGCAGAACTGAAGTGGAGACGAACCATCTTCGGCGCGCTTTCCGGCGACCGGAATCATCATACCTTCATTGTCAGACCCTCCTTCCGTACGTCCTCCACTCCTCATTTGCCTTCAACAGCCAGTCCGCAAACCATTCAATACCCATAGGGCGGACTCTGTGCTGCGGTTTAGTCCAATCCACTTTTAGCTCACCGTCGCGGCCCCATGTTTCTTCTCGCTCTCCCGCCGAGTGCTGCCGCGCCGCCGAGCTAAAAATGCTCTGCATTGCGTCTCCAGGAGTCATTATTGGAAGAGGCTCGGCGGGTTTCCGAAAGCGAAGGCGTAGCTCTCAACCAGTTCATCAATGTCGCAGTAGCGGAGAAGTTATCGGCCCTTCGGACCGAAGAGTATTTTCGGGAGCGTGGACGGCGCGCCGATGTGAAGAGGGCGAAGCGAATCCTGAAACGCGTCGGCCGCGGTACCCCCCCCCGCGCCCGGGGACGAACTGAGTTGAGTGGGGATCAGCCCTGGCCCTCACATCGTCCGTCCACCCGCAAGGAAATTACCTGACTTCTTTTGTGCCTGATTCCACATTCGCATCCGGAATTCTCCCGAATTTCGACTCCCGGACTCTGTTTGACGCGTGAATTTGCCCGCGCCTGGTGTATACTGCCCCGGACCGGGCCGCAGCCCGGCTGAGCGAGGAGGCAATATGGCGACAGCCGATCTGTACGCGGGCGTATGGCGTCACGGGACCGACCCTTATTACTTCTGGGTGTCGGATTGGAACAGTTTCCAGTCCAAGTGGCAACAGCTCAGTAATCAAAACCTCCGGCTGGTGGATCTGAAAGTCTACCCGTCCGGCGGCACCACTATGTTTGGAGGCGTGTGGCGCGCCGGAAGCGACGCCCATTACCTCTGGGTTGGCGTGGACTGGAACAATTTCCAGGCGAAGTGGCAGGAATTGAGCAAACAGAATCTCCGCCTCATTGATATCCAGGTCTACAACGAAGGCGGCGCCACTAAGTACGCCGGTGTCTGGCGTGCCGGCTCGGACGCCCACTACCTGTGGGTCGGCGTCGATTGGAAGTATTTGTTTACCG
>JAJPJX010000033.1 GCA_021324015.1 Solibacteraceae bacterium | reverse complement strand
CCAAGGCCGCCCCACTGACGATGACATGCTGCGCAGCATGGAACTCATCGGGCCGGTCCGGGTGAACGAACCAGCCTTTCCTGATTTCAGCGTACGGCACGGGGGAAGAGGGCGGGGGGCGGTTTGCGCGGCGCCGGATTGAAAACAAAGGAAGATATTTTTCTGAAAGAGTGGTGAACCGCATGGTAGCTACACGCGGAAGCGGCGGAGGGCTTCTTCGTCGAGATCCAGACCCAGGCCGGGGTATTCGGGGGCCTGGAGCTCTCCGTTGCGGATGACGAAGACCTCCGTGGTCTTGAGCACCTTCAGCGCGGGGGCCCATTGCTCCTGGGGCAGCAGGGGCGGGGTGATGAGGGCCACCTCCTGCCAGGGCGCGCCGATGGCCAGGGTGGCGTTCAGCCAACCGGCCAGCATGAGTCCCATGGTGCCGTGGAGGATCACAGGGACGTGGAACGACTCGGCCAGGGTGGCGACCTTGCGCACGGTAAAGATGCCGCCGGAGCCGCGTCCCTCGGGCTGGAGAATGTCGTAGGTCTGGTGCAGCAGGCACTGGCGGAAGGAGTCGAGGCCCACGTAGCCTTCGCCGCCGGTGATGAGAATATCGACCTCGCGGGCCAGGCGCGCGGGAGACTCGAAGTCGTCACGGGCGAAGGGTTCTTCGAGCCAGTAGGCGCCGTTTTTCTGGAGGGCGCGGGCCACCTTGAGGCCGATTTCATAAGGCCAGACCTTCTGGCCGACGACTTCGGGGGCGTGCGCGGTGCGGTCGAACATCAGGTGAAAATCGGCACCCACGGCGGCCTTCACGACGGCGCAGGCTTCGGCGTCATCCAGGGGGTAGGGCCGCCAGGCGCGGATTTTCATGCCTTTGAACCCGGCCTTCTGGATGCGCGCGGCCATAGCGGCCTGCTCGCGGTAGGGCACCTGGGACTGATCCGGGTTGCCCTTCCACACGCAGGTGAGGTAAGCGCGCACGCTGGTCCGGCTGCCGCCCAGGAGCTTGTAGACGGGCTGGCGGGCCACTTTGCCGATGGCGTCCCAGAGCGCATGTTCCACGCCTCCCCAGCGGTAGAGGCCGTCATGCACGAGCTGCTCGACGGCGAACAGATCCCGGCCCACGAGCAACTGGCGGAGGTGAGGGAGCGCGGCGGGGGGATGACCGGCGAAGGAATAGCCGGTGACTCCGGCATCGGTGCGCACTTCGGCCACCTGGTAGCGGTACATCACGCCGGCTTCGGCTTCGGTTTGGGAGACCGGGAGGCTGACTTCGTAGAGATCGACCGCGGTGATGCGGATGGGTTTCACGGCGGCGGCCAGACGCGCGCAGGCGGCGAGCCCGGCCCCGGTGGAGAGGAGCAAGCGGCGGCTAAGCATGGTTCACCCGGTATTCGCGGATAGCGTCTTCATTTACGTCCAGCCCGAGGCCGGGGAGGTCCGGCAAGAGCACGTAGCCGTCCTGGATGGGAAACACGTGCGGAGTGCGCACGAGCTTGAGGGCGGGCTCCCACTCTTCCTCGGGCAGGTTGGGGCCGCCGATGATTTCCTGCCACTGGCAGTTGGGCATGGCGCAGCCGGCCTGGATGTAACCGGCGATGGAGAGACTGTTGTTGCCGTGCTGGATGCAGGGCACGCCGAAAGAATCGGCCAGCACGGAGATTTTCTTGGCCATCCAGATGCCGCCGCAAATGCGGGTGTCCGGCTGGAGCACGTCGTAGGTCTTGTTCAGCAGGAAGTTGAGGAAGTGGTAGACGCTGTTGCCGAGCTCGCCGCCGGTGATGAGGATGCTGACCTCGGCGGCGAGGCGCGCCGGCCCAAGGAGGTCGTAGCCGTCGAAAGGTTCTTCGAGCCAGTACGCGCGGTGGGATTCGAGGCCGCGGCAGACCTGGAGGGCGGTGGGATAGTCCCAGACCCAGCCGGGCCGGACGGCGGTGCGATCGAGCATGATGTGGAAGTCCTCGCCAACGGCGCGGCGCATCACGCCGACCATATCCACGTCGTCCATGGGGCGGGGGCGCCAGGCGCGGACCTTGATGCCGCTGTAGCCGCTCTGTTTGAGGCGCACGGCAAATTTGGCCTGGGTTTCGTAGGGGACGTCGGACTGCTCGGGCTTGCCGGGAAATACGCAGGTGCGGTAGACGCGCAGGCGGTCGCGGGCGCCGCCCAAAATCTGGGCCACAGGCCGGCCGACCGCCTTGCCCACGGCGTCCCACATGGCGTGCTCGACGCCCGACCAGGATTGCACGCCGGATTCGCCGCGCTCCATTTGCAGGCGCTTGAGGTGGCGGTCGATGGCGAAGACGTCGTCGCCCACCAGGGTGGGCTTGACCCAGTGTTCGAGCACGTCCCGCGGGCAGCCGAGGAAGGAGGTGCCCACGATGCCGCCATCGGTGTGCACGCGGGTGACGGCGTAGTCGTAACGCCGCAAGGGGTCGCGGGCGGTAGCGGGCACGCGGACCTGGAAGGACTCGACGTTGGTGATGCGCAAGCGCGGGGCGCGATCGAGGGCCGGCAGGACACGGACGCCGGCGCAGGCCGCCAGCGCGGCAGAAGCGCGCGCAAACAGCTCTCTTCTGGTGCAGCGGTGCGGTTGCATGGTCGCCGCCGGAGATTGTATCACTCCGCGGCCAGCGCTCAGGCAGCCAGCGACTTGGGCTTCTCCGGGGCCTTCTGGACGGCGGCCAATTCTTTCAGCACCTGGCGCACCAGGAAGCGCAGGTAGCAGGAGAAGGAGAAGGCAACCAGGAGGCAAACCAGCAGGAGAAACAGACCATCGATATGCGCCGCCTGGCGGGTGGCGAGCAGCCATGCGGCGGCCGCGAGCGAAGCCAAGACCATCACCAGGCTAAACAGAAAAAGAACTCCGCGATCGGACATGGAGCATCCCGTGATAGCCCGGCAATTTCTATTATAGCTCCGGCGGGGGCAGCCCCGCGGCCGCCCCCGCACGGCGATTGTTAGAAGTAGAACTTCGCCGCGACCATAGCCTGGCGCGGGAGTCCGTTCTGGCCCGTGATCATTCCGAAGGTGGCGTCCTGGAGGGCGCCGTCCGGGTTGCCGGCGTTCATGTGGTTGAACAGGTTCTGGGCTTCAAAGCGTAGCTGGAAGTAGCGCGACTCCTTGCCCAGGGTGAAGTTCTTCATCAGGGCGAAATCCCACTGGCTGAACCACGGGCTGATGAGGCCCGGAAGATCCCAGGGGACATCGCCGATTTCCAGCAAGTTGGGGGTGGCCTGCGCAAACCGGAACGCCGCGCGATTCATGTAGGGTGTGTAGTTGGGCGAGCCGATCAGGGCGGTGTGTCCGGAGACGTCGTTGTTGTATTGCAGGCGCGGGTACACATACACGGGCCTCTCGGATTGGCCGCTATTGACGGCTTGTCCGGCGGTCCACCAGAGCTGGTTCGATCCGGTTATGGAAAGAGGATGGCCGGAACGTACGGTGGTCACACCCGCAGCCACCCAGCCGCCCAGGACCTTATCCAGGACCTTGCCGCCGAACGTCTGCGTGTCGTTCAGATATCGCTTGCCTTTCCCGAACGGAATCTCCACGCTGTAGTTGAAGATCAGCTTGTGCCGGGAGTCGGAGGTGGAGAGTCCATAGACATCTTTTCCGCCGAGGCCCGCCTGCCGGTAGCGATTGCCGGGGCTGTTATAGTCGATGCTGCCGGTATCCTCCATCAACTTGCTGAGCGTGTAATTCGCCAGGAAGCTGAACCCATGCGAGAAGCGGTGCTCGATCTGCACGTACCCGGAGTTGTAATTGGATGTGCCGATGGGGTCGCCGGTGGTGGTGATCTGAGACCAGAGCGGCTGCAACTGGTACAACTGGCCGAGCGGGATCATCTTGCCGCTGCGGGCGGTGCCGGCCGGGATCTGTCCGTAGAAGGGATTCGGCACGGGCACCAGCAGGTTGCTGCCGAGGCCGCCGATCTTGTGATAGGCGTCCGGGAGGACATTGTCTCCCACGCCCAGCCAGGTGGGCAGGGAGCGCCCCATGGTGCCGTTGTAAGCAATTTCCACCACCCAGGTGTTCCTGCCGGAGCCCAGCTCCTGCTGGATGGCGAGCTGCGTGTTGTGTTCATGTCCGGGGCTGAACTGGTTGGTCTCGGAAAGCCACCAGTTTCCCATCACGGACATATTCAGAGCGGTGTTGTCGCTGGTGCGCGGAATATAGCCCGCGCCACCGGGCATGGGGTTGGAAAAGGCCAGCGGATAGGTCAGACCTCCATCGCCGGTGCCGCCTTGCGCCAGACGCGCGGCATCGCCATAGCCCACGTTCCACCGGGCTGCGCCCATGAACCAGCTTCCGGTTTTGGTCATCCAGATCAACCCGTAGCTGACGCGCACCACGGTTTTGGGAAAGAGCTGGTAAGCGGCGGCGAGGCGGGGGCCGAAATGGTAGGGCTGGGTGGGCTCCATGGTCTGCTGGGGATAATCCGGAGTCCCCATCATGGCGGCGCGGCCGTGGATGCCCTGGCTCATCCAAATGGGCTGTGCCAGAGTCATGCCCATGGTCTGCTCCACCTGGCTCCAACTCCAATCGGCGTTGGGCTTGATGTTCCAGGTGTAGCTGCGATCCCAGAAGACTTCCCGGTTGAAGCGTTCGGTGCGCGGGGGCTCGAAATCCCAGCGGATGCCGGCGTTGATGGTCAGCTTCCGGGTGAGCTTGATATCGTCCTGGACGTAGGCGCCGTGGTAGGTTTGCAGCGCGGCAGGGCCGGTCAACTGATTGCCGTCCCCCCAGGTGGTGACGCCCAGCAGGTAGCCCGCGAACATGGCGCCGTTGATGGCCGCCGTACTGGGCGAAAAGGAGGTGGCGGAGCGGTCCGTGGACATTTCGAAGTTGCCGCCGGTGATCTCGTTGCTGTAGTACCTGCGGTGCTCGTAGCCAGCCTTGATGGTGTGCCGGCCGTGCATCTTCTGGATGGAGATGCTTCCGAAGTAGTTGGTGTCGCGGATGTCGTCCACCGAGCCACCGCCCAGTCCGGTCAGTCCCGCCATATTCGTGATGGCGGGCACCCGGCCGTTATTCGTGCCGCCCAGCAGGTTGACCACATTGGCAGGAAGCCCCCAGGAGCTGTCATCCACATTCACGGTCGAGCCGCTGAAGACGCGGTCACGGATAAAGCCGCCGCGGAGGGTCAGGATGGTACTCGGGTTGACGACCCAGTTGTGGTCGATGGACGTAGTGTATGAGGTGGTGGTGTTGAGCGTGGATGCCTGCATCGGCGAGAACGCGTGCGGGACACTGTAGTTGTAGTCGTAATAAGACAGGCTGAAGTGCGTGGAGTGCGAGGAGTTCCAGTTTTGATCCAGCCGCCCGGTCCAGCGGTTGTTGTCGGAGGGCGCGGTCATGGAATACGTATAGTTGCTCTGATTGTTGGTGCCGGGCAGCGGCGCGGTGTTGGGCGCCGGGTAGTACGCCGCATAGATCTTCGCTAACGGGTCAAAGCGACTCTGCGGAATCCTCTCGCCCGGGAAGGGCTGCCGCACCACCTGGCCGTTGACCAGCGTTCCGGTGGCCGGGTCGAAGATCTGCGCGGGAACCCCGTTCACCAGGCTTTGCGAAAAATCGCCTTGCTTCTCGAGATCGGTGGGCACAGACGCCTGATACGCATTACTGCCGGTCACATGGCGCGTGCCTTCGTAGTTCAGAAAGAAGAACGTCTTGTCCCTGCCGTTATAGGCTTTCGGGATCAGGACCGGGCCGCCAAAGGTGAATCCAAACACGTTATCGTGGAATACGCCTTTCTGCCTGCCCAGCCGGTTGGAGTTCCAATCGTTGGCATTCAGCGTATCGTTCTTGAAGAACTCGTACAGGCTGCCGTGGAACTCGTTGGTGCCCGAGCGGGTGCTGAGCACGACTGCCCCTCCGGAAAGCCGCCCATACTCCGCCGCCATTCCATTGGTGACCACCTTAAACTCGGCCAGAGCTTCCTTGGAGGGGACGGAGGCCGGAATATTGTGGAGATAGCCGGTGGTTACGGGCTGGCCGTCCAGATAGTATTCAGTCTGGTTGGTGCGGCCGCCGTTCACCCGGAAGTCAGATCCGTAGGAGGCTTCGTTCGCTGCGCCGTTCACGTTGGGCGCCAGTTGGGCGAAAGCCAGCGGGTCCCGGCTGTATTGCGGCAGTTCCATAATGCGCCGGTTATCGATCACGAGGCCCTGTTGCGCATCTTCGGTGCGCAGCAGGGGGACCTCTGTGGTGACGGTGACGCTCTCGGCGGCGCTACCCACTTCCATAGCGAGGTTGAGAGTGATTTTGTCGCCGACCTGCAGCACAATGGCGTCACGAGTCAACTGCCGGAAGCCTTCTTTCTGGGCGTTCAAGTGGTACTTCCCGGGCAGGAGCAAGGGTACGGTATAGTAGCCCTCATCGTTGGATGTGGTATTGCGGGCAACTCCGGTTTCGTCGCTGGTGATTACGATGGCTGTGCCGGGGATCACGGCGCCGGAAGGATCCGTGACGCGGCCCCCGATCTGCGCATACTGGGCCATGAGCGGCCCTACAGCCACGAAGAGCAGTGCGACTGCAGATGATAAGCCGCAGCGCTGCCCCCGAAGGTGTCTTGCGAACTGCATGATTATCCTTTCTAATTCCGGGCACACTCCACCGCTCCCTCACGGTCGCGGCTCGGAAACGGTCGCCTGGTTCACTGGTGCGGACAGGACGATCCACACCCGATCACGAGATTTGCCTCTTAACGCCCCAATTGTACATCCAATCGGGTCTTAAGTGCGAGTATTTTAGCTATTTTTATCTTTTAATGCTGTTCCGGGCCGGCGAAAGCGAATCCCGTCAGGTAGGCCAACTTCAGGATTTTCACCATTTTGGGGAAGTTAATCTTCTCTACGGTATCGCTGACCTGGTGGTAGTCCGGATGGAAGCCGGTGAACCACCACACGGCGGGAATATCGTGCAGGACGAAGGGGAACTGGTCGCTGCGCTGGAAAATGTTCAGGGCGGCATCCTGGTCCCACTTGTAGTTGAGGCGCAGGCCGACTTGTTCGTTTGCGCGCTCCACGGCAGCGCGGTAGGCGGGGAAATTGATCGTGCCAATGAGGTTGAGTTCGTTGGAGGTGTCCGGCGCGATCCGAATGAGGCCGTCAGTCTGGCGGCTGGGAGTTTCGTTGCGGCCGATCATGTCGAAGTTGATGACGGCGCGCGTGGCGGAGAGGGGGCGCAACGGGTGCTCGACGTAGTAATAGGAGCCCAGGAGACCGCGCTCTTCGGCGGCGAAGACCGCGAAGACGAGGGTACGGGCCGGGCGCACGGAGTTGCGGGCGAAGGCGCGCGCCAGCTCGATGACTCCCACGGTGCCGGAGCCGTTGTCGTCCGCGCCGGGGTGAATGTGGCCGTCCCAGTCGCCGTCGTGATCGAAGTGGGCGGTGAAGAAGACCATTTCCTGCTTCAAGCGCGGATCGCTGCCAGGCAGCATGCCGATGACGTTGGCGGAGTCGCCGCGGCGGCGGTCCTGGAGCACGATGCGCATTTCGACACGGGTATCCGCGAGGGGCGCTGAGGCGGGCCGCAGGGAGGCGTCGATGGCGGACTGGATCTCGGAGGGCCTGCGTCCGAGGGGCGCGAGCAGTTCCGCGGCCAGGGCGTCGCTGACGCTCAGCATGGGAAGATGCGCTTCGCGCTCGGCCAGGGCTTGCGGAGGCAGGCGCAGCAGGCGGTCTCCGCCGCCGGGCACGGTGCGGATGCGGTCCTCGGTGGAGAGGTGCTTCCGATTGGGCTCGGCGGCGACCAGGACACCCACGGCGCCGTGTTTCTGCGCGTTGAGCACCTTGACGACGGTATTGGCGTAGCGCGTGTTGCCCACGCCGTTAAACACGGAGTGAGGATCGGTCTCCTGGGGCTCGTGGTCGAAGACCAGGACGATTTTGCCGCGCGCATCGATGCCCGAGTAGTCGTCGTATCCGTATTCCGGCGCGGTGATGCCGTAGCCGGCGAAGACCACGGGCGCGCGCAGATCGATCTCGCTGGGACCGCTGCCGTAGAAATCCTTGAAGTACTGAAAGACCTGGCGGCGCCCGCCGCGCTCCAGGGCGATGCGGGTTTCGCGCGCGTCCGTGCGGTATTCGATGAGGGGCACGGTCTGGAGGAACGAATCGCCCGCCAGGGGATGGAGGCCAGCCTTGGCGAATTCGGCGGCGATGAACTGGATGGCCGCCTCGGAGCCGCGGCGCAGCGACCAGCGGCCCTCAAGCGCGTCGGAAGCCAGGAAGGTGAGATCCGCGCGGAGGTCGGTTTCGCGGATGGAGTCGAAGCCGGGAGCGAAGCGCGGGTCGAGGGCGGGCAGCAGAGAGGCACAGAGGAGGACGAGCAGGGCCGTTCTTGGCATCAGCATCAGAATAGCGCAGCGGCGCCGGGAGGCACTTGCAGGGCAGGGTAGGTGTGGAGCGGGCGGCCCTGGAGGATCGAGCCCAGAGCGGCCTGGCCCTCGCGGTAGAGGGCGGCGGTGTTCAGTCCTCCATGAGCAGGGAGGTAGCCGGCCAGCTTCCGGAGAGCCTTGCGCAACTGGCGCGCGGCGCCGGTGGGATTCTTGCGCTGGTGGTGATGGAAGGCCACGGCGAAATGGATGAGGCTTTGCAGGAACAGGCGCTCACTGGGGGGAGCGGCGCGCCACAACTCTTCGAGCGCTTCGTGGCTCTCGAAGAAGAGGCCCCGGTTGTAGAGATCCAGGCCGCGGCGATAGAGGTCACGAGGAGGAGGAGGGTCCACGCTGCTCCTTATACCACTCCAGCGTGAGGCGGAGGCCCTGCTCGAACGAGTAGCCGGGGGCGTGACCGAGATCCCGGACCGCGGCGACCGTGTCCGCTTGGGAGTCGCGCACGTCGCCGGGACGGGGCGGACCGTAGCGGGCGGGCAGGCTGACGCCTTCGAACCTTTGCAGGAGGTCCCAGGCCTGGTTGAGGGTGACGCGCCCGCCGTTGCCGGCGTTGTAGCACTTGCCGGAGATGCCGGGTGCGCGGGCAGCCTTCAGATTTAGAGCCACGACATCCTCGACGTAGGTAAAGTCGCGGGACTGCTCGCCGTCGCCGTAGATGATGGGGGAGCGGCGCTCCAGGATCGCCTGGATGAACAGCGAAAGCACACCGGAATAAGGGCTGGAGGGATCCTGGCGGGGACCAAAGACGTTGAAGTAGCGCAGGGAGACGGTTTCGAGGCCGAAGACCGAGGCAAACACGGAAGCATAATACTCGCCCACAAGTTTTTGCAGAGCGTAGGGCGACTTGGGCTGCGGCAGCATGGTTTCCACCTTGGGCAGCACCGGGGTGTCGCCATATGCCGAGGAGGAAGCGGCATAGACCACGCGGCCGGCCTTACCCGCGGCGGCGGCGCGAAACACATTGAAGGTGCCGTCGATGTTGATTTCGTGGGAGGGCACGGGGTCGGCGATAGAGCGCGGCACGGAGGGGATGGCGGCCTCGTGAAAGACCACGCCGGCGCCTTCGAGCAAGGGCGCGATCTCTTCGTAGTGGCGGATGTCGGCGCGGTGGAAATCGATGGAGCCGCGCACCTCCGCGAGGTTTTCCAGACGCCCGGTGAGCAGGTTATCGATGACCACAACGCGGGCGGCGCCTTCGCGAAGCAGGCCGCGGACCAACGCGGAGCCGATGAAGCCAGCGCCTCCGGTGACGACGTATTTTCTCATTCCGGCAACCTGGCGATTTCGGATTCCAGGTGGCGGAGGGATTCGTTCGCCAGGCGCTCGGCGCCGGGAGAGAAATCGAAGGCTTCGAGCGAGACCCAGCCGGGATAAGCGCGGCGGCGCAGCACCGCGAGGAGGGGCTGGAAGTCGTAGTCGCCGGCGCCACAGTGCCGGCCATCGAGTTCCTGCACATGCACGTGGCGGATGAAGTCGTAATGCGTTTCCACGAGGCTGGCGTGCGGGACGGTTTCGTCGACGGCGTTGTGGACGTCGAACATGGTGCGGATGGCGGGGTGGTCGATCTGCCGCACGAGGCCGGCGGCCTCATCCAGGGTCTGGACCACGTCACATTGGCCGATGGGGAGCGCCTCGATCAGGATGGTGACGCCGCGGGCGGCGGCATGGGGAGCTACCGAAACCAGGCCGTCCACAAAATGGCGCGTGGCCTCGGCACGGCCGAGGCCGCCGGTGGTGGCGCGCTGAAACGGAGAGCCGAAGACCATCAGGCCGCCGGGGCCGAGATCGGCGCAGAGATCGATCAGGTGGTCGATGTGCTGCCAACTGCGCTGGCGCAGCGCGGCATCGGGGGTGGTGACGTGCAGGCCCTTGGGACTGACCATCAGCCAGTGCAAGCCCACGAAGACCAGCCCCTCGGAGGCGATGATGTCACAGACCTCTCTTCGCCGGGCGGCCGGCACGGTGGCGGGGTCCTCGGCCAGGGTGAAGGGCGCGATTTCGATGCCGGTATAGCCCGCCTTGCGGATAGCCCGGCAGGCGTCCGCGAAGGGCCACTTCTCGAACGCCTCGTTGCAGATGGCATGGCGGAACTGGTAGCTCATCGAAGACCAGTGTAGACCAGCCGGCCGCGGCGGGAGAAATTTTCCACCCCGGAACCTTACGCGGATTGACGGCCACCGTCATCAGCGATGAGATCCGCGTCTAGCTTGCTGCCGGGTCCAGGCCCAGGACGAAGCGGCCGGTGAAAAGCTGCTGCTTTTTGGGCTGCATCGGGTGGAACTGGGCGGCGTGAGCGTCGCGGAGAATCCTTTCCAGTCCGGAGGCCCGGAAATATCCGCTGCCGCCGGTTGCTTCCAGGGCCTTTTCCGCCGTACGGGTAATCGCCTCCGTCACGATGGTCTTGCGAATCAGCGAGCGGTTGGCGTGCTCGATGCCGGGCTCGACGTCCAGATCGTTCACGTTCGCGATCATACTTTCAAGGGCGATCTGAGCCGTGGCCAGCTCGTTTTCCATCTCTCCAATCAGGATTGCGGTCACTCCGCCATCGCCTTTACGTGCCGCGCCGGCCCGGGCCTTTTCGGCGGCAGCCTCGGCCACCCCGACATAGGCGGCGCAGATCAACGGCAGAGCGACGGTGAGAATCACATTCCAAACGGGGTGATACTTGCCACAGGGCCGCCGCAGCGCAATGGTCTCCTCGGGGATGAAGACGTGGTCGAGGATGACCGTATGCGACCCGGTGCCGCGCATCCCCATGGTTTCCCAAACCCGGTCGATACGAACTCCTTCGGCGGCCAGCGAAACAGGGAAATGCAGGACCTGCCGGCCCGCCGCAGGGTCGTCGTATTGTCCGCTGGTGATCAGCAGATCACCGGCAAGGCAGCCGCTGGCAAAGACCTTCCTGGCCGAAAACCGGTAGCCGCTCTCGCACCGCTCCAGAGTGCCATTGGAGGTCAGCCAATCGGTTGCGCCGGTGCTGACAAGAATCTTCTGGCCGCCGGCAACAGCGCGCAGGAGTTTTTCGCCGGGCTTGCCGTGCCGGTAGTTCCACAACGCGGCGGCCAGCAGATGCTGGTGCATGGAAAACGTTAGAGCCGTCGAACCGCAACAGCGGCCCAAACCGCGGATCAGGGCGCACATCTCCGAATACGAGAGACCGCCGCCTCCCAGTTCTTCAGGCACCAGCGCGGAAAAGAGCTTCGCCTGACGCATCTCAGCATAGTTTTCCGCGATGAAACCGTCGGAACTGTCGTAGGCGGCGGCCCGTTCGGCAAATGCGGGACCGAGTTCCGCCAGGGTTTGTTTCCAATCAAGAGCACAATCGGTTGTCATGTTCATCCTCCGGTCATCTGTTGTTCCGTTCAAGGACAGTCTAGCGGCTTGCCACCCACCCGAATAGTTCAAAATCTGAAGCGCCGGTAGAATATAGGACATGGCCGCGCACAAAGGATACGGACAATTCTGCCCGGTGGCGAAGGCCGCCGAAATCGTCGCCGAACGTTGGACGCCGCTGGTGCTCCGCGAACTGATCCTCGGCAGCCGGCACTTTAACGAGTTGCGCCGGGGGGTACCGCTCATGTCTTCGGCGCTGCTCTCTCAACGGCTTAGAGAGCTCGAGTACGCCGGGATTGTCGAGCGGCGCGCCGGCGGGGGGAACAGCACGGAGTATCATCTGTCCGAGGCGGGGCTGGAACTGCGGCCGATCATAGAGGCTCTGGGGGTTTGGGGCGCCCGCTGGACGCGCAGCCGCCTCACCAGCGAGGACTACGACCCAAGCCTGCTAATGTGGGACATTCGCCGTAACATCGACGTTACGCGATTACCCAGAGAGCGGCGCACGGTGATAGAGATTTTCCTTCAAGGGGCCGAAGCGGCCTTCCGAAGCTGGTGGCTTGTCGTGGAGGAGGGTGAGGTGGATCTTTGCTTGAAAGACCCTGGGTATGAGGTGGACTTGCGCTTGTCCGCCGAGCTGAAAGCGATGGTCGAGGTCTGGATGGGGCGTCAATCGATGGAAGCGGCCGTGCGGGCGGGCAAACTGCGGTTCGAGGGCAAGCAGACGCTGGCAGCGAGCTTTCGGAAGAGCCTGAAGCTCAGCCCCTTCGCGCGAGTGGCGAGCCGGGAGAGCCTTGCACCGGCGGCATCCGGGGGATTGGCGTGACGTGCCGAAGGAGCGGACCCCGTGCGCAACACGCAGATGGCCGTCAGCTATCGATTCTGATTTGGTGAGCCGGGCGAGACTCGAACCCGCGACCCTTTGCCCTTTGCTTTCTGCAATTGGCTCCAAAATCCAACAAAATCGGGCTACCGTCCGGCTCCAACGGCCTCAGAATTCGAGTACTCTAAACACTCAATCACCACGGCGTTCAGACTCTTGCCTTCCCGTCGCGCTCGCAGGGCAAGCTCTCGGTGAAGCGCGGGCGGTATACGGACAACGAAATTACCAGAAAACGGTTTCTCTGGCTCCTCGTTCCGGCTAGCACAGAACTCCAGGTAGTCTTCAACCGAATCCTCAAATGCCCGCTTTAGGTCATCGACACATGTGCCCTGGAAGGTGATTACGTCGCGTGTATTGATAACCTCTCCAGTGAAGATGTCCGCATCTTCATCGAATTCGACGACAGCTTCATATCCCTTATATGTCATTTCCCGCAGCCCTCCCTGGATCGACACCGGCCTCCGATAGAAAGCGACGTACCGATGATACTGTGCCTCGGTCCGTTTCGTCTGTCGGATGCGGTCGATGAAATACGGCTCGGACACCGTTCAGGGCAACTCTCACTCGCAACCCGCGCCCCTCGCTGAGTTCCGCGCCTAGGTTCCTCAGCATACTTTCTATGTCCGCCCATGAGATATTCGCCCGCTTGGCAAAGACAGCCTCCAACGTTCGTTGGTGCCTATCCACCAAATAGTATCACAATTTGATACTATGTCAAAGCACCATTCTATGAACCCCTTTAGCTCCCTGATATCTTTGGGATAATAGAGGGCTTAAGAGCCCCGCCGGATCGGAACGACCTTTCACCGCAAGCCCTCAGCCATCTTCTCGACACTGCTGATGCTAAGGAAGTTTTGGTGAGCCGGGCGGGACTCGAACCCGCGACCCTTTGCTTAAAAGGCAAATGCTCTACCGCCTGAGCTACCGGCCCTGGGTGGGAGTGGCGATGCTTGTCAGCCTTTTCAGCTTAACACAGGGCGATGCGATGGACTCCGCCGCAGCCGGGTGGCAGAATGTGGTCATGTCCGATCCTGTCGTTCTGATTGCGAACGGAGACCTGCGCCTCTCCGCCAACCGCATGTGCTGGCCGGCGCAATCCAGGGCCGAGGAGGCCGTGATAGCGGCCATCCGGCGGGAAGGCCGCGAGGTGCGCCGCGGACATCCTTGCGATCCGGTCAAGGGCCACGGTTTCATCGACAGCCAGAAATACGGAATGGAAGTGTTCCGCAACGTGCCGCCGGACGCACCCCTGGTGGTGGTCGAGGCAGTCTGGCAATACAGCCACCATGTCCTGCATGGGCTGTATACGCACCGGGGGCCTATCCTCACGGTGGCCAACTGGAGTGGGGAGTGGCCCGGCCTGGTGGGCCTGTTGAACCTGAACGCCTCACTGACCAAGGCGGGGGTGGCGTACAGCAGCCTGTGGAGCGCCGACTTCACGGACGAGTTTTTCCTTTCGGGACTGCGCCGCTGGCTGGGCGGGCAGCCCATCGCGCACGATACCAGCCACGTGCACGCGCTGGCGGAGTTCCGGCTGCCGGCCGCGGCCGAGGAACTGGGCGCCCGCCTGGCCGCCGATCTGCGGCGCGGCAAGGCCATCCTGGGCATCTTCGACGAAGGCTGCATGGGGATGTACAACGCCATCATCCCGGATGAGCTTCTGCACCGCACCGGTGTGTTCAAGGAACGCCTCAGCCAGTCGGCGCTCTATGCCGAGATGCTCCAGGTGAGCGATGCCGAAGCGGCCGCGGTGCGCGCCTGGCTGGACGGCAAGGGCATGCGTTTCGTGACCGGTCCGAATCCGGAGACCGACCTGACCGACGAGCAGATTCTGGGCCAGTGCAAGATGTACATCGCCGCTTTGCGCATCGCCGATGACTTCGGCTGCGACGCCATCGGCATCCAGTACCAACAAGGATTGAAGGACCTGGCCCCGGCCTCGGACCTGGCGGAAGGCCTGCTCAACAATTCCGAGCGGCCGCCCGTTAGAGACCGCGCGGGCAGCCGGGAGCTGTACGCGGGCCGGCCGCTGCCGCACTTCAACGAAGTGGATGAGTGCGCCGGCCTGGATGCGCTGGTCACCAACCGCATCTGGACCGCGCTGGGTTTCGAACCGGAAACCACGCTCCACGACGTGCGTTACGGGGAGTCCTTCCGCGTCAACGGCCACGAGGAATTCGTGTGGGTGTTCGAGATTTCCGGGGCCGTGCCGCCCCAACACCTGGCTGGCGGGTACACCGGGGCGGTCAGCGAGCGGCAGCCGCCCATGTACTTCCGGCTGGGGGGCGGCAGCCTCAAGGGCGTGAGCAAGCCCGGCGAGATCGTCTGGAGCCGCGTCTTCGTGGACAACGGTGTGCTGAAGGCCGACATCGGGCGCGGCCGGGCCGTCGAGCTGCCCCGCGAGGAAACCGAGCGCCGCTGGCGCATCACCACGCCGCAGTGGCCGGTCATGCACGCGGTGACCGAAGGCGTGACACGGGACCAGATGATGGCGCGCCACAAGTCCAACCACATTCAGGTTGCCTATGCCCCGGATGCCGGGGGAGCGAGCCTCGCGCTGGCCGCCAAAGCGGCCATGTTCCGGGACATGGGGCTGGAGGTCAGCATCTGCGGCTCCGGCCACGGCCTGTGAATCGGCGAATGTTATAATGCGGCGGGGAGATCCGGCTTCCCGGCGTGCGCGGGCGTGGCGAAACTGGCAGACGCGCTGGATTTAGGTTCCAGTCCCCGCAAGGGGGTGTAGGTTCAAGTCCTATCGCCCGCACCACCCCGCCTGACTACTGAACCCCTTGCAGCACGCACGCCAGATACGAAGGCTGCACGCTGATCTGAGATTCGGTGATTCCACAGGAATTCTTTACGGGCAGCACCGTGGGGATTTGGGGGATCTGACTTGCCGTCACCACATCCATGAACGGAGCATAGTTATCCATGTAGCCGCCCACTGGATTGTATTCCATGACGTGGAACGGGACGTTGGAAGCCGAGCACTGGAAACCCGCACCGGGAGTAGCCGTTCGCAGGATCAACGTGTTGACGGCCGCCAGCGTGGCCGCCGGGATGGACGAGAGATCGATGAACGTATAGTAGTTGGCGGGCGTCACCCAGGCGGGAGGCTGGGAGCCGAAACCCAGGATGAGACTCACATTGCCGTTGGGATCCGCGATCAGGTTCTTATCGGAAATCGTAGCGATGGTTTGCGTGACGTTGGTCGTGTAGTAGGCCAGCGAGAGGCTCCAATTCCGGAGTTGTTCCGATCCCGTGAGCGTGCAGCCGCTACAGGGAAGCGTGGACATGACCGGCAGTTTGAAGCGGAAGCGTAGGAACTGCTGGTTCGCCATAGCCGAACTCACCAGCGTGGAAGGTAGGTTCACTTTCAGGTATGAGGAATCGGGATCGGCTGCCGCCACCCAGGCGTCACTGCGCAGCCACACGGCCTGGTTGAATGGCTGCTTGGCGTAGCACAAGGACGTGTAATAAGTGTTGGCCATCCAGTTGTGCCCCGTGATCTGGGTCAGATTCTGCCAGCTGTGTTCTTTATTGAGGGTGTTCTCGGAGGTGAGCACAAAGGTGTAGTTGCCGTACTGCGGATCGTTCGCATCCGTTAACAGGACCTGTGAGGAAGGCACAGCGCACCCGGTGGAGAGGTCTCGCACGACGATGTAGGGCGCCTGAAGCTGAACCTTTCCCCCATCCGGTTGAGCAAACTGGCGGCGCACCGTGATCTCACCGCCGAAACTTGGGCCAATGTCGTCATGGACCGGCATGGTGGGGGGGAGGCCGGGCAGCCCGTTCCAGCTTAGCCCAGGATGCCGCTTCGTGATGTCAAAGACGTTGGACGTAACGTTGATCCCATTGAAGCCGCATCCCGGCGTGGTATTCTGCGGGGTCGGCTCCGTCCCTCCCATCGTGAGCTTGATGGCGTAAAGCTGGTCCTCCTGAAAGGTGTTCCCGGGCAGGAACGGATTCTGGTAATTCGCCGTCATGGGAACGATCTGGTAGTCGTCCAGCCAGTCGACCAGCGTCAGATGATCGTCGTACGGGGTAATGGAGAGCGACCTCGCGTTCGGAAACTCACCGAAAATGAGGAACTCGTACAGCGGGCTGGTGCGGTAGAAGATCCGGTTATAGGTGGTGTTCAGGTCGCCGCCAACGGTTGTGTTCAGCGGCCCGGTCGGTATGGGGATGGCGTAACACGGACCCAGAAAGTTCTGAAAGAAGTTCTTCTTCGGGTCGGGCGGCGGCGGAGAGGTACAGTTGGTGCTCTGCGCCACCGCCGGAACCGCCAGCATGCAGAAGGCAATCCATGCGGCCAACCGCCGAGCGGCCGTTCGCGGACATTCCCTCGGGATCACGGCAACCCTCCAAGGTCGAGCAAGTTTGAGTAGTATATATGAAAAATCCGCTAAGGAGAAGCACCGCTTTTGGGAGCTTTCGGAGCGTCTGAGCGATCTTCGGCCTGATCGTCCGGCAAAGCGAACACGTAGAGTGCATTGCCGTTGCCGGGGAAGTGAATCTCCGGCGCGATCACGCGGGGGACGTCGCGCGGGCTTCCGCCGCCCAGTCCCGTGGTCACCGCAATGTATTGTTTGCCGCCGATGGCGAACGAGACCGGATAGCCCTGCACGGAAGTGCCCAAGCGGGTTTTCCAAAGCACATTGCCGGTTCTGACGTCCACGGCCTGCAAGTAGCGGTTCAGGTCGCCCACGAAGGCCACTCCGCCGGCCGTGGAGAGAACCGCGGTCAGAAACGGCGCACGCTGCTCGATCGACCAGTTCTCTTTTAGCGTGCGCACGTCGTAAGCCGCGAGTTTCCCAATCTGGCCGCGGGTGTTGGGCATCTCGAAAAAGCGCCGGTCTCCCGCGCCGCCCCCGGAGTTTTCCTTAAACTCGACTTTGCGGCCGGACATCGCCATGCAACTCTGGCTGAGCGGGATGATCAACTGCGCGGTTCCCGGGTGGTAGCTCATGGCCTGCCAGTTGTGGCCGCCTTCCGTGCTCGGGCAGATCTGAAACCACTGGCCGATCTGCTGCTCCAGGATGTCCGGGCGGTATGCCGGTTCGCCGGTCCGGGGATCAATGCGGGTGAACAGGTTCTGGTACACCGTTTCCCGGTCCGCGAGAAACTGCCCGGTCTGGCGATCGAGTTTCCACAGGATGCCCGGTTTGCCGATGGTGAACAGCAGCTTGCGCCCGTCGAGATCCACCAGTACGCGTTCGAACACTTCGTCCATATCGAAGGATTCGCCGGGCGCGTGCTGGAAATACCACTTGAGCCGTCCGGTATCGGGATCGAGCGCCAGCGTACAGCTTGTGAAGAGCGCCTTATCGCCGGGCTTGGCGCCACGGCTGACTCGCAGCCACGGTTTAGGCTGGGCGACGCCCCAGTACGTGATGTTGAGACTGGGATCGTAGCTGCCGACGATCCAGGTTTCGCCGCCCGCGCGGAACAAATCCCGCAGTTGGCCCCAGGTATCGCCGCCGGGCTGGCTTTCGTGCGCGATAGTACTGAACCGCCAGAGCCGCTCGCCGGTGCGGGCGTCGTAAGCGCTGATGTAGCAGTCCGCGCCGTAGCTGCCGCAGCCCGTCAAGCCAGTCAGCACCTTGCCGTGGATGGCGATGGCTCCAGAAGTGTTGCTGTAGCTCCTCTTGCCCTCCGCGATGGCAGTCTGCCAGACGATTTTGCCGGTGCGGGCGTCCAGCGCGTAGACGCGGGCGTCGGTGGTGGTGAGGAATAGCTTGTCGTCGTAAATCGCCAGGGCACGCGTGGCGCCGTAAGCGTGCATGGATTCCGGACCAATGCGGTTCTCCCAGATCAGTTCCCCGGTGCGGCCATCGAGCGCCTGGAGCGTGTTGCTGGTGTTGGTGAGATAAATGATTCCATCGTGGACGATGGGGGTGGGCTGGCTGGCCCCGCCGTCGTTCATGGCCCAGACCCAGGCCAGTTGCAGACGGTTCACGTTCGCGGGGGTGACCTGTGCGAGAGGGCTGTAGCTCCACGCCTGGTAGTTGCCGCGGGCCACCAGCCAGTCGGCGGCAGGGGGATGGCGCAGCATCTCGTCAGTGACCGGGCGGTAGTTCTTCACCTGGCCGGAGACGGTAAGGCCCTTGCGCGCAGTAGCGCGGGACGCCATGGCCTGGTCCGCGTTGGCGGCCTTGGCCAGCCCTTCCCGCAGCGCCGGAGGCATCTCTCCGTTGGCCACCGAAGCGATCCGAATCGGGGTCGAGGTCGTCAGCGGGCGGCCGCCGGCGGGCGCTCCGTTGGCCTGGAGGAAGAAGGCCACAATGTTCGTGTAGGTCTCCTCGCTCAGGCCTCCCTGATTCGAGGGCGGCATGGTGGCCTGGATGTAGCGCACGAGATCGGTGGTGGTGCGCGATCCCCAGGCATTCATGAAGTTGCCGCCAGCCAGAGGCGGAGCCTCATTGCGGCCGCTGAGGTCCGCGAGATGGCAGCTCGCGCAGTTGGCCTGATACGTCGCGAGGCCCTCGGCCGCCTGGGCCGCAGTATAAGCCGCCGGGGTCTGGCTCTGGCCGGAGATCGCCATGAGGCCGGCGGCGGCGATGATGGCCGGGAGGCGCATTCGAAAGAACGGCATTTCAGTCGCGCATTCTATCGCACGTCATTGCTGTCCAAAACAGGACAGACCTGCGGCAAGGCCCGTTTGAAAACGGACGGCTTACATCGTCATAGTCTGCCGGTTCAGGTGGAGGTCTGGGATTTGGAGTGCCGCAGGCTGTCCAAGTCACAACAGCGCCAGGGGTAAGTTGTTCCGCAGCAGTTCGGTTTTCCAGCGCTCTTTGTAGATGGCGGCGATGGTGGTGGCGCCGAATTCCAGCAAATTGGTGAGCAGAACGATCTGGCACTCGTTGTCGGCATCCCAGACCACGACGCGGTGCAGCAGTTCCGGGTCGGGCATAGTATTGGGCACAGTCGACTCGGGTGAACTCAACTTGGTCACCTTCTTCTCGCGCACCGGTTCGTCCTAGGTCGTCTGCGGACGCCGGGCTAAGACGACAGCATTTCCGCTGGTGAGGCGGCCCGGGGTAAGCGCGATCTGCTGCGGTGTCAAGCCCCCGATGCAGAGGCGGCTATGTGTTTCTGACGCCGCGGCGCTTTCCTGGCAACAGGCGGCGCCTCCAGAACGGCGGGCGTGGTAAAAACTCCACGAACATGAAGGTGCAGTCGTCGTGCGTAAGCTCTCCGCCGGAATGTTCGAGCAAGGCGCGATAAATTTCCTGGCGCGCCTCCAGCGGCGCGCGCGACGCGTATTGGTCCAACGCGTGGCGCATCTTTTTATCCCCGAACAACTCAGGATCGAGACTGCATCTGGCGGTTGGGCATTCTCTTGCCGCGTGGTGTGCAACGTGTTGCTTGTAGAACCACTGCCGTGGGCACTTGCGAAAGCTGGTATGCGCGCTAAACGACCAACTCATCTTTTCCCTCGTCGTGCTCGTGAGCGCAAGAACCCGAGGTAGTCGAGGAGCTGCTCTTCTTCTTCCTGGGTGATCTTGCCGAAGCGGTGAAACAGGTTCCCTGTGCGCTGCGGCGGGAGTCGTGCTTCTGGCACGGGGTAGCCCGCGCGCTCCATGAGGTCCTCGTAGGGCACGCGGTAGAGGGTGGCGAGCTTGTGGAGCATGACGGGGCTTGGGTTCTTGACCTTGCCCGATTCAATCTGGCTGAGAAACGCGTTGCTGATCTCGGTTTTGCCTTGCACGTCGCGCAATGAGAGTCCTTGCGCATCGCGGACTTGCTTCAGGTACGCGCCGAGGGGGTTGTCATCACTCCCCATGCTGCTTAACATAACGCACACTGCTTGCGATATCAAGCATCAAATCTTTCGCTGCTACCCGAAAGCAAGCGTCACGGTGAGTCTCTTTCGTGTAACGAGCGCACGGAAGATGGGCTGCGGGGGCGGGCCATTTCCGGGCTGAGCGTCGGAGGTTGGGAGGCTTGCGGATGTCTGGCAGCCACATTCTTGTCTTCGAAGCAACCGGATGGCCGTCAGATTTCAGCCCGGGGCCATTTGTCAACGCACTTCCTCACGGGGCAGCGCGCTAGGACTTCAGCTGCGGAACTCCGATGCACGAAAAAGGCAAGAAAAGGGCAACGCTGTTTTTCGACGCCTGCAACAGCGAAAACGAGTCATTCAAGTGACTGATTTTAAAAAGGAATTTGGTCGGGGCGAGTGGATTCGAACCACCGACCTCCTGGTCCCGAACCATCGCCCGACGTGGAATCAAACACTTAGCGGGATTGTGCTGCGTTGCTCCCGGTTATGCAGAACTGTCAAGGGTTCAACCACTTACTGCCCTTCGCGCGTCATCCGTGCGCAACCGCGCGCAGCAGAGAGAAGCACAGGGTGGGCACAAAAGTGGTCACAGTGAACGATGCGATTCGCTTCAGATTAACCGGCGCTGGTCTTCACAGAAGTATAATTTGCCTAATCGACAACAAACAACGCGCGGGCGAAATGTGGCATGACCGACTCGGAGAAATTCAATGCTTTTTTCAAGCAAGCCGCCGGATTCGATCCGTACGAATGGCAACGGCAAATCGCTCTGAACGGACTGCCCGAGATCCTGCCGGTGCCAACAGGACTCGGTAAAACCGAGGGAGCCGTGCTCGCGTGGGCCTGGCGGCGAACCGTTCAAGAGGACTATGCCGAGCCGCTTCATCTGGTCTACTGCTTGCCGATGCGCAGCCTTGTCCGGCAAACGGTCGAGAGGCTCCGGAAGTGCTTCGACAACCTCAGAGCGGCCCAGTACGCCGAAGTCAGTGTCTACCAACTGATGGGCGGCGCCATCGACGAAGAGTGGGCGGGCAAGCCTGATCAGCCATGGGTGTTGGTAGGCACGCAGGACCAACTCCTTTCTCGAGCGCTCAATCGAGGCTACTCGATGAACCGCTATGAGTGGCCTGCACACTTCGGCCTGCTCAACCAGGATTGCCGCTGGATCGTCGACGAAGTGCAGTTGATGGGGCCCGGCCTTTGGACCACGGCCCAGCTTGACTGGATGCGGCGAAAGCGCTTTGCTTCCATCAAGCCCTGCCTGACCACGTGGATGAGCGCGACGATGGGGACATCCTTCTTGTCAACTACGGATCGAAAAACAGATGGGTGCCACAGTGCGCCCGATCCTAATTTGAACTTCAACGATCCGGCACTTGGTGCCAAGCGAAAGGCGGTCCGCCGGGTTCAATGGGCGGACACGGGTGATCCGCAAACGATCGCGAAGCGGGTTTCCGACAGCCACCAAGCCGGTACCCTTTCCTTGGTCGTGTGCAATACCGTTGAGACGGCGCGCGCGATTTTCCTGGCTTTGCCAGGAACGTCAAAGATCTTGCTGACCTCACGCTTTCGCCGCCAGGACCGTGACGCGAACGAGACGCGCTTACTTGAATTCGAAGATAAGCGTAGGAGGCATTCTGGGCCGCTCCCAGATGATCCAGGCCTCATCTGCGTCAGCACCCAGGTCGTGGAGGCTGGACTGGATATCTCTGCGCACCATCTGTGGTCCGAACTGGCGCCCTGGCCATCCATTATTCAACGGCTGGGCCGCCTGAATCGGGGCGGGCTCGACGGCGACGCCAAGGCTTGGTTTTGGGAAACGCCCCTTACTGGCGGCAAGGGGAAAAAGAAGGAGGAGAGGATCGGGCCCTATGACGCCTCTGATATCGGCTCCGCGAAGAAACTGCTTGATGCACTGATCCCTCTCTCCTGTGATCCTTTTGCCAAGGCCATCGAGAAGCTGGAGCAGAAGCAGGGCGAAGCCGTCACGAGAGCCCTTGAGCCCAAGCCGGGGCCCATGCCCCGGGCGCTGGATGTCCAGGGATTGTTCGCCACCGAGCGCGATGTGCACGGGGGCTTCACCGACGTCAGCGCTTTCGTACGCGCAACCGATCCGGATGCGGATGTCATTGTGTTCTGGCGAGATTGGAGCGGCAAGAAGAACGCGCCACCCAAGGGGGAAGATCTCGACGGGCCGGATTTGGATCTTCACAAGGAGGGTTGCCCGGTACCCGTCTTTCGATTGTGGGAGTTCTTGAACTCCCAGAAGGCTGCCACCTGGACGTGGAACGACGAAGCCGAGCAGTGGGAACGGATCGAACGCGGCGAACTGCGCCCAGGTATGGTTGTCATGCTGCATCGCGAGATCGGCGGGTATGACTCGACCGTAGGCTGGACGGGCGATCCGAGACATCAACTCGATGTTGCGCCACGCGCCGGGCGGGGACGAATGCTCCGGGATGACGCCCGCACGGAAGTTGGCGCTTGGGTTGCGTTGAGCGTGCACCTGGCTGACGTGAAGAACCGTGCGGGAGACATTTGCACGGCGCTCCAACTCTGCGAACCGTACCGTACTGCTGTGATAGAGGCGGCGGCACTGCACGATATTGGGAAAGCGCATCCCCAGTGGCAGAACACCTTGCCCGCCGCCTCTGGGTTGGACGGAGGCCCCTGGGCAAAGTGCCCCCGGGTACTCGCCATTGACGCCGTTGAACCCAGTGATGCCATCCACGACGCCGTCCGCGCTGTGCGGCGCGATTGTTTGGAACTGCCACGCGAGTCACGCAGACGTGGCAGCGACAACGTGGTCCGGCTGCGTTGGGCAGTGAGCACAAAGCTCAGGGCAGAGGAACTCGAAGGTCTAAAGGGGATCACTGGCATTCGCTGGGCCGGTCACGTTGCATTCCGTCCTGGACTGCGGCACGAAGCCGCCTCCGCACTTGCCATGTGGCGGAGGTATCGTGACGGTACCGCCTCCTACCCTGCGCTCGCCGTGTATCTGGCGGCGGCGCATCACGGCAAAGTGAGAACGGTTTTTCGCAGCATCACAGACACCGGAGATGACGTTTTTGGTGTGCCGCACAATCCCGATATCCTGGACATCTATGGAAGCTCTTGGCCTCTGGATTTCAGCGCCGCCAAAGATGGTGCCGAGGGCCAATGGGGAAGTGACGGCTTCGTACTGACTGGCGCCGGATGGACGGGGCTCGTTTCCGATCTGCTTGGGCCCTGGCGAGCCGATGATTGTTCCCACTCTGCCGTCGTTCCAGACGGCGAGCCGAAGCGGCTTGGACCTTTCGTCCTCGCCTATCTGGAGGCGCTGGCGCGCGCCGCCGACTGGCGGGCTAGCGGCAATCCATCGCAGAGCATCAAGCCCGAGGAGATCGCCAGTGAGCACAAGCCCGCGTAAGCTTTCTGCGATTCCGCTTCCGGGCCTGCGCCCAGATAGCTTGGGTAACTATCTGGCGTCGCTCGGACTTCTGCGGTTGCTCGCCCGCCAGTGGCCGGAAGTTCGCATCGCTTGGAAGGACGCGGTGCTGCATGTGGTAGGCGGCCCGGGCAGTCTTGACGCCTTGCTCGATCAACTTGTGGAGGTCGTCGCCAACAAACAGTGGACGCCGTATGAGCGTGGCTGGGTCGAAAAACAAAAAGAGAGTACGAAACGCAAGTCGGGCACTCCTCTCGCGGAATGGCAGGCTCATGCCTCCGAGGAACATCTCGAATTGTTTGCAGCTCACGTGGTCCCTCGCGACCGTGCGCACTTCAATCCTCTGCTCGGAAGTGGAGGCAATGCAGGCAAGCGAGCCTTTTCGGACGGATGGAAGAAGGCCGTCGATGAACTAAAGAAAGAATCAGACAAATCATCTGGGCGGGCACGCAATGAGCTTCGGTCGCTCTTGATGGGCGAGCCGGCAACTTGGCTACTTGAAAAACTCAACGCTGCGTCGTGGTTCAGCGACGCGAACAAGCTCTATAACAGCGGCCAGGGCGCGTATCGCGAGGGTCTCATCTCCCCCTGGGCCATGGCGCTGGCATGCGAGGGGCTTCCCTTTTTCGCGGGGGCTGCATCGAGGCGGCTGGGATCGCGGGCGCGCGCCGTCGGAGCCTTTCCGTTTGTGACTCAAGCAGCCGCACCGAACACCTCCGGAGAAGCGGGGCGCGACAACGCCGAAGTCTGGGCGCCAGTATGGGACCGGCCAATGGCCCTGCCGGAGGTCCGCGCTCTGTTTGCCCGCGGCCGCGCGGAAGTTCGCGGTCGCGGTGCGATCACGCCGGCTGCGTTTGCGGCCGCCATTGTAGAACGTGGTGTAGATGCAGGTGTCACCGGCTTCTTACGTTTTTCCTTGGGCCGCACGACTAGCGCGAAGACATTTGAACCACGCTTTGAGGGGCGCATATTTTTGCCCACGGGCGCGATCCCGAATCAAGCAACCGAAGCAGTGACTCTGCTGGCAAGCGTCCTCGAACGCGTCCTCGCACTTGTTGAGCGCTTGCCACGCGACGAGAAAAAGGGGCAGCGCTGGAGATTCGCCGGACTGCGGGGGCCCATCGAGCGCGCCATGATCCAACTGGCTGCCTCTCCGTCGGATCCGGCGATAGCGTGCAGCTTGCTGGATGCCGTCGTGACTGCCTTGGACAAAGTGGATCGTAATCAAGGCTATCGGGCAAGGAAGGTTTCCTGGGAGCCCTTGCCGGTTGAATGGCTTCCGGCACTGTTCGGCGTTGAGGCGCCACCGCTTGAGGCGCGCATGGCATTGGCCGCAGTCTCCGGCTTTCCTGCCTCCCGGCCTTTTGCCCTGTATCGCTTCGGTGTCGAGTGGGATTACAACCGCTATCAGCACCCCAAACAAACGCCTTTGCGCTGGGTGTGGGGCCCCGGAGAGCTGCCGCGCATTCTTGCCAATGTCCTTACGCGCCGCGTGCTGGATTGGGAAAAGGCAGCCAAAGACGTTTTCCCCCACGAGCCGCCGGCGCGCATTCTTCTGCCCGCAACTGCTCACGATGTGAGTGCGTGGCTGGATGGTCAAGTCGATGAGCAGTTGATGCAACGCTGGTTCTCACGGCTCGCACTCTTCGACTGGCGCTCGGTGCCGCAGTCTGTTGCCGCAAGAGTAAGAGGCCGGCATGGCGGCAACGTTCCGGTCAGTGGTGCGCTGGCGATGTTCGGGCTCTTCCAGCCCCTGTTCGATCTCCGACCCGTGTACCCGCCCGGTTCCAGGGACAACCTGCTCGATCCGGAAAGCGGTGCCCGTACGCCGGCAGCCGCGCGCAGAGTGATCGCTCTCATTCGCAGTGGACAATCTGATGCCGCGGCGGCACTTGCCATAAGCCGCTATGCAATGGCAAAGACGTGGCTGGTCAAGACCAACGCGCCTTGGTTTATCGAAGATCCTGAACGGTTGCTGGCGTCGTTTCTGTTCACGATTCCTGTGCGCGAGCGAGGATTGCTCATTCAACGCTGGCTTCGGCCACAGAAGGAAAAAGGAGAGATCGCCTATGCCTGAAACCCTTACCCCAAGCGGTGTCTTGGAGAGACGAGAACCGTTGGTTCTGTTCGCCTACTTTGAACCGGTTGCTGGCCTCGACCGCTTCCAGCCAGCCGGTTTTCCCGAGGTGGGGCACGTCATCTACAAAGCGCCTCGAAGTGGCGGCGCGGTTGAAAACGTGTGCATCGTGGACAGCGCCGCCAGCATGGCCAATCATCTGGAGGCGCTCTGCATGCGGGGAGCGCACGATTACGACTTGGTCGATGAGCTCCAGGGCATGCCCTATTTGCGCTGTGTAACCGGCGATCTTGAGGACGGCAAACTCTCTCTCAAGAACCGAGAAGTGGTACTGACGAGTTTGACAGAGGGCCACCGAATCGCCTCGACGTACTTCTTCGGCAATCGACCCAAGAAGTCACTGAAGTGGGACGGCAAGGGCGCACAACGAATTAAGGACGATGACACGCTCTGCGACAAGAGTTTCGGTGACGAATTGGCTGGGGCCGGGAATTTCGGGATCAGATTGGACGGCAATAAGAGGGCGGATCCTCCGGCGGAAAAGTGGTGGGACGTCTTCAAGACGATTTTCCGCTACGACCCCAACGCACTCGTCCATGGTGTTCTGTTCCCCCAGTGGCAGATCAAGATCCCGCGCGTTCTTACCGCCCACCTGGAAGCCTTCGGAGCCGCGCGTGTCGACCGATCGGGAGTCAAGTTCGACCGGCTCGGCAAGACCACATCGGGGCAGCCGATCTTCGCCGTAGACGATGCAACAGCGCGCGAGATTCGCTCCACCTTCATTCTTGACTCGGCGCTCGCACGGTCATTCGGCAGGGAGAATGGCAGCGCCGCTCTCGGTCTGACGTCCGCCCAAAAGAAGTTTCTGGTTGCTCTGGCGTTGTGGAAGATTCAGCGCCTGTGCGAAACGCCCTTCCGTTTCCGCTCGGGTTGCCACCTGAAATGCGCTAGGCTCGCCGACGACGCAGGTCAGGAAGTCACGCTTGACGTGGACATCAAGAGCGCGATCAACCAGGCGGGATTCCAGGAACCCCGAGTCACCGATATCTTCTGGCCGCGGGAAGAGCTGGAACCTGAGAGTAAAGCAGACGAGGACGAAAAGCCGAAGCCAGACGAGGAAGGCGAGGGAAACGGCGCTGACGATGCAGAAGAAGGCGAGTAAACCATGCGGATCGTGCTCAAGCAGACCTTTCCGCTCGGGCGTTTTCACGCCACGCCGTGGCGCGTCAACCCGTTCGATGATCCCTACGGCGAGTGGCCGCCGAGCCCATGGCGTCTCGTTCGCGGAGTTGTGGCTCGCTGGTACCAATGGTGGCGCGAGGATCCTCAGAGAGCGGACGGCTGGCTCGATCCGCTGATCCAGGCGCTTTGCACGAGTTCGTATGCGTTTCATCTTCCGGCCCAAGCGCAGCGCGGATCTCCGTTGCGCCAGTATTTCCCTGTGGAGTTCGGATGGAACCCCGAGGGGAGAAAGAAGGCCGCCGTCCGCTCTTATAGCACAAGCCTCGCTCAGGACAACTATGTCTGCCTGCCGCCGGACGGGGATGGCACGATCTGGTGGTTCCTCGAAGGTGACCAGTGGAACGACGGACTCGCCGAGGCGCTTGACGAATGTCTCAAACGAATGACCTACTTTGGCCGTGCCGAGGCGTTTACGCGGATATCCGTTGAGACGGATCCCACCCAAGCGCCGGTACCCAATTGCACATTGATGGAGCGGCGGGTTTCTGGAACAGTACCTGTGCTTGTGCCAGAATCTACTGCCACACGCAAAGACATCGAGCGGGTGACCGACGATCCGGAGGGTGCAAAGCGTACTGTACCTCCAAGTGCGCGGCTCTTGTACGCCACACCACCGGCAAGGCCGACCGTGAGAGAAACTGGGGCCCCACGGAAATCCTACCGTGAAACAAACCTGATCCAGTTCGCCATCGGCTGGAACGTGCCGCCGGAAGCCCGAGCCATCGTCCGGCTGACGGCAAGGTTTCGCGGCGCCGTTCTGAAGGAGATGCTTAGAAAACTGACCGGCGACCCGCAGATCACCTGGGGCAAAGCGCCTCCTCGCGCCCGTGAAACAGTAGCTGAGATGGCCGGCAAAGACGCACAAGGAAAGCCACTGAAGGGGCACCAGCATACGGAATACCTGGTCTGGTGTGAGGACGGGGAACCAGTGCGACTCGTGGCTTGGCGGAACGGTCGCCCATTTGACAAAAACGAACAGGAAGCTTTGCTGAAGGCGGCAGGCCGGCAATTCTCCTGGGCTGTATCCGGCGACCGGGCTGATGTTTGGAAAGTACGCCTTGTACCCTTAGATCGGGCCGTGCCCTCGCCTCCGGGTTTCGATGGCGCCCCAGCCGCGGAATGGGCCTCCGTTACTCCTTACGTGCCTCCGCGACACCATTTGCGGGGAGGGAAACCCCGGGTGCGTGAGTCGATCGAGCATCAAGTCCGGCGTGAGCTATCTCTGCGAGGGTTTGCCGAGGCGGAGCAGGCGATGGTCGAGAAAGTTAGAAATCCGGAATGGGTCTCTGTTCATTTGCCACGACGACAGAGAAGCGAAACGGCTTTCGTTGGTGACCGCCGTGGTTACTGGCTTCGGCTTTGGTTTCCGGCGCCTGTGAGAGGACCGATCCGTCTGGGCCATTCGAGCAGCTTCGGACTTGGCCTTTTTCGTCCAGTTTCTGGACCGGAATCCTAGCGAAGATTCGCAATGAGTCGAACCCTTGACCTCGTCAAAGCCGACGCCCTCCGCCGCCTGCGGCCGTTCTTGCGGCGGGAGCCGACGCGGTTCCAGCCAAAGGCGCGGGCGGAGCGGGAGGCGGCGATCCGGACATACTTGGCTGAAGTGGTGCAGGCGCGCCTTTTCGAACTGATCGGTGGTCAGGTGCTCGACCCGGAGATGGATCTCAACACCTGGTTAGAGAGAGTCCTGGCAGAGGCGGCCGCCGACGCGGATCATCATCCTGCCGTGGCTGCCGCAGCCGCAGAGCACCGGAATTCGTTGTTCGACATCGTGCGCTCGGGATACCTGGCGGAGCTGGAGCGGCGGCGAAACTGGGAGGCGGCGGGGATGGGAGGTGCTCGCATCACGCCGGAGATGCTCGCTGAGGAGGCCGAAGCCAAGCGGGAACTGGAGGAGGCGCTCGCCCGGAAGAAGCAGGACCGGAAGGCGCTGATGCAGCCCTCGCCGGAGGCGCCGCAGCCGGAACTGGAACCACCGCCACTCGCGTGGGACAAAGATGTCTCGATCATCTTCTTGAGCGAAGAGCGCGTCCAGGTGAAGTGTGGCGACGAATACTCCACGATGAACTACGCCGAGTTCGGGTTTGAGGACAAGCGGAACGGGAAGCCGGATCAGGCGTGGGTCCTGCTCCGGGCGATGGCGGAAAACAAGGGCGTGCTTCGGAAACCGGACCGTCAGGTCCCGGAGCCGGTCCTCAAGCCGGCCAGGGATCGCGACAAGGAGCTGCACCGGGCGCTCGAGGTCCAGGCCCGCCAGTGGGCCAAGACGCAGAAGCACGTCGAGACCATCCGCAAGCGTCTCCGCGAGCACTTTCAGATCCGGATGGGGATCCGATTCCCGCGACGGCGGCGGGTTACCAGACGGCGTTCCAGCTCGGCTGCGGGCCTTCCTACAAGTTCTGAGGCGGCCGCCGAGTTTTCGGCGTTCCGCAGGAACATTTTTCTTACTTTTGTTTTGAACTAGTTGCCAGAGTTTTCACCGAGAACTCTGCCCTGCCATCGAGTTTTCGCACCTTGGCGCAGAGGTGCGAAATGGAGCTTCTCGATGAGAAACAGGTAGCCCGGCTGTTGCGGGT
>JAJPJX010000162.1 GCA_021324015.1 Solibacteraceae bacterium | reverse complement strand
TCATCGATGAAGATGATGGCGTTCTGGTTCTCCATCAACTCCTTCATGATGGTCTTCAGGCGCTCTTCGAACTGGCCGCGGTACTTGGTGCCGGCCACGATGAGGGAGAGGTCCAGCGCCAGGATGCGCTTGTCGGCCAGGAAGGAGGGCACGTCGCCCTCGGCGATGCGCTCCGCCAGGCCTTCCACGATGGCGGTCTTGCCCACGCCCGGCTCTCCGATCAGCACCGGGTTGTTCTTGGTGCGGCGGCACAGAATCTGCACCACGCGCTCCAGTTCGAAATCCCGCCCGATCAGCGGATCGAGGGCGTTGTCCATGGCCGCCTGCGTGAGGTCCCGGCTGAATTCGGCCAGCAGGGAACTCTCTTTGGGACGGCTGGACGATACTTTTTCCGACTGCGAGCGGGCCAGTTCCTCGCGAATGGTGGAAAGCCGCAGGCCGCGCTCGTGCAGAATCTCCGCCGCGAAGCACTTCTCCTCGCGCAGCAGGCCCAGCAGCAGGTGCTCGGTGCCGATGTGCTTGTGGTTCAGGCGCTCGGCTTCCTCGGCTCCGTACGCCAGCACGCGCTTGCACTCGTGGCTGAGGGGCAGGTCTACGGAGGTGGAAACCTTTTCCCGGATGGTGGTGTGCCCTTCAATCTGCTTGCGGATGGACTCCACCGCCGCGTGAGACCGCAGGAACCGGTTGGCCAGCGCCTTGTCCTCGCGCAGCAAGCCGAGCAGCAGGTGCTCGGTTTCGATATAAGGGCTGCCGAACTGGCTGGCCTCATACCGGGCGAAGAAGATCACCCTTCGCGCTTTCTCCGTATAACGCTCAAACATAGACCGTGACGCCCCCTAACTTACAAGATACTACCCGTGCATCCCGGGATCCGGGGGACCTTTGTCCGCCGGTACCAGGGCGCCGCTTTCCAGCATCAGGACGCGTTCGCACCGCCGCGCAAATGACCAGTTGTGAGTGACGAAAACCGACGTGAGATGGTGGGTTCGGTGCAGACGCTCCAGGAGTTGGAAAATCATCTCGCCGGTCCTGAAATCCAGGTTGCCCGTAGGCTCATCGGCGAGCAGAAACGCGGGCTTGCCGGCCAGAGCGCGCGCCAGGACCACACGCTGCTGCTCCCCCCCGGACAGTTCTCCCGCCCGGTGATTGGCCCGTGCTCCCAGCCCGACTTCATCCAACCTCGCTCGTGACTCGGAGGCTGCTGTCGTATGTGGCACACCCCGAATCAGCAACGGCATCATCACGTTCTCCAGCGCCGTAAACTCCGGCAGGAGATAGTGAATCTGCCAGACAAACCCGATTTCTTGATTGCGGAAAGCCGCCAGTTCCGAATCCGCGAGTCCTGAGATATCCTTCGCTTCGTAGTATATCGTACCGCTTGTGGGCCTGTCCAGACCGCCTAACAGGTGCAGCAGCGTGGACTTGCCGGCGCCGGAAGCGCCTACCAGGGCCAGCCGCTCGCCGCGCCGCACCTCCAGGCTCAGATGGTCGAAAACCACCAGATCGGTGTCCCCGGAGCGGTAGACCTTGCTGAGGTTTTCAGCGCGGATGGCCACCTCGGAAACCGCGGGCGGCGGGCCGTCCCCCGGAGAGGTCACAGCACCTGCGCCTCGCGGAGCAGAGGCTCGGCCTTGCGGCGGATGCGCAGAGCCACCTCGTAGGGGTCGCCCTTCTGGAATTGCGGATAGAACAACTCCACCGAGAGCGGGCCGGAGTAGCCTTTTTCCTTCAGCTTGCGGAGGATGCGCAGCAACGGCGAGACGCCCTCGCCCGGAATGTCGCGGGTGCCATTATCCAGGAGTTCCCGGGGCATGTCCGGCACATCCTGGAAATGCACATGATGGATCTCCCCCGGCCGGATCAGCTCCAGGTCCTCGAACTTGCTGAGCCCCGCCCAGAAATGGTAGCAGTCCAGCATGGGCCGCACGCTGGGGTGGCCCGCCTCGCGGACCATCTGCAGGGCTGTGGGCAGCGTGCCGATGAACGTCGAGCCGCGCATGAACTCCACCACGGCCGCCACCCCGAACGGTTTGACGACTTCGCCTGCCTCGCGCAGGTGGTCCACGCCGCGGCGGTAGTCCTCGGTGGTGTACTTGGCTGTGGCGGCGCAGGGACACACCATGCGATCCACTCCCAGGGCGGCGATCATTTCGGCTTTCGCCTTGAGGTCGTCGAGAGCCTTGGCGCGCTCGGGATTCGGCTCCCACAGGCCGCGCACGCCGCCGCTTGAGACCGCCTTCAGGCCCAGGTCGGCCAGCAGGCGGCGCGCCGCCGCCACGCTTTCCTGCCGCACGAACTCCTCAAACTGCGGAGGAATGATCTCCACGTAGCGGATGCCCGCCCGGGCATAGCCCTCCAGCGACTTGCGGAAACCCGCGGCCGCCGAAGTGGTCTGGTGCATGCACAAGTACATGCCGCCCGGTGCGGCGGCCAGGGGCGCGGCGGCGGCCATCAGAAGATCCCTCCTCCTGAGCATGCGACTACGATAACGCATTCCGCGCCGCCGGGACAGGACGCCGCGTCTCAGGCAGAAGGCCGCGGCCGGGAGCCGCCTTCCGGAAGCGTGCGGACCGGCGCCGGGCGCCGCTCCTTGGCCAGCACGAGAGAGCGCAGGCCGTGGGCGCCGCCCGCGCGCCCTCGCGGCGTCTTCTCCGCGCCTCCGTGCGCCGTCAGGTTCTTCAGCCCGAACAGCGCCAGTTCCAGGCGGTCTTTCACTCCGACTTTATGAAATAAGCGCGACAAATATACTTTCACCGTGCCTTCGGAGATGAATAGCGCGCTAGCGATCTCCCGGTTTTTCATGCCTTGGGAAAGCAGATCCACGAGCTGGCTTTCGCGCTTAGTGAGCACCACCCGGCGCGCCGAAAACAGGCGGTCGGTGAGCGATTTTTCATACCACAAACCGCCGCTGCGCACCTGCTCCAGGCAAGCCACCAGGGTGTCGGCGGGCAGCGTGTTGCGCAAAATGCCGGAGATCCCCAACCCCAGCGCCTGGTAGGCGAGCTCCATGGGAATGTCGTGCGCCCAGAGGACGATCTTGCAATCGGCCACCGTCCGCCGCAGGTCACTCAATACGCCGAAGTTCACCTCCGGCGTGAGGTCCAGCAGCAGGATGTCCGGCCGGGCCGCGGCCAGCGCCGCCGGCAGGCGCTCCACCTCGGCGCACATGCCCGCCAGGGTCATGCGCCCGGTGCCGGACAAAATGGCTTCCAGGCCCCGGGCCAGCACGGGCTGGTCGGTGTGTAGGAAAATCCGCGTTATTTTGCCGCTTTGCACCGCCGTTTATCCGCCAGGCGCGCCCGGCACCGGAGGACGGAAATTCCGCTTAACTCCTCCGAATTTCTAAGTCTGCCGTGCGACAATTTTCCCTTTAATTGGCGGATTTGTCAAACAAAACGGCGGCGATTAAACGGGCCGGCGGCGCGCCCTCCGGCCTACGGCCGCCGCCGCGCTTTGAGTTCCTGCAGCATGCGCTCGATTTCGTCCTGCTTCTCCAGCGCCGCCAGCTTGCGCTCCAGGTCCTCCTTGGCCAGTTCCGAGGCGGCCTGCCCCAGAGCCTCCTCGCGCTCGACTTTGTCCTGCATGCGCTCCCAGGTGGCGGCACTGGAGCCGCCGCCTGCGCCCGCCTGGGCCTCGCCGGCCCGGCGGACTGCTCGGGCGCGGCGGTGCTGCGCGATGAGCAGGTCCCGTTTGGCCTCCGCTTCGGCCAGCTTTTGTTCCAGCTTGCCCAGCGCGCTCTTCAGGTCCTCCACCTGAAGCTTTTGGTCGGCGGCCTGCTGGCGGAAGCCCTCCGCGAGGTTGCGGTAACTCACGGAGCGTTCCAGGGCGGCGCGCGCCAGCTCGTCCTCGCCCTTATCCACCGCCATCTCGGCACGCCGTCCCCAGTCGGCGGCCTTCTCCTGGTTCTCCTTCTCCTTCTTTTCCAGCATGTGCTGGTCGGCGAGCGCGATGGCGACCTGGGTCTTGACCTGCATCAACTGGTTCTGAATGTCCAGGATCACCTGCTTGATCATCACTTCGGGATTCTCGGCCTGATCGATCAGCTCGTTGAGATTGGCGCGAATCAGGGTCGCGACACGTTCCAATAATGCCATGACGGGGCTCCTTTCCCACTATTGCTTGTCCGGCCGCGGGGTGCTGTCCCCGATGGTCCGGATCTTGCCTAACAAATCCGACAGACGCATTCCGGAGAGGGTTTCGAACAGCGCCGGCACCTGTGCGGCGATCTGCGAGATGTCTCCGGTGACTTTGTGCAGGCCTGCGGCGTGGCCGTCGCCGGTCGATACTACCGTGATCTTGTCGACATTGGCCAGCGGCGCCGAGAGCGCGCGCACCACCTCGGGCAGGCCGGTGATGAGCTTGTCGATCACGGCCGCCTGGTTGTACTGCTGGTACGCTTCGGCCTTCACGTTCATAGCGCGGGCCTCCGCCTCGCCTTTCTTGAAGATGATCTCGGCCTCGGCCTCGCCCTGCGCGCGGATGGCCGCGGCCTGGCCCTCCGCCTCGGTGATGAGGCGCTGGCGTTCGGCCTCAGCCAGGGTCTCGATGCGTTTGCGCTCGATCTCGGCCTGTTTCAGGACGGTGGCGATCAGCTCCCGTTCCCGGCGCATGATCTCGGCCTCCTGCACGTCGATTTCGCGCTCCTTTTCGACCTGCTGGATCCGCACCTGCTCAGCCACCACCTGCTGCTGCATGACGTTGGTCTGGATCTCGTAGGCTTTGTCCGCCTGCGCCTGCTGCTTCTTGATGGTCTCGGTGAAATTGGCCCTCTTGATCTCCAGGTCGCGAGTGGCTTCGGCCTGCTTGGCTTGCGAGAGCGTCTCTGCCAGCACGCGCTCCTGGTCGGCCAAGGCCTTGCCCACGGCAGCGGCCCGCTGCGCCTCGGCGCGCTTGATGGCCGTGTCCCGCTCGGCTTCGGCGGCGGCCACGTCGGCGTCGCGCCGGATGCGCGCGATGTCCGGCCTCCCCATGTTGCTGATGTACTCGTTCTTGTCGCGGACCTCCTTGATGGTGAAGGAAATGACTTCCAGACCCATCTTGCTCATGTCGTCGGCGCAGGTGGAGCGCATGCGGTCGCCCACCATCTCCGGCTGCTTCACGATCTCTTCCACGGTGAGCTGGCCGATGATGCCGCGCAGGTGCCCTTCCATCACCAGCCGGATCAGCCCTTCGCGCTCCTGCGGCGTCTTGGTGAGGAACTGCTCGGCGGCGGTCTGGACCGACTCCGGGTCCGATTTCACCTTGATCTGGGCGACCGCCTCGACCGTCACGGCCACGCCCTGGCGGGTGTAGAGGTCCTGCTGGGGCGCTACGTCGAACGACATGAGCTCCAGCGACAGGCAGCGGCAATTCTCCACCATCGGAAAGATCACCGTGCCTCGCCCCTTGACGATGCGCGTGCCGCGGAAGCCGTAGACCACGAGGGCCTCGTGCGGGCCGGCTTTGCGGTACAGACGGGCGAACATGGCCATCAGGAAGAGGATGGCCAGAAGCATCAAACTGCCGATCACAAACACATCCGTGCTCATACTTTCTCCTTCGCAAACAACACGGCCAGAACAATCAGGCCGACAATCACGAACAGCTCGGAAACGTTCATTGCGGATCCTCCGCGGAGCGCCGAGGACCAGCCAGGTCTTCCCAGCGCCGCACGTAGGCGATTCCTTTCTCGTAGCGCGTGACTACGACTTCCGTGCCCTTGGGGATGGCGGCGCCGTCCTCGCTGCGCGCGGCCGAAACGCGGCGCACACCGGCCTGGGAGAAAACCAGCTCGCCGGTGCCGCCAGCCCTCACGGGGCTGTTGATGGTGCCTAACACGCCGACCATCTCATAGTCGGCGGGATCCAGGTTCTCTTCCCGCGAGGTGAGCACGTGGGCCAGGAACCAGAACACGACGGCCGCTCCGCCCAAGCCGCTGAGCGTGGCCACTCCCAGCGCCAGCAGAAACCAGACGCCGTAATAGCGGGAGAGCAGAAACCCGGTCCCCCCGAACCACGCCAGAAACGCGGCGATGGTCCCGAAGTTGACCGGCGCCGCGCCGTTGGCTCCCCCGTCCGGGACATGCAGGTGCGGGGCGTCCACATGCACGTGAAGGTCCGGTAGGTGCAAATGCGCTGAGCCGGCCACCAGCGCCACCAGGCTGAGACCGAAGCCCAGGAAAAAGCAGATCAGATAAAAGTCCGGCCAGGTCATGACGAACGCCTCCTTTCTTTGAGCGGTTCGCCCGCGGGCGCCGGGCCCGGACGCAGCACCTGCAGCAGGCGCTCGGCCAGCCCCGGCGTCTCCAGAATGGCGCCCAGCAACACCAGGCACTGCCGCGAATCGCTGTGCCGCGCCACCGTGAGCAGCGCGTGGCTCACCGCCGGGTCGCGCCGGAAACGCTCCGCCCCGTTGATCAGCCACAAGTCGAGCTTGTCCTCCAGCGCCCCGATGTCCGAGATCAGCTCCGTCTGGTAGCCTTCCGGATCGTCCACCAGGTAGCCCGGGTGGACCTTGAAAAACTTTGCCAGCAACAGGCGCGTGTCGTTGGTCAGGTGCGGGCGGGCGCCGCTTTCGATCTGCGACAGGTAGGACTGGCTGATGGACTTGCCCAGTTCCTTGGCCAACAGGCGGACCACTTCGAGCTGCGTCAACTCGCGGCCCAGGCCGCGCAGGGTGCCTTCCACCTCGCGCAGGTACCGGATCTTCTCGCCGAGTCTCATATCACTAATAGCAATAATATTATTGCAATTTGTGATAACAGTCAAGAAGTTTATTTGCCGCTGTTTCAACCGAATGGAACAGGCAGCCCCAGGTCTGAAACCACACGCCACCAGGACGCAACGTTTCCCCGGGGAAAGTCACCAGTCGGTGTAGGGAAACGGAGGCCTCCAACCATGCAGGCAATCCTGATCTTTGCGCAGGACGACGGCGCCACGATCCCTCGCGGCAGCCATGGCGGCCGCTTACACATTCGCTACCGGCTGATGGCCGGAACCACCCCGGTGCCGAACGCGGCCATCACGGAGCGCTTTACGGCCGTCGAAGATCCATACGGTCTTGTGCCACAGATCCGTACCGGCACCTATCGCACGGCGGCGCGGGGAGACTTCGATGATCGGGTCGGCTTCTCAACCCCGGATCCGCTGCCCGATGATTTCCGCCTGGTGGCGGATCAAGAGATCCTGGCCAACGGCCAGACGGCGGCCACCAACCGGGTCACCTGGTCCAGCGCGATGGTCATCGTGCGGGCGACCGACGGCCGGCGTCCTCCCACGGTCATGGCCCAGGTCCAGCTCCGCTAGCCCGGTGCTTAGCGCGGCGTAGCCGGAACCAAACAGGTGTACTTCCGCGAGTTTCAACCGCTTCCTGACGGTCGCGGCTCAGTCACTGAGATAGCAGCCTTGCGTCGAGCTATTTCTTCCTGGGTCGCTTCGAGGATGCCGAGAGCACTGTTCAGCAAGCTTCCGAACGCAAGCTGGAGAACGCTTATTTTCTGGTGATGCGATACAACATTGCGGTCTTAACGGGGGACGAGGACCAGATGGACCGGGCCGTGGCTCTGGCCAAGGGCAGGCATGGAGCGGAACACTGGGTGGCGCACGCGGAGGCTCTTGCTCAGGCTCGTTCGGGCCGGTTGCAGGATGCGCGGAGGTTATCAAGCAGGGCCGAGGATCTCGCCTTGCGAGAGGGGAACTACGAGGTGGTAGCAAGTTACCGGGCCGCACGAGCTGTGTGGGAAGCGGCTTGCGGGAACGCTGCCGAAGGGAAAAGGAACGCGATGGCGGCGCTCGGGCTGTGCAGTTGCCTGCCCGCATTGTGGTGCACCTAACGCGTTACTTCCGGGTTGGGATGAACTTCTCGTGTTCGTTTGCCGGCGATGCGGGAATGCCGTTGAGGTACAGCGGACTGGCCGCGATGACCGGCATAGACCTCGACCAGATCATCGAGACCGCCAAGGCCGACTGCCTGAAGGACTGCTGATCATGAAGCGAACCACCACCAAGCCAAAGCGCGCGCCGGCCAAGCCCGCGCCAGCCACGGAGGCGCCCTGGCTGCGCTACCACCCCGAGTTCGGGATGATGTCCCACGACCTCGACCTTGGCATCGCCATCCTGATGCTCCACGACGCTACTGGTGGCTTCGAGATCCTGGGGCCGGTCGCCAGCATCTCTCAGGAGAGAGACTCGGCAAACTCAAACGGCCCATCCTTGCTACCCCTCAGACGTGCCGACGCGCCTGCACTTGAGAGCAGATTCGAAAAAGTCGGTCGTAAGTCGAGAAATTCGACAACCCAAAGAATTTCCCCGCGGGGCACTCCTCCCCAGTGGTGAGCTCTATCCTGGCGCACGCCTTTTATTTTCAGAGGCTTGGCAATAGTGCGAAAACGCGCGGACCAGCCGTACGGCGCCTCTTAAGACACCGATTCATCTGATTCGAATGGCCGCTCAAATGCACTGTTTATAGAGTGCAAAGAGGCCAGCATGTGCTATCGTGCTCTTTAATAAACTGATGCGGGCTTGACGCAGGCGAAGGACTGCGCCTATCATAACGTGTTTGAGTCTGTTGGCCAGCGATAGAGGGGTATTGTGTCAGCCGAATTTGGCCGATAGGTCCGTAGGAGAAAGATGATCGCAAGCATGGAAAAGACTAGACCGACGCAACTCGATACCATGATCGAGCAGGCTCGGAAGCAAAGCGACGCGCGAATCTCGGCCAAGTTGGCGGTGGTTCGAAACAAGCTTCGCGAAGAGAGGCTCAGACTCTCAGCTCAGCTCCATTCCCGGGTCGAGCCCACGGACTAGCGCTGCCAGCCCCTCCAGTCGTTCACCTCGGAATGCTGAGGAGTACTCCCCCTTCCCGTTCGGTTCGAGTCAGGACCCGTTATTTTTTTTCGCTAACCGTGGCTTGAGAACGCAGTATAATTTCACCCTGGAGCGCACCCCATTAATGCCTGCCGATCCCCCTACCCCCATATCCGACGTGCAATTTGAGGATGCGATTCGAAACTGGGCTCTGATCATCAGCCGTGAGCGAAAGGCAAGCGCTCTGGTATACCTCCCGGCCCTGGATTATCTCGTGTCGAGCACACAGCAGGAAAGAGACGAGGACTGGCGAAACGCCTCGATCCTGAACGCCACCAGCGTATTGTTGGGCGACCTGCGGCTCACCGATTTGAAGCCCGAGTGTTTCTGGCGCCTGGAAAACGTGTGGCTCGACGAAGTCAAGCAGATTCTCGCCTATTTCAACTGGATCGACAAGCGGGAGCAAGAACAGTTCTGGTCGCACGCCAGCGCGCGTGCGCAGCACTACTGGCAGGCATGTGACCGGATTCGCGATTTACTGGCGGACCGAAAAGTCAAAGAGCGCTTGGATCGTTTTTTCGTCGTCCGCGACTACATCAAGCGTTACCTCGACGAATACAGCCATTTCCAGCCCGAGTCCTCCAGCTATGCGACCGAACTTCTCGAGGCCAAGGTGAGTCGCCTTTATCCCAAGACGGCCCGCCAGCCTGCCGAGGCTATCGCACGAGAATATTGCCGGATGTTTTATGAAAACATCATCCCGGCCGTGGAATCAGCCGACGAGGAGCCCTGCGTCACCGTTTTGCAGTCCCTTCAGTACGGAGGTGTACGGCTCCCTGATTATCCTTCCATTACCAATTCCTTTGAAGCCTCGGTCGCCGTTGCGTTCCTCGATGCCAAGTCCATCGCAGCGTTTTGGCGAAGCGCGGAACGCGTCAGCAAGGACACCACTTTTTAACACCAGGTTCAGCCGATCGTCAGGATTCGCCAGCGGCCCGCGCCGCGCCGCGTCCAAAAACCTCGATGGCTTGGCAGACCTTGTCGAATACGCGTTCCTGCTCCACTTCCGTCATCTCGGCTAAGGTGTTGCTCGGGTCATGGATCACCTGAAAGTGCTTCAGTATCGGATCGCGTGTAAACCCGCACGGCGAGGCAATGACGGGAATGATCAAGGTGTGTTCGGACTCGGCCCTGGTGAGAATCGCCGGAAGTTCGTTGCTGACGATGAACTCCGAAGCCAGGTAGTCGGCCGAGGCCAGTATGATCGCCACTTTACACCGCTTCAGGGCCGCCTCGATCTCTTTCTGCCATTGCTGCCCTACCTGGATCCGGGTATCGTCCCACAAATCGATGTGCTGCGCTCTAAGGTGAACCTGCAAGCGTTCGAGGAAGTGTTTGTCTTTGCGGGAATAGCTGATGAAGACACCGGCTCCCGTGGATCCGCGCTGGAGCTTGTTCCGGTAGCGGGAAGGGTCCATGAGCGCGTCTGCTATCGCGATCCGAAACCCCTCGAGGAAGGCCTCGGCTGACTCCAGGCTGTAGCGGAATGCCGGGACGCCACTGGCATCGAACGCCACGGGCTCGGCCATGTCGTACATGATCAGGACGGCCTTCTGCTTCGCATGCGCGTAGCCCAACAGGTACATGGCCGCGGAAGTCGAATCCGTGACATCCACCACGATCAGACCCGCAGCCTCAGCCTGCTCGTAGATCTCGTCCAGAGCCGAATTGGCAAAAGCGGCCGTCGAGACCGACTCCAGATCCAGCTTTTGGTCCGATACGGCGCGTCTCAACTCCATGAGATGCAGCCGCAGAAGCGGTCGATCCGGCTGAACCATCAGGATCTTGGTGCGATTGGCCATGGCCAACGTCCCTACCGGCTATTCCGAACCTATCACGAAACCCTGCCGCGCGAAATGCCCCGGCAGCCTGCCAAGCCCGCCCTCGTTGCCCGGCCCGGACTCAAGGACGATTTCGCCCCATCGTCTTCCGTGGCGACTGGACCCACGACGCCACCTTCGAACCCGCCGCCCGCCACACTATCACCTTCAGCGATCGTTCTGGCGCCCCTAGAGTGAAAGGCAAAACACGAGCAAGAAGTCGCCGTTGTTTGAGAACTCGCCGCTTCCGATCGGCGGATGGCGTTATCGTGGAATACCCGTTCCGGCGCTCACCCCTCCCATCGTGCCTGGCCCCTGTAATCGCCTCCCACCTCCGCACGATGACATCGCAGTACTTCCGATCCAACTCGATCACGCGCGCCTGGAGGTTTAGGACGCCTTGCGCCTGCGTCCGCAGAATGGATTCGGGCCGTGGTGCTTGATAGCCCTCGAATCGGAGGCCTTGGGGTTTAACGAGAGCGGTGTCAGATGATAGCAGATGATAAGGCGCAAGGCGGACGACCGGCTGTTCCAGGTGCCAGATGGTTTCGGGCAGCCGGCCTGCGATCTCCGCGTTCGAACAATGCAACTCATAGTGGTCCGATTCGATCTGCCGGACCAGTTGCCGCTGATAGAAACCCTCGTCAAAGGACGGCGTTTCGAAGCGCACGGAGAAGGTCCTGAAATGGCCACCATGGATCTTCCGCATCGTCGCGGCGATCACAGACGAATCGAGGCCGCCGCTCACGTAGGCTCCGACCGGGACATCGCTGTGGAGCCGGATGCGAGTCGCATCATAAAGGAGTGCAGCGAGTTGCTCGGCTGCGTCTTGCTCCGCGAGACGGGATGGGCCTCCGTACGCGAGGTTCCGGTAGCGCTTCATGGTGAGGCACCCATCCTTGAGGGTCAACGAATGGGCGGGTAGCAACTCGGCCAGCCCCTTAACTGAGTGCTCGTGATTGCAGGATGTTGCCGAGCCGCGACGGCTTCTAGCGCGGCCCGAACGTGGAGTCCCAGCTCCGGTCCTCCATCCGGTCGTAGGCGCCCAGCTTCGTCCATTCTTCGCGCGTGATGCCGTTCAGGTCCCAGACCACCTGCCCATCGTGAACCGTCAGCTCACAGACCAACTTCCGGGTGCCGGTCATCCGGGCGCCGAACGAGTCCACGAAGCCGAAGCGCCCGCGTTCCAGGCGCAGCACGGCCACGTCCGCCGGAGACCCCGGCGAGAGGTTGCCCAGCTCAGGGTGCTGGATCTCGTGCGCCGGGTTCCAGGTGGCGCGCAGGATCACCTCCGGCAGCGCCACGCCGATGTTGAGGATTTTCGACATCACGTTGAGCATGTCCTTCATCCCGGCATTCATGCTCTCGGTGTGCAGGTCCGTGGAGATGGAGTCGGGCAGGAATCCGCCGCGGATGGCCGGCACCGCCTGCCGGAACACGAAGCTTCCGCCGCCATGTCCCACGTCGAAGATCACGCCGCGCTTGCGCGCTTCGAACAAATACGGCAGCACGCGCCCGTGGTCGTCCAGCAGCGGCGCGCGCGCCAGGTAGGTGTGCGTGGAGATATCCCCCGGGCGGAGCTTCTTCAGCACCAGTTCCTGGTAGGGACGCTCCGGGCGGAAGACGCCGAAATCCACCATCACGGGAATGTGCGCCAGCGTGCCGGCCTGGACGGCGCGCTCCACCGGCGTCCAATCCGGTCCCTGATAATGCGCGGTCTTCACTCCCACGATGATCCCCGGATAGCGCCGCGCCATGCGCGCGGTGGCCTCCGGATCCATGTCGGCGGTGTTCTGCTCGCCCGCGCCGCCGACCTGCCCGCCGCCCACGATGTTCAGCATCGCCAGGATGCGCGTGCGCGAGTGGTCCAGGATGCGAGCCTTCTGCGCCTCGAAACTGCGCCATCCGGAACTGCCCGCGTCGACCACCGTGGTTACGCCGCTGCGGAAGGTGTGGCTGTCCGCCCAGACGTTCTGGTCCTCCTTGAGCGAGCCGCGCAGCCCGCTCATGGTGAGCACGTGCGTGTGGATGTCCACCAGGCCCGGCGTCACGTACAGCGAGGAAAGGTCGACCACCTTGTGCGCCTGCGCGGCGGGGATGTCCGCGGCCACCGCCGCAATGCGGCCTCCCACGATGGCCACATCCCGGACGGCGTCGATGTGGTTCTTCGGATCGATGACGTGCCCGCCCTTGAGCAGCAGGTCGTAGCGCACCTGCGCGCCCGCGGCCAGCGCGCAGCACAGCAGCAGCGTGAGTCGCATAGCCACACTGTATTACAATGGCCCGCGGAGATGGGCACCCTCACGCGACGGCAGTGCTTCGGAGCGCTCGGCCTGGCGCTACCGTGGCGGGCCGCGGCGGGCACCGCCGGCCTCAAAGTCACCCGCTTCGACATTCACAAGGTCACCCTGCGCTGGCGCGACCTGGTCTTTTTGGAAGTGCATACCGACGGCGGGATCACGGGGCTCGGGGAAGCTACGCTCGAAAACCGCGCCGACATGGTGGAGGCCGGACTGCGCTGGCTGGAGGAGAAGATCGCCGGGCTGGATCCTTCCGGCATTGAGGATCACTGGGACCGGGCCTACTACCGGGACTCCCGCTGGCGCAACGGCCCGGTGGCCAATACGGCGCTCTCGGCCGTGGACATGGCCCTGTGGGATATCGAAGGGAAGCGCCTGGGTGTGCCCGTGTGGCGTCTGCTGGGAGGGCCCATCCACCGCCAACTGCGGGTCTACTTCACGCACTGGCACGCGAGTTTCTCTCCCCGCTCTCCCGAGTCCTTCGCGGCGCATGCCATGCGGGCCCGCCAGCAGGGCTGGACCGCGGTGAAATACACCGTGCCGCTCGAAGGGCCGGAAGCCGAGCGCATCGCCCAGGCCACCGCGGAGCTCGAGGCTCTCCGCAAGGCTGTAGGCTTCTCCCTGGATATCTGCCTGGAAGCGGCCGAGTCCTTCAGCACCCGCTCGGCGATCCAGTTTGCCTGCGCCGTGGCGCCCTACCGGCCACTTTTCCTGGAAGAGCCCACCTGGCGCGAGAATCCCGCTGCCCTGGGCGAAGTGGCCGCCGCCAGCCCCGTGCCCATCGCCACGGGCGAGGGCCTGTTCTCCCGCTTCGAGTTCCGCCAGTTGCTCGAAGCCAAAGGCGCGGCGATCATCCAACCGGATGTGCTGCACGCCGGCGGCATCACCGAGCTGCGCAAGATCGCCGCCCTGGCCGAAACTTTCGGCGCGGAAATCGCTCCCCACCAGTGCAGCGGCCCCATCGGCCACGTGGCTTCCCTGGCGGTGATGTCGGTCTGCCGCAATTTCCTGATTCAGGAATGGGAGGCGGAGGACGACCCGTTGTACGTGGAATTGACCCGCGGCACCTATCCGGTACAGAAGAACGGCCTCGTGGCCCTGCCAGAGCGCCCCGGTCTGGGCATCGAAGTGGATTTCGCCGAGTTCAAGAGGCGCTGCCCGTTCCGGCCCATCAATCGCCGGCCACCGCACTAGCGCGCGTCAGCCCCGCTGGCCCGCAAACTCGGAGGCCGCCGCGGGCGCCGCCGGGCGCTCCTTGGGCATGAGGATCCAGGCCACCAGGTAGGCAATCACTCCCACGCCGCCCGAAATCGCCAGCACCAGCCACACGATCCGCACCAGGATCACATCGATCCCCAAATAGCGCGCAAACCCGGCGCAGACCCCGGCGATCTTCTTATTCTCTACGTCCAGCGTCAGCCGTGCCGCGGCCGCCGGACCGCTGGCCGGCGCCGCTTCCGTAGCGTGGCCGCATTGCGGGCAGAAGCGATCTTTCTCGGAAAGCTCGTTGCCGCACTTGGTACAGAACATACGTTCTCCGTTCGAACAAAGATAACGTAACTCGCGCTAAGAAAGTTCCCTTATCAATACTCCCGTACCGAACTGGGCGTGGTAGCTCTTTAAAATCAAGCCGTTTGCCACTAACGTGGGGATCGAGAGCTTCTTGCGAGGTGCACATACTTGCGTGTAGCGTCGATCGTCATATTTGCTTTGTCTTCGATCTCCGCGGCTGCCGCCAACCCGGTTTACCGGATGACCGACCTGGGCTGCGGCCCGGGGTCCTCGGGTGGCAACGCGACCGACTGGATTGTCAGCCGGTACACCGTGTACATGGGGGGAACCGGCGAGGAAGGCGGCCCGGGTTCGATCTACGGATGGTACTGGATCAATGCCTGGCCACCCCTGACCTTGACCCACGGTCTCCCCGGCAGCGGGGAGTTCCAGCGTTGGGGCTTCTTTTTCGAGGGCTTCGGCGGCTCTGATTATGAAGCCCGGGACGGCTCCGGACACGATCCACAGCCTCCGCTCGGCCACCGCGGCGCCGGGGACAGCGGGCGGGGTCAGAACCACGTCGCACCCATCCCCGAACCCAGTACTTTGGTTCTGCTTACCATAGGCATGCTGTTCTGCGCGCTGCTGCGAGCCTGGGGCGGCAGGTCCACGCACTGATGCGCTAGGGGTTGCCACCCACGACGGGGACGTGAAGCACAGTTACGGCCGGTTCGGCCAGCGCGCTCCGGATCGCCGGAGCCAGGTCTTGCGGCCGCGTGACGCACCGGCCGCGCGCGCCCAGCGATTCCGCCAGCCGGTCGAAAGCCACGGCGCCCAGGGCGCTGCTGATGGCCTCTCCGAACTGCTGGACGTGCCCCGTCCGGGTGATGCCCCAACCCTGGTCGTCGGCCACGATGGCCACGAATGGCAGCCGCTGCCGCACAGCGCACTCCAGTTCCGCCACTGTGAAAGTGAAACTGCCGTCGCCCGAAAGCAGCAGGATAGGGCGATCCGGATACGCCACGCGCGCCCCCATGGCCCCGCCCAGCCCCCATCCCACCACGCCGCTCCGGCCGCAGGTCAGCCAGTGGCCGGGGTAGTGGTCGCAGAGCAGTTGGTGGAACCACTGTCCGATGCTGCCTCCGTCCACCAGCAGCAGAGACTCGTCGCGCAGCACCTCCCGCAGGGCCGCCACGATGTGTACCGCGTGCAGTCCCTGTTGCGCCTGCGCCGCCGCCGTGCGCTCCACGGACTGGCGGAACTCGTCCCGCCGCCGCTGCGCTTCGGCCAGCCATGCCCGGGCCGGTTCGAGGCCGCGCACGCCGCGCCAGCCGCGCACCACGCGGGCTCCGTTGCGGATCGCCCCAGGCTGCAAAAACCCCAGCCGGTAATCCACCGCTGCTCCCGCCAGCAGGACACAGTCCGCATCGGCCAGCAGGCGCGGCCCGCCGCTAGCGGCCCCGATCACTCCCATAAAGGTAGGCGCCGGCCTGCTGATGGCGCCCCGATCCCAAATGGGCACAACGACCGGGATGGCATATTCCTCGGAGAAGCGCAGGAGTTCTTCGCCGGCGCCCGCGTAATACGCGCCGCTGCCGGCCACCAGCAGCGGCCGCTCGCAACCCGAGAGGTCAGCCTCCTCGTGAGCCATGGCCGATGGCGCCGGACCGGGGACGGGACGTATCATCTCGGCCACCTCGGTGCGCTGCACGTCCATGGGGAAGGTCAGGTGCACCGGGCCTGGGCCGGCCAGCGCCGCGCGCCAGGCTTCGTCCAAAATCTGCAGCGTGCGGTTGGCGCAGTCGATCACGCGGGCATAGCGCGTCACCGGCCGTGCCATCTCCACCTGGTCGATGTCCTGAAAGTGACCCAGGCCGCGGGTAGCGAAAGCTCCCGCGCCCGTGATCAGCAGCAGCGGCGCGCCGTCAAAGTATGCATTCACCACTCCGGTGAGCGCATTGGCGTGCGCCACGCCGCTCGAGACCGCGCATACCCCCGGCCGGCGCACGAGCCGACCGTACGCTTCCGCGGCATAGGCCGCGGTCTGCTCATTGCGCGTGTCGATCAGCCGCATGCCGGCCCGGCGCGCGGCGTGAAACAGCGGGTCCAGCCCGTGCCCGCACAGCGTGGCCATCCACTCGACGCCGCGTTCCTGCAATCCCTTGACAAAGCATTCCACTGCCGTCATGTGTCTCTCCTGGCGATCAGTTCGGCCACCCGCCGCCGGCGGTCGCTCCGCGCGCCCTCATGGTAGTGCAGCAAGGTCCAGCCGGCGAAGGCCGCTTCCAACTCGCCCTCGCGCAGTACAAAGTCCGGGTTGCGCGGGCGAGCGTCCGGCGCGTCGTCCAACAGGTGCATGGTGGCGACAAAGAGCCCTCCGGGACGCACCCCCGCCCGGATGTCCGCGAACAGGCTGCGTTGCAGATAAAAGAAGTCGCAGATCAGGTCCCACGCCCCGGCCCCGATCGCGAATTCACCCTTCTCCAGGTCGGCCACCCGGGCATCTACCGCGTGGCCCGCGGCGCGCTCGCGCAGGCGCTCGATGGCCACGCGGGACGCATCCACCGCGGTCACGTTCCACCCCAGCCTGGCCAGGAACAGCGCATGCCGCCCCAGCCCGCAGGCCAGATCCAGGGCCCGCCCCGCCGGAACGGTCTCCACCGCCCGCGCCAGCAGGTCCGCCGGCGCCATCTCTTCCGCCTCCAGGCTTCGGTAATGATCGTCCCAATCCCGCACGGAGTTCTATCGCGCCGTCCGCATGGGTTTGCGCACACGCGCGCCAGCGAACTGCCCGGCGAGGGCTTCGATCAGCAGCGCGGATTCGTTGGCCCGCAGCAGCTCGTAAGCTTCGCTGGCCGCCGCCAGGAACTTGCGATAACGCGGCTCCCACTCTTTCAGCTTGGGACGCGGATCCATGCGGCCGGGCACCTTTCCGCGCCGCTCATGCAGCCGCTCTTCGAAGGCCTGGCTCACCAGGTTCTTCTCCAGGCGTTCCTGGCAGGCCTCTTTCAAAATGCTGAACAGCCAGATCAGTTCCTGATGGTCCAGTTCGGCGAAGGGGTTTTTGGCGGTTCGAGGCACGGGTCACTGCTAGAATACCGGAACCCCGGCGGCCGAAACAACCAGCCGGCCCGCTTCTTCACGCGCCCGGCGACGACGGCGGTGGCGCCGGCTTCACGAGTTTCCAGAGCCCTCTGGCGCACATGTTCGGGCACTCCGGAAACACCGCACCTTCCTGGAATTTATGGGGCGTCTTGCAGACCGTACACCAATACACTCCCGTGGCAGGGACCGTGGCGCCTGGCCGGTGATTCATGTTTGCTTTCCGTTCCGCCGGTTGAGCACCCAGTCGGCCATATCTTCCATGCGGTCCACCAGCAGATCCGGCGCCGGCTCCACCAGAGTTTCGGGCTGGAAGCCGTAGGTCACTCCGCAGGCTTTTACACCCGCATTCCGCGCGGTCTGGATGTCCACGCTGCTATCGCCCACCATGAGCGTGGCGTCCCGCGCCGCGCCGCACTCCGCCATCAGCGTCTCCACGCCGATGGGGTGCGGCTTCTTGTGGTCGAAGCTGTTGCCGCCATACACCGCGCGGAAGTGTCCCCGTACCGCCAGTCCGTCCACGATGAAGCGGCTGATGTTCACCGGCTTGTTGGTCAGCACGCCCATCTGCACCCCGGCGTCGTGCAGGCGGTCCAGCGACTCGCGCACCCCGGCGTACAGCTTCGTGAATTCCAGGCAGTGGTCCCGGTAGAACTCGATAAAGTACTCGAGCGCTTCCTGCACCTCCGCTTCACCGGCCTCCGGGCCCAGCACCCGGCGGATCAGCACCGGCGCTCCGTTGCCCACGTACGAGTACACCCGTTCGTTAGCCAGCGGCGGCATGCCCGCGTGCCGGCGGGTGGCGTTCACCGCGTTGGCCAAGTCCCGCTTGGAATCGATTAGCGTTCCGTCCAGATCGAAGATCACCAGGTTCATCAAGAGCGTGCTTTCCCTTGGTCTGTTGCTCAGAATTCCAGCCGCAGGGCCAGTTGCCCCTGCCGCGGGGTGTTAGCCTGCGCGCTCACCCGGCCGAAGTTGGCGTTGCTCACGTTGGCCGCCGGCGCCGCAAACACCACCCGGTTGAACACGTTGAAGAACTCCGCGCGGAAGGTCAGCGACATGCGCTCAAAGAGCGCCGTGCGCTTAATCAGCCCCCAACTTTCGTTATACAGCGGAAACGCCCGCAGGTCGCCGTAGGACCGCGCCGCCGTGCCAAAGGTGTAAGGCGACGGCACGGTGAAAGCGGCCGGATTGATGTAGCGGTCCGCCGCCGGGTCGAAATTCGCGTAGCTGCCCTGCCGGCTGACGCCCGCCACCACGTTCGGCCGCAGCGAGGCGTTGAAGACCGGCAGCGTGTTGTTCGCCGCCAGGACAACGGGCTTGCCTGACATGTACTGTTGGATGCCGCTGAAGGTCCAGCCGCCCGCCAGCTTCCCCGCCACTCCCCTGCGGTTCAGAAAGTGCTTCCCCGGACCGAACGGCAGTTCGTAAAGGAAGCTGACGGCTACGTTCTGCGGCACGTCGTCCGTGCTGAGTCCCTTTTCCAGAGCGCGATTGTAGTAGGTCTGGCCGCTGGGTCCGCCGCCCGCCTGCACGTTGCCGTCCGAAAGAGCCTTCGACCAGGTATACGCCACCAGGTAGGTCAGCCCGAAGGACATGCGCTTCTGCACTTTCGCCTGCAGCGCGTGGTAGGTGGAATTTCCGTTCGGATTCGAGCGCTCCGAGATGCCCAGATATTGCGGGTACGGCCGGAGCGCCTGGGCCACTGAACCTTTAAAGCCGGGGTAGGGCAGGGCGATGCCCGCCGCCTGGGCTTGCGCCGAAGCCGCCGGCTGTGTCAGCAGGGCTCCCAGAGAAAGGTAACGCGGATCCACTTCGTTGATGTTGAACAGGCCGTTCCCCAGGCGCGTGCCTTTGTTGCCGGCGTAGTCCGCCTCCAGCAGGATCGAGGCAGGCAGTTCGTGCTGCACGCCGAAGCTCCAGTTCTGGAAATACGGGGGCCGCCCGTCGCCGCGCGCGATATAGTTCACGTTTTGGTTGTTGGCTACGTCCGGGCTGATCACCGGCGGTTTCACGAAATTCTGCGGAAAGCCCGCATCCCAATAAAACGCCGGCGTCACGCCTGCGTCGGTGGTGCTCGGCGTGGGCGAGGCGTTGAAGCCGAAGCCAAAGCTCTGCGAACTGCGCAGTCCCGCGGTGGCGTTGCCCGGAGCGAAGTAGATGCCGTACCCGCCCCGCAGCACGGTCTTCTCCGTCAGCGCATAGGCCAGGCCGAAGCGCGGCCCGAAATTCTTGTAGTAGGTGTCCGCGAAGCTGCTGAGGCCGCTGCGCCCCGGGCCGTTCCCCAGGAAGGAGATCGCGCCCAGACGGCTGCCGGCGCCTGGGTTGGCCACGCCCGGATCGAAGCCCGAAAGATTGTTGTGCGCCTCCGTGCGCGGGAAGAACAGGTCGTAGCGCAGCCCGATGTTCAGCGTCAATTTGCGCGTCACCTTCCAATCGTCTTGCACATACCCCGCCAGGTAGCGGTAGCGGTTGCCCGGCACCACCGCCAGCACGTTCATGGCTCCGTTGTCCACGGCCCCCAGCAGAAAACTGGCGAAGGCGTCTCCGCTGGAGGCGCGGCCGGCTGCCGTGGGCATGGCCGTTTCGAGCGAATTGAAGGCGAACTGGCCCTGCGAGAGGAAAAAGTCGGCGCCGTTGGTCTGGAGCCAGCGCGCCTCTCCGCCGAACTTGAAGCTGTGCTTTCCGCGCATCCAGCTCATGCTGTCGGCGATCTCCCACACGTTGTTTACCTGGCTGCCCACCGACTTTTGATTCGGTACCGTCAGCGTGGTGATGTCCCCGCCGCCCAGGACGTTATACCCATTGCTGAAGGTCACAATCGGAAAAGCGTCGCCCTCCCCCGTTCGTACCCCCTTGAGCCCCAGCTTGTCCGGCCAGCCCTGGTTGGCGGAAAGGTCCGCCCAGTATTGTCCTTCGCGCGTGAAACCGATGCCGAGGTGGTTCAATACCGTGGGGCTGAAAATGTAGTCGTGCGTCAGCCGCGCCCAGCGGGAGCGGTAGTCTTCGTTCTTCGAGGGCGATAGCGGCGGGGGCAGCAGTTCCGGGGCGTGCGTCGTCTGCGTTCCGATGTACACGAACCCGCTCAGCCGGTTGCGCTCGTTGAAAGCGTGGTCGATCTTGACGTCCACCTGGTCCCGGTCGAACTGTTTCGCTCCCACCGTGAGAAAGTTGTTGAACAGGGCGTTGTTGATCGGGGCGGGGAACAGCGGCAGAATCTTCGCCGAGACGCTGCTGAATCGCGAAGCCGGAATGAGGTTGCCCGGGAACACGTCCCGCGTGAAGCCCCCCGCGCCGTCCGCTCGGGTGCTGGACGGATCGTAGACCGGCACCGGCTTGCCGTTGCGGTCCACGAGGCTGGAAAAGTCCCCTGCGCGAAAGGCCTCCGGCGGAATGCTGGTCAACTGATTGGTGGCTCCCTGGCGGTATCGGAAGCCGCTGTATACCACGTGGAAGAAGGTCTTGTTGCGGCCGTTGTAGACCTTCGGAATCCATACCGGCCCTCCCAGCGCGAAACCGTACTCGTTCTGCCGGTTCACCGGCGTGGTGGAGGCGAAGAATCCGCGCGCGTCGAACACGTTGTTGCGCAGGTAATCGAACACCGAGCCGTGCAGTTCGTTGGTGCCGGATTTCGTGGTGAAGATCTCGAAGCCTCCACCCGTGCGCCCGTACTCCGCGCTGAAGTCCGCGCTCAGCAACTTGAACTCCGCGATAGCTTCCACCGAGGGATAGGTGAACAGAATGCCGCCGCTCTCCGGGCTGGTCGAGCCGATGCCGTCGAGCAGCACCTCCTTGGCGCGCGACTGCGATCCGTTGATCTGTGTGTTGGAGGAGTCGCCCGTCACCCCTGGCGCCAGGAAGATAAAGCTCTCCGGGTTGCGCATGTTGCCCGACACCGAAAGCGGCAGGTCGATCACCATATTGCGGTGGACCACCGTGCCCACGTCGGAAGTCGAGGCTTCCACGGCCGTCTGCGCGGCGGAAACTTCCACTGTCTGGTCCACCGCGCCCACCGCCAGCGAGACGTTCAGGGTCACAGTCTGCGCCACGTTGATATCCACGTCTTTGTGCAGGTAGCGCGTGAACCCGGCTGCCTCCACGCTTACGTCGTAGCGCCCGACGGGCAACTGCTGGATGGAGTACACCCCGGCTTCGTTGGTGTGGGCCGTGTATTTCACCTGGGTCCCCTGGTGGACGGCCTCGACCTTGGCTCCCGGCACCACCGCGGAGGTCGGGTCCATCACCCGCCCGGTGATGGTGCCCCGGTCGGATTGCCCAAACACGGAGCAAGCGCAGATCGCCAGAATTAAGACCCTTTTCACCATAATTCCGATGATATCAGGTCGCTGTCTGACGGCGCCGCACCGGCCGTTACCGGGCCGTGACCACAGGAGCTTTGCTTTTCGTTATGCGGATTTGCGGCGCTTGCGCGCCGCGAGGCGCTCGCCCCGCGCAGGCTTGCGGCGCGTGCGCGCCGGCGCCAGGGCGTAATCCACCATCTTGCGTTGCAGAGTGTTGCGGTGAATGCCGAGAAGCTTTGCGGCGGCGGACCGTTTCCCAGCGGTCCGCTCCAGGGCGCGTCCGATGAGGGTCTTCTCCAGGATCTCTACGGCCTCTTCCAGAAAAAAGCCGTTGCCCATCAGATGGTCCACCAGACTCTCAAATTTTTCTTTCATGCTATCCCTTTTCTATACGCGGCAGGCTTCATTTCCCCTCTTTGAGGGTGTCGTTCCACATGGACTTGACCTGCTCATAGCTCCTGCGAAATCCATCCTTCAACTCGTGCGGCGCGGCCGCCGCCATCACGTGGGCCGTGTCGATCACATACGGCGCCAAGCGGGAATTCACCACTGCCGTGGGGGGCTTCGGCCCCGGTGTGAATGCCATCAAGGCCATCACCAGCGCAACTGCCACCAGCGCCCCGCGCAGCGCTCCAAACAGAAAACCGAGCATCCGGTCGAGCAGGGAGAGTCCGCCCAGGCGCATCAGCCGCGCCACCAGCGCACCGAACAAGCTCCCCGCTACCATCACCCCGGCGAAAACAATCGCGAAGCCGCAAAAGTTCGCCGCATTCCTCGAATGAAGGTACGGCTCCAACCAGGCCCCCGCCGTCCCGTAGAACCAGGCGCCCAGGATCAGCGCCGCCATCACCGTTACCAGACCGATCACCTCGCGGGTGATGCCCTTGGAAAAGGCCGCGGCCGCCGACCCTACCACCAGGATCAGCAGCACCACGTCCAGCCAGTTCATATCTCCTTTCCGGTAAGCGCCGTGTATGCCTGCTTGTACTTCTCGCTGGTGCGTGCGGCCACCTCGGCCGGCAGCGGCGGCGCGGGAGGCTGCTTGCCCCACCGGATCGATTCCAGGTAGTCCCGTACGTACTGCTTGTCGTAGGACTCCTGGGCTCCACCCGGCCGGTAGGTTTCCCGCGGCCAGAAGCGCGAGGAGTCCGGTGTCAGCACCTCATCCCCCAGCACCAGTTCGTCGCCCACAAACCCGAACTCGAACTTTGTGTCCGCGATCAGGATTCCTTTGGTCTCCGCGTATTTTGCCGCGCGCGAGTAAATCTCCAGTGTCAGATCGCGCAACCGGCCTGCCAATTCGCTTCCGATCATCGAGCACACCGTGTCAAAAGACACATTTAGATCGTGACCTGTCTGTTCCTTCGTCGCCGGTGTGAAGATCGGCTCCGGCAAACGATCGCTTTCGCGCAGTCCCGGCGGCAGGGGGATGCCGCACACCGTGCCGCTCTGCTGGTATTCCTTCCAGCCCGACCCCGCCAGGTATCCCCGCGCCACGCATTCGATCTCCACCATCCTGGCGCGCTTCACCAGCATCGAGCGGCCCTCCAGTTGGTCGCCGAAGGCGGCAAGCGCGGCGGGGTATGCTTCCACCTTCGCGGTCAGGAAATGCGTGGGCGTCACGTCGCGCAGGAAATCGAACCAGAAAATCGAAAGCTGTGTCAGCACCCTGCCCTTGTCCGGAATTCCCGTGGGCAGAACGTAGTCGAACGCCGAGATGCGATCCGTGGCCACGATCAGCAGGCGGTCGTCCACCTCGTACACGTCCCGCACCTTGCCGCGCGCGTAGCGGCGGACTCCGGGCAGGTTCGATTCCACAATGATCTTGCTATCTTTGATAGGGCTCACTGAACTATCCGGGATTCAATCGGGGGAGTAATCCAAATGATAGCGCGGGCGGATGATTTGTCAAACACAAAATCATGCGGCGTGGAAGAAGAACGGCGCTGGGAGTACTCCACCGTGCCGTGCTGTCTCCTTCGGTACTATATCAGTGGATGAACTGGAACGACGCCGCCGAAGATCTCTTGATGCAAATCCTCTCTCAGACTCCCCGGCCGCTGCGCGAGAGGGCCGAAGCCGAACTCCGTCAGGCCGCCGAGCAGAATGCCGAAGACGAAGGCCGCGGCCGTGTCGGAGTGGAAACCGTGATCGCGGCGTGGGTCCGCGCCACGCCGGATTCCCTCCGCGCAGATCTGCCGCGCCAGATGGAGCGGCTCGGCCTTGACCCCGCCGAGTACCGGCATCTCCTGGAAGACTGACCGGCTGCCATCCGCGTCCAACCTGTGGTGACTTTGCGGTATGAGTAAGCGCTGGCGCTCTATTCCATCACCAGCGCGCCTTTGTGCGGCCGTGTCCGCCGCATCAGGAACATCAGCGGGATCAGCCCGATGAAGATCGCTCCCAGGAGCCAGAACGTGTCTACGAACGCCAGCATCGCCGATTGCCGCTGCAGGAGTCCGTAGAGCACGCCCTGCGCCTGGTGGAGCGCCTGCACGGAGCTTGCGCCTTGTGCGATCATCTGCTGCGCCGTGCCGTGCAGCGCCGCCTGGTAGCCGCTGTCCAGCGGCGTGAGGTGGCTCACCAGCACCTGCTGGTGAAACTGCCCGCGCCGCGCCAGCAGCGTGGTCACCATGGCGATGCCCGCGCTGCCGCCGATGTTTCGGGCCAGGTTCACCAGCCCCGTCGCGTAGCTGGTCCTCTCCTTCGGCACGAAACTGAAAGCCATCGTGTTGATGGGCACGAACAGGAAAGCCAGCCCCGCGCTCTGTACCACGCGCGCCAACGCCGCCGTGGCGTAGTCGATTTCCAGGTTGAAGTGCGCCATCTGGAACAGCCCCAGCGCGGAGACAGCCAGCCCGCCCACCACCAGCCAGCGCGCCTCGTAGCGTCCCAGCAGCATTCCCACCACCGGCATCATCAGCACGATGGCCACGCCGCCCGGCGAGAGCACCAGCCCGCTCAGGGTGGCCGTGTAGCCCATCAGCGTTTGCAGGAAGATGGGCAGCAGCGTGGTGCTGCCGTAGAGCACGAATCCCAGCATGTACATGGTCGCCGTGGAAAGCGCGAAGTTCCGGTCCTTGAGCATCCGGAAGTCGATGATGGGTTCCTTTTGCCGCAGCTCCCAGAACACCACGCTCACCAGACACACCGCCGCCACCGCCGCCGACCACACGATCAGCTTCGAGCCGAACCAGTCGTTCCGCTGCCCTTCGTCCAGCATGATCTCCAGGAACGCCAGGCCCGTGCTCAGCAGCCCCAGCCCGATGTAGTCGATCTTCAGCCCGTTGCGGAAACTCTTTCGCACCAGGTACGGCGGATCGCTGATCAGCAGGGACGTGAGCAGCACGGAAAGGATTCCCACCGGGACGTTGATCAGAAAAATCCAGCGCCAGCTATATTGGTCCGTGATCCAGCCGCCCAGCGTCGGGCCGATGACCGGCGCCACCACGACTCCCATGCCGTAGACCGCCATGGCCATGCCCTGCTTCTCCCGCGGGAAGCTTTCCACCAGGATGGCCTGCGAGACCGGTTGCAGCGCGCCCCCGCCGAAGCCCTGCAAAACCCGGAACAGCACCAGCATCCCCAGGCTGGGCGCGAGCCCGCACAACGCCGAACTCACCGTGAACAGCACCACGCAGGTCATGTAGAAGCGCTTCCGGCCGAAGAGGCTGGAAAACCAGCCGCTCAGCGGGAGCACGATGGCATTGGAAACCAGGTACGAGGTCAGCACCCAGGTGGATTCGTCCACCGTGGCCGAAAGATTTCCCGCGATATGCGGCAGCGCTACGTTCGCCACGCTGGTGTCCAGCACCTCCATGAACGTGGCCAGCATCACCGTGAGCGCGATCACCCACGGGTTCACTTCCCGGCTTTGCCGGTTTGCGAGCGTCATGACAGCACCCCTGTTGCGCGTGCGCTTACCGCGTGAGAATGGTCGCGTCCACGTTCATGCCGGGCCGCAGCACGAACCCCTCCGGCATCCGGTCCAGCACGATCTTTACCGGGATGCGCTGCACGATCTTCACGAAATTCCCGGTGGCGTTCTCCGGCGGCAGCAGACTCAGCCGCGCGCCGGTGGCCCCCGCAATCGAGTCCACGCGCCCCGGGAAGCTCCGCCCGTACATGTCCACGTGCACCTCGGCGCGGTTGCCCGGCCGCACTTCCGCCAGGTCCGTCTCCTTGAAGTTGGCGGTCACCCAGACCTGGTCCAGCGGCACGATTACCAGCAGGTCCTGCCCCGGCTGCACGATCTGCCCGAGTTGCACCACCTTGCGCGTGACCACGCCGTCGATGGGCGCCGTAATGGTGGTGTAGCTGAGCTCGAGCTCGGCGGCTTCCAGGTTGGCCCGCGCCTGCGCGACCGCCGCGCTCGCCGAAGAAGCCTGCGCCGTGCTGATGGCCACCTGCTTATGGCTGGCCTGCGATTGCGCCAGCGCCGCGTGCATCTGCTCCACGCGCGCTCCTGCTGCCGCCTGCGCCGCCTGGTTGGTGCGCACCTCCTGCCCGGCTGCCGCCAGCCGCTCCTGCACCGCCTTCCACTGGCTTTGGGCCACCCGCTCGGCGGCCACGTAGGCGTCGAACTGCTGCTGCGAAATTTCCGCCTTGGCGACCAGCGGCCGCATGCGCGACAGGTCCGCGCTGGCGCGCTCGTAGGTGGCCCGCTGCGCCTCCACGTTGGCTCGCGCATAGGCCAGCTCCGAGGATGCGGACTTCTCGTAAGTCAGCTTCGCCCGGTCGTACTCCGCCTGCGCCGCCGCCAGTTGGGCTGCCGCCCCGGAGGTCCCGCTGCCGGTGGTCTCGGCCGTGAGCGGCACCATCACCTGCGCGCCGCGCATCCGGCTCTCCGCGTACGCCAGCGCCGCCTTGGCCTGGTCCACCTTCGCCTGGTAGTCTCGCGGGTCGATGCGCACCAGTACCTGTCCGGCCTTCACCGGCTGGTTGTCGTCCACCAGGATCGCCACCACGTTGCCGGAGATCTTCGGCGCCACGGGCGCCAGGTGTCCGTCCACCTGGGCGTCGTCGGTGGAGACGCGATTCCGGAAGTGCAGCCACATCCCTGTGCCCACCGCGGCCGCTGCCACCAGCCCGCCGGCGAAAGCCAGCACCAGCCTGGTGCGCGCCCGTCTTCCCGGCGTCCGCTTCTCCTCCCGCTCCCCCGTCTGTTGCTCCAGTTCGAGTTCTTCCACCAAGGTTTCCATGATTCGTGTGTCCCTCTGTTCTCTCAGTGCGCGGCAGTCGCCGCCTGACGGATTTCATCTACCAGCGCCCGCATCATCAGGCCGCAGGTAGTGAACTGCGCGCCTGCCTGGTGCATACGCACCAGCAGACACCTTCCGGCTGCGTCCACGAACGTCACGCCCTTCAGGTCCACCACCAGGTCCCGCTCCAGCACCGTCGAAGAGCCCGTCTGCCAGCACGATTCGAGTTCGGCCACCCAGGGACCGGCCAGCTTGCCCTCCAACTGGAGCCGAAACGCCTGGGGAGTGTCGTGGATCGTGATCTTCAACATCGCCCTGCTCCACGGAGCTAAGGGCACACCTCCTGCCAGAGTCTCGTCTGGCTGCTATCTGCCTCATCCGCATAGTGTTACAAGAAGGAGCCGGCACCCCCTGCCGGCGCGTGCCGGAAGCTCCGCGCCAATATACTGGCGGCTGCCGGACAATCGGCGCCGGAGCCCTTGCACCCGTCCGGCGGGACCCCCTATGCTGGAGACTTCCACAATGCGGCGTCCTGGCCTATTCTTCCTGGCATTCCTGCTTTTCGGCCCGGCGGCCTGGTGCGCGTCTCCGTACCCGCCTGCCCGCGCCGATGACGTCGTCGATGTGTTCCACGGCGTGCGAGTCCCCGACCCATACCGCTGGCTCGAAAATCAGGACTCCCCGGAAACGCGTGCCTGGATCGAAGCCGAGCGCCGGTATACCGAGGAGTTCCTGGCGCGCGTGCCGGGCCGCGATGCGCTCAAGGATAAAATCGCCTCTGCCCTGCGCATCGATACTATCGGCCGGCCGCTGGAGCGCCGCGGCCGCTATTTCTTCACCCGCCGCCGCGCCGGCGAAGACCGCGCCTCCATCTGCATGCGCGCAGGCTACACGGGGCCGGACCTAGTGCTCGTGGAACCCGCTTCCGTAGCGCCCGATCCCGCCAGCGCCCCGGTCTTGCTGGATGCTTCCAAGGACGGCAGCCTGCTCGTCTACGGCATCCGCCGAGGCGGGGAAGACGAAACCGACATTCGCATCCTGGATGTGGCCACGCGCAAGCTGCTGCCCGATGGCCTCCCCCGCGGGCGCTATTTCTCCTTCGATCTCCAGCCCGACAACCGCGGCTACTACTACTCCCGATTTCGTGATGGCGTCGGCTCGCGCGTTTACTACCACGCCATGGGCGGCCAAGCTTCCGCGGAGCGTGAGCTCTTCGGAGAAGGATACGGCCCCACGCAACTGATCGAGTCTCAGCTTTCCGACGACGGCCGCTACCTCGCCGTTGCCGTGGCTTTCGGCGTGCCGCCCCGCAAGGTCGATGTCTACGTGCAGGACCTCGCCGCCGGCGGCTCCTTCCGCCCGATCGTCCAGGGCATCGACGCCGAATTTCGCCCCTTCCTTCGCGGCCGCCGCCTGTTGCTCTGGACCAACTGGAAGGCTCCGAACTGGCGGGTTCTGGCCGTGGACTTACAGCACCCCGAACCCGCCCGCTGGAAGGAGATCATCCCCGAGGGGCCGCAAGTCATCGGCGGCCTCAGCCTGGCCGGCGGCCGCATCTTTGCCGGCTACATCGAGAACGTCCACTCCCGCATCCGGCAGTTCGATCTGGCGGGTAAGGACCTGGGCGACCTCGCGCTGCCCGCCCTCGGCCAGGCTTCCGAGCCGGAGGCGCTCTGGGACAGCCGCGAACTGTTCTACACCTTCACTTCCTTCACCACGCCGGGAACCGTGTACCGCTACAACGTCGCCACCGGCCGGCAGGATGTCTGGTTCCGTCCCCGCATGCCGATCAAGACCGATGACCTCGAAGCCAAGCAGGTGTGGTACGAATCCAAGGACCACACCCGTGTACCTATGTTCGTGGTGCATCGCCGCGGCCTCCCGCTGGACGGCCGGCGGCCCACCCTGCTCTACGGCTACGGCGGCTTCGCCGTGAGCCTGCTGCCCGCCTTCCGTCCCCTGGTGGCCGTCTGGACCGAAATGGGCGGCGTCTATGCCGTGCCCAATCTGCGCGGCGGGGGAGAGTTCGGCGAAAGCTGGCACCGCGCTGGCATGTTCGAAAAAAAGCAGAATGTCTTTGACGATTTCCTGGCTGCCGCCGAATGGCTCGTGCACAACGGCTACACCAACCCCGCGCGGCTCGCCATCCAGGGCGCCTCTAATGGAGGCCTGCTCGTGGGGGCAGCGCTCACCCAGCGCCCCGAGCTCTTCAAAGCCGTCATTTGCGGTGCGCCCGTCCTGGATATGCTGCGCTTCGACAAGATGAAGGTCGGAGCCTGGTGGGCTGCCGAATACGGCTCTGCCTCGGACCCGAAGCAGTTCGAATACCTCTATCGCTACTCGCCCTACCAGAGAGTCCGCAAAGGAGTTGCCTACCCTGCCGTGCTGTTCGTTACGGGAGATTCCGATACCCGCGTGGACCCTGCCCACGCCCGCAAAATGGCAGCCCTGCTCCAGGCTTCCAGCAGTTCGCCAAACCCCATTCTGCTGCGCTACGACGTCAGCGGCGGCCACAGCGGCCAGGGCTCCGTGGATAAGGTGATCGACGAAGGCGCGGACGAACTCGCTTTTCTCGCCGCCGAGCTCCTGAACCAGTGAGTGCCGCGCCTCAGCGCGGCCGCTGGATTCCCAGCTTCGCCATGCGGAATTGCAGCGTGGAGCGCTTCAGGCCTAACCGCGCCGCCGCTCCGGCTGGCCCGCCGATGACCCACTTGCTTTGCTCGAGCGCCTGCAGGATGTGCTGCCTCTCGGCTTCCTCCAGCGTCTGCACCGGCCTGGCTCCCGTCTCCGCGTGGCCCTTCAACTCTCCCAGTGGGATCCGCAGCACCGGCCCGGGCGAAACGATTACCGCCCGCTCAATCAGGTTCTGCAACTCCCGGATGTTTCCCGGCCACGAGTAGCGGATCAGCGCCTCCATGGCCTCGGAGGGAATGGTGTCGAAATTCCGGTTCATCCGCCGCGCGAACTGCTGCGCGAAGTACCGCACCAGCAGCGGAACATCCTCCGGGCGCTCCCGGAGCGGCGGCACCGAGATCGGAAACACGTTCAGCCGGTAATACAAGTCGGCGCGGAATTCCTTTTCCTGCACCATCTGCAGCAGGTCCCGGTTGGTGGCCGCCACCAGCCGCGCATCCACGCGCAGCGTGCGCGCGCTGCCCAGGCGCTCGAACTCCCGCTCCTGCAGCACCCGCAGCAGCTTGGGCTGCAATTCCAGCGGGATTTCGCCGACCTCGTCCAGGAAGATCGTGCCCCGGTGGGCCAGTTCGAACCGCCCGATGCGCTGCGTGATCGCGCCCGTGAACGCGCCTTTCTCATGCCCGAACAGCTCGCTCTCCAGCAGCCCGGTCGGAATGGCCGCGCAGTTGAGCTTCACAAACGTGTTCTGCCGCCGCGCGCTCAGATTGTGGATGGCCCGGGCGAGCAGCTCTTTGCCGGTGCCCGTCTCGCCGTAAATCAGCACGGTCTAATCGGTCGGCGCCACCGTCTCGATCTGCCGCAAAATCGCCCGCAGCGCCTCGCTTTGCCCGATGATCTCCTCGAACTGGTATTCGCTGCGGATCTCGTCTTCCAGGTATAGCTTCTCTTCGGAGAGCTTGGCGTTTAGCTCCTCGATCCGCCGGTAGGAAATGGCGTTGTCGATGGCGATGGAAATCTGCCCGGCCACCTGCGTGAGCAGCGCCACGTCGGCCTCCGCGAAGGCGTTCCCCCGGCGGCTGCCCACGTTCAGCGTGCCGAGCGCTTTCGGACCCATCAGCAGCGGCAGGGCGCACATACTTTCAAGCCCCGCTCCCAGGACGAATTCCGAAGCCTCCGGCGACAGGCTCTGGATCTCCTCCCGCTGGAACACCAGAGGCCGCCGCGCCGTGAAGGCTTTCCCTGCCGGCGACCCGTCCATCGGCAGCACCACGTTCTCCGGCAGCAGCCTGCGGCCGTCCGGATAGTCGAACACCGGCAGCCGCAACTGTCCCAGCTCCTCGTCCCACAGAGCCATGCTGACGTAATCGATGTCCAGCGTCTCGCGCAGGCTGGAGGAAATCGCTTTGAACAGCTCGCGGGCGTTCAGTTGCTTCACCACCGCGTTGTTCACATTCAGCAGCAGCCGCAAGCGGTCCCGTTCCCGCGCCAGTTCCTGCTGCGCCGCTACGGCCGCCTCGTAGTTCAGCACGTTCTCCACGGCGATGGCCACGGGCTTCGCCACCTGCTGCATGAATTCGATGTCCGCCGGAGAGTACGAGCCGCTGCTGCGCGAGCCGAAATTCACCGACCCCAGGAAGCGCTGCGCGGTGCGCAGCGGCAGGGCGCAGTAGCTGCGAATCCCCTCCGCGCGCAGGATCTGGTACAACTCGGGGAACCGCTCATCTTCCTGGATATCGGTAGTGTAGAAGGGCTCGCCCGTCTTGAGCAGCACGCCGACCGGCGACTGCTCCACCGGAGCCGTGCGCCCTACCCGGACCTGGTGCGGCTGGTCGCTGGCTACCAGGTGCAGCCGCGCCGTCTTCAACCCGGCGTCACACAGCACCAGGGCGATGAAGTCGAACGGCACCAGCCGGTGCAGGCTCTGGTTCAGTTCCCCGAACAGATCCGCAAGCTGCCGGTGCCGCACGATGGATTCGGTAACCTCCAGCAGCGCCGCGTAGCGCGCCTCCAGGGAATCCGGGTATATTCGCGCATCCGCCATGCGTATATCCCCCCACTATCGCATACCTATGCGGATGCGCCGGACCCTCCGCGAGATGCGTGAATTCCTCGACCTTGCCGGATTCCGGCTCGCCTAGCGCTCCAGAAACACCACCACCAGGTAGACGCCCAGGAACAGAAAAATCGCCAGAGCCAGCGTTCCGGCCGTCCGCAGGGATTGCACCATCATCTCCCGCAGCAGATCCGGACTCTGCCTGCCGGGGGTGTGAGAGTGGGAAAGCATAATGTGCCTCCTTCCCGCCGTCAGTAGTAGGAGTACCGCCCGGGCGGCGTCCGCCGCACGGTGTACCGCGACTGTAAATACGCTACCAGGTCGATCAGTTGCCGCACCGTCATCTGATCGGCGTACGAGGTCATCCGCGAATGCCCGCCCGTCGTGATCAGTTCCTTGGGATAAGGCGCCAGCCGGTGTGACGGATTGATGACGGACGTCACCAGGTAGCCGTCGGTGAGTTCCTTGGTCACTTCGCCTCCCAGCACCACCGGCACCGGGGGCTGTACATCGGGCCGCGGCAGGTCCGCGCCGTGAACTTCATGGCAATGGTAGCACCCGAACGCCACGAAAACGGCCTTGCCTCTCTCCACATCCCCGCTCTCCGGCAGGCGGAAGCCCGCCGAAGAGTGGCGTCCTGAATCGCATGCCGCAGCGGCCAGCAGCAGGGCCGCCACCGGCAGCAGTCTCGCCACGCGGAGCATAGCTCACCTCCTCGCAACTGTTAGTCAGGGTTGCCCGAGGTGCCAGACCCTCCTGCACCTCTGTGTCCGGAACCGGACGCGCGTTGTGGCAGTCAAACATGGCCTTCGCCCTCCCAAACCGTGGCCGGAAGAAGAAAGCCTACCTTTATTGTAGTGCCGCTCCGGCTGCCGGAAGCAGAAATTTGCTCCACGAGTCCCCCGCACCCCCTTGTGTTGCAAAATTCCGCAGCGCGGCCCCCTCAAAAACTCTGCAACCTCAACTTGCGATGGGACATCAAACACCCAAAAGCCCAGGCTGTCAGACTAAGATGTGTCCCTCGCCCTTCTCTGAAGCCGCTCTGCTATCCACCGTGCACGACGCCGTCATCGCTACGGACGCGCAAGGCATTATCCAGGTCTGGAACTCCGGCGCCCAGCGCGTGTACGGCTATCCGGAGTCTGAAGCCATCGGGCAAAGCGTGGCCATGCTGTACTTTCCGGAGGATCTCGAACTCCTGCCAGCCGCTGTTTTCGGCCCCCTTGAGACCGCCGCCCTCCACGAAGTCACCCTGCGCCATCGCCGCAAAGACGGTGCTGCGATCTTCATCGAGCTGCGCGTGGCAGCCATCCGCCGCGAGGGCGTTCTGGTCGGCTACGTCGGGTGCTCCAACGACATCACGGCGCGCAATACGGCTGCGGAGGCTCTGGCGCGCGCGCACGCCGACTTGGAGGGACGTGTGGCGGAACGCACTTGCGAGCGGGCGCGCGCGAATACCCGGCTGCAAGCCGAGATCGACGAGCGCCATCGCGCGGAAGCAGAACTGCGTGCCAGCCGGGAGCGGCTGCGGCACCTCCTGCGCAGCGTCCCCGGGGTGGTCTACAGTTGCCTCCCTTCGGGGGAGTTCAATGTAACCTTCATGGGCGACAATGTCGCCGCGGTGTTCGGGTACCCTCCGGAACGATTCACTGCCGATCCCCGCTTCTGGGCCGATCACGTTCATCCCGAAGATCGCGCCCGCGTGCTCGCGGAAGCCGGGCGGATCACTCGGACCGGCCGCTTAACCGGGGACTATCGCTTTCTGCATGCGGACGACGCGTACCGCTGGGTGCACGACTCCGCCGCCTTGATTCGCGACGAATCCGGAGCCCCCGCCGAGATCATCGGCTATTGGGCCGATGTGACGGAAGTCAGGCAGGCCGAGGAAGCCCGCCGCGAGCAGGAACGGCTGCATCTGCTGGCCCACGCGCTGCTCGTCGCCCAGGAGTCCGAGCGCAAGCGCATCTCCCGCGAGTTGCACGACGACCTGAACCAGCGCCTGGCCGTCCTGATTCTCGACATCGGCCGTATGGAGCATAGCCTGCCTCCGGAGGTTTCGTCCCTGCGCGAGGAACTCAGGGTGCTGAGGAAATCGGTCGGCGACGCCTCGGATGCGCTCCGCGATCTGGCGCTACGCCTGCACCCCGCGCGGCTCGAGCAGTTCGGCCTTCAGGCCGCCCTGGAGTCCGAGTGCCAGGCCTTCTCCGCGCGGACCGGTATTCGCGTGAGTTTTGAATGCCGTGCCTCGCGCCTGTGGCTCCCGGATGAGGTCGCCCTGTGCCTCTACCGGGTGGCGCAGGAAGCCCTGCGCAATGCCGCCCGCCACTCCCGCGCACCCAGCGTCTCGGTGTCCCTGGGGAGCCGTGAAAACGGGGTCTGTCTCTCGATCCAGGATTCCGGTGTGGGCTTCGACCCACGAGCTTCCGGCCGGGGGCCTGGATTAGGAATCATCAGCATGGCGGAACGCGTCCAGTTGGCCGGCGGTATCTTTTCCGTGGATTCGGCCATCGGCCGCGGCGCCCTTATCGAGGTCTGGATCCCCTTGTCGGAGGTTGCGCATGAAAAAGCCGCGCGTGTTGCTCGCGGATGATCACCGCATGTTTCTGGCCGGCCTCCAGAAGCTGCTGGAATCCGACTTCGACGTGGTCGGCGCGGTCCAGGATGGCCGCGAGTTGCTCGATGCCGCGGGCGTTCTCCAGCCGGACGTCGTCGTCACCGATGTTTCCATGCCCTCCCTCAACGGCATCGACGCCGTCCGCCGGCTCTCCGCCACCGCCCCGCAAACCAGGGTGGTCTTCCTGAGCATGCACGCGGATGCGGCCTTCATGCGGGAAGCCATGCGCGCCGGTGGCTCCGCGTATGTGCTCAAGCGCGACGCCCCGGATCAACTCGTGGGAGCCATCCACGCCGCGCTGCGGGGTGAGCGGGTGCCGCTCCCGCCCGGCGCTTCTCTCTCCGCCCCTCTCGGCCCCGAGGAGGGGCCGCGCCACGCCCTGACCGCGCGCCAGTGCGAGATCCTGCAACTCGTGGCCGAAGGCCGCAGCCTTAAGGAGATCGCTTGGGTGCTGCATCTCTCGGCCAAAACTGTGGAATTTCACAAATACCGGCTCATGCGCCGCTTGGGCGCCCGGAGCACGGCTGAGCTGACCTCCCTTGCGATCAAGCACGGCCTGATTGCGCCGTGACCCCCGGGCAACGAGGAGATTTCCTAGTTTTTTCCACGGAAATTTATCTGCTATTATCTGAATTATAATGAAAGTCAGCCGCTCTAGGAACGCATCGCCAGGGTGCTATCCCAGATTATTGGGCCGGCCGTTAGTCGTGGTGGCTACCGCGGAAGATTCCTTCGCCGTTCGCCTGCGCGACACGCTGCACCCGGAAGACTATGTTCTTATCCGGGCCTGCTCACGCGCGGAAATCCTGGAGGCGGTCGAGCGCGCCGGCACCTCGGTCGTGATTCTCGATCACGATCTCCGCGAAGTGGACTGGCGTGGCCTGGTGACCGTTCTCGGGGAAGCGCAGTGCTCTCCGGCGCTGGTGCTTGCCTCCCGGCTAGCCAACGAACGCCTGTGGGCCGAAGTGCTGAACCTGGGCGCCTTCGACCTGATCCCCTGGCCGTTCGAAGAAGGGGAGGTCGTCCGCGTGGTCGACGCCGCCGTCCGGGAAAGCCGTCGCAACGCGCGCGCCCACTGGCATCGTACGGCCCCGGAGTTCTCGGCGCGCGCGTCCGCGTGACACGCGATCGCGGCTTTACCCTTTGATCACGCCCATGGGCCTCAGGCGCGCCACTTTCCGCGCGAGGCCGGCGTGGTGCACCACCTCGATCACCTCATCGACGTTCTTGTAGGCGTCCGGCAACTCTTCCAGGATGCCGTCCCGGCTCTCGCTCTTCACCAGGATGCCGGCTTCCTCCAGTTTCCGGGTCTCCAGCCGCGCGTCGCGGCCCTTCTTCACCGCCGTACGGCTCATCAGCCGTCCCGCGCCGTGGCACACGCTGCCGAAGGTTTCCTGCATCGCCCCGGGCTGCCCCACGAGCACCCAGGAGGCCGTGCCCATGCTGCCCGGAATGAACACCGGCTGCCCCACTGTCCGGTAGGCCGCCGGGATCTCCCGGTGCCCCGCCGGGAACGCCCGTGTGGCCCCCTTGCGATGCACCAGCACCTCGCGCTTCCGCCCTTCCACCTCGTAGCGCTCCCGCTTGGCGATGTTGTGGCACACGTCGTAGACCAGGTCCAGCCGCGCGCCTTCCCCGAAAATCCGCCGGAACGCGCCGCGCAGGAAGTGCAGAATCGCCTGCCGGTTGGCCCAGGCGAAGTTTGCCGCCGCGCACATCGCTCCCAGGTACGCCTGCCCCTCTTCCGACCGGATCGGTCCGCAAGCCAGTTGCCGGTCCGGCAGCTTGATCTGGTAGTCGGCCATCTTGCGGTTCATGATGGCCACGTAGTCCGTGCACACCTGGTGCCCCAGCCCTCGCGAGCCGGAGTGAATCAGCACCACCACCTGCCCTTCCTCCAGCCCGTATACCACGGCCGCTTCCCGGTCGTGGATCTCCTCCACGTACTGCACTTCCAGAAAGTGGTTGCCGCTCCCCAGCGTGCCGAGTTGAGGCAGCCCGCGCTCCTTGGCCCGCTCCGAGACATGCTCCGGGCAGGCTCCTTCCAGCGCCCCGCCGGCTTCGGCGAACTCCGCGTCGCGCGCCTCGCCGTAGCCGTTCTCCACCATCCAGCGCGCACCTTTCACCAGCACCTGGTCGAGCTGCGGCGCCCGGATCTTTACGAAGCCCTCGCTGCCCGTGCCGCACGGCACGTCACGGAAAATCTGCGTGATCAGCTCCCTCATCCGCGGCCGCGCGTCCTGCGCCCCCAGGGTGGAGCGCACCAGCCGCACCCCGCAGTTGATGTCGAAGCCCACGCCGCCCGGCGAGACCACGCCGTGTTCCACCTCCGTCGCCGCCACCCCGCCGATCGGGAATCCGTATCCCTGATGAATGTCCGGCATGGCCAGGCTCGGCCCGGTGATTCCCGGCAGCGTGGCCACGTTCATCGCCTGCTCCAGCGAAAGGTTCCGGCGGATATGAGCCAGCAGGGATTCGCCGGCATACACCATGACGTCCGTCCGCATGCCGCGGCGTTCGTCGCGGCGGATCCGGTGCCGCCATGCGTCCACGCGTTCGATCGCAATCTCGTGCGGCATTTCAGATGTCCAGGTAAACTTCCGCCACCCAGCCGTGCGGAGTCGCGGCTACGCGCAACTGGTGCCAGGTGACCGCCTTGACGATGAGTTTCGCGCCGTGACCGGGCTCGCCCCGGCCAATCGCCTCAATGCGCGTGGGCTCGAGCGAGATCACGCGGAACTCGCGGAACCCCACCCGCTTGCCGTCAAACCAGTACAGGACCTCGCTCAGCCACGCCACCAGCAGCGATTCGTAATCGCTCCCGCCGGCCTCGAGCGGGTACTCCTGCCGCCCTTCCACGCCGCCGGGCTCGTCCGCGATCGAGAGCAGCGCCAGCGCGGCATTCGCGAACAGCTCCGCCAGCGTGCCTCCGAATGCCCGGAACCCGATGTCCGCCGGATGTTCCAGGATCTCGAACGAACGCCCTTCCATGCGCGTCCGCGCGCCGCTACGCGACGTCCTTCCACGTGCGTTCTTTCCCGGTGTAGATCGCCTCCCGCGCCATGATGGCCGTCAGCGTGCTCTCCACCGCCGCGAACGCCGCGTTCTCGATCTTCCCCGTGCGCGCGCCTTCCACGAATTCGTTCACCGCGTCCTGTGTAATGTCGTACTTGGTCGCCACCCGCTCCGGTTCGGCGCCGCGGGCGTCGTTGTGGTAAAGCGCGTAGCCCTGCCGGGACGTTTGAATCGCCCCCTTCTCGCAAATGAAGGTTTCCGAGACGTCCCGGTAGCCGCCCGCCGAAAACTGGTTGGAGGCGTAGCTGAACACCACGCCGTTGGCGAACTCCAGCGTCACCGCCAGGTTGTCCAGAATGTCGCCGATGTTCTTACGCACCTGCCGCCCGCCGTACCCCGCCGCGCGCACCGGGTGCGTCCCCATGAACCAGTTCACGACGTCCAGGTTGTGGCAGTTCTGCTCCACGATAATGTCGCCGGAGCGCGCCCGGTAGAACAGCCAGTTGCGCATCTGCTCTTCGTCCAGCGGGTGCCCCTGGCGCACCGGCAGTCCGCCTCCGAACCACGAAGCCCGCACCTGCTTGATCCCGCCCAGTTGCCCCGCTTTCACCAGGGCGTACGCCTGCCGGTAGTCCTTCCCGTAGCGCTGCTGGAAGTCCACCGTGATGCGCTTGTGCGGATCGGCCCGCCTGGCCGCTTCCAGCACCCGCCGGCACCCAGCCGGATCCACCCCCGCGGGCTTCTCCATGAAGATGTGTTTGCGGGCCTTCACCGCGGCCTCGAAATGTTCCGGGTGTAGAAACGGCGGCGTCGCGATGTAGACCGCGTCCACGTTGCTCGCCAGCAGTTCGTTGAAGTTCTTGAACGCCCGCGCGCCGGAAAACTTCGCCGTGGCCGCCGCCAGTTGATCGTCGTAGACGTCGCACACCGCGGCGATCCGCGCGAACTCGTTGCGCGCGAAGATCCCGCTGATGGCCATGCCGCGCCGCCCGCAGCCGATCAACCCCACCGTCAGCGCCGAATTCGCCTGCGAGCCGCGCACCAGAGCCGGCTCCAGAATCGTCGCAGCCGCCGCTACAAAATCGCGCCGTGTGCCGTTTCCTTGCATCTCTAAGTCCTCCCGGCGGTCAACTCTGGCTGGCTGCCGATCGCTGACCGCGGATCGCTCTCCTAGTATAGTGAAGGGTTGAGTGTCCGCTGGGGGAGACCCGTTCCCGTCCGCTATGAAACTCTCCATCCTCATGCCCGTCTACAACGAGCGTACGGTCGTGGAGCGCTGCATCGCCGGCGTGCTCGCCGCGCCGCTCCCCGAAGAGATGGAGCGCGAACTGGTCATCGTGGATGACCGTTCCACCGACGGCACCTTCGACATCCTCGAGCGCCTCGCCGGCTCCACCCCCAGCATCCGCCTCTATCGCCACGAGGTCAACCGGGGCAAAGGCGCTGCTGTGCGCAGCGCCATCCAGTACGCCACGGGCGACTTCTCGCTGATCCAGGATGCCGACTTGGAGTACGACCCCATCGAGTATTCCCGCCTCCTCCGCCCTCTGCTGGATGGCCGCGCCGATGCTGTGTTCGGCTCCCGCTATCTCGCCGGCGAGCAGACCCGCGTGCTGCCCTACTGGCACTCCATGATCAACAAGAGCCTCACCACGCTCTCCAACATGTTCTGCAACCTAAACCTCACCGACATGGAGACGTGCTACAAGGTCTTCCGCACCGACCTGCTCAAGAGCATCCCCATCCGATCGGACCGCTTCGGCTTCGAACCGGAATTCGTCATGAAGTGCGCCAAGCGCAAGCTGCGCATCTATGAAGTGCCCATCAGCTATCACGGCCGCACCTACGAGGAGGGCAAGAAAATCGGCTGGAAGGACGGCGTCAAGGCGCTCGGCGTCATCCTGAAGTTCTGGCTGATCGACGATCTCTACGTCACCACCTACGGCCGCGGCGTGCTTGGTAACCTGGCGGGCACGCCGCAATACCTGAGCTGGCTGGCCCGCACTGTGCGCCCGCACCTGGGCGACACCGTGCTCGAAGTCGGCGCGGGCATCGGCAATCTTACCGCGCGGCTCATGTCCCGCCGCCTGTATTACGTCGCGGGCGAAAAAGATCCCCTGCATCTGCACGCCCTCCACAATCGCTTCCTGCGCACCCCCAACGTCTGCGTGCGCCGCATCGATCCCGCCGTCCCCGCCGATTTCGAGCCCCTCCGCGGCAGCTTCGATACGGTCCTGTGCCTGAACGTGCTCGAATACCTGGACGACCCCGCCGTCACTCTCCACGCGCTGCGGGAGACGCTATCGCCCGGCGGCGTGCTGGTCGTGCTCGTGCCCCAGAATCCCGCGCTTTACGGCTCGCTCGACCGCGCCATGGGCCACAAGCGGCGCTTCACTCGCCAGGAAGCCGCCGCTCTGGTCGAGGAGCAGGGTTTCCGCATCCGCAGGGTGTACGACTTCAACAAGGCCGGGGCCACTCCCTGGCGCGTGTACAGCCGCCTGCTGGGTCGCGGCAGCATCAACAAGCTCACCCTCAAGCTGTTCGATAAAACGGTCTGGCTGCTGCGACGCCTGGACCCCGTCCTGCCCGTCCGCGGCCTCTCCCTCATCCTCGTGGCCGAGCTTCCGCCGTCCCGCTGAGTGCTACCATCTCTCACATGGCGGCTCCCACCCTGGTCCTGGTAGGCGGCTTCCTTGGCGCCGGAAAAACGAGCTTGCTGCTGGCCGCCGCCACCCGCTTGCGCGCGGCCGGCCGGCGCGTGGCGATCGTCACCAACGATCAGGGCGGGGAACTGGTGGATACCCGCCTCTTCGCCGCCGCCGGCTTCGCCACCGAAGAAATCACCGCCGGCTGCTTCTGCTGCCGCTTCTCCGAGTTCCTGCGCTCGGCCGAACGCCTGCTTGCCGCCGCGCCTCACGTCATCCTAGCCGAGCCGGTGGGAAGCTGCGCGGACCTCTCCGCTACAATCCTCCAGCCGATCAAGATGTTTTACGGGGATCGCTTCCGCCTCGCGCCCCTCACGGTGCTGGTGGATCCCGCACGGGAGCGCGCTCTCGAAGGCCCGCACGTGGCTTACCTGTTCCGGAAACAACTCGCGGAAGCCGACCTGGTGCGCTACACCAAGGCAGACCTCTACCCCGGCCTGCCGCATTCCTTGAGCGCCCGCACGGGGCAGGGGGTCGCCGAGTGGCTGGCCGAGGTGCTGGAAGGCGCCCTTCCCGCCGGCTCTCGCCTCCTCCGCATCGATTACCGGCGCTACGCCGAAGCCGAGGCTGCTCTGGGCTGGCTCAACTGGGAGGCCGGGCTGAGTCTGCGCCGCGCGCTCACCCCCGCCGCCGTGGCCGGCCCGCTGCTCGACGCTCTGGACCGCGCCCTCACCGCCGAAAGCGTCTCGATCGCGCACCTCAAGCTGTTCGCGCAGACCCGCACCGGCTGTCTCAAAGCCGGCATCTGCCGCAATGGCGACCCGCCGGAGGTCGAGGGCGCCCTCGATGCGGCGCCCGCGCGCCGCCACCGGCTGGTGCTCAATCTCCGCGCCGGCGGCCCGCCCGAGTTGCTCCGCGCCCTGGTGGACCGCGCCGCCGCCGGGCTTCCCGGCAGCCTCCAGGTACGCCACGTGGAAGCCTTCCGCCCGGCGCCTCCCACCCCAGAACATCGTTTCCAGGAGATCGTATGAGGATCAGCAGACGTCACTTGCTCGCCGGTTCCGCCGCCGCGGCCGCCGCTCCCGCCCAGACTGGCTCTGCGCCGCAACCGGCCACCGGACGTGTTTTCACCGGCGAGGCCCTGCGCGAAATCGCCTTCCCTCTCGGCGGCATCGGCACCGGGACCGTCTCGCTCGGCGGCTACGGCAATCTGCGCGATTGGGAGATCTTCAACCGCCCGAATAAAGGCGGCGTCCTGCCGTTCACTTTCGCCGCGCTGCGCCTCTCCGGCGGCGGTCTGGCCAAGCCGCGCATCCGTGTACTCGAGCGCATCCCCCTGCCGCCCTTCACGGGCGGCTCCGGTGTGCCGCGCGAAACTGCCATCGGCCTGCCGCACTTCCAGGAAGCCACGTTCACCGGCGCCTACCCGTTCGCCCACGTCCGCTTCCGCGACGCGCGTCTCCCCGTCGAGGTGTCCCTCGAGGCCTTCAACCCCATGATCCCCTTGGAGACCGGCGATTCCTCCCTGCCTGTCGCCATACTCGCCTACCGCGTCACCTCCCGGGCCCGCTCCCGTCTGGATGCCGCGCTGGCTTTCTCCCTGATGAATCCCGCCGGCTACGACGGCGTCTCCCGCCTGCACAGCCGCCGCGCCTCGTTCTTCGGTCAGAACTTCAACGAATTCCGCAGTGCGGACGGCCAGCGAGGACTGTTCCTCTCCTCGCGGAAGTACGCGGCCGACTCCACGCACTACGGTTCCCTGGCGTTGCTGACTTCCGTTGCCGATACCTCCTACCGGCTGGAATGGGATCACGGTCCCTGGTGGGACGACTTTCAAGAATGGTGGGACGAATTCCTCTCCAAGGGCCGCTTCCCCGGCAATGCTTCCCAGCCCTCCGCCGAAGGTGAGACCGAGTACGCCACCCTGGCCTCGCATTTCTCCCTCGCCCCTGGTGAATCCCGCCAGGTCGTGCATGTCCTCGCCTGGCATTTTCCCAACACCGAAAACTACTGGACCAGCGAACCCGAGCATAAAGGCGAGCCCCTGCCCAACCACTACGGCAGCCGCTGGCCGTCGGCCTGGGAGCCCGCCGCTTATACGCTTTCGCACTACGAATCCCTGCGTGCCCGCTCGCTGCGTTACCGCGATACGCTCTTCTCTTCTACCTTGCCCGCGCCCGTGCTGGACGCCGTTTCCAGCCAGGCCTCCATCCTGCGCACCAATACCGTGATGGTGCTTGCGGGCCCCAAAACCCTGGCCTTTGAAGGCTGCAACGACAACGGCGGCTGCTGTCCCATGAACTGCACCCACGTCTTCAATTACGAGCAGGCCATGGCGCATCTTTACCCCGATGTCGAGCGCGGCATGCGCGAGATCGACTTCCTGGTGAACATGCGGCCCGACGGCAGCATGAGCTTCCGCACTCCCGTGCCGCTGCGCCAGGGAGGCAACCACATCCATCCCGCGGCCGACGGCCAGATGGGCTGCGTCCTGAAGGTCTACCGCGAATGGCAGCTTGGCGCCGGTGACGAGTGGCTCCGCAAGCTCTGGCCCAAAGTCCGGCGGGCTCTCGAATATGCCTGGGCCAAGTGGGACGCCGACCGCGACGGCGTCATGGAAGGCGAGCAGCACAACACCTACGACATCGAGTTCTACGGCCCCAATTCCATGATGGGCAGCCTCTACCTGGGAGCCCTGCTGGCCGCTTCGAAAATGGCCGCCCATCTCGGCGATCAGGCTGCCGCCCGCGCCTACCAGGATCTCTTCCGCCAGGGCGCCGCGCGGCTCGACCGGCTCCTGTGGAACGGCGAATACTACGTGCAAAAGGTGGATGAGTCCCAGCCCAAGGCCGCCAAGTACCAATACGGCGAAGGCTGCCTCTCCGACCAGTTGCTCGGCCAGTGGTTCGCCGAGGTCGTCAACCTCGGCAAACTCCTTCCCCACGATCACGTGCAGAAGGCCCTCGATTCCATCTACCGCTACAACTTCCGCCAGGAGTTCGAGACCCTGCCCAACGCCCAGCGCATCTACGCGCTGGAAGATGAGAAAGGCCTGTTGCTGTGCAGTTGGCCGCAGGGCAAGCGCCCCGCGCTGCCCTTTGTCTATTCCGATGAAGTCTGGACCGGGATCGAATATCAGGTGGCCGCGCATCTCATCTACGAAGGCCGCGTGAAAGAAGGCCTGGCCATCGTGGATGCCGTGCGCTCCCGCTACGATGGCCGGCGCCGCAATCCCTGGAACGAGGTCGAGTGCGGCCACCATTACGCCCGCGCCATGTCCAGCTGGTCCGTGCTGACGGCCCTCTCCGGATTCTCCTGGTCGGCGCCCCGCCGCGAGCTGGGTTTCCGCCCCCGCACCTCCCCGGACCGCTTCCGCTGCCTGTTCTCCACCGGCACTTCCTGGGGTGCTTATTCTCAGGAGCGTACCGCCGGAAAACTCGCCGCCCGCATCCAGGTCGAAGGCGGCCGGCTGGAGATGGCCGCCCTTCGGTTGCCGTTCGAAAACGCCGCCGCCCAGTTGACCTCCGCTGTGCCGGCCACCCTGGCCGTATCCGCGGGCGAAGCCGTGATCCGCTTCGCCTCCCCCGTGGCGCTTCGTCAAGGAGAAAAGCTCGAGCTCTCTCTGGGGTAATTTGCTATGGCTCTACAGCTCATCATCAGCGCGTTCCCGGAAGGCGGCATGATTCCCAGGCTCCACACTTGCGACGGTGCGGACCTGTCTCCTTCGCTCGAGTGGAGTGATTCGCCCGCCCCCACGCAGAGCTTCGCGCTCATCATGGACGATCCCGATGCCCCCGCTGGCACCTGGAACCACTGGCTGCTCTACGACCTTTCCCCTTCCGTGCACGCCCTTGCCCAGGGCTACAAGCCCGGCAGCCTGGGCAAGAGCGGCAAGAACGATTTCGGCCGCCTGGGCTACGGAGGCCCCTGCCCCCCGCGCGGCCACGGCGCCCACCGCTACTACTTCAAGCTCTACGCGCTGGACACAGCCTCCCTCGGCCTCCCCGAAGGCGCCGGCCGCGCCGCCCTCGACAAAGCCCTGCGCGGCCACATCCTGGCCGAGGCCCACTACCTCGGCCGCTACGAACGCAAGTAGGATAGGAATTGCGTGTGCCGCCAGTTGGCGGCTCTGGGGGCATGGCTCACCATGACGAACGAGACTCTGATACTGAAGCGGATTGGGCCGATTATAGAGGCCAATATCCACTTTGGCGATCTCACCGTGATGGTGGGGCCCCAAGCCAGCGGAAAAAGCATCTTCCTGCAATTTCTCAAGCTTTTGGTCGACACCGGACCAATTTTCCATACCCTCAAACTGCATGGACTGGATTGGCGTAAAAACGCGGCCGACTTCCTCGAGTTATATCTTGGCGAGGGCACCGGCCGCATCTGGAACTCACAGGGCAGTGAGATGATCTGGCGCGGCGAGCGGGTCTCGCTCGATGAGTTGGTTCGCGCCAAGAGAAAAGCCGGCGTCGAACGTAGTTTTTTTATTCCTGCTCAACGGGTGCTCACTCTCAGCCGGGACGGTTGGCTGCGGCCTTTCACCGACTACAAGCCGGGCGATCCATTCGCCGTGCGGGATTTCAGCGAGAAGTTGCGTCTATTGATGGAAGGGCTCGGCCGGAGTGAGGCGGTCTATCCACAGCCGAAAAGGCTAAAGAGCGAAATCCGGAAATTGCTGTCCCGCAACATATTTTCCGGCTTTCAACTTGAGTTGGAAAAGACCGGCCCGCAGAAACGGCTCGTGCTAAGCGATGCCGAACATACCCGGAAACTGCCGTACATGGTGTGGTCGGCGGGCCAGCGCGAGTTTGTTCCCTTGCTGCTGGGCCTGTACCGGCTGCTGCCGCCTACAAAGGTCAAACGCAGGGGCGAAATACAGTGGGTGATCATTGAAGAGCTTGAGATGGGCTTGCATCCGGAAGCCATTGAAACTTTGTTGGTGATTGTTCTTGAGTTGTTGTGGCGTGGTTACAAGGTGTGCCTGTCAACTCACTCGCCGTACGTTCTTGATCTCGTTTGGGCGTTGCGGAACCTCCGCGAAAACAAGGCTGACGCAAGGGCCGTGATCCGGATCTTCAAAATCAAGCCCGGTCCGACTACGCTGGACCTAGGAAGAACTGCACTGCAAAAGGACGCCCGCGTGTACTACTTCGATCGTGAGTCCGGCAAGACCCGGGACATCTCCAATCTCGACCCGGCATCGGCCGAAAAGGTTGAAGCTGGATGGGGCGGCCTGACGGAGTTGAGTGGGCGCGTGGCAAACGCGGTTGCCGATGCCGTCGCGGCAGGTGAAAGCAGGTGACCTTTGAAAAGGCCGTGCGGAGCACGGCCGCCATCCTTGATCATTTTCAGAAAGGGCTTCAAGGGATCCGGGAGGCGGATCGAAACCGGCTGCAATGCGCGGATACGCGCCGGCTGCGCGGCAGCGTGGATCTGGACGAAGCCCTCCGCATAGTACATCCGAATGCGTCGCGATGGGACTACGCCATCGGCATCCGCGACACCCTAAGCGCCGACTTGGTGGTTTGGATCGAGGCGCATCCGGCATCATCGTCCCGTCATGTGGGCGACGTCCTGAAAAAGTTGCTGTGGCTGCGGGAATGGCGGGCGCGGGAGGCCCCCGCATTGGATAAAATGCCGGCCCGCTATTGCTGGGTCGCGACCGGTAAGATATCGTTTCCGGGCACCAGTCCGGAAGCGCGCAGGATCGCCCAGCAGGGGCTTCGATTCCCTACCAGGAAACTGGACCTCGACGAGCTGGCACGCCCGCCGCGAAGGTGACTGCTCATGCGAGGCACACGCCGCCTGGGATGGCGCGATAGACTCATCTTTATCGGAGATCCCTTATGTCCCTTCGCCCCATCAAACGGCTCAGCCGCTCGAAGCCCACCGTCGAAGGCGCCGGCGTGCACCTGCGGCGCGCCTTCGGCTTTGGTAACACCACCGACTTCGACCCCTTCCTCCTGCTGGACGATTTTCGGAGCGACCGTCCCGAGGACTACCTGGCGGGCTTCCCCTGGCACCCTCACCGCGGCATCGAGACCATCACTTATGTGCTCGCGGGAACCGTGGAGCACGGCGACAGCATGGGCAATCGCGGCGTCATCGCCGCCGGCGACGTGCAGTGGATGACCGCCGGCAGCGGCATCATCCACCAGGAGATGCCCAAGGGCGACCCCCAGGGACACATGCACGGGTTTCAGCTCTGGGCCAACCTCCCCGCGGCCCTCAAGATGACCTCGCCCCGCTACCAGGAAGTGCACGCCGCCGATATCCCCGTCATCACCGACGACGATGGCGCCCGTGTGCGCATCGTGTGCGGCAGCTTTTGGGGCAAGACCGGCCCCGTGGATGGCATCGCCGCCGACCCCATCTACCTGGATGTCTCCGTGCCCCCCGGCTTGAGGAAGACCCTCCCGGTCGAGACCACGCGCCACGCCTTCGCCTACGTCTTCGCTGGCAGCGGCAAGTTCTGCAACGCCTCCGGCCCTCTGGCCGTGCCCACCGAAAGCGTCGGCTGGGCGGATACCGCGCCTCCCACGCAGGCCGATAACCGCTCGCTCATCCTGTTTGACCGCGGAGACGAGCTCACCGTCGAGGCCGGAGCAGAGGGCATCCGCTTCCTGCTGGTCTCCGGCAAGCCGCTCGAAGAGCCCGTCGCCTGGTACGGCCCCATCGTCATGAACACGCAGGAGCAGCTCCGCCAGGCCTTCGACGAACTCAGGCAGGGGACCTTTCTGCGGACGGAGTCGGGCCGCAGCCGCTAGGAAATACGGCGCCCCGCTTGACCGTGCGCCGGGGGTTGACTAGAATTCAGTCAATCGGACAAAATTGTCCGTTGTGGAACGGGGCCTGACCATGTCGAACGCAATTCCGATCTATCGGGATCACAGCCGGAGATACCAGGCGGATACCTGTGCGCCCGTCCGGCGCGCCCTTGCCTCGGGGGAGCTTCGCTCCCAAGCCCTGGCTCACGGCCACTATCCGGGAAAGAGACTCCCACAGGGTGTCCTTGCCGCGGTCAAAAGCGTGGGCTACTGGGATACCGACCACGACCAGGATTGGGGCCTCGCCACGCACCGCAACGAGGGCGTGGAGTTCACCTTTCTGGCCAGCGGCAGCCTCGGGTACGCTGTCGAAGGGTGCGAGTACACGCTGGAACCCGATGACCTGACGATCTGCCAGCCCTGGCAGGAGCACCGCGTCGGCCTGCCTCACGTGACGCGCGGCCGCCTCTATTTTCTGATCGTGGACGTGGGAGTCCGTGGGCCCCGGCAGAACTGGAAGTGGCCTCCGTGGGTGGTGCTGAGCCAGCCCGATCTCGCCGAGGTCACCGGACTGATGCGGCGCAACAAGCAGCCGGTGTGGAAAGCCACCATGGCCATGCGCCGCTGCTTTCAGGCGATCGGCCACGCTGTCGAGTCGGACCAGAACGGCAGCGCCGTGTCGCACCTCACCGTCCGCCTCAACGAGTTCTTCCTGCTGCTGCTGGAAATGCTGCGCCGGCCCAACGCCCGGCTGGTTCAGCCCCATTCGGGCTCCTGCCCGACCGTCGAGCGCCTGCTGGAGGACCTGCGCGCCTGTCCGGAGAAGCTCGGCTCCGATTGGACCGTCGATGGCATGGCCGCCGCCTGCGGATTAGGCGCCACCCAGTTCATCTACCACGTCAAGCGCCTGACCAACATGCCGCCGGCGCAATACTTGAACCACTGCCGCCTGGAGCGCGCCGGGAAATTGCTCCTGGAAAGACCGGAAGAGAGTATCACCAGCATCGCCCTGGCCTGCGGCTTCTATTCCAGCCAGTACTTCGCCACGCTCTTCCGCCGCAGGTTCGGCCGCTCGCCGCACGAAGTGCGCGCCTGCGCTGCCCAGGCCGTAGCCTGAACCGCATATAACCGAGCCGCATGTAACCGAGCCGCGACCGTAGGGAGCGGTGGTCTGGGGCTTTCCCTCGCCCTACGCCACAGCCGCGGCCGATTTTGCCAGCACCTCCCGCAAATGCGCCAGGCTGCGCGCCGCCTGCGCCGGGGTGCCGCACTCCACCGAGAGCACGCCCGAAAATCCGTTCTCCCGCAGAATCCCGATCACCTTGGCCCAGTCGATCACGCCGTCGCCGCACGCGCATCCCACCGGCGTGCCGGTGACCGCGCCGCGCTCCTTCTCCGACTGCTGCACGCTGATGTCTTTGGCGTGCATGTGGATGAGCCGCTTGCCCACCGCCCGCAGGCCCGCATACGGATCCTCGCCTCCCAGGTACGCGTTGCCGGTGTCGTAGTTGACGCGCAGCATCGGGGAGTTGACCAGCGTGGCCACGCGCATCAGGCCTTCCGTGCTCTTGGTGATCGCCTGGTGCGGTTCGATGCCGATATAGATGCCGTAGCGCTCCGCGATCATACACAGCCGCGTCAGCGTGTACTTCATCACGTCGAATGCCTCTTCCACCGGCACCCAGGGCGGCCGCATGCCCTCGTCGCTGGTCAGCACGGGCGCGCCCACCACCGCCGCGAAGCGGATGGATTGCTCCATGTACGGTATCGCCACCTCCGGCCGCATCAGCGGCGCGTGCGAGCTCAAGGCCGAAGGCTTCAGCCCGTACTGAGCGAGGATGTCCTTCATCTCGTACGGATCGTTCTGCATGGAAAAGGAGTGGTAGTACCCTCCACCGCTCAACAACTCGTACCCGCTGTGAACCAGCGGCTCGCAGTAGTGGTAGCCGATTTGGGCGGCGCGCGCCACGCCCTCGGCGAACGATTTGTCCTCGCAGCGGATGAATTCCAGATTCACACCGATTTCGATACTCATGCTTCTCTCCGTCTACCGGTTCAGCACCAGGTTCCCATAGCCCACCAGTCCCATGGCCGTAACCATCAGCGCCAGCCCGCTCACCATGGTGCGCCTCGCCCGCGTTCCGGCATCCCTCCACTCTCCCGTGAGGAACCCTCCAATGTTTGAGCTCACCGCAATCGCGCCGATGAATAACGCCCATCCCACCGACGGCCCCAGCCGGCCCAGCATGGTGGCGGAAGTCGAGATGCCCCACAGCACAGTGCTCCCCGAGTACATGCCGGCCATCAGCACTACTACCAGCCAGTAGGCCCCGCTCCCCGTCCGGTATCTCTTCCACGTGTCGTTTCTGTTGAGCAGGTATACGCAGTACAGGCAGTTGGGAATGGCGCCGCCGGCCAGCACCGGAATCAGCACGGCGTTCGCCGCCACGGACTCCCGCGCTCCTCCGACACGCACCGCCGCCTCCGTCATGCGGTGCGCCCAGCCCGTGTTCAACCCGAGAGACAGCAGGCCCGAAAGCGCGCCTCCCGAAATTGCCAGCGCCATTCCCAACAGCGCTGCCCGCCGCGAGCCGGCGCGGGCCTCCCTAGCGCTGGCTTTCAGCGCCCCCGCCCTCGCGCACAGCACCAGCGCGGCGAACAGGAATGCCATTCCGCCCAGTATCCACCGGCCCCCCGGCGCGCCCAGCACGCCCGGAGAGTACGCCAGGATGGGAGCCAGCACGCCCACGATGCTCATGCTCCCCACCAGCAGCGCAAAGGCCAGCGCCGTCCCGAGATACACCATCGACCGCCCGAACATCAGAGATCCGCTGTAGATCAGGATGCCCCACACCAGCGCGATCAGCAGCCGCGACCAGCCGGCCTGCGCCAGCGCGTCTTCCAGGCGCGGGATGCCCTTCATCGCCAGCAGGCGCGGGAACAGCACCAGCCCGAGCGCGCTGAACGGCAGCCAGATGTTTTCCCAGCTCCACCGGGGAGCCAGTTTCATCGGCAGCGCGAACAGGCCGTTGATCGTGCCGGCCAGCACCGCCACCGCGATACCCGCAACCAGGTGCATACGCCCTCAGTACCGGAATTCCAGAAAGGCCTGGTACATGGCTTCGATGTTGGCCAGCGGCACGTCTTCGATCACCTCGCCGCAGGCGATGATGCCCCCTTCCGGGGTCCCCAGGGTCTCGAACAGCTCGAAGATATAGCGCCTCACCTCGCCCGGCGAGACGAACGGCAGCACGTGCTGCCGGTCGATATCCGTGCGGAAGCAGATCTTTCCCACCAACGGCCTCAGATTTTCCGTGCCGATCAAGGAAGACTGGCAGTTCAGCACGTCCACCCCCAGTTCCAGAATGTCCGGCAGGATCTGCGTGATGTTGCCGTCGCTGTGATACCACACGTGCATGCCCGCCTGCTTCACTTTGGAAAACATGGCCTGGTAAACCGGCTTGAAGAAGGCGCGCCATTGCGCGGGCGAGATCAGCAGGCTGGTCTGCGAGCCCCAGTCGTCGGCGAAGTGAATTCCCTGGTAGGGGTGTTCCAGCCAGCGGTCCAGCCAGTCCAGGTTGAATTCCAGCAGGTCGTCGCGCAGGCGGTAGATCTCGCGGCGCCCGCTGGCCAGGTCCACCAGCGTAGCCTCGAACCCGTGTAACTGCTGCATCTGTTCGAAGAAGGTGATCCAGCCTCCGCGGGCGTAGTAGGAAGGGTCCGTGCCGGCCATGTGCCCGCTGTAGAGGCGGTATTTCGGCACCCCTGCGCCGAACACCGGCCAGCGGAACTGCGCGTAGTTGCTCCAGTCCGCCGCGATCGGATATTCGATGGGGATGCCGCAGCGGCCTTGCTGGGTCACCCGCCACAGCGTGCCGAACTCGTCCCGGTGCTCGCCTTCCTTGTACAGCGGAGGCAGCTTCTCCGCCGGCAGGTCGGGCAGGCAGCTCCAGCCGAAGTCCTCGGGCACCGCATCGGTGATCGCCCGCAGCGCTTCGCCGTAATGGTACTGGGCGGATGGCAGAATGGCGTGCGAGATCGGCGGCCGGTCCGGCTTGCCGAAATGGATGGCTCGCAAGACCCGCTCACGGCTTTCCACGGGAAGCTCCGAAAACGGGCACTTGCCGGCTGTCGGCGTTCCACGCGCCGCAGGTCACCATGGCCCGATCCCGCGTTGCCGGATCGCGCCACCGCACGTGCAGATCCATGCGCCGCTCCTCTTTCGGCGCCAGCCAGAAGCCGTTGTCGCTGGCGTAAAAAGTGCGCTTCGTCCCTTCGATCCCCACCTCCGTATAAAACGCCGGCCGCGGCCCGTTGTTGCGGATCCTCACCTGGATGCGGCTCTGGTTCGCTTCCTCGCCGCGCTGCGAAACGAGTTCCAGCTCCAGGTTGGTTCTGGCGCCCGCCACCTCCTTCCGCAGCCACGGCCCGTTCTGAAAGGTCAGCGATTTCTGGGGAGACGCCCGGTATTGCTCCCGGAATGCCGGATCGGCCATCCGCTTCAGGCAGCGCGGCCAGTTCACCGATCGCGAGACCAGTTTGCCGTCGGCCGCCGTCAGTTCCGCGACCAGCAGAAAGAAGTGTTCCTCCAGTTCCTCCGGAATCGCGAATTCCCCCAGTTCCGCGCGGCTCACGGACGGTCCGGGACCGGCATCCAGTTTCCGCTCCCCACGCCACAGCGGGCGGTACTCGCGGTCTAGAACTACGAGGGAGGCCGTCAGCCCCGCGAGACCCTCCGGCGGAGCGTGCATCACGCGCAGCGACAATGGCAGCTTTTCTCCCTTGCCCCACACCAGGTGAGGCAGGTTCACCGCTACGTGCGTCGGCTCATAGGTGCGCTTCAGGAAGTAGTAGGAAGCCACCGGCTGCCCGTCGTAGTCCACGAACATGCAAAACGTGGAGAGCGGCCAGGGCGTGTCATACACCCACGGTGAAAGTCCCGCCGTTACCGGATAGTTCGCCTGCATCGCGTCCGAGACCACTTGCAGGAACTCGCCCGTCGCCACCTGGCCCGCCACCGAGTACTCTTCCAGGCTGGGCGCGTTCATGTCGTCCACCTGCGAAGCCCGCGCCAGCAAAAGCACCGTGCGGTTGGTGCCGTACTCCATGTTGTGGTAGACGAACTCCGGGTGCGTATCCATGAACTCCTGGCTGTTGATGTCCCGCAGCGGCCCCGCCAGTTCCCCGGCGTCCACGAACTGCCGGATCGCCCGGGCTTCCGGCACCGAGTGCGGCCCGGTCTCGCTCAGGAATGGCACCAGGGAATACAGGTGCCGGTACCAGGTGGGGTCCATGTCCGGGTACACGTGAATATCTCCCGGGTCCGGCGTGGTGCGCAGGAACAGGCGCGTGCCGTCGAAGTCCTTCACCGAACGCTCCAGCACTCCGATGGTCGCGGTGTTGCCCACCGAGTAGGGATTGAATTCGTTGCCTCCGCAGTAGATCGCCAGTGCCGGATGGTTGCGGATCCGGAAAATGTTCTGCAACACCTGCGCCTCCCAGATATCCTGCGGCCACTCCGGCGTGTCCATGTTGCCGATCGGAAAATCCTGCCAGATCAGAATGCCGTACCGGTTGCACAGATCGTAAAAATCGTCCGTCTCCAGGATGCCCGCGCCCCACGTGCGCATCAACTGGATTCCCGCGGCCTGCGCGGTTTTCAAAATCCACTGGTAGCGCTCCCGCGGCAGGTCCAGCAGGATATCGGCCGTCCACCAGTCCATGCCCTTGACGAAGAACTTCCGGCCGTTCACCACGAATTGCCAGTGGATCCAGCGGTCCTGCGTGCGCGGCCCGGCCGTCGGCAGATAGCGGATGGTGCGGATGCCGTAATCGAACTCCAGGCTGTCGGTCACGCGGCCCTGCTCGACGAGCGCCAGCCGGGCTGTGTACAGGTACGGATCGCCCATACCGTTCGGCCACCACAGCCGGGGGGAAGGAACCTGAATCTCCTGCCTCACCCAGTTGCGGCCCTCGTACAGCCGCAGCGGAATGTCCTGGCTCGCCACCACCCGTGACGAGGCCTTATCGCGCAGTTCGAACCGCAGGCCCGGGGAGGACGGCGCTTTCCGGGACGTCCACGCATTGCGGAATCTCCCCACCTGCTTGCCCAGAATCGTATCCAGGGCCGTGGTGTTCGCCAGGACTTCGACGTTTAACAGCAGCCGGGCCATCCTGCCGTCCGCCTCCTCGGTCACCAGGAACGGGCGCGCCAGGTGAATCCGCGGCACGATCTCCAGGCGTACGCCCCGCCACATGCCGACCGGAAAGTAATCCTCCACGCCCACCGTGCCCGGCAACGCCGCGCCGCTGGCCCACTTCCTCCCGCCGCCTCCGGTAATCAGCCCCAGCCCTCCCGTCAGCCCCCAGGAGAGCGTGACCTTTCCTGGCGCCCAGGGTTTGAAGCGGTCGCGCAGTTCATAATTCGCCGCCCGGACCTCCACCACCACTTCATTGCGCTGCCCCGGCCGGAGCAACGATCCCACCTCCACCATGGGACCGCTGAACATGCCTTCGTGGCGGCCTAGTTCCTGCCCGTTGAGCCACACCCGCGCGTAGTAGTCGATACCGTCGAAGCACAGAAATACGTACTGCCCCTCGGCACGGCTGGGAACCTCGAATGACTTGCGGTAATACCAGGCTTTCCCCAGCACCCACGTGTACTTCTGCGCGTTCTTATGGTCGTATGGGGGCGGCAGTTCGCCGGCGCGGGCCAGCGCCCACTGCACCGAGCCTGGCACCTGCGCGCGAACCCACTTGGATTGCCGGCTCAACTCCTGCGGCCCGGCCACCGGAGTGTCCCGATACGCAAGCTCCCACTCGCCATCCAGCGATATGTGCTGCGGCCCGCTCCGCGGCGAGATATAAAAGGGTTGCGCCAGGTTGCGGTCCGCCCGCGCGGGGACGGCGTGCGCCAGGGCAAACAGCACGGCGGCTGCGGCGAAGGTGGCTGGCGTTTTCATGGCCGTACGCCGCCACCTTACCAGCGCGCCCCGCTCCTGGCGTCCAATTTCCTTCAGGCGAAAGAAATTGAACACCCGGGATACGCCGTCAATCCCGCAAAAAGCGCGTCAGCACGTTGCGCGTGATCCGCGAAACGTGCGGATCGGGGAACAGCGCCGGCACCCACGTGATGGAGCCCACCGAGAACACCGCGCCACCCCCGCCGGGCTCGTGCACCACGATCTCCGAACCGCCTTCGTTGGGATTGGTCCCCTTGGCCAGCAGCAGCGTGTTGGCCGGCGAGGAAGCGGTCCGCTTGTCGGTCTCGTGGCCCGAGGCGCCCCCCGGCACCCGCTCGTGCAGCGTCTGCTCCCCGAACAAGTCGCCGTTCTGGAGCCCGGTCCCCTCGAAGATCCAGTGCGAAGCGTCCAGCACCCGGTAGGGCGCCGCCGTCATGATGCCCGTCTCCGAGCACGCCACGCCCAGCAGGTTGGCCTCGGATTCGAGCGTCCGGTGCATACGGCTCTCGTATTCGATCGTTCCGTCTTCCGAGTGCCCGCCCAGTTCGCCGTGCAGGCTGTTCAAGTGCGTCAGGCAGCGCATCTGCCCGTGCTGGTTCAGCGTCACCTCGCAGTTCAGGCCGTTTCCCGCCAGGTACATCAGCCGGCCGCCGCGCTCGAACACCCAGCGCTTCAACGTCAGGTACATTTCCCGCGTCCAATACTCCGGGTGGATGGAGAGCATCACCACGCCATACGCGTCCAGGTTCAGCGTGCCGTCGTGCAACTGCGCCTCGGCGTACAGGTCGTAGTCGAAGCCCTCCCGCTCTAGCCAGCCCAGCAGGCGCCACTCTCCCGGAGCCTGCCCGCATTGCACGCGGCCTTGCACCGGGTCGGTCACCTGCGGGTCGTCGAACAGGTGGTTGTTCGGCTCGGGCCGGTCGAACGAGAGCGGCGTGTACTCCGCGTCCGGAAACCGCCACGTGCCGAATGCCGAAGGCTTCTGGTACCGGTCCAGGTCCTGCCGCGCGTTCACCACCGGTCGATCCGGCAGCCGCGTGGCGTTGATGTAATTGCTGCGCCCGCCGAAGTTGTTGTATGCGTTCCAGGTGTTGGTGGAAGCCAGCACCGCGATCTTCGCCTGCGGCTCTTTTGGCGCCACCACCCAGGGAAACGAGAAGGCTTTGCCGGAAGGCGTGCGCGCCCACACGTAGTACAGTCCCGTGCGCTCCGGCGCCGTGATCACCGGGCGCGCCGGATATCCGTCCATGTTCCAGCGCACGCCGCCCGGCGTGAAGTCGCCGTCCGGCAGGGTCTGCCGGTTGGCCTGCGGTCCGTGCTCGTCCACCCACCCGATCATGCGCACGTACTCTTTCTTCCATCCGTAGCGCCACAGCGTCAGTTGGTACTGTTCCACCGCGTGCACGCGGTACTCGGCGGTCTCGCCGCCCCGCACCCACTTCGGCCACATGTAGCCCAGGAGGCCGTCGCTCAGCAGGCGCAACTGGGGCATGCTCCCGCCCCCCAGCGTCACCCGCGAGGTCTTCGAGCCGTAGCCGTTCTTGCTCAGCAGCACGTGGTAGGGCCCCGGCGGCAGGTCGCCGTAAAAAGCCCCGCTCGTCGCCGAGCGCAGCACGGCCGTCTCCCCGGTCGTCTCCGAGACAAATTCGGCCAGCACGTCCGGCAGGGCCACATACATTTCATCGCTTACGTAAGCCAATACGTTCATCGTCGGTTTCTCAGGTATTCCTTGGGAAAAAGGCAGCGCATCGAATAATTGGGCACCTGGACCTGGCCCGGCCGCCAGTGTCCCACGCAGCCCGCCAGCAGGTACGCCTCGTGCTTGCTCATGCCGGTGCGCTCCTCGATCCAGCAGAGCATCTCCCGCAGCGCCTGCCGCGCCGCTTCCTCGAGCGGGGTGGCGATCCCCACCGTCACCAGCGCGTCCTGTGTCTCGATCCGCGGCCAGTTCATACCCGCCCCACCCCCGGCAAGCACCTCGCAGCGCAGCGTCACTTCGCTGCGCATCTCCACGCTGCCGATCTCTCCGTCGCTCTGGATGGCATGACAGTCGCCCAGGCACAGCAGCGCGCCTTCCACGAACACCGGCAGGTACACCGTGCTGCCCGCCGCCATCTCCTGCACGTCCACGTTCCCGCAGTGCCGCCCCATGCTACCCGAAAGAATCGCCTCCACCGCCGGCGCCACGCCGATGGTCCCGATCACCGGCCGCACGGGGATCCGGATATCGCCGGCGAAGATCACGTGCCCGTCGCGGATCTCCACCAGTACCGTGGCGGGCCGCGGGAAATAGTCTTCCAGGTGAAACAGGAACGGCCAGTAGCCCATGTACCCCAGCGAGTCGCACTTCTGTTCCAGAATGTGTACCGCCAGGGCGTCGCCGGGCTGCGCGCCTTCCACGAAGACCGGTCCGGTCACCGGGTTGCCGTGGTAGCCGCGCCGGCGCATGGCCAGCAGGTACTCTGGCGTGGTGTGCTCCGGCACTCGCGTCCGCCCGCCGCGCGAATCTTCGGTCTCCACTACGAACGCCTCGCCCGGCCGGACGCGCGCCACCGGCTCCAGGCGGCGGTCGAACACGGGAGTCAGTTTGTCGCGGGGGATGCGCTGCATGGTCGAGCAGCCAGTATGACAAACCCCCCGCCGCCGCTTCAACCAGCGGCTGTTCGGGCTGAAATGGCCGCCACCTTTTGTGGATGCAGCCGGGCGGATGAAATAGAGCGATCCTAATAGAGAAGAGGCGATGGTCGAGATTCGTCCCTGAAACGCGCGTTTCGCCGGAACCGCGCCGAAGAGTTGCCCCTCCCTGGCGCGCTGCCATGAAGACGCTGTTCAAGAACGCGGGTGGGTTGGCCTTTCTTTTGGCCCTGGCGCTTTGGTACGTCACTCCGGCGCGCGCTGCCCCGCGGAGCGCTGGAAGCCCCGCGTTCCTGCTCGGGATGGGCGCGCTCCTCGGTGTGGCCATCCTTTCCACCGTGTACTACTGGCTGGCACGGGAAGTCGCCCGGCGCGGCCGGGCCGAAACCCGGCTGGCGCGCTTGAACCGGATGTACGCAACCTTGACGCACATCAACCAGGCGATCACGCGGGTTCGCGGACGCGACCTGCTCTTTGCGGAAGCCTGCCGCGCCGCCGTGGAACATGGCCTGCTTCGGATGGCGTGGGTGGGCCTAGTGGATGAACGCACGGGCCTGGTGGTTCCCGTCGCTCACGCGGGCTTCGAAGAAGGGTATCTCCAGAACATCAGAATTTCCGTTGCCGAAGAGCCGGAGGGCCGTGGTCCCACCGGGGCCGCCTTGCGCGAGGTGCGGCATTTCGTGTGCACGGATATTGGCGCCGACCCACGGATGGGTCCCTGGCGCCACGAAGCTCTGCGGCGAGGGTACCGCTCGAACGCTGCCTTTCCCCTGTGCGTCGAGGGGAAGCTCGTCGGCGCCTTCACGGTTTACGCCGCCGAGCCCGATTTCTTCGATCCGGATATTGTCTCCCTCCTCGACGAGGTGACGGCGGATCTCGGCTTCGCCCTTGAGAAGATTGCCCAGGAGACCCAGCGCGACCGGGCCGAAGGGCAGGTCCGGCGTCTGAACGCCGACCTGGAAGAGCTCATCGCCGAACGCACCGCCCAGCTCACCGAAGCCAACCGCCAGCTCGCTGAAACCAACGCGGAGCTGGCGCGGGCTACCCGCCGGAAGAGTGAATTCCTGGCCCGCATGAGTCATGAGTTCCGCACCCCTCTGAACGCCATCGTCGGCTTCTCCGACCTGCTGGCGGAAGAGGGCGAAGGACCACTCCACCAGACCTACCGGGACTTCGTCGCCAGTATCCGCGGCGCGGCGCGCCATCTCGTGGAGATGATCAACGATCTTCTCGACCTATCGAAGATCGAGGCCGGGCGGGTCGAGCTCCGGCTGGAGCCGTTTCAAGCGTCGGATGTGCTTGCCGAGGTGCTCTCCACCATCGCGCCGCTTGCGGCAGCCAAAAGGATCCTGGTGGACAGCTACGTGCCGGCGCATCTCTCGGTTTGCGCCGACCGCACGCGCTTCCGGCAAATCTTCCTGAACCTCCTGAGCAACGCCGTGAAGTTCACTCCCGAGCGCGGCCGGGTGACCATCAAGGCCTCCCGGGAGCCGCGGGCCCTCCGCTTTTCCGTCGCCGACACGGGGATCGGCATCCCCTTGGAGGAGCAGTCCGGAATTTTCGACGAGTTCCGGCCCGGAAAAGCTCCGAAAAGCGTCCCCGCGGGCGCTGGCCTGGGCCTGGCCATCACCAAACGGCTGGTCGAGTTGCACGGCGGCGCCATTTGGGTGGAAAGCGAGCCGGCCAAAGGCAGCCGCTTTACCTTCACCCTCGCGGTGGAACAGGCCGAATCCGCGGCCGGAGGCCTTCCATGACGCCCGTGGAAAAGCCACTCGCCACCCTCGTCGCGATTGACGATGATCCGGAGAGCCTCAAACTGGTGACGGCAGCTCTAAAGCAGCAGCCCTTGCAGGTCTTGACTGCTACCGATCCCCGCTCCGGCCTCGAACTCATCCGCGGCACGCACCCCGACATCCTGCTGCTGGACCTGGTCATGCCCGAAATGAGCGGTATGGAAGTGCTCGAGCGGACGCTCGAACTCTCGCCGGAAACGGAAGTCGTACTGGTCACCGGACACTACTCCACCGAATCCGCCGTCGAGGCGATCCGCAAGGGCGCCAGCGATTATCTCAACAAGCCGCTCTCCGTGAGCCTCCTGCGCGAGCGGGTCAACCGGCTTATCGAGCAGGCGCGCCGCCGGCAAGCTGTGCTCCGGCTCGACTCGGAACTGCTGCATGCCTCTCAGTTCGAGGGCATGATCGGCAGAAGCCCGGCCATGCTCCAGGTGTTCGACCGGGTCCGCCGCGTCGCGCCGCACTTTCGGACGGCCTTGGTGACGGGGGCTACCGGCACCGGCAAGGAACTGGTGGCCGCGGCCCTGCACCATCTGAGCCCCGTCTCTTCCGGACGATTTGCGGTCTGCAACTGCGCGGCCGTCGTCGAGACGCTGGTCGAAAGTGAGCTCTTCGGGCACGTCAAGGGCGCTTTCACCGGAGCCATGCAGGACAAGATCGGCCTGTTCGAGTACGCCAGCGGTGGCGCCCTCCTGCTCGACGAGATCGGCGACATGCCGCTTGAGACCCAGAGCAAGCTGTTGCGGGCCCTGGAATACGGCGAACTCCAGCGCGTGGGCTCGCCCGCCGTCCGCAAGGTGGACGTCCGCGTGATCGCCGCTACCAATCACGATGTGCACGACCTCATCGAACAGAAGCGCTTTCGCCAAGACCTGTACTACCGGCTGGCGTCGGTCGAGATCCGGCTGCCCCGCCTGGTGGAACGGCTCGAAGATCTGCCCCTTCTGGTTCGCCACTTTGTGGACCTGTTCGCGGCGCAGTACCACAAGCCTTTGCGGGGCCTGACCCCGCGCGCGCAGATTGTTTTGGCGCAGTATCCCTGGCCAGGCAACGTCCGCGAGCTGAGGAGCGTGATCGGCAGCGCGGCCATGATGGCGGAGAGCGAGTGGATCGACGCGCGCGATCTCCCCGATCCGCTGCGCGCCGGATCTTCCCGGAGCAGCGAGGACGCGGAACTACTGCCGCTGGCCGAAGTCGAGCGCCGCCACGTTCTGCGCGTGCTCGAGCGGGCCGGTGGCAACAAGCTGCGCGCCGCCAAGATCCTCGGGATTCACCGCGCCACCTTGTATCGCTTCCTCGGCCAGAACGCCGGGGACGGGGAAAGCGGGCCCGCCTGAAGCGCGCCCGGGCCGCCTATTCGGCGCCGGCGCCCTGATTCGTAGCCTCGCATGCGCCGGCCTCGCGGGCGGCGCAAACTGCCGCCAGCGGCGCTATGGGGGATGAGGGCGCATCGCCCGTGGGCGCGTTCCCGGCCTCCCGCAGGAAGACGAGGTGTCCGGTGCCTTCTTCCACATCCACCCGCACCAGGTCTCCACAACGCACCTGGTGCGTGGCCATGATGTTCGCGAGCGGATGCACCAGCATGCGATCGATGGCGCGCTTCAGGTGTCGCGCGCCGTATCGCGGGTCCGTTCCCTCTTGGAGCAGAATATCCTTCGCCCGTGCCGTCAGGCCCAGGGTGAAAGGTGTGTACGCCTGAGACTGGTGGATTCGCTGCTGTACCACGGCCAGCTCGATTTCCAGGATGTTCTTCAGCTCGGCTTCCCCCAGGGGCTTGAAGACGACGATTTTGTCCAGGCGGTTGAGGAACTCGGGCGTGAACTTCCGCCGGGCGGCGTGCATGGCTGCCGCGGAGATCTTCCCGGTGATGCTCCCATCCGCGTCCCCGTTCCGATGTGGCGGCCCGCCCGCGTAGAAGCCCATCTTCGGCGACAGGATCGCGCTCATCTCCGCCGCGCCCAGATTGCCCGTCAGGAAGATCATCGCGCGGGAGAAGTCCACCCGGCGGTTGTCTCCCAGCGTCAGACTTGCCTTGTCCAGGATGCCCAGCAGGAGATTCCACAGCGCATCGCTGGCCTTCTCGATCTCGTCGAAGAGCACGAAGCTCACCGTGCAGTGTTCCGTGTGGTGGCGGTCGAGATTCTCCTGGCTCAGCAGCGGATGGGTTTCCCGGTGCCCCAGGTAACCGGGCGGCGAGCCGATCAGCTTCGCGATCTCATGACTGTGCTGGAACTCGGCGCAATCGACTTTGACCACCGCGCTGGCATTTCCCACCAGCGCTTCGGCGGTGGCCTCGACGATGCGGGTCTTGCCCGAGCCGGTCGGGCCGATGAGCAGCAGGTTGCCCACTGGCCGTCCTGGCGCTGTCATGCCGATCAAGTGCATCTGGTAGATGTTCACGATCTCGGCGACCGCCTCATCCTGTCCGATGACATACTTGCGCAACCGCGCCCGGAGGGCGTCCGCCTCCTGCCCGGTCTGCGATGGATCCAGTCGAACCTTGCTTCCGATCATGCCGTGCCGGTGATGCCTTTCGCCGGTTTGCGAAGCAATCGGGAATCCAGCCCGCCGATCTCCACGGAAACGCAGGTTCAAGGACATAGGCGCTTCCGGGATGCGCCGGCCGGGCGCCCGCTGTCGCCCCCGGCGACAGCCTGTCTGGTTCTGCGACGCTGGCGTGAGCCGCGTCAGAATGGAAGCGTATGCCCGGCGCTTCTGTTGAGTTCCCTCAAGCTTGCGTCTTTGATGCCTACGGCACCCTGTTTGACTACGCCTCGGCCGCGGCCCGCTGCGGCGCGGTCCTGGGCCCCCGGCGCGAGCAACTGAACAATCTCTGGCGGGAGAAGCAGCTTCAGTACACCTGGCTTCGCACGCTCCAGGGAAAGCACGCCGATTTCTGGCGAGTGACCCGCGACGCGCTGGATTTCGCGCTCGAGACCCTGGAACTCCCCGCTGTTTCGCTGTGCGAAAAGTTGATGCAGGCTTACCTCGCCCTCGACGCGTTTCCGGAGGTGCCCACCGTGCTGGAGCAGCTCAAGGCCAAAGGGATCAAGACGGCCATCCTCTCGAACGGTTCCCGCGAGATGCTGCACGCCGCCGTCTCCCATGCGCGCATCGGCCGGCTTCTTGACGCGGTATTGTCGGTGGAGGAAGTGGGGGTCTACAAGCCGCATCCTCGGGTTTACCAGCTTGCCGTCGACCGCCTGGGAGTGCAGCCCCGCGCCATTTCCTACCAGTCGTCCAACGCCTGGGATGCTTGGGCCGCTTCGGCTTTTGGCATGCGGGTGGTCTGGTGCAACCGCTATGCCCAGTGTCGCGAGCGGTTGCCCGGTCTCCCGGACCACGAAATCGCTTCGTTGAGCGATCTGCCTTTTCTCGCCGGGGATGCCTGACCATGAGTCACGCCCGAAAGAGAAATTTATTCACCCGCTTTTTCAAGCGCTTGCCGCGAATGGCGCGGCTTCGCCCCACGGCCTCGCGGTTACCCTGAAATCGAAAAGAGCTGCTCGTCGCCGAAGCAGCCACGATAGAACGCAGCAGTTGGTGGGCCCACCCGAGTTTTCAACGTCACAGGCGTGACTGCGCTCCCCGTCTGCGAAGACGGGGAGCAGGGATCGATCCCGCAAGCAGAAAAGAACACAAAAAAGCCGCGGAACAGCAGGCCGGACGGGCACTTCCGCCCGTCCGGCCTGCCTCCCCGCGCTTTTCCCGTCTTCCGAACTCTCGGTTTCAGCCTACGTGTCTCTTCCCGCCAGCGCAAAAGCAATCAGTGTCTGCCCGCGCGGCGCCCCGGCTGCCTCCAGTTCCTCCAACGCCGCAAACTCCACGCCCTCGGGGTCGATCTCCACCCGGCAGTCTTCCACCTCCGCCTGGCTGGCTCCCTGGTAGCACAAGCGGCACGGTGGCAGCGCTTCCGCGCCCAACCGCACCGGCGGGCCGTAAGAGCGGCAACTCAGCGGGCGCGCGGCATACAATTCGCAGCCGCCCGAGTCCGGGTCCAGGGCGGGGCAAGGCAGCGCGGCGTGCCGTTCGCAGAAGCGCTCCTCGGCTTTCTCGTCTTCGCGCAGGATCCCGGTCGCCGGGTCTCCCGGAAAATCGGCCGCCAGCTCCGCCACCGCCTGCCGCGCCCGCTCCCGGATTCGGGCTGCGCGCTCCGCGTCCCGGGCCGCCAGTCCCGCCAGCCCCCGGGCCAGGCGCCGCGCGTCCAGCATGTTGATCGGGAACGGCCCCAGGCAGCACTCCGTGCAGCCCACGCGGCAGGCCAGCCAGGCCCCGCTTCTGCGCCCGCCCTCCGCCAGCGCTGCATCCACGATCTGGATCAGCCGCCGGTCGGCGGCGTCCGCGTCCGCAAAGGGCATCGTTGGTTTCGATTTTAGATACAATGTCCCCCGTCGTGCGACCCATGCCTGCGCCCTTCTCCCGCCGGGCTGCCCTGCGCCGCCTGGGAGCCTTCGCGGCGAGTTCCCCCCTGTACCAGCTCGGCGGCCAGCAGCGCCCTCCGGGACTGCGCGAGCGGGTGCCCGCGCTTGAAGAAATCGAAAGCGTGCTGGAGTTCGAGCCCGTGGCCCGCGCGCGGATTTCGCGCACTGCTTATGACTACGTCGCCGGCGGGGTGGATGGCGAGTTCACCCTGCGCCGCAACCGCCAGGCGTTCGAATGGGCCGAGCTGGTGCCCCGCGCGCTGGCGCCCGCCGCGGCGCCGGATCTTTCCGCCGAAATCTTCGGCCAGAAGCTCCCCTGCCCCATCCTGGTGGCCCCCACCGCGGCGCATTCGCAAGTGCATCCGGAAGGAGAGAAGGCCACTCACCAGGGCGCCGCGGCGGCCGGCGTGCTGATGGCGGTGAGCTCCAATTCCAGCTATCCCATCCAGGAGGTGGCCGCCGCGGCCAAGGGTCCGGTGTGGTTTCAGCTCTACGCGCGTGACACGCCGGAAGGTACCCGCGACCGCGTGGAACGCGCCCTGGCCGCTGGCTGCCAGGCGGTCCTGCTCACCGTGGACACGCAATATATGTCCCACCGCGAGCGCATGCTGCACGATCGCCATCTGAACATCCCCGCCGCGGGTGTGCCCGTCAGAACCCGCTCGCGCCGCCAGGCTGGCGCTCCGCCGGCGCCCTATCGCCTGCAACCGCAGAACCCGGATCTTTCCTGGAAGACCGTGGAGGCCATCCGCGCGTACACCAACGTGCCCTTCTTGCTCAAGGGCATCCTCACCGCCGAGGATGCGCGGCTGGCCGTGGAGCACGGCGTGAGCGGTGTGGTGGTCTCCAATCACGGCGGGCGCTACCTGGATTACGCCCCGTCCACCCTGGAGGCGCTCCCCGAAATTGTGCAGGCAGTCGGCGGGCGCATCCCCGTGCTCATCGACGGCGGCTTCCGCCGCGGCAGCGACGTCTTCAAGGCTCTGGCCCTGGGCGCGCGCGCCGTGCTCGTGGGAAGGCCGCCGCTGTGGGGGCTGGGTGCTTTCGGCCCCGAGGGCGTCCGCCGCGTCCTCGAAGTGCTCCAGGCGGAACTGGCCATGGCCATGGCTGCCACCGGCTGCGCCACCATTGCCGCCATCGACCGCTCGGCGGTCCTTGTGGATTTCGCATGAGCCGCCTTCCGCCTCTCGAAGAACTGGTGAATCTGTTCGAGGTCGAGGAAGTGGCTCGCCAGCGCCTCGCCCCGGAGCTGTTCGAGAGCATCGCTGCGGGCGCCGGTGCCGGGCTGACCCTGGGCCGCAATCGCGAGGCCTTCGACCGCATAACCCTGCGGCCGCGCGTGCTGGTGGATGTGCGCGCCATGGACCTCGGCACGCAACTCCTGGGCCGCAAACTGGAGACGCCCATCCTGGTGGCTCCCACCAGCCGCCAAACTCTGCTCCATCCGGAAGGCGAACTGGCAACCCTCCGGGGAGCGGCCGCGGCCAAGGCCACGGTGGTCCTCAGCAGCCGTCCCGGCATCCCGCTCGAGCGAATTGCGGCGCAGGCGCGGGGCGCCTTCTGGTGTCAACTGGAACCGGAGACCGGCGCCGGCGAATTCCGGCAACTGGTGCGGCGCGCTACGGACGCCGGCGCCCAGGCTCTCTGCCTCAGCGCGGGCTGGCGCGGCGAGAAGCCCGCGCCGCCGGTGGACTGGACCCTGGTGGCGCGTGTCCGCGAGTGGACCCCGGCGCCTCTTTGGATCAAGGGTATCCTGGCTCCCGGCGAGGCCCGCACGGCGGTGGAGAAGGGAGCCCAGGGCATCATCGTTTCGAATTACGGCGGCCGCCTCGTCGATGGAGCCATGGCGGCTATCGAAGCGCTCCCGGCTGTGGTGGAGGCAGTGGGAAGGCACGTGCCGGTTCTGATCGATAGCGGATTCCGGCGCGGAACCGACGTGCTGAAGGCCCTCGCCCTGGGCGCAAATGGGGTAATGCTCGGCCGCCCGCCTTTGTGGGGATTGGCGGCTTACGGAGCCGAAGGTGTGCAGAAGGTTCTGGAACTGATACAGACGGAACTGGCGCTGGCCATGGGACTCTGTGGAAAACCGAATCTGGCCGCGATCGACCGCAGTCTAGTGAAGATTCACAAACGCTGAAGGACTAACACACCAACTGGCGTTCCAGGCGCCGCTGCTGCCACTTCCAGGCGGCGGTCCCGGCGACCCACTTGGTTTCGTTGGGTTCGAAGGGCTTCAGGATGACGTCGTAGCCGCCCAGGTTCAGCACTTCGGCCCACAGGCGTTCGTCCGCCAGGCGCGAGGCAACTACCAGCATCGGTGCGCCGGGCACGCGCACCAGGCTCTTCCACGCGTCCCGCCAGGTCGCATCGGGCAAATCGCGCTCGCACACCACTACTGAAACGCGATGCTCCTCCAGACACTCCCGGGCTTCTTCCCAGGTGTAGGAATAGTGCACAGTCCAGTTGGTGCCGGCAAAGATGTCGCGCAAGGCGCTATGATCGCTCTCCTGCGGGCTCACTACCAGCAGAGTGGCGGCGCCATCCTCCGCCAGATGCTGCCATGCGCGCGCCCTGGACGCCGCGATTGTGCTCACGTGTGAATCGTAGGTCATGGAAACCTGGCCCAGCCCCCTTTGTCCCCGTTTCCGGAAGGGCGTTAGCAGCTAGTATATCATCCGCAATGCCGATTCCGGAAGCGAAATGAGACCTGAAACTACCAAAAAATTTAGATGCGCCGGCTGACGAATTGGTTTCCGGAAATCACGAAACGTAGCGGCCAATCCTGGCAGTGACGGATGCCGATGCGCGGTGTCACCGCGATCTCCACAGCCGGGAGCCATTCGCGCACCACCAGGTTTCCTCTGGTGATATCTGCGCCGTTCGATTTCCTCGTAATCCCCATCGCCAAAGTCAACTTTCCTGGACCGGACGTCAGGTCCCGCAAGGAGTGCGCCCGTGGCCTTCGCTCCTTCATGATGTGGATGCCCCACACTGGCTCCAGGGCTCGCAGAAGTACGCATCCCGGCTTACCATCTTGCTCGGCGACGATGTTCAGGCAATCGTACATCCCATAGATGAAGTAGACATACGCGTGCCCGGGCGGCCCGAAGATCACCTTGGTGCGGGCTGTTAGTCCGCGCGCCGAATGCGCCGCCAGGTCCTCTCCGCCCAGGTAGGCCTCGGTCTCCACGATCATGCCCGCGGTCTTGCCATGCACCAGCAGTTTTCCAAGCAGGCCCCGGGCGACCTCGATCGTGGGACGCGCGTAAAAGGAACGCGGCAGAATGCGCCCGCGCGTTGCAACTGAAAGAGGATCCATCGGACAATATGATCGCGCAAATGCGACTGTTCACCGGGATCGACGTGCCGGAGGAGATCGTCCACAACCTGGAGCGGCTGTTGGCTCGCCTGCGCCCCACCGCGCGGCTGCGCTGGAGTCCGCTCGAGAACCTGCACATCACCACCAAGTTCCTGGGCGAGTGGCCGGAGCAACGCCTCGACGAGGTGAACACCGCGCTGCGCGCCGTGCCGGGTTTCGCGCCCGCGCGTATCTCCGTCCGGCGTCTCGGGTTCTTCCCGAATCCACACGCGCCGCGGGTGTTTTGGGCGGGCATCGAGGCGTCTCCGGACCTGGCCGCACTGGCGGAGCGGACCGACGCGCTGCTCGCCAACCTCGGCGTCCCGCGCGAAGATCGTCCTTTCTCGCCTCACCTCACCCTGGCGCGCATCCAGGAGCGCGTGCCGCTCCAGGCGCTGCGCGAGACCATCGCCGGGCTGCCCTCGCTGGATTTCGGGGAATTTGTCGCCGAGCGCTTCTACCTGTACCTCAGCCGCCGGGGTCCGAACGGTTCCGTGTACACTAAGATCTCGGAGTTTCCAATTTCCAAGTGATGCCTCTGCTGGCCCTGGCCGCCGCGTATCTGCTGGGCGCGATTCCTTTCGGATTTCTGCTGGTGAAATGGAAGACCGGCGCCGACGTGCGCGCGTCCGGCAGCGGCAACATCGGCGCCACCAACGTGCTGCGTACCACCGGGCGCCTGGCGGGCGTGGCCACTCTGCTGCTGGATATCGCCAAGGGTTTCGTGGCGGTGTGGCTCGCCGGCAGGCTGACCTCCAGCAGCCTCCACTGGATGAGCGCCGCGGCGGTGGCGGTCATGCTGGGGCATATCTATCCCGTATTCCTGAAGTTCAAGGGCGGCAAGGCGGTGGCCAGTTTCGTGGGCGCCTACCTCTATCTCACGCCGGTTCCCTTGGCAGCCGTGCTGCTGGTCTTCGGGCTGACGGTAGCGCGCACGCGCTACATTTCTTTGGGCTCCATCCTGGGGGCGGGCACTTTTCCGCTGGCTGTGTGGCTGATCCTGCACCCACCCCTCTCCGTGGTAGCCGCCGCCGTGGCCAGCGGTGCGCTGATCGTCTACCGGCACGTGGAAAACATTGAGCGGCTGCGCCGGGGCAAGGAGAACGTGTTCTCCTTCGGGGGCCGCAAGTGATGCAGTCGCTGGCGATTATCGGCGCCGGCAGTTGGGGTACGGCGCTGGCCATCGTGCTCGCTCCGCGCGCCCGGCGGGTGCGCCTGTGGGTCTACGAAAGGGATCTGGCAGCACGTATGGGGGCGGGACACGAAAACGACGTGTACCTCCCCGGCTTCCGGTTGCCGTCCAACGTGGAAGTATGCACCGAATTTGCCGCCGCCCTGGAGCGCGCCGACGTGGTGTTGAGCGTCATGCCCTCCCACCTGGTGCGCGACCTGTACGCCCGGATGCTCCCGCTGCTGGAGCCTGGCATGGTGTTCGTCAGCGCCACCAAGGGCCTGGAGAATGGCACGTTGCTGCGCCCCTCCGAGGTGATCGGCGAAGTGGTCGGCCAGCGCTTCGCACCGGGCGTGGTGGTCCTCTCGGGTCCTACCTTCGCGCGAGAGGTGGCGCGCGGCGATCCGACCGCGCTGGTGGTGGCCTCGGCCGATCCGGCGGCGGCTCAGAAGATCCAGGCGGCCTTCTCCGGTCCTACCTTCCGGCTCTACACCAGCCAGGATCCGGTGGGTGTGGAAATCGGCGGCGCGGTGAAGAACGTGGTGGCCATCGGGGCTGGGGTTTGCTACGGTTTGGGGTTTGGCAGCAACGTGCTGGCGGCCCTCATCACACGCGGCCTGGCGGAGATGACCCGCCTGGCCGTGGCCATGGGAGGCCGCCCGCAGACCCTCGCCGGGCTGGCCGGACTGGGCGATCTGGTTCTCACCTGTACCGGGGAACTCAGCCGCAACCGGACCGTGGGCCTGGAACTGGCCCGTGGCCGGAAGCTGCCCGAAATTGTAAACTCGATGCAGATGGTCGCCGAGGGGATCAAGACTACGAACGCGGCCGTGGACTTGGCCCGCCGCTACGGCGTGGAAATGCCCATCTCCTCGCAGATGTACGAAATGCTGCACTTCGGCCTGGACCCCCGGGAAGCCATCCGGCGGCTCATGGAACGCTCCCTGAAGGGCGAATGAGGAGGCGCTGATGTTTTCCGCGGCGTGGCGCAACCTTTGATGCCAGAGAGGGTTAACACCGATATGGGGGGAGCTGCGGCGGCTCTCGACTACGATGCTGAGCTGATGCTCCGCGTCAAGGAAGGGGATGGGGCGAGCTTCGGTCTGTTGCTCGAAAAGCACCGCTCCGCGGTCATCCACTTCCTTTACCGGATGGTGCAGAACCACGCCGTGGCGGAAGAGTTGGCGCAGGAAGTTTTCCTGCGGGTGTACCGCTCCCGAAGCACCTACGAACCGACGGCCAAGTTCACCACGTGGCTGTTTCGGATAGCGACGCACCTGGCGTTGAACGCCCTGCGCGACGGGAAGAACGAGCGTGGCCAGGAGTCCCTGGACGGAAGCGTGGCGGAGCTGCCGGTGCGGCAGATTTCCGATGCTGCGCCCACCGTGGAGCAGTCCATGGTCTACCGCGCCCGGCTGGAGGAAGTGCGCCGGGCCGTGAGCCTGCTGCCGGAAAAGCAGCGCGCGGCGGTGTTGATGCACAAGTACGAGGAGATGGAATATTCTCAGATCGCGAAGGTCTTGGGGTGCTCGGAATCGGCGGTGAAATCCCTGCTGTTTCGGGCCTATGAGACCTTGCGCGCGCGGCTGGCGCACATGGCATGAAGGTGCGGAGTTAGGTATGAGGTGCCCGATCGAAACTGAGGAACATGCGGAAACCCTGCTGGCGTACTGTGCCAACAGGCTGGACCCGGCCCAGGCGGCGGCGCTCGAGCGGCACATGCGGTCCTGCGCGGCGTGCCGGTCCTTTCAGGAGGCCCAGCAAACAGTTTGGGAGGCCCTGGACACCTGGGAAGCCCCGCCCGTGCCGGCGGACTTTGACCGAAGGCTCTACCAGCGCATCGAAGCCGAAGGGTATACCTGGTGGCAGCGCCTGTTCCAACCTTTCCGGCCCGTGCTGCTGCGGCAGGGCCTGCCGCTGGCGGCGGCGGCCTGCCTGCTGGTGATGGCCGGCATCATCGCACAGCGTCCCGGCGAGCGGCGCCCGGCGCCCGCTCCGCCCGCGGTGCGCGTGGAGAGCGTGCAGGCCGAACAGGTGGAGCGCACTTTGGACGACCTGGAGCTGCTGCACCAGTTTACGGAGGCTACGGGCGTCGAGAAGCACTCGCCGGACTCGATGTAAGGAGCGCGCGTTGATACGGGCGTTGACCAGTTGCGGGTTGTTGTGGCTGCTGCTGGCCGGCGGTGTCTGGGCGCAGCGCGGCGGCCGCGGCGGCGGACGCGGCAACGGGCCCAACTTCTCCGGCATGGGCGGCGCGCAGCCGCACCCCCGCCGCGACGCGCTGGAGCGCTGGAACCAGATGACGCCCGCCGAGCGGCAGCGCGCCCTGGCCAAGCTGCCGCCCGAGCGCCAGCGGCAGATCCGCGAACGCATCGAACGCTTCAACCGCCTGCCCCGCGCCGAGCGCCAGCAACTGCGCGAACGCTACCAGCAATTCCTGCAACTGCCCCCCGAAAAACAGGACATGGTGCGCCGGGACATCGGCAAATTCATGCAGCTTCCCGACGAGCGCCGCCAGACCCTCAGCAAGGAATTCGAACAGCTTCGCGGCCTGCCGGAGAGCGAGCGCCAGACCCGTCTGAACAGCGAAGAGTTCAAGAATAAGTACAACCCCGAAGAGCGGCAAATGCTGGGAGATCTCTCCGGCGTCCTGGCCGCTCCCCCCAAACAGGCCCCCGCCAAATAAATACCCGCCAAAAAAGGATTGTCTTTCCGCGAGATTTTTGTTAATTTTTCGGAACCAATTGGGTAATTCGATGTCCGAAATGCGCGATTTGCGCGGGAGGAACACGATGAGCCGGAACGCCCGGGTTCGCGAAGAGGAAGACAGCTTGGAGGTTTATCGCGGGATGCTGTTGGCGCGCCGCCAGCAGGTGTTGGGCGGCTTAGGCGCCAAGTTCGATACGCTGGCCCGCATGGGCCGGGTGGCGGAAGAGGACCAGGCACAGATCTCCCATGACGAGTTCGTCTCCCTGCGTCTGAACAGTCTGGATTATTCGCAGCTTCGCCTGATCGACGAAGCCCTGGACCGCATCCGGCTGGGCGACTACGGCACGTGCCAGTCCTGCGAGCAGGCCATTCCCGCCAAGCGCCTGCGCGTTGTGCCGTGGGCCCGGTATTGCGTGCCTTGCCAGGAACAGGCCGCTTCCCGGGAAGAGGGAGAGGAATTCCGCAACCTGAAGACCCCTGAACTGCGGGAGGCATGAGGGCAGCGGAGCATGCCCGCTGCCCGAACCTGGATCAGCCCACGTGGGCGTCGAGCATCTTCTGCACGTCGGACTTGCCCACCGCGCCCACCCGCTGCTCGACGATCTGGCCGTTCTTGAACAGCAGCAGCGTCGGGATGCCCCGGATGTTGTAGCGCATGGCCGTGTTGCCGTTGGAATCCACGTCCAGCTTGCCGACCTTCACTTTGCCGGCGTACTCCTTCGCCACCAGATCGATGGTCGGCGCCATCTGCCGGCAGGGGCCGCACCATTCGGCCCAAAAATCCACCAGGACTGGCACCTCGGAGCGCAGAACATCCTGATCAAACGTTGTATCGGTAAAGGTCAGCGTGTTATTACCCGCCATTTTTGTCTCCTACAGAACATTAGAATCGCGAGGGACCCCGCAGGATTCAAGGCTGCCTCAGCAGCCGCCGGTACAGGGCGGCGTACGCGGAGGCTGAGACCGGCCAGGAAAAGTCTTTCTGCATCCCCCGGAGCATGATGGCACGCCAGTTCTCCGGGTTGCCGAAGGCCTCCACGGCCGCCCGGATGGCGCCGTAGAGCGCTTCCGGGGAGTAGTCCCAGAACTTGAACCCCGTCCCGTCTTCGATAGTATCATCCAAGCCGCCGGTGGCGCGCACCACCGGGACGGCGCCGTATTTCAGGCTGTACATCTGCGTGAGACCGCAAGGCTCGTAGCGGCTGGGCACCAGGAACATGTCGGCCCCGGCCTGGATGCGGTGGGCCAGGGCGTTGTCGTAGCCGATGCGCACGCCGATGCGTCCGGGCCAGGCGGCCGCCAGGCCGCGGAACACATCCTCATGCTCGGGCTCGCCCGAGCCCAGGGCCACCAGGTAGACGGATTCCTGAGCAAGCCGGCCTCCGATGGCCTCCAGCAGGTCGGCGCCTTTCTGTTCGGTAAAGCGCGAAACGATGCCCAGCAGGGGGCGCTCCATGGCCTCCGGCTGCAAGCCGAACTCGTTGACCAGATGCTGCTTGCAGACCTGCTTTCCGCTCAGATCCCGGGCCGAGTAATTGGCCGGCAGGAGAGCGTCGGTTTCGGGGTTCCACTCGCGGTAGTCCACGCCGTTGAGGATGCCGCAGAGTGCCTGGCTGCGGGCGCGCAGGACGCCGTCCAACCCGAAGCCGTAGGCCGGCGTCTGAATTTCGCGGGCGTAAGTGGGGCTGACGGTGTTCAGGGCATCGCTGTAGAACAGGCCGCCCTTGATGTAGCTCAGCATCCCGTAGAATTCCATGCCGTCCGGATGAAAGACACGCGCATCCAGGGCAATCTCCGGCAGGACGCTTCTCGGAAACAGGCCCTGATAGCCGAGATTGTGGATGGTGAACAGGGTCTTGATGGCCAGCACCGTGGGGTCGGTGGAGAAAGTGGTGCGCAAGTAGGCCGGTACCAGCCCGGACTGCCAGTCGTGGCAGTGAAAGATATCGGGCCGGAACAGGTGGCGGGCCACGGCCAGGGCGGCGCGCGCCAGCACGGCGAAGCGAATGTGGTTATCCGGGTAATCCGCGCCGTTTTCGCCGTAGAGCCCGGCCCGGTCGAACAGCGGCGGGCAATCCAGAAAATAGAACGGGGCTGCGGCGGAAGCCTGGTAGACGGCCACATCGTAGCGGGCGGATCCCAACCATACCGGCAGGTGGTCGTAGACGCGCCGGGCGGACTTGAGCGGGATGGCGCGGTAGCGCGGCAGCAGCACGGCCGTCTCGCAGCCTTCCACGCGCAGTGCCTCTGGAAGCGCGCCCACCACGTCCGCCAAGCCCCCGCTCTTGGCGTAGGGCGCCGCCTCCGAGGCCACCATGAGGATCTTGGGCATGCACGAACTTACCGGCCGAACTGCTCTTCGAAGGAAGCTACCTTGTCCACCCGGCGGCGGTGCCGCTCCAGTCCGGAGAAGCGCGCGTGCATATAGCCGCGCACCAGTTCCACGGCCACTTCCGGGCCGATGATGCGCGCGCCCAGGCAAAGCACATTCACGTCGTCGTCTTCCACGGCCTGGTGGGCGGAGAAGCTGTCATGGCAGGTGGCGGCGCGGATGCCTTTGAACTTGTTGGCGGCCACGCAGGCGCCGGCGCCGCTACCGCAGAGGAGCACGGCGCGCTCGGCCTGGCCGGAGAGGATGCTCCGGGCCACTGCCTGCGCGTAATCCGGATAGTCCACCGGAGAGGTGGAATCGGTGCCCAAGTCCACGGCTTCATGGCCCAGTTTCTGAAGCTCCTCGATGATGCGGGCCTTCAGGGGGAATCCAGCGTGGTCGGCGGCGACGGCGACTCTCATCAGAGCCATCATACCGCGGGCGCCGCAACGGCAAAGTTCTGTACGAATCGGCACAGCACTGTTGTATACTGGCGTGCTTACCGGAGGTCTCATTGAAATTCAGGACGCTTTTATCGTGGTTCCTGTCCGGCGTGCTGCTATTGCCTGCGCCGGGCTGGACGCAGCAAACCAGCGCGCCCAAGACTAACTTAGTAGCCGAACCCAGCGGACTCAAGATCCTGGTGAAGTCTGGCGAGGGCGCCATCAATAACATCAAGCAGCGCAAGGCCACGGCGCCGGTGGTGCAGGTTCTCGACCCGAGCGACAAGCCGGTCGTGGGGGCAGAGGTGGTCTTTCAACTTCCCGCGGCCGGGCCCGGCGGAGTTTTCAACGGCTGGATGCGTACGCAAACGGCGCGCAGCGATGCGCAAGGGATGGCCGCGGCCAGCGGCATGACCCCGAACGACGAAGAGGGCCGCTTTAATATCAAAGTCACGGCCACTTCCGGCACCAAGAGCGCCAGTACGGTCATCGCCCAGGTCAACAGCCGGACCGGCGGCAGCACCACGCCGCAGGCCGGGAAGTCGCACAAGGGACTGTGGATTCTGCTGGGCGTTTTGGCGGTGGGCGGGATCATCGGCGGCGTGGCGGCCACGCGGGGCGGAGGGTCCAGCACTCCCACCACCACACCGGTCACCATCAGCCCGGGACCGGTCACCGTGGGGGCGCCGCACTAGGCGCCGGGAGGCGGGTCAACGATCATGATTTTCAAAGTCAATGCAATTCTTCTCTGTGCCCTGCCCTTGCTGGGCGGGGCGGGCGATGGCACGGCCGTAGGTGGTCCGGTTCCGGGCTGCCTGTACGATGCGCAGGCGCGCGCCATCCGGCCCATGATCGGCTTTCCGGGGTCGGCCTACATAGGCGACCCCCTCGTCGGGGACCTGGATGCCGCCGTCGTGGCGCCGGATGGATCGGCGGCCTTGGCCGTGCGGCAAGGCCAGGTGTACGTGATCAGCGGGTTGAGAACCGGCTCGCCGGTGGCGGCGGCGGTGACCGGCGCGATTGCCCAGGCGGATCATTTGGCGTGGTCGCAGGATAGCGCCACTGCCGCGGTCTATTCCTCCGCGTCGGGCCAGGCGCAGGTGCTGCGCGGCCTGCCGGCGAACCCCGCGGCGGACGACGCGCTGGATCTCTCCAGCCTCTCGGGCACGCTCAGCGCGCTGGCCGTGGACCGCTCCGGCGCACACGTACTGGCCGGTTTCACCGGCGATAACGGGGGAGTCTACTCCGTTGCTTCAGGCGCAGCTCCGGTGCGGCTGGCCGGCGCCGCCCAGCCATCGGCCATCGTGCTGTCCGCTCAGGAGCACGACCTGTACTTCGCCGATCAGGCCCGCCAGCAGATCTGGCAGGTCCAGAGCTTCGATGAGCAGCCGGCCGCCATGCTGTTCGCCGAAGCCTCGAGTGGCGTCTCCGCCCCGGTGGGCATCGGCCTCTCCGCGGACGGCACGCGCCTGTTCGTGGCCGAAAGCGGCAGCCAGGCGCTGGACGTCTTCGACGTCTCCACGCGGAGCGCGGCGGCGCGCCTCAACCTGGAATTCGCGCCGGATACGGTGCGCACCCTGGACGGGAAGTCGCTGCTGCTGCTCAAAGCCAACCCGCAGGGGCAGGATCCTTATTACGTCTTGCGCGACGCCGGCGCGGATGGCGCGGCGGTCTACTTCGTACCCGTGGGGAGGGAACAATAACCATGCGCCGCACAGGCAAGCTGATGTTGGCGGCCGCCGCGCTGGCCGCGCTGGCGGCGTTTCCAGCGGCCGGGCAAACGGCGCCGTTTTCGATCCGCACGCAGCAGGGCACCAACGTCCAGAACACCTCGGACGGCGGCACGTTCAATCTGCCGGCCGACGGCATCGGCCTGGCGTCCAACGGGCTGGTGAACGTCACCTACACCAACCCGTCGCCGGGCGCCGCGGGTGTCATCACCTCGATCCAGCTTCTGGGGTCCACGGATTTCGTCCTGAACGGTGTGCCGGACCTGACCGGGGGCTACACGCTCACCACGAAGAGCTCGGGGCTGCAATTCAACGTGGTGTACACGCCCAGCACCAGCCAACTGGAGAGCGCCAAGATCGTGTTCGGCTACACGGACGGCACGCGCACCGGCAGCTTTTCGCTGAACCTGACGGGCGTGGCGCCGGACTTCGCATTCACCTACCTGGCGCCGCCGGCGGGCAATAGCACGCTGCTGACGAACGGGGCGACAGCCCAACTGGCGCCGGCCAGTGTGAACGCCACCTCCACCACCACCGTGGTCATCACCAACAAAGGATCCGGCCAGGGCGTGGTGAACAACATCAGCTACAGCGGCTCGCCGCAGATCGCGCTGGCGGGTCTGCCCTATCCGCCGGCCACCGTGGCGGCGGGCGCGACGGTGCAGTTCTCGATTCTCTTCAGCCCGCTGCAACTGGATCCGGTCTCCGGGACGGTGAAGATTGACCTGGTGGCGGGACGGGGGATCAGTTTCACCGTGCAGGGGGCGGCGCAGGGGCCGGTCTACACCTACGATCTGCCCGCACAAGCCGCGACCCTGCTGCCGGGGCAGACCATCACGGTGCCCAGCGCCACGGTGGGAGGAGATCCCACGGTGATCCTGGTGAGGGTGCGCAACACGGGCAACCAGGACGGCCGGATCCCCACGCTGGCGATTTCGGGCACCGGATTCGCGCTCACGGAGGCCCCGGTGGTGCCCATTCCGCTGACGGTGGGCAGCGCGGTGACCTTCAAGATCCAGTTCACGCCGGCGCAGGCCGGACAATTCACCGGGAAGCTGCAAGTGGGCAACGACATCTTCACGGTGCAGGCGACCGCCCTGGGCTCGAACCTGATTTACTCCTACACGGCGGGCGCGGGCGCCACCACCTTGACGGGCGGCGGCACCGCGTCGTTTCCGCCGGCGGCGGTGGGGCAAACCTCCAGCATCCAGTTCTCGGTGCAGAACAACGGCACCGCGGACACGCAGATCAACAGCATCAGCGTGAGCGGCCCGCAAACCACGACCTTCGCGCTGACGAGCCTGGGAGGTCTGCCACTGGCGGTGCCCGCGGGGGGCACGGTGACGTTCACCATCACCTTTGCCCCCACGGCGCTGGGCACCAACAACGGGACGCTGCGCATCGACACGCAAACCTTCACGCTGCTGGCCACCGGCACCTCGCCGGCGCCGCTGCCAGGCTTCAGCTACACGGGCGCCAGCGGCACGGTAGACGCGGCGCAGCAGCCCGCGATCGGGCTTTCGCTGGCTTCCGCCTACGGGCTGCCGCTCACCGGCACGCTGACCTTGACCTTCACGCCGGAAGCTTTCGCCAACGATCCGGCGGTGCAGTTCGCGAGCGGCGGCCGCACGGTGACCTTCACCATTCCGGCGGGCTCCACGCAGGCGGTGTTTCCGAACAACGCCACGCAGATCCGCGTGCAGACAGGCACGGTGGCGGGCACCATCAGCATCACGCCGGCCTTCGCCACGCAGACCAGCGCCATCGATGTGACGCCCACGAATCCCCCGGCGCTGACCCTGAGCGTGCCGCAGTCCGCGCCCAGGCTGACGGGCCTGGCAATCAGCAACAAGACCACCAACGGGTTCACGCTGCTGGTGACCGGGTACGCGACCGGGCGCTCGATCACGCAAATCGATGTGCAGTTCAACCCGGTGGGGGGCGAGAACGTAGCCACCACCAAGTTGTCGCTGAACGTGCAGGCGAGTTTTGCCGCCTGGTACGGCAGCACCGCCTCCCAGGCGTTCGGCAGCCAGTTTACGGCCAGCATCCCGCTCACCATGGACGGGCAGATCGTGAACACCAGCCAGATCTCCAACCTGGTGGACACGATTCAATCCGTCTCGGTGACGCTGACCAACCAGCAGGGGGTTTCGACGGCGCAAAGCGTGAATTTGAAGTGACTTTCTTCCGCGGCGCGCGGGAAAGGTATTCTAGGCCCCAGTGGACGAGCTGATCTTAGTGCTGCGCGGCGAACGGGACGACTGGGAACTCGACCGCGCGGCGCTGGAAGTGGCGCGGTTCGAGCATCCCTGCCTCCGGCCCGAACCGTACCTGGCAATGCTGGACAGCTTCGCCGCGGAACTGGACCGCCGGACGGGCAGGGGAGCGGGCGGCCGACTCTTTGTGGCGGCGGCGGGCGAGTATCTTTTCTCCGAGCTGGGGTTCACGGGCAATCGGGAACACTACTACGATCCCGCCAATAGCTGCCTGAACGAGGTGCTGACTTCACGGCGCGGGATCCCCATCACGCTCTCGGTGATTTACCTGGAGGTGGCGCGGCGGCTGGGCCGGCGGGCGCACGGCATCGGACTCCCCGGGCATTTTCTGGTGCGGTATGACGATGGCGGATATTCGGTCTTTGTGGACGCCTTTGACGGCGGGCGGGTGCTGACGCCGGCGGAGTGCTTCGTCCTGGCGCGGCAGGCGACCGGGGCGCCTGTAGAGGAGGACCCCCGGCTGCTGGCCCCGGTGAGCAAGCGGCAGATCCTGACACGCATGCTCTCCAACCTGAGAAACGCGTATCGCCTGCGGCAGGCCTATGGCAAGGCCCTGCGCGTGCTGGAGGTGCTGAGGGCGGCGCATCCGGGAAGCGACGAGTTCGACCAAGAGGCGCGGACACTGAAGCGCTACCTGGCACGGTGGAATTAGCCGCAAGAAGTAGCCCGCGTTACGAGCCAGGGGTCAGCTTGTACTTCTGCCGCAGGGCGGGGAGCAGATGGTCTTGCACGTCGGGGTCGCGCAGAGCGTCGCACAACTGGCAGTAAAAGCTCGAGACGCCGTCGGTCCTGGCGAAGGGATGGAGGAGGGCGGCCAGGCCGTAGGGTGGGCAGCTCCCGTCGTGGTCGGTGCCGGAGGCCACCGCAATGGCAAACTCCTCGCGGGGGTACCCCACGTAGCGTAGATCCTGGTGGTAAGTCTCCCACGCGGAGCCGACGCTCTCGATGCCGTCCAACTGGCGGGCGTCCGCCATGTTGCGTTCCAAGGTGTCATCCACGAGGATGCCATCCACTTCGCCGGTGTCGAAGGCGTGTTCCAGGCCCGGAAAAGAAGGAAAGGTGGCGACGGTGAGCCGGTCTTTGACATCCTTTTCGTCGGCCAGCAAGGTGGCGAGCCACTGGTTGCTCGATCCGTCGATGACCCCCAGGGTGGGACGGGCGCGCAGCCATTCGGAGAAATCCAGCCGCGAGAAACGATCCTTCTTGACATACAGACGGGTGCGGAAGGGATAGTAGCCGGGGGTGAAAAGGACCGCGCCGCTATGTTCGCGGCTGCGCGCGCGGGTAAGCGATCCGATGAAGAGATCGGCCTCCTTGCGCAGCACGGCGTTGAGCCCGTCGGCGATGGTGGCATAGGCCCGGAAGTGGATATTGGGGTCCTTCGGGGGAGAAGCCTGGGCAGCGGCGCGACAACGCTTGGAGTCGTAGCGGTAGCTCCCGCTTCCGGGCACCAGGCAGCCGGAGACGAGGGTACGGATGAGGTCAATATCGTGGCCCTCGGGCTCGCCGGACTCTCCGAGCCGGCTGAAGCCCGCATCCTGGGAGTAGGAAGTGGCCACCAGGACGCCTTGCTGCCGCCGGCGCTCTTCGAGGGTGGGATAGATCGTGAAGCGGCTGTATTCGCTCCAGTCGGAAAGCCGGGTTTCCTCGACCTGGAGGTCGCCCGTGGCCGGGCGGCCGGGCCGGATGGCGATGACGCGCCACAGGAAGGCGCCGGTCCAGTGATCTTTGGCGGCGATGCGGGAGTCGCCGGAGTGCGGATTGTCCAGGGAGAACGGATTGACACGGGAACGCTCGGCCGCCGGATCGGAGGCGGGGAAAAGGCACCAGGTGTGCCGCATCAGGTCGCACTGGCCTTTTCCGCGGTAGGGCTGGAGGTTGAACTTGTTCTCGCGGCCGATTTGGACCAGGTAGGCGACGTGGGAGTCATGTTTGGGGTAGTCCCACTCGAGGTCGATGTGGGAATCGATGATCTGGGCGTCGCGCGCCGGGGCCAGCAGCTTGATGGAGTCTTTGTCCGTCTGGAGGTCTTTGAGGCGCAGGGTGTTGGCGTCGATCTGCTGCTGATCGTCGGCGATCGTCTGCTGTAATTCGTATTTTTCGTGATCCAGGCGGTTCTTTTCGGTCTCGGTGTGAATGCCGAACCAGGTGACGCCGATGGCAATGATGGTGCAGAGGAAGCCCGAAACGCTCATGAAATCGGAGAAGGTGGCTTTGTCGGCCGCGACGGGGCTGCGGGGGAAGGTGGCGACCCAACCTTTGGTGCGGAAGGCCCAGTCGAAGAATTGTTGGGCGCACCAGTGCGCGAGGTGCTGGACGGGCCGGCGGAGGAGCAGCAGGGCGAGACCGGCAAACAGGGCGAAAAACATCCAGTAAAGCATGAACTTACTCCAGGCTGCGGCAGATGGAGGCTCTCTGCCGCCATTCTTTTTCGCAGATAGGCTTCAGGGCCGAGCGGAGCGGGGCGCTGGCGAGCGCCCGGTTGAAGAGAGTCACCAGGGCGTGATCCGGGTCAGCCTGATCCTGCCCGTCGATCGCGGTGGCGATGGCCAGTTCTTCTCGAGGAAAGCCGACGTGGTTGGGGTCGGCGAGATAGCAGGAGCGATAGGCAGGGGTTTCTTTCCAGCCCGCGAGGGAGGTCCAGGCCTTGGAACCGGAGACGAAGGTGCCGTCGATGATCAAGCCGTCGATGTCGCCGCGGTCCATGGCGCTCTCCAGAGCGGGATAAGAGGGGAAGCGGAGGGTAGTGACCGTCTCTTTGCCATAGGCCTGGGTGAGGCAGCCGGCCAGCCAATCGTTGGTGCTGTTTTCGATCACGCCGATAGTGCGGCGCCGCGTGAGCCAGGAGGAGAGGGTGACGTGCGGACTGGCGATATCCGCGATGGTGTAGATTTCGGTTTGGTAGGGGAAGTAGCCCCGGGTGAAGGTGACGCCGCTGCGCTCGCGGCCGCGGGCGCGGGTCACTGAGCCGATGAAAGCGTCGATCTCCTTGCGCTTGAGCATGCTCAGCCAGTCGCCCCACCTGCCGACGGGCACGAATTGAACGCTCACAGACTCGGGGCCGCCGGCAGGGGGAGGCGGTCTGGGATCGCTGCGGAGGCGGCGGACGTAGTCCGCGCAGCGCGGCTCCTTGAAGTCCAATGCGCCGGCGTGGCGGTCGAGGGCCAGGCAGCCCTCCACAATGGCGCGCGCCAGGGAGATGTCGAAGCCCTCGGGCTGGCCGTCCGGCCCGCGGCGGCTGAAGTTGGTATCCTGCTCGAAATTGGTGCCCACACGAATGCGGCGGGTCTGGGAGATGCGGTCGCGGATCGAGGGGTAGATTTCGAAGAGACGGTAACCGCTCCAATCGGCGCGGCGGGCGTCGTCGTCTTCCTGGCCGAGTTTTTCGATGCGGTTGGCCGTGACCGGAGCCACCCGCCAGAGGTACTGGCCGGGGGGCAGGTCACTGTTGACGTCGGGGAGGATCCGGGAGCGCAGGGCCCCGGGGTCGGTGGCCATGAAGCGCGTGGACCAGGGACAGTTTTTTCGCGCCTCCGGATCCTGGAAGTTGGCAGCCAGGTCATTGGAGCACTGGCCGGTAAAGCTCTGATTCCTGCCGGGGGAGATGCGGATAAGCTCGATTTCGTAATTCACGTACATGCCGCGGTCGTGGTAGCGGTATTTCCAGGTGACATCCACGTGGTCGCCGATGACCTGCTGGTCGCGGGTCGTGCTTTCGGGATGCGGCCGGCCGGCATCGGCTTCGGCGGCCAGCAGGAGCTGCCGGCCGGCGTCGATGCGCTGGCGAAGGGTGGCCTCTTTGCCGCGCAGCTCGCGGACCGCCTGCCGGGCGCTTTCAGCTTCCAGCAGGCGGCCGCGGATCAGAAAAAGTACGGCCAGGGTGGCCAGCAGCAGGAACAGGCAGAGCGCCAGGCCGAACAGGTCCACGAACTTGGCTTGTGGCGGCGGGGCGTCGTCGGTCTCCGGTTGACGGGCGCGGGTATCGAGCAGCACGGAATTTGTCCCCCCTCGCGGATGGGCAGAGGACTGCCTCGGACCGCCCTCTCACGGTCCCGGATCGGCAAAAAGGCTCTCTCTGCTTGCCCCATAGTGCAGCAGAGGGGGCATTCCGTTTCACGCGCCGGTGTATAATCCAGACAAAATCGGAGGGGTTTGAATGCACGGCAGAGTGTGGGTAGTTCATTTATTTTGCGCCGCGGCGGTGATCGCCGGCCACGAAGCGGCGTTCGGGCAGGCGGTGGCCGGAGGGCAGATTCACGGCGTGGTCACTGACCCGAGCGGAAGCGCCGTCGTCGGGGCGCAAGTCACGGCGGAGCAGGGCAACTCCGGTCTGCATCGCAGCACGCTCAGCGGCGGTGACGGAGGTTTTGTCCTCCCGAACCTTCCGGTAGGCCCCTATTCGCTCCAGGTGGCCGCCAAGGGATTCAGCAACTACCGGCAGGCCGGCATCGTGATCCAGGTGGGTGACAATCTGGCGGTGAATGTGTCGCTGAAGGTGGGCGCGGTTTCGGAAGCCGTGGAGGTGTCGGCGGGGGCCACCATGGTACAGACCGAGGACACCTCGGTCTCCGAGGTCATCGACCAGAGGCGCATCGTGGACCTGCCGCTCAACGGGCGCCAGCCCACGCAGTTGATTCTGCTCTCCGGAGCGGCGGCCAATGCGCCCGCGGGCGACCTGGCCACTTCCAAGAATTATCCCAGCTCGGTGACGATTTCCGTGGCCGGCGGGCAGGCGAATGGCACGAATTATCTGCTGGACGGCGCGGATAATAACGACGCTTTTTCCAACGTGAACCTGCCGTTTCCTTTCCCGGACGCTTTGCAGGAGTTCAGCGTGGAGAACACCGGGCTTTCGGCGCGCTACGGGCTGCACCCCGGCTCGGTGGTCAACATCGTGACCAAGTCCGGCGGCAACGGTTTCCACGGCGATCTGTTCGAGTTTCTGCGCAACGGCGACGTGAACGCGCGGAATTTTTTCGCGCCTTCGCACGACACGCTGCGGCGCAATCAATTCGGCGGCACGGTGGGCGGCCCGGTGGTGCGGAACAAGCTGTTCTTCTTTTTCGGATATCAGGGCACGCGCACGCGAACCACGCCGCCGCAGACCATCAGTTTCGTGCCTACAGCCTCCATTTTGCAGGGGGATTTCAGCGCTTTTACCTCCGCCGGCTGCCAGGCCAACGGCAAAGCGCGTACCCTCATGGATCCGGCCACGGGGCGGCCCTTTCCGAACAACTTCGTCTCTCCGTCCCAGTTTAATCCGCAGGCGCTCGCGCTTTTGAAATACGTGCCCCAGTCGAACGATCCCTGCGGCAAGATTACTTACGGAATCCCCAGCCCCAGCGGAGAAGACCAATATACGGGCCGCGTGGATTGGAACGTGAGCGAGAAACATACCGTCTTCGCGCGTTATTTCCTTTCCGACTACGGCAACCCTCCGTATTACGACGGAAGCAATCTGCTAACGGTGAGCCGGCCCGGGGTGGATGACCGGAGCCAGTCGCTGGTAATCGGCGATAACTACTCGATCGGCCCATCGCTGGTCAACGAGTTGCACGCCACGGGGACGCGGCTTTCGATTCACCGCGGGCCGCCCGCGAACACCATTAATCCGCAGACGCTGGGCGTCAACATTTCGGCCCCCATCCCGAATTTTCTCGATGTGGTATTGAGTAACGAGTTCACAATCGGTTGCGGAGTTTGCATTCCGTCCGTGTTCGCGAACAATTCGGTGCAGCTCTCCGACGACCTGGACTGGGTGCGGGGGCGCCACCATCTCTCGTTTGGGGTGGACTGGATTCACAACCAGTTGAACACCTACGGAGCATTCAACATCAACGGCGTATTCACCTTCAACGGGCAATTTACAAACGATCCCATGGCCGACTTCCTGCTGGGACGCCCCAGCGATTTCAATCAAGGCAATCCCACCGGGGGCAACTTCCGGCAGAATTATATCGGCCTGTACGCTCAGGACGACGTGCGGGTGAACTCCAGGTTCTCGTTCCACGTGGGCCTCCGCTGGGAGCCGTATTTTCCGTTCACGGACATTTTCGGGCGCGGGGCATCCTTCTCGCGCAGCGCATTCGACGCGGGGACCAAGAGCCAGCAGTACCTGAACGCTCCGCCCGGGCTCTTCTTTCTCGGCGACCCCGGAATCCCCCCGGGGTATATCAACCGGCGGCTGGCGAATTTCGAGCCGCGGGTGGGCTTCGCCTGGAACCCGGACGGGCAGGGGAAACAGAGCATTCGCGCATCGTACAGCGTCGGCTATGATACGCCGGAGATTTTTTACGAATCCCGCTTCGAAACCAACGCTCCCTGGGGGAGTTCGGTAGATATCCCGAGCCCCGCGGGCGGATTTTCCAACCCGTACAACGGCTATCCGGGCGGCAATCCGTTCCCGCTGCCGTTTCCTCCTTCCAAGTCTCAGTTCTTCCCGCTCGAGGGGGTCTACGTGGTGCAGCCTTTGGACCTGCGCCCGACGTACATGCAGCAGTGGGATTTGAGCTATCAGCGCCAGATCGGCAAGGACTGGCTTTTGTCGGCTACGTACCTGGGGAACAAGACCACGCACCTCTGGGCGGGCACCGAACTGGACCCGGCCGTGTATCTGCCCGGCGCCTGCTCCGGGCAGCCCTGCTCGACCACGAAAAACACGAATCAGCGGCGGGTGTTGTACAGGGAGCATCCGGGCACCGGCGTTCTGTACTCCACGATTGCGCAGACCGACGACGGCGCCAACGCATCGTTCAACGGACTGATCCTGACGGCGCGGCATCGCTTTTCGCAGAACTTCACAATTCTGACCAACTACACCTACTCCCACTGCCTCAGCTCGGCAAATTTTGCCGGGGACATTGCCGGGCCGTCGTATCAGAATCCGGCGAATCGCAATGCGGATTGGGGCAACTGCTCGTTCGATCTGCGGCACAACTTCAATGCCTCGATCGTGGCGACCACGCCGAAGTTCGCGGGCAAGTGGACCAACCGGCTGCTCGGGAACTGGCAGATTGCTCCGTTATTCGTGGTGCACAGCGGCATCCCCTTCAATCCCGTCACGGGGCTGGACAACTCGCTCACGGGAGTCGGGCTGGATCGTCCGAACGTGACGGGGAGCCCCTATTTGCGGGATCTGGGCACGCTGCACTGGCTGAACGGCAGCGCTTTCGCGGCGAATCCGGCCGGCACGTTTGGGAACGTGGGGGTGAATTCCCTGTACGGCCCCGGTTACTTCGACATCGATGCCGCGCTCAGCCGCTTTTTCCAAATTGTGGAGGGCCAGCGGCTGGAGGTGCGGGCGGAGTTCTTCAACCTGACCAATCACCCCAACTTTTCGAATCCGACCAATTCGCTGCAAAGCAGCAACTTCGGGAAAATCCTGGCTGCTGGCGACCCGCGCATCCTGCAGTTCAGCCTGAAATATTCGTTCTGATGCCCGCGGGAATCATTGGCGGAAGGAGACGGAGCGGGCCAGCTTGACAGCGGGATTTTCCCGCAAACGTGCCAGGACGGGCTCGGGGACGAGTTCGTCGGTGGAGACCACGGCCACGGCTTCGAGGGGCTCGCCGGGGGCGGCGGCGACGTCGCGGCGGCCGAGCGAGAAGTTGGCGATGTTGATATTGTGGCGGCCCAGGACGGTGCCCACGTGGCCGATGACGCCGGGCACATCCTGGTTCATCATGAAGATCAGGAAGCCGGAGAGCGGCGCCTCGCAGTAAATGCCATCCACCTGGGTGAGGCGGGGCTTGCCCAGCAGGACTCCACCCTCGACGGTGGTGACGCCGCGGTCGGTCTCGAGTTGCAGGCGGATGGTATCGGTGAGGCCGGAGCGGCTTTCGTGCTGCTCGATCACGTCCCAGCCGCGCTGGGAAGCGATCTGCATGGCGTTGACGAGGTTGGCGCGTTCGGAGACGGAGCGGTGCAGTACGCCCGCCAGGCCGGCATTGCGCAGCAGGTTGGTGTTGGCGTCGGCGATTTTACCGAAGTAGGAGAGGCGCACGGTCTGGGGGTTGCCCACGGCGATGTGCGCGGCAAAATTGCCCAGGCGTTCGGCGACGGAGATGTAGGGTCCCAACGCGCGGTACTGTTCGGGCGAGAGAGCCGGCATGTTGACGGCGTTGATGGCCACGCCGCTTTTCAGGTACTCGACCACCTGCTCGGCGATGCGCACGCCCACGATTTCCTGGGCCTCTTCGGTGGAACCGCCGATGTGGGGGGAGGGGAAAACGCTGCCGGAGGCGAACAGGGGGAAGCCGGCAGGCGGGGGCTCGACGGAGAAAACGTCCAGGGCGGCGCCGGCCACGATCTTGGCCTCGATGGCCTCCTGGAGTGCGGCTTCATCCACCAGCTCTCCGCGGGCGCAGTTGACGATGCGGACGCCGGGCTTCATCTGGCGGAAGGCGGCGTGGGAGAGCAGCCCCTGCGTTTCGGGCGTAAGGGCCACGTGCAAGGTGAGGTAGTCGGACTGGGCGTAGAGGGCGGGGAGGTCCACGAGGTCGACGCCGAGATCCTTGGCGATCTGGGAGGTGACGTAGGGATCGTGCGCCAGCACGCGCATTTCGAAGGCGCGGGCGCGCTTGACGACCTCGCGGCCGATGCTGCCGAGGCCCACGATGCCGAGAGTCTTGCCGCGGAGCTCGCTCCCGGTGAGACTCTTCTTTTCCCACTTGCCGGCGAGGGTGGAGGCGGTGGCCTGCGGAATGCGGCGGGCCATGGCGAGCATCAGGGCGAAGGTGTGCTCGGCGACGGAGATGGCGTTGCCGCCGGGCGTGTTCATGACCAGGACACCGGCGGCGGTGGCGGCCTCGAGATCCACGTTATCGACGCCTACACCGGCGCGGCCGATGACGCGCAGGCGGGGGGCCTTCTCGAGCACTTCGCGGGTGACCTGCACGGCGCTGCGGACCACGAGGGCGTCGGCGGTGGCGAGGTGCTGGGTGTATTCTTTGGGCGCGGAGAGAATGGTGTTCCAGTCGGTTTGGGCTTGAAACAGCTCCACGGCGGCGGGAGCCAGTTTTTCGGCGATCAGAATATTCATAAGTCCGGGGTATGGAATCCTGCGGCGCGGCGGCCGGCGGCAGGCCGCCAGCCGCGAGCCGGTGCTTACGCGTTGACGGTTTGCGGAGCGACGGCGGCTTCGGCGTAGATTTCCTGCGCCGCGGCGACGCCGGCGCCGAACTCGACGGGAACGCCGTGGGCGTGGAGGATGATCTCCAGCCCGGCGATCACGGCGAACAGGTCCGCGAAATCGAAATAACCCAGGTGCGCGATCCGGAAAATCTGTCCCTTCATGGAGCCCTGCCCGTTGGCGATGATGGCGCCGAAGCGGTTGCGGAACTCCTTGACGATGACGCCGGAATCCATGCCCCGGGGGGCCTTCACGGCGGTGACCGAGGCGCCGGGGGAGTGGGGCGCAAACAGTTCCAGGCCGAGCTTTTCGACCGCGGCGCGCGTGGCGCGGGCCAGGAGCTGCGCGTTTTCCACCAGCTTGGGCATGCCGATCTGCTGGACGTATTTCAGCGCTTCGGCCAGAGCCAGGATGAGGGCGGTGGAGGGGGTCCAACTGGACTCTCCGGCATCGCCGCTCTTCTTTTCTTTCTTGAGGTTGAAGTAGTAATGCGGCAGGGTGGCGGTGTCGGCGAATTTCCAGGCCTTAGGGCTGACGGCCAGGAAGGCCAGCCCGGGAGGAATCATAAAGGCCTTCTGGGAGCCGCCGATGACTACGTCCAGGCCCCAGCCGTCGATATCCAGGGGCATGGTGCCCAAGCCGGTGATGGCGTCGACGACGAGGATGGCGTCGGTTTTGGCCACGGCGCGGCCCATGCCGCGGACATCGTGGGCGGCGCCGGTGGAGGTTTCCGAAGCCTGCACGAACACGCCGCGGGCGGCGGGCTCGGCGGCGAGGGCGCCTGCGACTGCTTCTACCGTGACAACTTCCCCGTAAGGCGCAGAAAGTACAGTGACGTCCAGGCCGTAGGCCTTGGCGATCTCAACCCAGCGCTCTCCGAATTTGCCGGCCGAGCAGACGATGACCTTGTCTCCGCGGGAGAACAGGTTGGAAACCGTGGCGTCCATGGCGCCGGTGCCGGAAGCGGCAAACATCAACACGTCATGCGAGGTCCCCATCACCTCTTTGAGGTCCGCGAGAGCGGATTTGTAGACCTTCCGGAAGTCCTCGGTGCGGTGATGAATATCCGACGCCATCATGGCGTGCAGAGCAGGCGGATAGAGAGGCGTCGGGCCGGGAGTAAGCAAACGTTGTTTTCTTATGTGCATGATCCCGCTTAGTCTTTTAGAATAGCAGACATCATGCCTCTACTCGACCAAGTGCAGAAGGACATGACCGCGGCCATGAAGGCGCGGGACGAGGCGCGGCTGAGCGCGCTGCGCATGCTGAAGGCGGCGCTGAAGAAAGCCGAAGTGGACGCGATGAAGCCGCTGGACGACGCGGCGGAGATGCAGGTGCTGAAGTCGCTGGTGAAGCAGCGAACCGACGCCGCCGAGATGTTTCGCAAGGGCGGACGGGTGGAGCAGGCGGAGAAGGAGGAGGCCGAGCGGAGGCTGATCGAGAGCTATCTGCCGGCGGCGGCTACGGCGGAGGAGATCGAGGCGGCCATCGCCGCGGCTCTGGCGGAGACGGGGGTGACCTCGCTCAAGCAGATGGGGGTGGTGATGAAGGCCGTGCAGGGGAAGCTGAAGGGCAAAAGCGTGGACGGCAAGGCCCTGAGCGACAAAGTGAGGTCCCGATTGTCATGACGCCTCCCGAGGCGAAAGCCAGCCAGAAGCGGTTCCGCCCGTACGTGCCGGCGGACCACAAGATGCCGGAATTCACCTTCCGGGCGGTCCTGCTGGGGCTGCTGATGACTTCGATCCTGGGGGCTGCCAACGCCTACCTGGGATTGAAGGCGGGGATGACCATCGCGGCCACGTATCCGGCGGCGGTGATCGGCATGGCGGTGCTGCGGCTGATGAAGGGCTCGCTGCTCGAAGAGAACATCGCGCGGACGGTGGGATCCATCGGCGAATCCGTGGCGGCGGGCGCCATTTTCACGATTCCGGCCTTCGTGCTCTCGAAGGCCTGGCCCTCTTTCGGCTTCCGGGACGCGTATTGGAAGTCCACCGTGCTGATGGCGGTGGGCGGCGTTCTGGGCATCCTGTTCGTGACCCTGCTGCGGCGGGTGATGGTGGAGGACCCGGAGCTGCCCTTCCCGGAATCGGTGGCGGCTTCGGAGATTCACAAGGCGGGGCAGGCGGGCGCCGGGGCGGCGGCGCTGCTGTTCAAGGCCATGGGTTTCGGGGCGGCCATTTATTTCCTGGGGGCCATCAAGCTGTACGCCGCGAGCACGGATTTCATGCTGCGCATCGGGGAACTGGGCAAGAGCGCGGTGCGGCTGGGCGCGGGGGAGACCGCTCCCAATGTGCCGGCGGGCGGCATCAGCACGGTTTCAGCGCCGGCGGTGAGCCCGGCGTACCTGGGCGTGGGCTGCATCATCGGCCCGCGCCTGGCGGCGCTGAACTTCGCCGGCGGGGTGATCGCCTGGGGGCTGATGGTGCCGCTGATGATTTATTTCCTGGGTCCGCAGTTGAAAGCCACGCTGCCGCCGGGCGCGGAGACGGCGGGCTGGGACGGGCTGAGCCAGAACGTGTGGAAGTTCATCGTGCGGCCGATCGCGGTGGGGGGCATGCTGGTCGGCGCCTGCTATACCCTGTTCCGGATGCGCGCGAGCCTGGGGCTGGGGATGCGGCGCGCGGTTTCGGACCTCAAGAAATCCGGCGCGCAGGCGGCTGCCACCGAGCGCACGGAGCGGGACCTGAGCTCGAAGTTCGTCTTTGCCGGGCTGGCGGCGACCTTCTTGTGCATGATCGCGCTGTACTTCTATTTCGCGCAGGTGCTTTCGGGGGCCATCGTGGCGGCGGTGGTGATGATCATCCTGGGCTTTTTCTTCGCCGCGGTTTCGGGGAACCTGGTGGGGCTGATCGGGTCGTCGAACAACCCGGTCTCCGGGCTGACGCTCTCGACGCTCATCGTGGCGGCGCTGCTGATGATTTCCATCGGGGTATCCGGCATGAGCGGAGTGCAGGCGGTGCTGGGTGTGGCGGCGGTGATCTGCGTCTCCTCGGCGGTGGCGGGCGAGATGCTGCAGGACCTGAAGGTAGGGCACATCCTGGGGGGCACGCCGCGAAGCATGCAGATCGGAGACATCCTGGGCATCTTTGTGGCGAGCGCGGTGCTGTATTTCCCGCTGTTCATCCTGCACTACGGCAACATCCGCGGGGGCGGCGCGGGGTTCGGGGACCGGCAGCTTCCCGCCCCGCAGGCGGGCCTGATGGCCGCGCTGGCGCAGGGCATCGTGGGCGGCAACATGGCGTGGCCGCTGGTGGTGGTAGGGATCTTCATGGGCGTGGCGCTGATCATGGTGGAAGTGCGCAGCCCGATGCTGTTCGCGGTGGGGATGTACCTGCCGCTCGAGACCACTTTCGCGATCTTCGTGGGCGGCGTGTTCCGCTGGATCACGGACGTGCTCAGGAACCGGAGGGGGCTGAATGAGGCGCAGCGCGCCCGGGTGGAGAACGCCGGGGTGCTGACGGCCTCGGGACTGATCGCGGGGGAGGCGCTGACGGGCCTGCTGGTGGCGGCGTTCCGCTTCTTCGAATGGCCGCTGCCGGAGATTTTCAAGTCGCCTTCGGCTCTGGCGGGCATGGCGGTGCTGGTTCTGCTGGGGTTTGTGATGGTGCGGGTGCCGCTCGCGAACGCGGGCCGGCCGGACGAGCCGGCTCCACCCACGGCGATTATGTAACGTTCATCGGCGAAAACATGCGAACACCTGCGAGATGGGGGATGCTCCTGTGCCTATGGGCCGGTTTGGCCCAGGGCGCGGATTTCGATGTACTGATCCGCGGCGGACGGATCGTGGACGGCACCGGGGGACCCTGGTACGTCGCCGACCTGGGGATTCGCGGGGACTCGATTGCGGCCATCGGGAAGCTCTCCGGGACCGGCACGGTGACGATCGATGCGGCGGGGCTGGTGGTGGCGCCCGGGTTTATTGACCTGCACACGCATTCGCGGCGGGGGATTTTCTCGATTCCCACGGCGGAGAACTACGTGCGGCAGGGCGTCACCACGCTGATCGAAGGGAACGACGGCAGCTCGCCGGTGCCTTTGGGGCCGTTTCTGGCGAAGGTGGCCGCGACCCCCATCGCCGTGAATTTCGCGTCGTTTGTGGGGCACGGCAGCATCCGGCAGGCGGTGATGGGGCTCCAGAACCGGAAGGCGACCCCGGAAGAGCTCACGAAAATGCAGGACCTGGCGCGGCAGGCCATGCGGGAGGGCGCCTTCGGCCTCTCGACCGGGCTGTTCTACGTGCCGGGGAACTACGCGCCCACAGAAGAAGTGATCGCCATCGCGCGGGTGGTGGGGGAGATGGGCGGTATGCACATCTCACACATGCGGGACGAAGCCGCGCACGTGCTGGACAGCGTGCGGGAGACCATCCGCATCGGTGAGGAGGGCCACCTGCCGACGGAGATTACGCACCATAAGATCATGTCCGCGGACAACTGGGGCAAGAGCGTGGAGACGCTGGCCCTGGTGGAGGCGGCGCGCGCGCGGGGCGTGGACGTGAGCATCGACCAGTATCCCTATACGGCCTCGAGCACCGGGACGGCGGCGCTGTTTCCGCAGTGGTCGCAGGAGGGCGGGCAGAAGGAACTGGTGACGCGCCTGCACGATCCGGCCACACGCGCGCGTGTCAAGAACGAGATTGTGCAGAGTATCCTGCATAACCGGGGCGGAGGCGACGCGAAGAACGTGGCCATGGGCGACTGCCCGTGGGACCCGTCGCTCGACGGGAAGAGCCTGGCGCAGATCACCGATGAGCGGGGGCGCACGCCGAACGCGGAGAACGCCGCCGAGACGGCCATGGAAATCCAGGAGAAGGGCGGCTGCTCGGCGATCTATCATGCCATCAACGAGGAGGATGTGGAGCGGATCCTGCGCTATCCGTTCACCATGATCGCCTCCGACGGGGAGATTCCGCAGTTCGGCAAGGGCGTGCCGCACCCGCGGAGCTACGGGACCTTCGCGCGGGTGCTGGGGCGCTATGTGCGCGAGCGGCACGTGCTGCGCCTGGAGGACGCCGTGAGGCGGATGTCCGCGCTGCCGGCGGACCGGTTGAAGCTGGAGGGCCGCGGGCTGCTGCGGCCCGGAATGAAGGCGGACGTGGTGATCTTCGATCCGGATACGGTCGCCGATAAGGCCACCTTCGCCGCGCCGCACCAGTACGCCGTGGGCTTTCGGGACGTGCTGGTGAACGGGCAGGCGGTATTGCGCGAGGGGAAAATCACACCGGCGCGGCCGGGGCGGGTGCTGTACGGTCCGGCCCGGGCGAACTGAGGATTCGCTCCGCGCCGTCAGGCGCCCAGGCGGAGGATGCCGCGTTCCAGGGCGACGGTGACGGCGCGCGTACGGTCGGTGACACCCAGCTTGGCCAGGATGTTCTGGAGGTGCATCTTGACGGTGCCGCTGGCGGTGCCAAGGCGCTGCGCGATTTCTTTGTTGGAAAGCCCCTTGGCGACGTAAGTGAGGACTTCGGTTTCGCGGGCGGTGAGCGGCGCTTCCGGGAAGTATTGCGTGAGGCGCTCGGCGACTTCGGGGGGAATAACGCGGCGTCCCTCGAAGACGGTCCGAATGGCGCGCAGAACTTCCAGGTGCACCATCTCCTTGAGTAAGTAGCCGCGCACGCCGGCCTCGAGTGAACGGTAAATGTCCTGATCGCCATCGTAAGAGGTGAGCATGAGGATACGCGCCTCAGGGAACTCCTGGCGGATGCGCCGGGTGGCTTCGGCGCCGTCCATGTCGGGCAGACGGAGGTCCATGAGGGTGACGTCCGGGCGGTGCTGGCGGAACAATTCCAGGGCGTCCCGGCCCGTGGCGGCTTCGGCGACCAGGGCGATATCGGGCTCGTTGGCGAGGATGGCGGCAACGCCTTTGCGCACGAGCGGATGGTCGTCAACGCAGAGAACTTTGATGATCGGCATAGGCTGGGCGCGGGACGCGCGCGGGGATTTTGGGCGCCGGGACGGCCACGCGCAGCTTGGTCCCTCTCCCGGGTTCACTTTCCAGTTCCAGTTCGCCTCCCAGTTCGGCGACGCGCTCGCGGATACCCAGCAAGCCGTAGTGGCCCGGGGGCGGCGGGGCATCTGCGGAGAATCCCCGGCCGTCGTCCGCCACCAGGAGAGTAATGCGCTCGGGCAAGCGGCGGGCGACGACCTCAATAGCGCCGGCGGAGGCGTGCAGCACGGCGTTCAGGAGAGCCTCCTGCGCGATGCTCAACAGATGAGACTCCAGTTCGACGGGGACGGGATCAAAATGCGGGTCCAGATCCAGGTGCAAGCGGACGGGATGCCCTTCCGTGATGCGCCGCGCCATGGCCGCGAGGCGGGCGGACAATTCGCCGGCGCTGGAAGGGCTGCGCAGGCCCCAAAGGGACTTGCGGGCTTCCTTCAGACAGGTTCCGGCGTCGTGGATGATGTCGTCGAGGGTGAGCTTCTGGGGGGAGGCCGCCATGCGGTTGGAGAGCGCCTGCATCTGCATGGTGATGCTGGAGAGGCCCTGAATCAGGGTGTCGTGGAGTTCGCGGGCGATGCGGGTGCGCTCGGCCAGCACCAGGGTGAACTGGTTTTCCATGCGCCGGATGCGGAGCTGGTAGGCCAGCCAGACCAGCAGGGCCAGCAGGGCCGCCAGCGCGGGGTAAAACCAGCGGCGCTGGTAGAGATAGGGAACGATGTATAGATCCACGGCGCTGCCCCGGGCGTTGCAGACCCCATCGCCGTTGCAGGCGGTGACATGAAAGCGGAAGCGGCCGGGGGGCAGGTTGGTGTACGAAGCGAAGCGGGTGTTGCGGGCGTCGCTCCAGCTCTTGTCGTAGCCTTCCAGAAAGTAGCGGAAGGTGACTCGTTCGGGGGCCAGGAAGCTCAGGCTGGCGTAGAGGAACTGAAGGTTGTTCTCGCGCGGGCGCAGGGCGCCGAGACCGGCTAGTCCGGTGGCGCGGTTATTCACCAGCACGTCGCGGATCAGCACGGGGGGAGGCTGGGCGTCGCGGCGCAGGCGATGCGGATCGACCAGAATGAGGCCGTTATCCGTGGAGAACCACAGGCGGCCGTCGCGGGTTTTGCAGGCGACCGGCTCGACGCCGGCCCGGCACTCGAAGCGGACTTCGCCGGTGCTGAGGGGATAGGAGGAGACGGATTTGCGGCGGCCGGCGGCGAACTCGTCGAGTTCGCGCTTGCTGGTGCGGAAAATGCCTTTGCTGGAGGCCATCCAGAGGTTGTTGTCGTCATCCAGGAGAACGGCGTAGATTTCGTCGTCGAACAGGCCGTCACGCACCGAATAGACGGTGACTTTGCCGTCCTGGTAGCGCCGCAGGCCGCCGCCCAGCGTGCCGGCCCAGAGGACGTGATCGGGGTCGGCGCAGAAGGAGTCGGCCAGGGGCCGGACGGCGTCCCCGGGGGCACGCTGGAAGCGGCCGTCCTTGAGATAAGTGAGGACTCCATCCGCGGCGGCCACGAAGAGTTCGACGCGCACGCCGCCGCCGAGGGAGAGGATGGTCTTGCCGTCGAGGCCGGCATCGGGGGGCGCCGGTTCGAAACTGCCGGCGGTCAGGCGCCCGAGTCCCTTGGAGGTACCCACCCAAAGTACGCCGCGGGAATCCCGGAACAGGCTCGAAATCCGGTTGGCCGGCAGGCCCTGGCGGGTGGTGTAGGTGGCCTCGACGCGGCCGCCGCGCAGGCGATTCAGCCCGGCGGCAGTGCCCACCCAGAGGTTGCCGGCGCGATCCTCCGCCAGGCTGAAGACGGCGTTGGAGGCCAGGCCCTGGCGGGTGGTGAGGACGCGGAAGCGGCGGCCGTCGAAGCGGACCAGACCGGCGTCGCGCGTGCCGATCCAAAGCCGCCCGGCGTGGTCCTCAAAGACCGGGCCGAGATTGTTGCTGGGAAGGCCCTCCGTGGTTGTGTAGGGCGTCACGCGGCCGTCCAGGAACTGGTTCAAGCCATTCTTGGTGCCGGCCCAAAGGCTGCCTTCGCGGTCGCGGAACAGGGCCAGCACGGTGCTGTGCGAGAGACCATCGCGCGCCTGAAAGCTGGTGAATTCGCCGTCCTTGAGACGGGCGAGGCCACCGGCGGTGCCGATCCACAGGGAGCCATCGCCGCCCTCGGCCAGGGAAAGGACCGAGTTTGCGGGCAGGCCATCGGAGGAGGTCCAGGACCGCAAGCGGCCGTCCTTCCATCGGAATAACCCGCTAGGGGTCCCCACCCAAAGACTGCCATCGGCGGCCCGGAGCAGCGCCTGGACCCCGCGCTCCGGAGAGGGCCAGCCGGAGACGGGGAAGAACCGGGAGCCGTTCCAGACCGCCAGGCCGAAATCTTCGCCCCCGAGGGTGAGGGCGCCGCGGCGGTCCAGCACGGCGGTGCGGAGGTGGCCCGTGGGCAGGCCCCGGTCGGTGGAAGAGACCGTGAACCGTTCGCCGCTGAAGTTCACCAGGCCGTTCGAAGTACAGAGCCACAGGCCGCCGCCGGGGGCCCGGAGGATGCAGTTCACCGTATCGTCGGGCAGGCCGGAGACGCGCGAGAAAACTCCCCCAATCAGGCGCGTAAGGCCGCCGCCACTCGAACCGATCCACAGAGTGTGTTGCGAATCTTCGAACAGGGCGCGGATGGGATTGTTCCCCAGGGGCGCGCCGGGAGCCCCGTCAAACTCGGTGAAACGAACGCCGTCAAAGCGGGCCAGGCGGCCCTGCAGGCCGAGCCAGAGATAGCCGTCATGCGTCTGCGTAATGGTGTAGATGGTAGGCTGGGGAAGCCCCTGTTCCTGCTGCCAGACGCGGTGGGCGTATTGGGTTAAAGACTTGCCCGGATCCAATCCAAGGGCGGTGGAAGCCAGGGATAGAAGAGCGAAGCAGACGCTTCGGAGAGCTCGGGAAGACCGCTCCCTCACGGTCGCGGCTCGGTAAGCTAAGTGCGCGTGTGTGCAGTATCCTACCTTCATCTCCGGTCAGGGGGCGGCGTGGGTCAGGGTGGCTTCCGCTAGCGTGCGGGCGAAGGCGATCGAAGAGATCAACTGGTCGGGGGTGACAGGCTTGAACAGGACGCCGGCGCCACCCGCCGCAAGAATGTCGAGGAACAGGTCGTCATCGGGGGCCGTGGCGATCAACTGGAAGCCGATGCCGCGCTGGATGGCCAGGCGGCAAAGGGCGCGCCAATCGCCCTCGCCGAAGTCGAGATCGTAGAGCAGGGCGTCGACGGGATTCCGGTCGAGCAGGCGCAGGGCGTCCTCGAGCGAGGTGGCGATGTTGTAATGCCACTCCTCGCGGAACACGGAGACCCGCAAGGCGAGCTTGGTATGCGGGCTATGGGTCAGGGCAACGATCCAAGGCGCCACGTCGCGGCCGGGGACGGCGCCGCATTTACGGAACCGGCGGAGCGTTTTTCGGATGGCCCCAAGCACCGCCGCTCGCATGGACAAATCTTACCTGTTTTGCGCCGGGCTGGGGGTCTGGGGCGCGCCGGCCATCAACTGCTTGGCCGTAGGCAACTGGGAGGCGTCCCATCCGCCGCCCAGGGCTTCGATAAGCTGCACGCTCGCCACCATGCGCCGGGTGAGGATATCCACCGACGTGCGCTGATTCTGCAACAGGGCAGTTTGCGCCGTAATTACTTGCAAATAGCTGACTACACCGCCCTTGTACTGGGCCGTGGAGATGGTCAGAGAATCCTGCGCCGCCTTGACCGCGTTGTTCTGCACGCCGGTCTCTTCGGCCAGGACGCGCAGCGCGGACAAGCTGTCTTCCACCTGCTGGAAGGCGTTCAACACCGTCTGTCTGTATGATGCCACAGTGGCGTCATAGGCGGCCTGGGCCTCGCGGACGAAACCGCGCCGGCGCCCGCGTTCGTAGATCGTCTGGGCAAGTTCGGCTCCGACGGACCAGTAGCGGCTGGGCCAGGTGAGGAATTCCAGGAAGTGGGTAGTTTCGGATCCGCCGGCGGCGCTCAGGATGATCGAGGGATAGTAGGCGGCCTGGGCGATGCCGATCTGTTCGTTGGCGGCGGCTATCTGGCGTTCGGAGGCGGCGATATCGGGCCGGCGGTCCAGCAGGGTGGAGGGCAAGCCGATAGGGACGGCCGGGGGCAGGATGTGAATCGGCTGAGCGGCAATGGAGAAGCCCGCGGGAGGCCGGCCCGTGAGAATGGCGATGGCATGCTCAAACTGGGCGCGGGCGACGCCGAGATCCACCAGTTCCGCACGGGTGGTTTCAAGCCGGGTTTGGGCCTGGGCGACATCGGCCATAGAGGCCACCCCGCTGGCGTAGCGGTTCTTGGTCAGTTGCAGATACTCCTCGTAAGATTTGACGGTGTTGGCGAGCACCTGCTGGTCGCCATCGAGGCCGTGGATCTCGAAGTAGGCCTGGGCCAGTTCCGCCTGGAAAAGCAGGTGCAGGCCGGCGAGACCGGCGGCGGACGCTTGTGCCAAGGCCGAATTAGCGGCCACCGCGCGGCGCAGGTTGTTCCAGAGGTCTGGCTCCCAACTCAAGGAGAAGGGCAGGTTGTACGCGCCCCGGATGCTGGAGGTGGAAGCCACCTGGCCGCCGCCGGTGAAGCTTCCCGGGGTGCGCACGGCGCTCATGGAGAGGCCGCCGGTGACCACCGGGTAGAGCGCAGCGCGCGCCACGCCCACCGCGGCACGCGCCTGGCGGAATTGGGCTTCGGCGGCCTGCACGCTCTGGTTGGAGACGTCGATCTGCTCCTCCAGAGCGTTGAGCTGGGGATCGTGGTAAATCTCCCACCACTTCCCGCGCAGGACCCCGTCGCTGGGTTGGGCCTCCTTCCAGCCGGCGGGCGGCGATTCTTTGAAGGCCGGCGGCACCGGGGCGCCGGGGCGCTGATACTTCGGGCCGACGGCACAGGCGGCAAGAAAGATGAGGGCGAAGAGGAGGACCGCTCCCGAAACACCGCCCCCGATGGCCGCGGCTCGGAAGCCAGGTGCGCGGGTTGGCAGTGTGTGGCTGAGCCGCGACCGCAAGGAGCGGAAGCGGCGCGGTAAGACGCGGTCGCGCGTGGAATTACTTCTCAGGTTCATGAATGGTTTCCCGGGAAATCCAGTGCTTCAGGTATGAGGGGCAGTTGGTCAGTTCGATGCCGCGCCGGAGCTGGCTCGCGAAAAAGCGCACGGCCACGCGGTCCATCAGCGTGACGTCGCCGAGGTCCAGGACCACGCGCCTCCGGCTCTGTTCTCCGTCCTGGATCAGGCGGACAATCTCCGGCAGTGCGTCCTCGCTCACATTCCCCTCGAGAGCGAGGGTGAGCGGTCCGGCGGGGTTGGAGAGAACCGTCATGGTAAACACAGCGTTGCCCTAGCCCGCCTTCAGGCCTCCGATGCCGCCGGCGTGATGCGGCGGCGCTGTTTGCCGCGGAGGCGCTCCCACCAGAGATGAAGGCGGTCCAGATAAAGGTACACAACCGGAGTGGTATAGAGCGTCAGGATCTGGCTGACGATGAGGCCGCCAATGATGGTGACGCCAAGGGGGCGGCGGAGCTCGGAGCCGACGCCGTGGCCGAGGGCCAGCGGCAGCGCGCCCAGCAGCGCCGCCAGGGTGGTCATGAGGATGGGACGGAAGCGCAGCAGGCAAGCCTCATAGATGGCGTCGCGGGAGTTCTTGCCTTCCAGGCGCTCGGCGCCGAGGGCGAAGTCGATCATCATGATGGCATTTTTCTTGACGATGCCGATCAGGAGGATGATGCCGATCATGGCGATGATGCTGAGCTCCATGTGGAAAAGCATCAGGGCCAGAAAGGCTCCCACGCCGGCCGAAGGCAGGGTGGAAAGGATGGTGATGGGGTGAATGTAGCTCTCGTAAAGGATGCCGAGCACGATGTAGACGGCGGCCAGGGCGGTGGCGATCAGCACGGGCTCGTTGCTGAGGGAGTCCTGATAGGCCTGTGCGGTTCCGGCGAACGTGGTGTGGATGGTGGGCGGCAGGTGCACGCGGCCGGAGGCCTCCTGGATGGCGTCCACGGCGTCGCCGAGAGCCGTTCCCGGCGCCAGGTTGAAGGAAAAAGTGACGGCCGGGAACAGGCCCTGGTGCGTGACGGCGAGCGGCGCGGTAGTCGCCACGCTGTGGGCGATGGCGCCCAGGGGAACCTGCTGGCCCCGGGGCGAGCGCACATAGATCTGGTTGAGCATCTGGGGATCCTGCCAGTATTGCGGGGCCACGCCCATGATGACGTGGTACTGGTTCAGGGACGTGTACATGGTGGAGACCTGGCGCTGGCCGAAGGCGTCGTACAGCGTGTTGTCGATCAATTGCGGGGAAATGCCGAAGCGCGCGGCGGTGGTGCGGTCGTATTCGAGCACGGATTGCAGCCCGTTGTTTTGCTGATCGCTGTTGACGTCGGTGATTTCGGGCAGGCTGCGCAGCTCGCGCAACATGCGGGGGCCGTAGGCGGTGAGATCGCGGAGGTTATCGCCGCGCAGGGCGAACTGATAGAGCGCCGAACTCATGCGGCCGCCCACGCGAATGTCCTGGGAGGCCTGCAGGTACAGCGTGGCGCCGGGGATGCGGGCAAGCTTGGGGCGCAGCCGGGCGATGACCAGATCGGCGGAGATGCCGCGCTCCTCGATGGGTTTGAGGGCAATAAACATGCGCGCGGTGTTGGTGGTCGAGCCTCCGCCCGGGCCCCCGCCTCCCCCGGTGAAGCCGTTCACCGCCAGCACCGCGGGATCGTCCTGAACCACCTTGATCATGCGTGTCAGGATGTTGTTCATGGCCTGGAAAGAGGTGTCCTGGTCGGCCTGGATCTGGCCCATGAGGCGGCCGTTATCCTGTTGCGGGAAGAAACCCTTGGGCACGTGCAGGAAGAGCTTCACGTTGAGGCCGATGGTGGCCAACAAAACCGCCAGCGTGATGGCGGGATGGCGCAGCACGCGCTCCAGCGTGCGTCCGTAGAAGGCGACGATCCACCGGAAAGCGCGCTCGCTGGTGCGGTAGGCCCAGCCGTGGGAGACGTGCTGGCGCAGCATATACGCGCACATCATGGGCGAGGTGCTGAGGGAGACCGCCAGGGAAACGGCGATGGCCACCGAGAGGGTGACCGCAAACTCGCGAAACAGACGGCCCACGATGCCGCCCATCAGCAGCAGGGGGATGAAGACGGCCACCAGAGAAACGCTCATGGAGACCACCGTGAAGCCGATCTCCTGGGCGCCGCGCAGCGCGGCTGGAAACGGGTGCATTCCCATTTCCAGGTAGCGTGTGATGTTTTCAATGACCACAATGGCGTCGTCCACGACGAAGCCGGTGGAGATGGTCAGGGCCATCAGGGAGAGGTTGTCGAGGCTGTAGCCGCACAAATACATCACCCCGAAGGTGCCGATCAGGGAGACCGGGACGGCCACGCTGGGGATGATCGTGCTGCGCACGCTGCGCAGGAACACGAAGACCACCAGGATGACCAGAACGACGGCGATGCTAAGGGCGCGCTCGACATCGTGCACGGAGGCGCGGATGGTGGTGGTCTGATCGTTGCTGACGGTCAGCTTGATGGACTGCGGAATGGCGGCCTGCAACTGCGGCATCACGGCGCGGATGCGGTCCACCGTGCCGATGATGTTGGCGCCGGGCTGGCGGAAGATGATGACCAGCACGGACGGCTTGCCGTTGAAGTAGCCGGCGTTGCGCAGATCCTCGACCGAATCCAGGGCTTCGCCCACGTCGGAGACACGCACGGCGGCGCCGCTGCGGTAGGCGATGATCAGGGGCTTGTATTCGGCCGCCTTAAAGATCTGGTCGTTGGCGCCGACCTCCCAGGTGCGCAGGTGGTTGGAGAAGTGGCCCTTGGGATTATTGGCGTTGGCGGCGAATAGCACGCCGCGCACATCCTCCAGGCCGATGCCGTACTTGTTCAGCGCCATGGGGTTGAGGTGGATGCGCACGGCGGGCAGGGAACTGCCGCCCACAATCACCTGGCCGACACCCTTCACCTGGGAGAGCTTCTGGGCCATGATGGTGGACGCGGCGTCGTACATGCGGCCCTTGTCCAGCACGTCGGAGGTGAGCGAGAGGAGGAAGATAGGGGAGTCGGCGGGGTTGACCTTGCGATAGGTCGGGTTCATGGGCAGGTTGGCGGGGAGATAGCCGCGGGCGGCATTGATGGCGGCCTGCACGTCGCGGGCGGCCGCATCGATGTTGCGGTTCAGATCGAACTGGAGAGTGATGCTGGTGCTGCCCAGATAGCTGGCGGAGGTCATCTCGGTGACCGAGGCGATGCGCCCGAACTGGCGCTCCAGGGGCGTGGCCACCGAGGAAGCCATGGTTTCCGGGCTGGCGCCGGGCAGAGCGGCGTTGACCGAGATCGTCGGAAAGTCCACTTGCGGCAGCGGCGAGACAGGCAGAAACCGGAAGGCCACGCCGCCGGCCAGGGCCACCGCGAGGGTCAGCAGAGTAGTGGCGACGGGCCGGTGGATGAAGGGTTTGGCGATGTTCATGGCTCAGTCCGCCGGCACCAGCTCCGCACCTTCCTCGGCCACCTGACTGCCGCGCAGGCGCCGCGCCAGGCGGTCGAAGAAAAGATAGATCACGGGCGTGGTGTAGAGGGTCAGCATCTGGCTGAGGATCAGCCCGCCGACCATGGTGATGCCCAAGGGACGGCGCAATTCCGAGCCTACGCCGGTGCCCAGACCGAGGGGCAGCCCGCCGAGCAAGGCCGCCATGGTGGTCATCATGATGGGGCGGAAGCGCAGCAGGCATGCCTGATAAATGGCCTGTTCGGCGGGCATGCCTTCTTTGCGTTCGGCCTCCAGGGCGAAGTCGATCATCATAATGCCGTTTTTCTTGACGATGCCGATCAGCAGGATGATGCCGATCAGGGCAATCACACTGAAATCGTTGCGGCAGATGTTGAGGGCCAGCAGGGCGCCTACGCCGGCCGAAGGCAGAGTGGAGAGGATGGTGATGGGGTGAATGTAGCTCTCATAGAGCACCCCCAGGACGATGTACACGGTGACCAGCGCGGCCAGGATGAGGATTGGTTCGTTGGCGAGAGAAGCGCGGAAGGCCTCCGCGGTGCCCTGGAAGTCCGCCTGAATACTGGCCGGCATGTGGATCTCGTCCTTCACGCGGTTGACGGCGTTGACGGCGTCGCCCAGCGAGGCCCCGGGAGCCAGGTTGAAGGAGAGGGTGACGACGGGAAATTGCCCCTGGTGATTGACGGTGATGGGCACGGTCGTGTACTCGACGTGGGTGAAGGCGCTGAGCGGAACCTGGCAGCCGTTGGGGTAGGCCACTGCGGCGGGCGCGGGGCCGGCGCCGAAGACGGCGGCGGAGGCCGCATTGGAGAACGAGGAAACGCCGGAGGAGAGCGCTCCCGTGGACACGCTCATGCCGGGGGCCAGGGAGGTGCTGGCCGACGAACTGGAGGGTCCGAACAGGTTGGTGGCGGCCGAGCCGCCCGCCACCACGCCCGGCGAGCTGCACACCGATGAGCCGGCCGAGGAGCGCAGATAGAGATGGCGCAGGTCCGTGGGATCGGTGCGGAATTCGGGCTTGACTTCCAGCACCACGTGGTACTGATTCAACTGCGTGAACATGGTGGAGACCTGGCGCTGGCCGAAGGCGTCGTAGAGGGTGTTGTCGATCATCGATGGCGTGATGCCCAGACGGGTGGCGGTGTCGCGGTCGTAGACCAGGCGGGTGCGCAGCCCCTGCACCTGCTGGTCGCTGGCCACGTCGCGCAGTTCCGGCAGGGTTTGCAGCCTTTGCATCATGCGGGGCACGAATTCGTTCAGCTCGGCCGTATTGGGATCTTCCAGGGTGTACTGAAACTGGGTGCGGGAGACGCGGTCTTCCACGGTGAGATCCTGCACCGGCTGCATGTAGAGGGTGATGCCGGCGACTTTCGCCAGATCGGGCTGCAAGCGGCGGATCACGTCGCTGGCGCTGATTTTGCGCTCTTCGAGCGGCTTGAGGTTGATGAGGATGCGGCCGCTGTTCAGCGTGGTGTTGGTGCCGTCGATGCCGATGAAGGAAGAGAGGTTGTCCACGGCCGGATCCGCCAGGATCACATGCGCCAACTGCTGCTGCCGTTCGGCCATGGCCTGGAATGAGGTGGTCTCGGCGGCTTCCGAGACGCCCTGAATCACGCCGGTGTCCTGAATGGGGAAGAAGCCCTTGGGGATGCGTATGAACATCACGACCGTCAGAACCAGCGTGGCGGCGGCCACCATGAGGGTCATGGTCTGGTGGCGCAACACCCACTTCAGGGTCTTGCCGTAAAGGGCGATAACCGCCTCGAAGGCGCGCTCGGAGTGGCGGTAGAAGCGGCCCTGCGCGGCTTCCGGGGTGTGCTTGAGCAGCCGGGCGCACATCATGGGCGTCAGCGTCAGGGAAACCACGGCGGAAACCAGAATGGTGACGCTCAGGGTGACCGCGAATTCCCGGAAGAGGCGGCCCACGATATCGCCCATGAACAGCAGCGGGATGAGCACGGCGATCAGGGAGATGGTGAGGGAGACGATAGTGAAGCCGATCTGCTCGGAACCCTTCAGCGCGGCTTCGAGGGGACGGTCGCCCTCCTCGATGAAGCGCATGATGTTCTCGATCATCACGATGGCATCGTCCACCACGAATCCGGTGGAGATGGTCAGCGCCATGAGGGACAGATTGTTCAGGCTGTAGCCCAGCAGGTACATGATGCCGAAAGTGCCCACCAGGGAGAGCGGCACCGCGATGCTGGGGATGATGGTGGCGGAGAAGTTGCGCAGGAACAGGAAGATGACCATCACCACCAGGCCCACGGAGAGCATCAGCTCGAACTGCACGTCTTCGACCGAGGCGCGGATGGTGGTGGTGCGGTCCGTGAGGATGCTGACTTGAATGGAAGAGGGTAGCGCGGTGGTGAGCTGGGGGAGCAGGCGCTTGATGCGGTCCACCACGGAGATAATGTTGGCGCCGGGCTGCCGCTGGATATTCATGATGACGGCGGGGGCGTCATTCATCCAGGCGGCCTGGCGGATGTTTTCGGCGTCGTCGGTGACGTCGGCTATGTCGGTGAGCTTGACCGGTGCTCCGTTGCGGTAGGCGACGACCAGGCGGGAGTAGTCGGCGCTCGAGAGCAACTGGTCGTTGGCGCCGATGGTGTAGGCCTGGTGGGGACCGTCGAAGTTGCCCTTGGCCTGGTTCACGTTGGTGGCAACCAGCGAGCTGCGCAGGTCCTCGAGGTTAAGACCCACGGATGCGAGCGACGTGGGATTGACCTGAATGCGCACGGCGGGTTTCTGGCCGCCGCTGATGCTCACCAGGCCGACGCCGGGTAACTGGGAGATCTTGGGGGCGAGCCGGGTATCGGCCAGGTCTTCCACCTTGGAAAGCGGCAGGCTCGTGGAGGTGAGAGCCAGGGTCAGGATGGGAGTGTCCGCGGGATTGATCTTGCTGTAAATGGGAGGGGTGGGGAGATCCGCCGGCAGGTAGGTGCCGGAGGCGTTAATGGACTGCTGGACTTCCTGCTCGGCCACGTCGATATTCAAGCTGAGGTTGAATTGCAGCGTGATGACGGAGCTGCCGTTGGAACTGGTGGAGGTCATCTGCTGCAACCCGGGCACCTGGCCTAACTGGCGCTCCAGGGGCGCGGTGACCGCGGAGGCCATCACGTCGGGGCTGGCGCCGGGATAGAAGGTGACCACCTGGATAGTGGGGTAATCGACCTGCGGCAGGGCCGAGACCGGCAGTTGCTTGTAGGCCACCGCGCCAACGAGCATGATGCCCACCATGAGCAGGGAGGTGGCCACCGGCCGGAGAATGAACGTGCGGGAGGGGCTCATTGGGGATTTTTCCGGGGCCGGTCTCCCTTGGCTCGTGCGGCTCCCCTGGCCCCGCCCTCCGTGTTGGCACGAGTGCTGACCTTGCTACCCTCCTGCAACTTGTCCACACCGTCAGTGACCAGGACATCGCCGGGAGCGACGCCGGAGAGGATCTCGGCCTGGTCCGCTTCCACGGTGCCCACGGTGACCGTGCGCACGGCGACCGTCTGATCCGGCTTGACCAGCCACACGTAGGTCGCCTGGGAGTTGCGCTGGATGGCGCCGTTGGGTACCAGGGTGACGCCGGATTTCTCTTCGACCAGGAGGCGGGCGTTGACAAACTGGTTGGGGAACAGGGCGTCGTTTTTGTTGTCGAACATGGCGCGCAGGCGCAGGGTGGCGGTGGTCTGGTCAATCTGATTGTCCAGGGTCTGGAGGACGCCCTGAGCCAGGCGGTTCTTCATCTCGCGGTCGTAAGCGTCCACGCGCAGCTTGCGGCCGGCGCGCAATTTTTCGCGCACGGCGGGAAGCTGGTCCTCGGCGATGGTGAAGATGACGCTGATGGGATCCACCTGGGTGATGACGAGCAGGCCGTTGGCGTCGTTGGCGTGCACGATGTTGCCGGGATCGACCAGGCGCAGACCCACGCGGCCAGTGATGGGCGAAGTGATGCGGCAGTACACCAGGTTGAGCCGGGCGCTATCGACCTGGCCCTGGTCGGCCTTGACCGCGCCCTCATACTGCGCGACGAGAGCCTGCTGGGTGGCCAACTGCTGCTCCGGGATGGCGTTTTGCTTTAACAGGGTCTGATAGCGCGCCAGGTCCACGCGCGCGTTGGCGAGCAGGGCCTGGTCGCGCATGAGCTGCCCCTGGGCCTGGGTCAACTGCACCTCGAAGGGGCGGGGGTCGATCTCGACCAGCAGGTCGCCGGCCCGCACGGGCTGGCCTTCGGTGTAGAGCACCTGCATTAGCTGGCCGTCTACGCGGCTTTTCACCGTCACCGTGTAGATGGGGGTGACCACGCCCAGGCCATTAAAGTAGACCCCGATATTGCCCCGTTGCGCTTTGGCCGTGACCACCGGGATGATGCCCGGGCCGCGGCGGAAGCCGGCGCGGGCGGGCGCGGACGCGGCCGGTTGGGGCGGCTTGAGACGCGGCCCGTAATAGTAGTAGGCGGCGGCGCCCGCCAGGGCGGCCAGGAAAAGCCAGCGGCCGAGCCGGGAAGAAGAAGGCCGCTTGGCGGGGTGGACCTCCGGCGGTGCGGGAGGCCGTTCCGTTTGGAGCCCGGTAGGAGATGTGGATTCCATGGGATTCTTTCCCCCGGAGTATACCGGAGGGTCCCATGGGCGCACGATTGCCGAACGGCGGCTTTTCGGCTATGCCGATCGGCATAGGGAGGGCCCGTTACCTGCTGCAAGACGCGAACAGTCAGTTACCGCGCCGCGGCCGCAGGGAGCGGGCTATTTCACGGCGATGATGGAAATCTCTTCCAGCTTCGGAGAAAGGCCGGCAGGATCGAGTTTGCGCTCCACCGGGGGCAGCGGGCACACTGTGGTCCGCGTGGGCGGCGCATCCTTGAAGTACTTCCCGTATACGCCGTTCATTTTCGAGAAGTCGTCGATGTTGTCGAGGTACACGTTGCTGGCCACTACGTGGGAGAAATCCAGGCCGGCTTCTTCCAGCCCGTCCAGGAGGTTGCGCATGGTCTGGCGAACCTGGTCCTCGACGGTCGCCGCCCAGATGCCGCCGTTTGGTCCGGGAATGAATCCGGATTTCGCGGAACAGTAGTACGTGTCTCCGGCGAAGACACAAGGGCTGGCCGTGGGGCTGGCGGCCATGTTCTTGGGGCGGACAGCGCGGCGGTTCGCGGCGCCGGCCACGGCGATGCCGGTGAATTCCATATGCGCTCCCAGGGGCAGGGCGTGCACCGGGATGGTGGCGCGCGCCGGCGTGTTGCCGAATTCAAAGTGCTGGGCGTACACGCGGTTCATCACCCCCATGGGAATTTCGCTGGTGAGGTACGGGTTGACGAACACCACGTTGCCCCAGTCCATGCCCGCGGCGGCCAGCACGGTGTGGAAACGGTCCAGGGCGAGCTGCACCTGCGCGGCGGGATCGGCTGGAACGTTGCCGGTGGCCGGATCGCGGCCCAGGAAGCCGGAAATAAACACGCGGTCGCCAACCTGCACGCCGGGGACGAACGGCCCGGCGATCTTATAGCTGGGCGGAATGATGGCCTTTTTGCGCGACAGGTCGCGCACGGCCACGGCGCTGATTTCCACGGGTGTTTCCACGGGCAGGCGATAGACCCCCACGGTGGCGCGGGCCGGTGGATTCCGGCCGAAATACTGATCGAGCACCGGGTTCATGAGCTCGTACTTGGAAACGTCGCTGAGGTAGATCTGCGTGTAGACCACGTGGTCCATCGTAAGGTGCGCGGCCTCCACGATGGTCTTGATGTTCTCCAGGCACTGCTTGACCTGTCCCTCGAAAGTGGGCGGGTACTGCCCGTCGGGCTGTCGCGCGCCCTGGCCGGAGACGTACAGGAACTCACCGGCCAAAATGCCGGGGCTATAGGGACCCACGGGCTTGGCGCCCGGAGGGAAGACCACTTCCACGTTGGCGGCCGCCAGCGCGGCGGCACTCAACAGCAAGAGGGAGAGAGTTTTCATCCGTTATAGACTTTCCAAAAAACTTCGCGAAATTTCTCCATGTCACTTTCGGTTCCGATGGTGACGCGGAGCATGTTGTCGAGGGGCGGGAAGGGACGGCCGACGGCCACGCCCATGGCAGGCATGCGGGAGACAAACTCGCGGGCATCGCGCCCCACGTCGATCATCATGAAATTGGCGTTCGGCGGGATATAGCCCACATTGCGCTCGCGCAGCCAGGCGCAGAGGTTGCGCCGCGTGCGGGCGAGCGCGGCGCGGCGCTCGGGGACCAAAGTCTGGTTTTCGGCGATGGCCGCCAGCACCGCGCGCACGGTTACGATAGAGATCACGTTGTTGCGGAAGGGCGCCAGGCGGGCGATGAGATCCGGACGGGCGCAGGCGAAGCCGGCGCGCAGGCCCGCCATCCCGTAGATCTTGGAGAAGGTGCGCGTGACCACCACGTTGCGTTCCTGACGCACGTGCACCAGCGCGGTCTCCAGTTCCGGTGTTTCGCCGAAGTGGATATAGGCCTCGTCGATCAGCAGGATGGTTTCAGCCGGGAGATTGTTTACCAGCCAGGCGATCTCCGCTTTGGGGGTGACCGCCGAGGTGGGATTGTTGGGATTGCAGAGGTAGACCACGCCGGCCTTGGATTGCTCGGCCGCCTCGGCGAGCTTGTGCACGTCGGCCCCATAATTAGACGCCAGCGGTACGCGGATGACGGTGCGGCCCAGGGCGCGCGCCACCTCCGTTGGGCCTTCGTAGGTGGGGTGGATGCACACGAAGGGCCGGTCCGGAGCCGTGAAGGCTTCCACCGCTGCGTGCAGGACCTCGCTCGAACCGGCGCCCACCAGGATCCGGTCGGCGGAGAGGTCTTCGCTGCGCGCAAGCTGGTCGTAGAAATCGCGGAATTCCTGGTAGTGGTAGCGCCAGGCGGAGGGCAGGACTTCGGACATGGCCCGGATCGAAGAAGCCGGCGGTCCGGCAGGATTTTCGTTGGCGCTCAGCCAGACCATGTCCTTGGGCAAATCGCCCTGGACCAGCGCGCGTTGCGCGTAGGCCATTTCCGGCAACATGCGCGCAATCGCGGCGGCGATGCCGGCGCTCGCCGCGAAACTCCGTCGAGTGAGCATACACTGCCTCCTTTGCGTGGGATGGGCCTTGCTTGTGGGAGTATCATACCGCCGCGCGGTGCGCCGAGACAATCGGCAATGAAGGCGGCTTCATTTGGCAGGTCTCTTGCTCAAGGGAGTGCAGAGGCGCCGGCGAGGCGAAAATTCTTCCTCCCGTGGACGGCGCCGGCGGGAGGCGTTCTTGGGGACAGACTCGGAGGCTGTCCCCTGGACTCGCGAAAGCGGGGCGGCTCCCCCCGCCGCTCCCATTTTCGCGAGGGGACGCGGCACCGCTTTCCTGTTACAATCCATCGTATGTTCCATGGACTTGAGCACACCGCCATCGCGTCTCCCGATCCCCGCAAGCTGGCGCAGTGGTACGTGGATCATCTTGAATTCCACATTAATTACGACTACGACGGCAATTATTTCGTGAAGGCGGCCAATGGCACCATGCTGGAGATCATCCCCTCGCAGGGGGACCGTGCCCCGCAGCGGATGAAGGATCCGGGCATCCGGCACCTGGCCATCATGGTGGACGATTTCGACGCGGCGCACGCGCGCCTGAAGCAACTGGGCGTGCAATTCCTGACCGAGCCCTTCAACAACCAGGGCAACCGGCTGGTATTTTTTGCCGATCTCGACGGGAACATCCTGCACCTGATCCATCGCGAGAAGCCGCTTCCCTAGGCCGGAGAACGAGTGTTCGGCCGGGTCTTCAAAGCCTTTCTCTACCGCGATTTCCGTCTGCTTTGGGTAGGCGCGTGCACTTCCAGCATCGGCACCTGGATGCAGAAGGTGGCCCAGAGCTGGCTGGTCCTTTCCATTTCCGGTTCGCCGTTCCTGCTGGGGCTGGACGCGTTTCTGGGGGAGATCCCGATCTTCCTGTTCTCCCTGGTAGGCGGCGTGGTGGCGGACCGCATCGAGCGGCGGCGCATTCTGCTCGGATCGCAGTATGTGCAAATGACCTGCGCGTTCGTGCTGACGGTGTTGATCGGCACCAAAACGGTGCAGGTGTGGCACATTCTGTGCCTGTCCTTCGTGGCAGGGTTTGCGCAGGCGTTCGGCGGGCCGGCCTACCTGTCGCTGGTGCCCACCCTGGTGGAGAAGAACGACTTGCCAAATGCCATTGCGCTGAATTCCATTCAATTCAACCTGGCGCGGGTGATCGGGCCGGTGCTGGGGGGCTTGGCCCTGACGCAAATGGGTGCGGCCTGGTGCTTTTTCCTGAACGGCGTCTCCTTTATCGCGGTGATCATTTCTTTGTACCTGCTGCGCGTGAAATTCGTTCCGGCGCGGACGGCGGAGTCGATTCTGGCCAGCATGCGGCAGGGCTTCGGCTTTATTCGCAAACAGGGAGCCATGGAGGCGCTCATCGCGCTGGCGTTCTGCATGACGGCGCTGGCGATTCCGATGATCACCTTTCTGCCGGTGTTCGCCAAGGACGTCTTTCACCAGGGGCCGGCCACCTTCACGGTGTTTCTGGTCTGTTCGGGGCTGGGGTCCATTAGCGGGGCCCTGATTGTGGCGGGTTTGGGAAACATCCAGCGGAAAGGGCTGGTGGCTCTATGCATGCTGGCGTGCTTGGGAGTCGGCATCAGCGGCTTCGCCCTGTCGCGATCGCTGGTGTGGAGCTGCATTCTGCTGTTCCTGGCCGGATTGTGCCTGATCGCGGTGTTTTCGAGCATCAGTTCGCTGGTACAGCTCATCACTTCCGATGACATGCGCGGGCGGGTAATGAGCGTGTATAACGTGGCCTTTCGCGGCGGCATGCCATTCGGCAGCCTGGTAACCGGGTGGCTGGTGCCCATTTTTACGGCTCCGGGAGTGCTGGCCGTGAACGGCCTGCTGCTGGTGGGCCTGGCGGGCTATTTCCTGCTGGTGCACCGCCGCGTAGCTGCGCTGTAATAAAAAAGCTGCGCTGTAATAAATAAAGATGTACGCATTTTTTCTGTTGCTGGGATTGTGGGGCGGCGCGCCGGACGGGCTGGAGATGGCCCGGGACCGGCAGGACGTGGCCGGGCTCGAAAAGGTGGTGGCGGACTTATCGGCGGCGGCGGTGAAGGCGCCCGGCGATGCCGAGGCGCACTATCGCGCGGCGCTGGCCTGCTCCTACCTGGGAGAGGTGGCGCTGGAACGGAAGGATAAGAAAGAAGCGCAGCGCGCGGCGGAGGCGGGTATCCAGGCCGCTGAGCGGGCCATCGCGCTCAAGCCCAACGTGGCGGAATATCACCGCGTGCTCGGGACGCTTTGCGGTCAGGTGATTCCAGCCAACGTGCTGGCCGGACTGGGCTACGGCAAACGCGCGCGGGACGCCATCGCCAAGGCGCTGGAACTCGATCCGCGATCTTCGCGGGCTTACCTGGCGCGCGGGGTGGGCAATTACTACCTGCCGGCGGGCTTGGGCGGAGGCCTGGACCTGGCGATCGCAGATTTCCGCAAGGCCGCGGAGCTGGATCCCCAGTCGGCCGAAGCGTACCTTTGGCTGGGACTGGCCTTGCGCAAGCAGAATCAGCCGGCGGAGGCGCGTAAGGCATTCGCGCGATCTCTGGAGCTGGACCCCAACCGTGTCTGGGCGCGGCAGCAATTGGAGAAGACACCGCCGCAATGAAGCCCGTAGTTGTCGCTGCGGCGATCCTCGTCCTGACGCTTCTCAGCTTCGTGCAATTCCCGGGGCACACCTGGATCCAGCAGGACACGCAGATCTACGTGCCCATCCTGGAGCACTTGCGGGATCCCGCGGTGCTCGACAAAGACATGCTGGTGTTGCGGCCGCACGTGACCTTCACGCTGTACGACGAGGTGGCGCTGGGTCTGCGCCGCCTGACGGGGTGGGGTTTCCGCGGGGTGCTGGAGGGCCAGCAGGTGGCCACCCGCGCGCTGGGGATCTGGGGCATCTACCTGATGGCCACGGGGCTGGGGCTGGCGGCGGAGCCGGCGTTGCTGGTGGCCGGGATTTTCGCGCTGGGAGCGATGATCGGCGGCCCGGCGGTGATGTTCCTGGAACTGGAGCCCAATCCGCGCGGTTTCGCCGTGCCGCTGCTGGTGCTGGGGGTCGGGCTGATGGCGCACGCGCGTTACCTGGCGGCGGGCATCGCCGGCGCGGCGGCGTTTCTGATCCATCCGCCCACGGTGTATCCATTCTGGGGAGTCTACTTCTGCCTGGCGCTCAAGCCCTCCAAGCCGGAGCTGATGCGGCGCAGGCTGTACGCTTTTGTCCCGCTGCTGGTGGCGGCGGTGACGCTGCTCATCGCCTCCCGCCACCAGGCGGGGATCGGCGAGGCGCAGATCTTTTTTGCCCGGCTGACGCCGGAGCAGGAGATGCTGCAGCGCATGCGGGCCTCCTACGTGTACATCTCGGCGTGGTGGCGCGACTGGCTGCCACAGTACCTGTTTCTGCTGGCGGCCACCGCGGCGGGATACCTGCGCGTGCGCCGCGAGGTGTCGCCGGAGCTGCGCTTTTTTCTGCTCGGGCTGCCGTTGGTGGGCCTGCTGAGCATGCCGGTTTCCTGGGTGCTGCTGGAGCGCCTGAAGTGGGGGCTGGTGCCGCAGTTCCAGCCGCTGCGGGCGCTGCTGTTCCTGACGCTGATGGCGCAGTTCACCGCCGCGGCGGCCGGATGCCGCGCCGCCGCGAAACGGCGCTGGGCGGAAGGCCTGGCGTGGTTCGCGCTGGCCTACACAATCCCGGTCAATACCGCCATCCTGCAAGTGCCGCCGGCTAACCGGATTCTGGTGGTGCTGCTGCTGGCGGCGGGCGCCTGTCTTGTTTGCGCGGGCCTGGCGCGGCAGTTCCGCTGGGCGAGACCCGCGCTGGCAGCCGCCATGCTGGCGGGTTTTTTTCTGATTCCCACGTTGGGCAAGGTGGTGAGCTACCCGCGGCTGCACACCCCCGCACTGGCACGGCTTTCCGCCTGGGCGCGCACAGCCACTCCGCGCGACGCGGTCTTCCTGTTCGCGAACGCGGGCAAGGACCTCTCGCCGGGCATCTTCCGGTGCGACGCTTTGCGGGCCGTCTACGTGGACTGGAAGGGCGGCGGGCAGGTCAATTACCTGCGGGAGCTGGGCGAGATGTGGTGGACGCGCTGGCAGCAGACCATGACGCGGCCGTTTGCCGCGCAGGACGCCGCCCGCCTGCGCAGCCTGGGCATCGACTACGTGGTGGTGCGGCCCAACCAGCGCGTGCCGGGCCTGACCCCGGTCTTCGAAAACGAGCAGTTTATCGCTTACCGGATTGCGGGGTGAAGCGGTCCGGCGCGTCTTTGGGGAACTTCCAGATGCGGAGCGCGTTGCGGCCCAGCAGCAGTTCGCGGTCCGCCGCGGTATAGAAGTCCAGCACGGAATCGACGAACTCCAGTTCCTTGTCCAGCGGCAGTTCCCAGCGCGGGCGCGGATATCCCGTGCCCCAGATGAGCTGCTTGCCGCCGAATTCCTCGTACACGGCTTTGAAGAAAGGATACGTGTCGCGATAGGGGAACTGCTTGGTGAGGGACAGCTCGTAGGGTTCCGAGGCGCTGATCCAAACCTGCGGGAAGCGTTTCAGGCGGAACATCTTGCGGAACTCGGGCCAGGGGTCGGGGGACTTCAGGTCCGGCTTGCCCAGGTGGTCCACCACGATTTTGACGCCGGGGAAGCGGCCGGCCATCTCTTCCAGCATGGGCATCTGGTGCGGCAGGATGTAGTAATTGAAGACCGCTCCCAGTTTTTCCGCCTCGCGCCACAGCGGATACTGCCCCTTGTCGTTGAGCCAGGTGGATTTGGGGTGATAGATGGGGCTGAAGCGCATGCCCTGGAAGCCATGCTCCTTCACCCAGTAGCGCAGGTTGTCGGCCACCTTGGGATCTTCCGGATTGATGAGCCCGTGGGCCACGAACAGCTTGGGATAGCGGTGCAGGGAATAGCTGATGTAGGAATTGTCCCAGCCGTAATAGCGGGGGTTTACCAGCACGGTGTAGCGGATGTCGAACTCGCGCATGTCGGCCACCTGGTCGTCGATGGTGGCGTCCATCGTGGGCTTGGCTTCGGGATGCTCGGGGTGGTGGAAGGGAAAGCGCGGGTCGATGGTCCAGACTTCCAGGTGCGTGTCGATGACCAGGCGGCCTTTTCTGCTTTGCGCGCTCAGGGCGGCGGCGGTCTGGCCGAGGAAGGTACGGCGGCTGATGGCCATAAGGAGAAAACTATATCAACGCTCAGACCACTACGTCCACGCCGATCGCATCGTGATCGGAGAGCGGCACGGTGCGGCCTTCGCGCACTTCGTGCACGATCACGGGATGCTCCGGGCGCAGGCCCCGGGTGGCGAACCAGTCGAGCTTGATGGGGCAGTGCCCGCCGTGGTTGCGCAGCGCCCAGCGGATGAAGGCGAAGCACCAGGCGGGCACCCAGTCTCCCAGGGCCTGGCGGGTTTTCACGTCGTCCACGGAATACCAGCCGGTGTGCTCGCCCAGGCGGTTCGAGCGCTGGTAATCGAAGCCGCGTTCCTCCAGCAGGCGAAACAACCCGCGCTCGAACTTGCGGTCGGGATGCAGGTAATGGTTGCGGATTACGTTGTCGACGCCCATCGAGACCCGCAGCCAGAAGCCCATGATGGCGAAGAAGGCGTGCGAGGAATTGTAGGTGCTGGTATTCCAGTCGCCGCCCAGGATCACGGGTCCGGCGGGATCCAGTTGGTCGAGCACGCTGCGCATCTGGTCGCGGCGGTGGCGCTGCGTGGACTGGGCGTCCAGGTGCACGGAGACGGCCGTCACTTGGAGGTTGGGGAACACGACTTCGGCGGCTACGGCCGCCTGGCTGCCGATGCGGCGCTCGGGGCTGGCCATCTTATCGATGCCGTTGCGCAGCGGGATGGCGCGGATGCGGCGCAGGGGATAACGGCTCAGGATGGCGTTGCCGTGCAGGCCCAGGGAGTTTTCGCCCGGTGTCCGGGACTCCATGCCCGAGCCTTTGGTGAGGTTCAGATAGCAGGGCGCGAAGGCGTAGTGCATGCCCAGTTCGCTCGCCAGCTCGCGGGCCACGGCGCGGTTGCCGGAGCGGGCCATGCCCAGGTCGGCTTCGGTGAGCAGCAGGACGTCGCAGGTGCGCAGGTAGGGGTGCGCGCGCAGCGCTTCCAACTGGCCCTCGAACTCCGCGCCGCGTTCGATGTTCCAGGCCAGGAGGCGGTAGCGCGGGCGGGCCGGGGCCGGGGCGCGCGTGAAATCGCCGGCGTCCAGGGTGGCGAGGGCGGCCTGGATCACCGGCGCGAGGCTGCGGTATCGCGGATGCGCCTCCAGTTGCGCGGTGGAGCGGCATGCGGCCAGCTCGTTCAGGTGGGGAACCACCTGGCGGGCTAGTTCGTCGTAGAGAGATAATTCCTCAGTCTGCATCCCCTGTTCCGATGGTAACAAGCCGCCGGGCGGAACTGTCCGCCCCACAGTATAATCGGACTTACCGCTCCTTTGGAGGTGATCGCATGGTTGCAAAGCTGCAGGAAGAGAGGATATGGGGCGCGCTGGAAGGGTTCCGGATTGAGCTGCCCTCGTGGGGCTTCGCCAACACGGGAACGCGTTTCGGCAAGTTCCAGCAGGCCGCCGCGGCCACCAGCACGGCGGAGAAATTCAGCGATGCCGGCCAGGTGCACAAGTTCACGGGTTGCTGCCCGACCGTGGCGGTGCACGTGCTGTGGGACTTCCCACGCGGGAAGGATAGCGCCGGCGAGGTGGCGCGCCTGGCCGCGGAGCACGGCGTGCGCGTCGGGGCCATCAATCCCAACGTGTTCCAGGACCAGATCTACAAGCACGGCTCGCTCGGGAATCCGGATCCGGAGGTGCGCAAGGCCGCGCTGCGGCACATCCTGGACTGCATCGAGATCGCCACGGCGGTGAATAGCCGGGACATATCGCTGTGGTTCGCGGACGGCTCGAACTACCCCGGCACGGCCAACATCCGCAAGCGCCGCGAGTGGTTCATCGAGGGGCTGGCCGCGGCCCACGGCCGCATGGCGCCGAACCAGCGGCTGCTGGTGGAATACAAGCCGTTCGAGCCGGCCTTCTACCACACCGATATCGCGGACTGGGGCATGTCGCTGCTGCTGGCCCGCGCGGCGGGACCGCAGGCGCGGGTGCTGGTGGATACGGGGCACCATTACCAGGCGCAGAACATCGAGCAGATCGTGGCCTGGCTGCTGGCGGAGAATATGCTGGGCGGCTTCCACTTCAACGACCGGCGGTATGCGGACGACGACCTGACGCTGGGCTCCATCGACCCTTACCAGGTGTTTCGGATCTTCCACGAGATCGCCTTCTACGAATGGGAGACCGGCCAGCGGGCGGATATCGCCTACATGATCGACCAGAGCCACAATCTCAAGGAGAAGACCGAGGAGATGATCCAGACCGCGGTCATGGCGCAGGAACTGTTCGCCAAGGCCTCGCTGGTGGATCACGGCAAGCTGGCGCTGGCCCAGGCGAGGGCCGAGCTGGTGGATGCCGAGGAGTGCCTGAAGGACGCTTTCGCCACCGACGTGCGGCCGGCCATCCGGGAGTGGCGGCGGTCCAAGGGGCTGCCCGAGGATCCGCTGCGTGCGTTTCGGGAAAGCGGATACCTGGAGCGGGCCGCGCGCGAGCGCCGGGCGCGGAACGTCTCGGCGGCATCGAGTTACGCCTGAGGCCTCATGAAGACGTGCCTGGCTCTGCTGGCGTGCGTGCCGCTGGCGTGCGCCGCGGACGCGGATCTGCTTTCGCGGGTGTGGAGCGCCCGCTGGATTTCCGTACCGCACACCTCGCCGCACGATTACGGGGTGTACCATTTCCGGCGGACCTTCCAGCTCGCGGCCGTGCCGCCGGCGTTCCGGATTTATGTGACGGCGGACAGCCGCTATCAGCTATTCGTCAACGGCGCGCGGGCGAGCGTGGGTCCGGCGCGCGGCGATTTGAACCACTGGCGCTACGAGACCGTGGACATCGCGCCGTATCTCCGGGCGGGGCGCAATGTGCTGGCGGCGGTGGTGTGGAACTATTCCTCGGCGGCGGCGCAGGCGCAGATTACCTTCGAGACCGGTCTGCTCGTGGAAGGCGACAGCGCCGCCGAACGGGTGGCGGAAACCAACGGCGAGTGGAAGTGCCTCCGGGACGAAGCCTACCGCGCCGTGCCGCTTCCCCGCGAGGTGCTGCGCGGCTACCTGGCCATCGATCCGGGCGACCGGGTGGACGGGGCGCGCTATCCGTGGGGCTGGGAGCAGGCGGACTTCGACGACTCCGCTTGGCCGGGGGCGCGCGTGGGGCCTGCCGGCGCCCCCCGCGACGCGCAGGACGCTCCCAGCCGCTGGATGCTGGTGCCGCGATCCATTCCGCCCATGGAGAACCGGCCCGAGCGGCTGGCACAGACGCGCCGCGCCGAGGGCGTGGCCGTGCCGGAGGGGTTTCCCGCGCGCGTGGTGAGGTGGGAAGTGCCGGCGCACACCCGGGCCACGCTGCTGCTCGACCAGGCCTACCTGACCACGGCGTATCCGGAGCTGGTGGTAAGCCGCGGCCAAGGCGCGGAGATTTCGCTGGCTTATGCCGAAGCGCTGTTTCTGCCCGGGGGAGGCAAGGGCAACCGCGACGAAATAGAAGGCAAGGAGTTTCGCGGCTTCAGCGATGTGTTCCTGCCGGACGGCGGGGAGCATCGCCTGTTCCGGCCCCTGTGGTGGCGCACCTACCGCTACGTGCAGTTCGCGATCACCACGCGGGACGAGCCGCTGGTGGTGGAGGACCTGCGCGGCGTTTATGACGGTTATCCGTTCGAGCGCAAGGCGCGCTTTCAGGGCGGGCCGCCGGAACTCGCGAAGATTCTGGACGTAGGCTGGCGCACGGCGCGGCTGTGCGCCCATGAGACGTACATGGACTGCCCGTATTGGGAGCAGTTGCAGTATGTCGGTGACACGCGCGTGCAGGCGCTGGTTTCGCTCTATTCGAGCGGCGACGCGCGCCTGATGCGCAACGCAATCGAGCAGATCGACTCCTCGCGCACCGCCGAAGGGGCCACCTACAGCCGCGCGCCCTCGCGCCTGCAGCAGTACATTCCGCCGTTTTCGCTGTGGTGGATCGGCATGCTGCACGATTACTGGATGTACCAGGACGATCCGGCGTTCGTGAGGCAGATGCTGCCCGGCGCGCGGGCGGTGCTCGCGTTCTTCGCCGCGCGCCAGCAGACTGAGGGATCGCTGGGCCGGCTGCCGTGGTGGAACTTCATCGACTGGACCCGGCAGTGGCGGAGCGGCGTGCCTCCGTCCGGGGCGGGCGGCAGTTCCGCGCCTGTCGATCTGCAACTCACGCTGGCGTATTCGTGGGCCGCCGATCTGGAAGAGGCGCTGGGCTCGAAAGCGTTGGCGGTGGAGGATCGAGAGGCCGCGGATCGGCTGCGCAGCACCGTGCGCGAGCTGTATTGGGACGCCGGAAGGCGCATGTTTGCCGATACTCCGGAGAAGACCGAATTTTCGCAGCACGCCAACGCGCTGGCCGTGCTGGCAGAGGTCATCCGGGGGCCCGAGGCCCGCGACCTGATCGACCGTGTGGTGGATGACGGCTCGCTGGTGCAGGCTTCCATCTACTTCCGGTTCTATCTGTATTCCGCGTTGCACCACGCCGGGGGCGGCGACCGCTACCTGGACCTTCTGAGCCCGTGGCGCGCCATGCTGGCGCGCGGGCTGACCACCTGGGCGGAGCAGGAAGATCCCACACGGTCGGACTGTCACGCCTGGGGATCCAGCCCCAACTACGAGTTGTTTCGCACGGTGCTGGGGATCGATTCGGCGGCGGCCGGCTTCCGCCGCGTGATCGTCCGGCCGTTTCTCGGAAAGCTGACCTCGGCGGCGGGAGCGATTCCGCACCCGCGGGGCGAAGTGGCGGTGAGTCTCCGCCTGCGGGACGGCAAACTGGCCGCGGAGGTCACGCTGCCCGAAGGGGTCACCGGCGAATTCCTGTGGCAAGGCCGGACTAAGGAACTGGCGGCCGGCTGGAATTCCTTCGAAATGTAGCCGGTTGTCCTCGCCGGACGGTCGCCAACTGGCTTTCGCAGGCACGCTCGACCCTGCGCCGCCGCCCGCCGATCCCTTGGTGATCACGCGCATGCAGTACCATGAGCCCGAACCGGATGCCCGGCTCAACTAGGACATCTTCGCGGTGAACGTGGCCACCGGCGCGGTGCGGCAGATGACGCGCACGCCGGGCGCCTATACTACCACCCCTTCTTAGCGCTGTCTGTGCCTACCGTATGAATATACCAAGCTCTCAGTTCAGGAGCGTTTGCAGCCACGGAATACGGGTGTTGGGGAGCAATGGAACAGAAAAGTCGCTTAAGGAGTCAGGTAAGGAGTCAGGCGACCTCTTCGGCCAAATCTGACGGATTCCTCAACGGTCGTAAGTCACCACGCTGAACCGCCTCGGGTACCGCAAAAGCGTACCGGCCCCGCACGTTGATGTGGTCGAAGACCAGCGGTGAAAGTCGTGCAACATCTTCCGGTGTCACGAGAAAACCCTTCTGTTCGAAGTTGTTGGAGCGCCGCATCGATTAGAGGGTGGTCGGCAGCCGGGGGATATTACTCATATCCCGCACTTTTTCCGTTCATGAAGGACGGCTCATTTGGCCACAAATCACTCATTCCACATGACTTACCCGTCGTTCTAAAGTAGCCACACCCAAACAGTTTCGGCCGCCATTACGGAATCTCTGGGAGTGTGACGAAATATACCGAAGAAGAAGACAGGAGAGCAAACTAAAAAAATCCTTTACCTTTCGTAGGAAGATGAGGTAATCATTGAAATGTTAACACCACGTTGTTCGTGTACGTCCGAGGCGAGGTGTACTGAGATGCAACGACTTCCGGGCTTCATTCGGACTGCGGGGCTCACGGTAATAGTGTTAGGAATAGCGCTTGTTGCGACCCTGGCACCAATCCCACCGAAAGAAAAAATGGTTTCGCAGTTCAGCGGTCGACACAGACAGCGTATACAGTTTGTTACCTCATCCGGAACGTCATTGGCTTCGTTTTTTGCCGATTTGGCCCCGAACCCTAAGCGCCTAGAAGTCTTCACTTGGCATTCAAAGAGTCGGCGCGAAAGAAGCTGTGACCACGCTGATTCTCTCACAAATATATTTACCAGGGTTGTCCATGCGCAAGGTTGTTCTGAGAGCGGTTGCAACGATTGTCCTGGAAGTGCCGTGGACGAGATTGGTTGCACTGAGTGTGGTGCTGATGGCTATGGAACTCAGTGGTATCAAGACATACTGTCAGAATCTGGATGGCAGCAAACCGGTGACGTCAACTGTAGCTACTGCTGCTATCTTCAGGAGTGTGTCTGTCCATGATTAGGGTTTCTGTAGTCGCGCTTAGCAGACGAGCATTAAAGAAATGACTATGCGCTGTAGGTTTATTACATGTGTCTCAATGCTTTTCTTGGCTAGTGTATCGCTTGTTTCAGCCTTTGGCGCAACATCACTAACTTGGGTCGAGGATATGCCGTTCTCATTGTCATGGAAAGCCATGCGGATACCGAAATGGAGCCATGGTGCCGTGGTGGCCGTCCAGTATGCAAACAACGCGACTAATCCCATAATTTGGATTGTAGAACGTCAGAGAACATACTCCGTATCTTTTCAACTGCCAGGTGCCAGTTCTGAGAACATCTATGACTGGGACCGCAGCTTCGATGGAACGAAAATCGCACTCTCCGGATCGGCCATTGATGCAGACGGCCGAGGTGATTTTTTCATCGCGTGGATCTCCTCGGACGGTACGAACTCCATAATTAGCCGCACTTCCTATTACAGGCCGCGGCGGATAGCTATCGCTCCCGACGGCACTCTTTGGACGGCTGGGCAGCAGTTGAATGGTCCCCCTGATGCTGGCGTATTCCGTCATTTCGACCAACAGGGCAAGCTCCTCGCCGCGTTCGTACCGCAATCATCGTTCCCTGATCCGATAATTCCATCTGAACATAGCAGCCTGCTGCGGGTATCGAAGGATCGCGTAGCATGGTATTCACCCCGAGCTGGTAGATATATTGAAATCTCGCTGCAAGGCGTGGTGCTGATGGATATCTCTGTAAATCCCCCCGGTGATAGGTCCCGTGGCTATGGTTTCGGCTTGACGGATAAAGGGGACGCGTTTTTAAGCTCGTTGCAGTATATTCCTCCAACAGGCCGACAAGCCGGATTGGATATTTGGAGCATCAACATTCTCAATAAATCAACCGCAATGTGGACCCCCGTGCTCCAGCGGCCTGTAGTCAGGCAGGCTGTACCTGATGTTGGACATATATATGGAGTGGACAGCGACTTAAGCGGCGACAAGCTTGTCCTGAACTGCGGCTCCATTATTAAATTTTATAAATTAGGAAATTAAATCGGTGGAAAACCGGCCTGCAAACTGGCTGGTTTTGGGTGACCCCCGAGGCCCGTCAGGGCGCAGGAAGAATTTTGAGCTCGAAGCCCGCTTCGGGTTCCCTGACCGCAGTTGGCGCCAGCGCGACCCTTCTTCAAACGAGCCGTGGGTGCGGTAGAGCCAAAACGCCAGGCGGAATTCGTTTTGCCGGCTTCCGCGGCATCCCCGGGGGAAAGCCTGTGGACACGGGAATCCGGAATTTCTTCGAAATGTAGCCGGTTGTCCTACCATAGTTCTCATGCGCATTCGGCCGGCGGTTGCACTCCTGTTTGTATTTTCGGTTGCCGTGGAGGCTCGCCCGATCCGGGCGGAGGATGTCTTCGCCCTCGAAGACCTCGGCGAAATTCAGGTCTCGCCCGGCGGGGGTACGGTGGTTTTCACGGTCAGCACACGGGACGTCAAGGCCAATCGGGTGACCACGCGGCTGGTGCAGGTGCCTGCCGCGGGCGGCGCGGCGGCTCCCGTGCCCGGGGCTCCGGAGGGCGTCTCCAGCGTACGCTGGTCGCCGGACGGCAGCCGCCTCGCGTTTCTGGCTCATGACGCGCTGTGGGTCCTGCGCCTGGGCGACGCCAAACCCGTGCGCGTGTGCGCTTACCAGCACAGCAACGCCTTCCTCTCCCAGGCCGGCAACATGCTGGCGTGGTCGCCGGACGGCCGCCAACTGGCTTTCGCGGGCACGCTCGACCCTGTGCCGCCGCCCGCCGATCCCCTGGTGATCACGCGCATGCAGTACAAGACCCGCACGGCGATGTGGGACGGGCGGCGCACGCACCTGTACGTGGTCCCGGCGGGGGGCGGAACGCCGCGGGCGATCACTTCGGGCCGCTTCGACGAGCACTCCATCGACTGGGGCGGCGACGGCGCGGAGATCGTGTTCCTTTCGAACCATGAGCCCGAACCGGACGCCCGGCTCAACTACGACATCTTCGCGGTGAACGTGGCCACCGGCGCGGTGCGGCAGATCACGCGCACGCCGGGCGTGGAGATGAACCCAGCGGTCTCGCCGGACGGGCGCTGGATCGCTTACAACGCCACCAAGCGCGACCTCACGACCATCGACAGCGTGGCCGAAGACGCGCACATCTGGGTGGCGCCTTTCGCGGGCGGCGCCGCGCGCGAACTGAACGCGGACCTGGACCGCCGCTGCGGGGCGCCGCAGTGGACCCCGGGCAGCCGCGGCCTGATCTATACGGCCAGCGATCGCGGCAAGACCGTCATCTTCCGGACACCGCTGGCCGGGGGCCGCACGGTAGCACTCGTGGACCGGGAGGCGCAGGCGGGGCCGGTTTCGGTGAGCGCCAAAGACGGCGCGCTGTGGTTCGGAATGACGGATCCGGCCGCTCCTAAGGAGATTTTCCGCCTGGCCGCGGGCGGCGGGCAGCCGCAGCCGATCACGTCACTCAACGCCGCGGTGGTGCGGGATTGGGACCTGGTGAAGCCCGAGACCCTGCGCTTCCGCAGCTTCGATGGCGCCGAGGTGGAGGGCTGGCTTTACCCGGCCCAGGGCGCCACGCGTCTCGCACCCCTGCTGCTCTCCATCCATGGCGGGCCGCACGGCATGCACGGCTACGCTTTCAATCCGGGCTATCAGTACGGCGCCACGCGGGGGTACGCTACGCTGGCGATCAATCCGCGGGGCAGTTCGGGCTACGGCCAGAAGTTCTCGGACGGCTGCGTCAACGACTGGGGCGGCGGTGACTACCAGGACCTGATGGCCGGCGTGGATTATGCCCTGCGCACGCACGCGAACCTGGATGGGAACCGGCTGGGCGTGATGGGCGGCAGCTACGGCGGCTTCATGACCAACTGGGTGATCACCCAGACGCAGCGTTTCAAAGCCGCGGTGGCCATTGCCAGCCTCTCCAACCTGATCAGCTTCTACGCCACCTCGCTGTACCAGGACCTGGTGCACACGGAATTCCGCGGCTTTCCCTGGGATGACGACAACTTCGCGCGGCTATGGCACTGGTCGCCCCTGCGCGGCGTCAGGAATGTGACTACGCCGACCCTGTTTCTGCACGGGGAAAGCGACAACGACGTGCACATCACCCAGGCCGAGGAGATGTACACGGCGCTGCGCCGCCGCGGCATCGAGACGGAACTGGTGCGCTATCCCCGCGAAGGGCACGGCTTCCACGAGCCCAAGCACCAGTTCGATTCCATGCAGCGCGAACTGGCCTGGATGGACCGGTTCTTGAAACCGCGTCAGTGAGCCGGGCTATCGCACGCTGACGGTAGCCGCATTGCTGCTCACTGCCTTGCCGCTCCCGCCCCCGGTGGAGACCTCCAACGGATAATCGCCGGGCGCCAGTTGAGGCACCACGAGATTCACCTGGTAGAGGCCGGCGAAACCCGGCGCGAGGCCTGAGAAGACCACCTGTGCGGGCACTCCGCCGATCGCGGCACTCACCGGAGCTATCGTCTGCGAGAGCGGATTCGCGGGCGCGGCGGCGCCGTCCGGGACGGGGTTGTCCACCGGGCCGAGGCCGGTCAGAAACGCCGCCAGGATCGTGCCCGCTGCGGCCGGTTGGCCCGGGCTGTTGACGCTGTAGTCCTGATTCAACGCCGCGGCCCGGCCTTGCGCGAGCGTGAACAGACCCGGGGCGGTGGACCGGATTGTCACCGCGGCCGTGCCGATCGCCGCTCCGCCGGAAGACACCGTGAGCGTCGCGGCCCCCGCGGGGACTGCGAAGGGAACCTGGGCGTTGATCTGCATGGGGCTGACGTAAAACAGAGGCGCCGGCAAACCGCCGATGCTGACGGTGATTCCCGCGAGCGACAGGGGCAAGGGGTAGGCGGGCGCAGCGGCGGCCGAGGACGCAAGGTTCGCGCCATAGATGGAGACGATCGAGCCCGGGACGAGCGAATTTTGCGCCCCGCTCGCGGCATTGGTGGCGGCCAGCGCCGTCCCGCCTGGGGACAGCAGGCCATACACCGCCAGCGCGTTCTGCGTGCCGGCATAGACCTTGCCGTTTGCCACCGTGGGGACAGAAAACTTCACATAGCTTCCCAACGCATCGCGGCCGCGGTTCTGGTTGCTGTTGTAGAGTTCGCTGGCCAGGTTGGAGGCATCGTAAGCGTGCAGCGCGGGCGAGCCTTCCAGCATCCAGACGATGCCGTTCGCCGTGCCGCTGGCCGAGATGGAGGGCACGCAGCCCGGGTACGCGAACCGGGCGGCGGTCTGCGAGGTCGGCGTCGGGGGCAGCATGCCATTGGCCATCCGGAAGGCCATCATGCTTTGATCCACGCCGCAAAAGTAGACGGTTTGGTTGAAGTAGGCCGGGTTGCCGAACAGGGACCCGATCACGCCGGGGATGGACTGCACGATCTGGCTGTCCGAGCCGGCCTGTTGCTTGCCCAGGTTGTCGCGATCCAGCAGATAAATGCGGCCTTCTTTGCCGGCGCCTACCATCAGGTGCGGATGGGCGCTGCTGCCGGCCTCGTCGCCAAGCAGGGCGACGCCGCTCGAGCCGACGTCCACATCGGCATCGTTCAGGGCGGCGGCGTTGAAGGGCGCGAAGTAATCCGCCACTGCGAGGCCGCCGGCGGGGGAGAGCTTGATGTAGCTTTCGCCCAGGTCGGGGCCACCCGTGGAGGAATCGAAGGTGCCGTTGCCGGCCACCAGGTAGATGTTGCCCGCCGCGTCCGCCGCCGGCGCGGCGCCGCTGGCCCAGAAGGAACCTTCGTTGCCGTTGGGCGTGTTGTTATAGACCGCCACCTGCTGGAGGCTCCGGGCATCGTAGCCGATCAGCCAGCCGTGGTAGACGCCGATGTCGCAGTGGGAAGACCAGGCGGTGTAGACCACGCCGTTGAGCAGCAGCAGCCCGGGCCGCTGCTTGTAGTTCCTGGGCTGGAAGACCAGGGTGCTGCCGCCCTCCCCTGTGCCCGGATAGGAGGCCTGGATCGTCACGGGACTGCCCGGCCGCTCCGCCCCGGTCGAAACATCCAGCGCATGCAGGCGGTGCACGTACCCGACGACGCCCTTCAGGGACTCCTTCGTCATGGCCACCACGTAGAGCGTGCCGCTCGCCGGGTCGATCACTGGCGTGCTGGTGATGCCGATCTCCGGGACAATCTGATCGCAGCGGGTGTCCTGGTAGGGCACCGTGGTGACGCCGGCAGCCGGATTGAGGAAGCTCACCTGCCAGAGCGGCGCCGCGTTGGGCCCGGCGTTGCTATCCGCATCGAATGCATACACGCTGTCGTGCTCGGTGGCCACGTAGACCACGTTGTGGGCGCCCTTGCCGGGCATCGGGACGCCGGCCAAATAGAGCGGCTGGCCGTAAACATAGCCATCCACTGGATAGGCGAACAGCTTGCCGAACTGGTTCGCATTCACATTTCCGGGCGTGAGGACGGTCTCCTTCAGGTTCGCGCCCGCGCGGGTGTTGTCGTACTGATAGGTCAGCACATTCACCTGCGCGGAAAGCGGCAGGGCGAACAGCAGCAAGACAGGAAATTGGCGTTCGCCGGGCATCCAGTGCCACCGAGGGAGCTATTATAAGACTGCCATGGAATACCCCATGTTCATCGCGGGCCAACCAGTGACCAACGCGCATCCGAAGCCCGTGGAACTCCCCTATGACGGATCGGAGGTCGGAATCATTTACCAGGCTACCAAAGAGGAGGTGGAGGCGGCCGTGGGGGCGGCGGCGGCGGCGCTGCCGGCGATGCGGGAGATGACCCTGGACGAGCGCTCCAGCCTGCTGCGGCGCGCTTATCAGAAGCTGCTCGAGCGGCGGGAAGAGATGGCCCTGGCGGTCAGTTCGGAAACCGGCAAGCCCATTAAGGAAGCGCGGCTGGAGGTAGACCGCGCGGCCATCACGCTGCTGTTCTCGGCGGAAGAGGCGCACCGGCTGCACGGCGAGGTGGTGCCCATGGACGCTTCCCCTGCGGGGAAGGGCCGCATGGCTATGACGGTCCGCGAGCCGGTGGGCGTGGTGGCCGCCATCACCCCGTTCAACTTCCCGCTGAACCTGGCCATGCACAAGATCGGGCCGGCCCTGGCGGGTGGCAATGCGGTGGTGCACAAGCCCGCCTCCGCCACGCCCATCAGCGCCGTTTTGATGGCCGGCATCTTTAAGGACTGCGGGCTGCCGCGGGGCGCGCTGAACGTGATCACCGGTCCGGGTGGGTCGGTGGGGGATGCGTTGGTCTTCGACAAGCGCGTGGCCATGATCACCTTCACCGGCAGCGTGGACGTGGGGCTGCGCATCCGCAACCTGGCGGGCATGAAGCGCGTGACCCTGGAACTGGGCTCCAATTCGGCGGTGATCATCGAGGAGGACGCCGATCTGGAGGAAGCCGCGGCCCGGTGCGTGGCCGGAAGCTTCGCGCATTCCGGCCAGGTGTGCATCTCCGTGCAGCGCGTCTTTGCCCACCGCAAGATCCGCAACGAGCTGGTGGAGCGCATGGTGGAAGGGGCGCGCAAGCTGGCTATCGGCCATCCGCACGACTCGGCCACGGACATCAGTTCGCTGATTACCGTGGGCGAGGCCGAACGCGTGGAGCACTGGATCGGCGAGGCGGTCGCCTCCGGCGCGAAGTTGCTGACGGGCGGGCAGCGGCGGCGGGCAACGGTAGAGCCCGCCATCCTCACCGACGTGCCGCCGAACGTGAGTCTTTCCTGCCGGGAAGCGTTCGGCCCGGTGGTGGGCATCAATGCGTACGATTCCCTGGACGAGGCCATCGCGCGGGTGAACGACTCCGAGTACGGCTTGCAGGCGGGCATCTACACGCGGGACATCCAGAAGGCTTTCCGCGCCGCGCGGCAGGTGCACGTGGGCGGTTTCCTGATCAACGAGGTGCCGCAGTATCGGGTGGACCAGATGCCCTATGGCGGCGTGAAGCTCAGCGGCACGGGCCGCGAGGGACCCAAGTACGCGATCGAGGAAATGACCGAGCCGAAGCTGATCTGCTGGAAAGTGTAGGACTTCCTGACGACTTGTGAGAAACCCGACAATCTCCGTGACCCTTTTGCGGGTGGTTCGTCCAAGGTTCTGAAGCGGAAGTTACAGGTCTTTGGATTACGCTGTTTTGGCAGAACTTATGGCTCAGGACGCAACCGGAGCGGCAGGTGCCAGGTTGAGCCCCAAGTCGGACGAAGCCGGGCTAATCCGGGCGGTACAGCGTGGGGACCAGGACGCCTTTGAGCAACTGGTACGCGCATACGACCAAAGTGTGCTCCGGCTGGCTATGAACCTGCTGCGTTCCGCCGAGGATGCCCGGGACGTCTACCAGGAGGCGTTCCTGCGGGTCTACCGCAACATCCACTCGTTCCGCTTCGATTGCAGTTTTCATACCTGGCTGTACCGCATCGTGACCAACATCTGCCTGGACTGCCTGCGGAAGCGGAAGGTGAGGAAGGAAGAAGGCACCGTGGTGGAGACCTCTGAAGGTCCGGTGGACCGGATCAACGAGTTCGAGGAAGAATCGGCGCACGCGGACCCCGAGCGCGAGCTGTTCAACCGCCAGTTGAGCCAGCGCATCGAGGGGGCCCTGCGGGACCTGACGCCGCGGGAGCGCACGGTGTTCGAGCTGCGGCACTACCAGGGGCTGCGGCTGCGGCACATCGGAGAGATTCTGGGCACGAGCGAGGAAGCGGCCAAGAACTGCCTGTTCCGTGCCACGCAAAAAATGCGGATCGTACTGGGAGACTTTGTATGAACTGCGAAAAGGTTGCCAAGGCCATTCCGCTGTATTTCTACGGCGAGCTGCCGCTGGCCGAAGAAGAGCAGATCGAGGACCACCTGGAGGGGTGCGCCCCGTGCCGCGCGGAGCTGGAGCGGCAAAAGGCGCTGGCGCAAGTGCTGGACCGGCGGGAACTGGAGCCGCCAGTGGGTTTGCTGGCGGAATGCCGCCACGATCTGATGCGGGCCGTCTATCGGGAGGAAGCTCCCGCGCGGGAGCGCTCCGCGGCGCGCGCCTGGCCGATGCTGCAGGAGGGATTCCGCGCTCTGCTCGGACCGGTCTGGCGCTGGCGCACGCCGGTGGCGGGCGCCGCCTTGCTGGCGTTGGGATTCGTCGCGGCGCGGCTCACCCAGCAGGCGCCCATGGCGGCGCTGCCGGCGGGCGTGGCCTCCGAGACGCCGGTGCTCTCGATGGTCCGCGCGGTGCAGCCGGAGGCCTCCGGCAAGGTGCAGATCGCGGTTGACGAAACCCGCCGCCGCATCGTCTCCGGCAGCCTGCAGGACCGCCAGATCCAGCGTCTGCTGCTGGCCGCGGCGCGGGATGAGAGCAACCCGGGCGTGCGCGTGGAATCCGTAGACCTGTTGAAGGACCAGGCGCTCTCCCGGGAAGTGCGCGGCATGCTGCTCTATGCGGTGGCGCGCGACCCCAATCCGGGCGTGCGCCTGAAGGCGCTGGAAGGGCTCAAACCCTATGCCGCCGAGCCGGATGTGCGCAAGGTGCTCGCCCAGGTGCTGCTCAAGGACGACAATCCCGGAGTGCGCATCCAGGCGATCGATATGCTCACGGCCAAACCGGACGACTCCATGGTGGGGGTCCTCCAGCACCTGGTGCAGAAAGAAAATAACAGCTACGTGCGGCGGCGCATCGAACAAGCATTGGAGACAATGAACGCTTCGGTCGGAACGTTCTGAGGGTGGAAACCAATGGTGCGCATCCTTATCCTCGGTTTAAGTTGCCTGGCGGCGGCCGGCGCCCAATCGGACATCAGCCGCGATGGATCCTTCTGGGTGCGTAGCATGAGCGGCGCCAGTGCGGTCGCGCCCGCCACGAGGCTGCGCGTGGTGGCCAGCGGCGGCGTGCGCGTGTGCGGCGCCGCGCAAGACCAGTTGACTTACACCTGGAAGGTGCGCGTGAAGGGCCGCGGCGAAACGGAGGCGCGCAACAAGCTGAACGCGGCCGTGATCCGCGTGACGCGCGCGAGCGACCTGGTTTCGCTCGTGGCGCGGCCCGGCGCGGGAATCGGCGCGCTGGACGTGAGGGTCCCGAAGACCGTGAAGGAGGCCGCGATCTACACCAGCGACGGGAACCTGGAAGCGTGCGATTTCGACGGGTCCGTGCGCGCGCAAACAGGCGGCGGCGTGGTGAAAGCGGACCGCATCCGCGGCGACCTGCGGGCCGACACGGGCGGGGGTGATGTGGAGCTTGGCAGCATTGAAGGCCAGGTGCGCGTCGTCACGGGGGGAGGACGGATCACGGCGGTCTCCCTGGGCGGCGAAGCCAACCTGGCGACCGGCGGAGGCGACATCGGCGTGCAGCAGGCGGGAGCCACCCTGCACGTTTCGACGGGCGGCGGAGGCATCCGCATCGGCCGTGCCGGGGGCCCCGTCATCGCCAACACCGGCGGCGGCCCCATTGAGATCAGCCAGGCCCTGGGCACCGTCACCACCCGGAACGTCGGCGGCCCGGTGCAGGTGGGCGCGGCGCGCGGCGTAAGCTGCGAAAACGCCGCCGGCGGTGTGAAGCTGCAAAACGTCTCGGGCAGCCTGCGGGTCTCGACGGCTTTCGGCAGCATCCTCGCTCAACTGCTGGCCGGCCAGCCCATCACGGATTCTTTTCTGACCACCGCCAATGGTGACATCACGGTCGTCATCCCGTCTAACCTGGCGGTGACCATTCAAGCGAGAAACCAATCGGCCGACAGCATGCGGCGGATTGTCTCGGAATTCCCCGGGGTTTCGGTGCGCATGGACGGCGGCCAGGTGGTGGCGGAAGGCGTCATCAATGGCGGCGGCCCGGTGCTGCGCATCGCCGGAACCGGGGGCACCATTTTCATCAAACGTCAGCAATAGGAAGGTATGCTATGCGCGCGGGAATCTTCTGGACAGCGGCTCTGCTAAGCTCGAGCGTGGTTCCGTGGGCGGCGGCACAGGATGACCCGCAGCCCCATCCTCCGGCCGCTCCGCGGCGGTTCCACGTGCTCCGGCAGGGCGGCAGCTATCTCGGCGTGGGCGTGTGCGAGATGGACGAGGACCGCGCCAGGGCCCTCAAGCTGAAGCAGGTCGAAGGCGTCGAGATCAAGAGTGTGGACGGAAACAGCCCGGCCGAGAAGGCGGGCCTGAAGGCCGGCGACGTGGTGCTGGAGTACAACGGACAGAAGGTGGAGGGCAACGAACAGTTCGCCCGCCTGGTGCGCGAGACCCCCGCCGGACGGCCGGCGAAACTGAAGGTTTGGCGCCAGGGCGGCGCCCAAACCCTGACCGCGACCATCGGCACTCGGCCCGGCGGCGTATTCTTCGATGAAGAGGGCGAGGGCCTGGCGATCACCATGCCGCCTATGCCGAAAATCGAAATTCCCCGGATTCCCGATCTGCCGCCCATGCCCGATCTGCCGAACGCCATGCTCTCCTGGCGCAGCGGAGCCCTGGGTATCGAGAGCGAATCGCTCAGCGCGCAACTGGCGGCTTTCTTCGGGGTGAAGGAGGGAGTCCTGGTGCGCTCCGTGATCCCGAACTCACCCGCGGAAAAAGCCGGCATCAAGGCGGGCGACGTGATCGTCAAAGTGGACGGCACGGGAGTGTCCACGCCGCGGGAAATTTCCAACCTGCTGCACGCGGCGCGCGCGAAGAAAACCGTGTCGGTCACCCTGGTGCGGGACAAGCGCGAAACGACCGTCAGCGTGGACCTGGCAGAAGCAATGCACGGGCGCCATCTGTGGCCGGTGTCCCTGACCCAAGCCGGCGTCTAGCGTCGCGATCCGCCAGTCCACGGGCCCGGCTATAAATGAAAGTCCACGGCAAAGCGTGGCTCGAATGAATCCAGCCGCCGGCGGTAAACTGGATCAAGCGTGAATTCGTTCGATAAACCGGCGCCGCCCCGCGGCCGTGGATGTGCCGGCTGCTTGGCGCAGTCGGTACTTGCGCTCGTTTTCGGCTGCGCGGTGGTGTACCTGATATTCGTCCTTTTAGCGCCATGGAACTTCTATTTCGGCGGGCACTTTCATCTTGTGCCGGGCTGGACGGGACGAGGATGGATGCACTCCGCTGCTGCTGGTGGTGACTACTACCTCTGGATGCGCTTCATCCCCACGACGCCCGGCTATCGCAAGTCCCCCCTCAAAGGCACCGCGTTTCTCTGCACCCCGAGGGGCGAAAAGTTCCGTCTCCATTTCGGTGGTGACATGCCACGCAGCCACGGCACCGACCTCCGCGGCGTCCCCATTCATCTATACCTGTACAATTGGCCGCTGCTTCACCCGTTCACCGGCGACCGGCGTCCCCATCTGGACCTGTACGGGACATTCGGAAACTCGGAGCTGGCCATGGAAGATCGGGGCAGCCTGGCTCGTGCATTCCGGCCAGACGGAACCCTTTACGGAGCGCAGGACCGAAATCGGCCCTGGGAGCAAGAGAGCACTCACGTCACCTTGAAGGAGGATTCGTCTTGGGAGTTTAGCCCGTCTTGCCCGGCAATGCCGAAATGAATCCTGGCAAGCCCCTAGACAACTCAAGCGTGATGCGGCAACGTCATCCGATCCCAAAGATCGTGGCCTGATCGCTATGTCTACTCCGCTCAGGCACTGGATCGTGTCGACGCACAACTCGACGTGCACTCGGCTTCCGAAGGCCGGTTGAAAACTTGACACTCTCAGAGAGAAATCGCTTAGATCAGACGGCTGGTGTGTGGAGCCGCTACCGCCGCGCGACGATTTCCAGCCGTTCGCCCGCCGGTAGCCGGATTTCGTCGCCGCTGAAGTCGCGCCAGGGTTGGCCGTTGACGGTCACCTCGCGCAACGGCCGGGCGGCGGGATCGGGCAGGCGCAGAATAGTCTGGCGCGCGCTGAATCCCGGAGGACGCGTGAGGCGCGCGGCCGTGTGGTCCCGCGCCGCCTCGGTCTCGAGCGAAATCCTGCCGAAAAACGTGGGCGCGTCCCGCACCACGATTCTCTTACCCGGCTCGAACCAGTGTGCCGGTGCGCCATCCAACAGGCGCAGGCTGTCCTGCGGCGTGTCTTCGATGGTTTCCCGCACCAGCGCCATGCGCAGCATCTGGAGCGCCATGCCCGGACCCGCCGAGAGGGGCTCGCCTTCGCAGTGCTCCCATCCCTGGAACCCCCAGTCCCAGAAATTGCGCTGATATTCGCGCCACAGCGCCGCGTTGCTGGCGCGCAGCGGGAAGACGCCGGCCACTTCGGGGAAACTGTTCAGGTCCTGCGACATCCCGTGCGCCAGAATCCCGTAGAGCGAAGTCAGAAATTCGTCCCGCTTGCCGCGCGCCAGAAGGTTCTCGTAGTAACCCTTGCCGTAGATCTGGTCCAGCCCCAGCGTGAATCGGGCCAGCCCCGCCAGCACGCCGCCGCGCGCGTCCATATAATCCGCCACCCACGCGAAACGCGGATCGCCCTTCTCGAACAGGTTCAGCTCCAGGAAACACGGCGCGAACAGGTTCCAGTAATTGCCCAGGTATTCCCAGGTCTGTTTGGCGGGCACGTTGATGCCCAGCATGCCGTAGGAAGGTTCTTTCTCCCGGTACTCCGCGCCGGAGCCGATCTCGAACGACATGGGCAGAAACACCGCCCGGCTGTGGTGATCCGCCAGAGAGTCGGCCAGTTCCCACAGACGCCGCCGGTACTGGTCCGCCTCGCGCTGATAGCGCTCCGCCGCCTCGCTCCTGCCCAGCGCGCGAAACACCAGTGCCGTGTCCTGGAGGCCCCGCCAGCAGGTGGCGTTGGCGTACAAGCTGTAGGCCGGGGTGTGGATGTCGCCGCCATAGGCATGCCGCGGCAGAATGCCGCCGTATTTCGCGTCGGTGTTGGCGTGGATCGTGCGGATGGTCCACTCTGCGGCCGCCTCCAGGTCCGGCGCGATTTTTTCCAGCCACGCGCGGTCGCCCGTCAGCCGGTAGATCGTCGCGGCATACCAGGCCTCCAGCCCGTTCCGGTACTGGTGATGGTAGTTCTTTTTGTCCATCAGGGCGGGGGAGAGCATGATGGAGAGGATCTCCTGCGCTTCGGCCTTGTGGCCGAACTGCGCCAGCGCCACCGCGGGCCAGCCTTCTTCCAGGCCGAAATAGCTCTCGTAGGAGTACGCCCCGTAGCGCACCAGGGAATCGCCGTCCAGCGTGATGATCAGCGCCTGCGCCAGCAGGTTCTTGTAGATGTCGTTCAGCCCCAGTTCGGGTAGTTCGATGCGGGTCCCGGCGCTCAGCTTGGCCTGCCACCAGGAGCGGAACTGTTCGCGCGATGCGGCCCAGTCGAACGCCGCCAGTTGCCGGACCGGAGCCTCCACCGAGGGAGCGAAGAAGCGCAGCGTGCGGCTCTGCCTAGGCCCCAACGCGACTGTGTAGCGCAGGTGATTTTCCCGCGGCGTGCCCTCCCAGGCGCCGGCGGTTTCGGCCCGCAGGATGATCTCGCCCGCGGCGTTGCGCACGGTTCGCCCGTCGGCGTCCAGCTTGTAGCCGGTAAGCTCAGGCGCGAACGAGAGCGGATTCGGGTGCGGCGGTTTGTGGGGGCGGCGCCCCATGGCCAGAGTCAGCACCGCCTGCCCTGCCGCCGCGCCTTCATTGGTGACGCGCACTTCCGCGGCTGTCCCGTAAGGCGTGGTCCCCGGCGCCGTGACCCAGAGTTGTTCTTCGTAACGGAAACCTCCCTGGGTGTACGTGGTGACCGTCGCCGGCAGCCATCCATCCAGGTAGCGCGTGCGCGTGTGCGGCCAGTCGCTGCCGAAGAGCCGCTGGTCCGCGCTCGCGGCAAAAGCGAACCAGCGGTCCGCGGCCGGCGCCTCCACCATGAAAAATTCGCCGTTCCACGTCACCATGGTTTCCTGGAGATCCGCCGGGCGGCCGATGGCTGCTTTGGCGAAATCCAGCGGCAGCAGTAGGCCTTGCATGCCCGCCAGGTCCGGCCGCGCCTGCCCGCGGAAGCGCGCGCCCAGCAGGTCCGCGCGCCCCCGCTCGATCTCCCGGAAATACCGGTCCGCCGCTGCGTCCAGGTACACGCGCACGCCGCGGATCGCGCCTTCGGCTGCGCGGATCTTCAGCCGCTCGGTCGAAACCGGCAGGAACCGCCCGCCGCCGGATGCCGCCGCCGGCACGGATTCCACCGCGCGCCACGCCGCGCCGTCCCACCACTCGACCGTCACCGCGCCCCCGCCCGGTTCCGCCTCCACCCGGTTCACCAGCAGGCGGCGCGGCCAGCGCACCTCCGCCTCTTTCCCGGCCGTGATCCTCGCGCCTGCTTCGGGTGTGGCCAGGTTGGCTCCCGGCGCGAGCCACGCCGGCATCCGCGGGCGCTCGCCGAGCACGCGCACCCCGCTTCCGCGAAATCCCGGCGTCCCCCCGGTGGCGCGCATCCCGCGGACCCCATAGCAGCGCTGCCACTGCGGTTCGTTCTCCGGCTGCGTGAGCAACAGCCGCAGCCGTGTGGTCTGGAGAGGCGCAAACCGGTAACGCCAGCGTACCGTGCCGCTGCCCTGTACCGGGCCGAACGTGCCTTGCTCCCGATAGTCGATCTCGAGCTCCGCCGGAACGGCGCGCCACCCCGCGCCCGTCCAGGCTTCCAGTTGCTGCCCCGCTACCGAGGGCTGGTAGGCGCGCCCACCCAGCGTGGCGTATTCGATCGTGAACTCCCCCAGCCGTTGCGGTCCCCGCCAGCTTAATCCCACGTCCATCGGATCGCTGTAGGCGCCTTGGCAGAAGGTTTCGAGCGTCTGCGGATCGGCGTCCGTCAGGCTGGACGGCAGCGTCTTCGCTTCCGGAGTCCAGCTTCGGGCCTCCGGTTCATCCGCCGCCGCCCAGGCGGACGAGAGGAGCAGCAACAGGAGCAACATGGTTTTCTCAACCAGTATGCTCCCAAGCCGGGCTTGACAGGGAGCGTCCGCTGTTCGCACCCTTGAATCGAGGCTTCTCGTATGATCGCCCGCATTCGGCTTGCTCTGCTGCTGCTTCTGGTTTCCTGCGCGGCGCCGGCCCAGACTCCGCGCGTGCGCATCTCCGCCTGGTACTGGCTCAACAGCGCACCCAAAGAAGAATGGCAGCGCGATTTCCGCAACATGGCGCACCTGGGCTTCACGGACGTGGTGCTCTGTTGGGGCTTGGACGCCGCCGCCTTCGGCCTGCGCATCGAAGACACCCGCGCCGCCATGCGCTGGGCGCACGATGCCGGCATGGGTGCCTACATCATGCTGTGGCACCCCGAGCACAACTCCCTCCCGCGCCGCCCCGAATTCGTGCAGGTGGATTCCGGCGGCCACCGCCGCTTCACCTTCGATGTGTTCAATCCCCAGTGGCGCGCGACGCAGTGGAAAGAGTATCTCCAGCGCGTAGCCCGCGCCTATCGCGGCGAACCCGCCATGGCCGGCTATGTCTTTGACGACTCCTTCGGCGTGGGCTCGATCGGCAGCTTTGCCAGCGGAATTCGGGCCACCCCCGCCGACCGCTACATCTCCTACGGCGAGGTCGAGCGGCGCATGTTCGGCGGAGATCCACCGCGCAAGCCGGAGGATCCCGGCTGGTCCAAATGGTGTGAGGCGCGCGCCGGGTGGTGGGACGATTGGGCCCGCGACACCGTGAAATTCATCCGCGAAATCGATCCCGATCCGCGCCACGAGATCTATCTGGAGGATGAAGCTCACGTGCTGAACCCGGTGATGCGCGATACCGTCGGGCTGGACTTCGGGCGGCTGGCTAAACACTTCGACGCCATGGGGGCGTACACCGCGGTGGCCTGGGAGGGGCCCGATGCCGGAGCGTCGGTCGCCCGCAAGACCCGCGACGTGCTGGCCCGCACACGTGCGGCGCTGGGGCCGGATAAGAAGATTATCTATACCTTCTGGGTGGCCAACCTGGCCGAAGAGCGCAGCCCCGGACCGGCCCGCTTCCCCACGGTGGAGCAAATCCGCCAGATCGCCGATGCCGCGCTCGCCGCCGGCATCCGCCACCTCGACCTGTACGGCTACCGCATCGGCGATTGGGTGGTCAAACCCGTTGCGAACTGGCCCAAGGCCCGCCCGGGAACCGGCTCCACCTATCCGCTCACCGGACAGTTCCCCCAGAAATTTCTCTGGGACCGCCCGCAATTGCACGAAGCGCTGGGCGCCTACCTGCGCGGCCTGAACAGCAAACGCTAACCGAGCCGCGACCACAGGGAGCGGTGGCTCCGCGCTCTTGTGACCCCGCCCGCCAGGCGCTAAGCTCTTTGTAAGTGACGCTGCGTCGCGTGCTGTTCCGCGCCTCACTCGCGTTGGCGGGTTTGGCGGTCGGGCTGGCTGGCGCTTCTTATGCCGCAGCCTGGTGGTTTCAACGCGGCCCCGGCCTCGAACACGAAGCCGATCGGCTGACCCGCGTGGCGGACGTCCGCCCCGGCATGACCCTGGCGGAGATCGGCGCCGGCAGCGGCCGCCTGGCCGCACGCATGGCCCGCCGCGTGGGCGAATCCGGGCGCGTCTACGCCACCGAAATCAGCCCCTTCCTGATCGAGCGCATCGGCCAGGTGGCAGCCGCCCGGGGCGTCACCAACGTGAGCCGGATCCTCGCCGGCGACCGCGACACCGGGCTGCCCCCCGCTTGCTGCGAAGTGATCTACATGCGCCGCGTGTATCACCACCTGAAGGACCCGCCGGCCATTAATTCCGGACTCTATGCCGCGCTGCGTCCGGGCGGGCGCCTGGTGGTCATCGACTTCCTCACGCCCGGCTGGCTTCCTCTCCGCCGCCACGGAGTCGACCCTTCGGCCGTGAAGAGCCAGGTCTCCGCGGCCGGCTTCCGCTTTGACCGCGCCCTGGACCGCTGGTCGCTCCTGGACTACTGCCTGGTCTTCCGCAAACCGGACCGGTAAACAGAACCAAAAGACTCTTGACTCTCTAATGCCTCCCGGACCATACTGTATGCCTCTGGGATCTTGAAAATGAACAGACTCACCTTCCAGCACATCCTTCTATGTCTCGTGGCACTCTGGCTGGCGGCCGTGGAGCAACCCGTCCGCGCCCAGACCTTGTACGGTTCCGTGGTGGGGAACGTCAAGGATTCCAGTGATGCCGTGATCGCGCAGGCTAAGGTAACCCTGACGAATGTCGAAACCAAGCAGACTCGCGAGGCGGCCACCACCGACGCGGGGAGCTACAACTTCCCAACCGTCCCTCCCGGGACTTATGAAATCCGGGTGAGCAAGGAGGGCTTCACTCCCTACGTGCAAACCGGTGTCGTCGTGGCCGTGAATAACACCGTGCGCCAGGATATCACTCTGCGGCTCGGCGCGGTGAGCGAGTCGGTTACGGTTACCGGAGGAATCCCGTTGCTCCAGACCGACCGGGCGGAGGTCCGTAGCGATGTGACCAGCGACCAGCTCGGCAATCTGCCCATGTCGATCGGCCGGAATTATCAGACCCTGTTCGTCACTCTGCCGGGTTTCGGCGGCGTCCAATCCAGCTATAACTCCACTCCGTCGAATCCGTCCAAAGCGCTGGTTTTCAACGTCAACGGCGCCAGCTTCAACATCAATAACACCAAGATCGACGGGGCCCAGTCCATCAACGTGTGGCTGCCGCACGAGTCGGCCTACGTGCCCACGCTGGAAGCCATCGACACGGTGAACGTGGTGAGCGGCAGTTTCGATGCGGAGACCGGGCTGGCCGGAGGCGCCGCGATTTACGTCTCCACCAAGAGCGGCACCAACGAGATCCATGGCGCGGCGTTCGCCATCCACGACAACCAGCATCTGAACGCCGCGCCCTTCTTCCTGCCGCTGGGACAATCCAAGCCGAAGTTCATCTATAACGATTTCGGCGGCGCCGTCGGCGGGCCAATCATCAAGGAAAAGCTCTTCTACTTCGCGAGTTATGAAGGTACGAATGACCGGGAGAGCGCCTACGTGTTCGCAACGGTGCCCACCGCCGCTATCAAGAGCGGAAACATGCAGGGAGGGAACAATCCCATCTATGACCCCATGACGGGTGATCCGAGCGGGGCGAACCGGACTCCGTTCCCCAATCAGATCGTTCCCGCCGCGCGCATGGATCCCATCGCGGTCAAGCTGGCCAGCCAGACACCCCTGTCGAACCTCCCGGGAAACCTGCTGGCCAACAATTACTACGCCACGGGCAGTTATATTTTCGACCGGAAGCGGCTGGACGCGAAGGTGAACTGGAACCCGAACTCGAAATTTACGTCTTTTGCGCGCTTCGGGTTCCTGAACTACAACATGGACAACCCGCCCATCTTCGGCGCCTTGGGCGGAAACCAGGTCTCCAGCGCGGGTGGCAACCCGGGACATGGCTACGGCAACACGTACAGCGTCACCGTGGCGGGGACTTATTTGCTTCGGCCGACTTTCATTGTGGACGCCTACATCGGCTGGGCGCGTCTTGGCACCAACATCGAGACGCCGGGGCTCGACCAGAAGCTTGGCCTGGCTTTAGGCATTCCGGGCACCAACGGACCTGCGCACTATCAGGGCGGCCTGCCGCGCTTCGCGGTGTCGGGCTTTGATGACATCGGCACTCCGGGCGCCTATTTGCCTTACTACCGTCAGGACCCCGCCACGAACTATGTGGCTAACTTCAACTGGACGAAGGGGACTCATGACATCCGCTGGGGGCTGGACTTTTCCCAACTGGCCATGAACCAGATCCAGGCCGAAAGCGGCTACGGCGCGGGCATGGGCGGCTTTATCTTCAGCGGCGGCCCGACGGCCATCCTGGGCGGCCCCTCCCCCAATCAGTTCAATAGCTACGCCGCGTTTCTGCTGGGCCTCGCGAACCAGTCCGGAAAGAACACCATCTACGCTCCCAACGTAGGCTGTCCGGCGGGGTTGTGTGGAGCCGAAACGACTCGTGCCTGGCGGTATGGCTTGTACCTCCGTGACCGTTGGAACGTCACGCCCGCGCTCACGCTCTCCTACGGCTTGCGCTGGGAGTACTTCCCGCTGCCCACACGGCTGGATCAGGGCATCGGACTCTACAACCCGGATACAAATACGGTGCAGGTCTGCGGATACCAGGTAGTCCCCTCCGGTTGCAATATCAAGATGAGTAAGCGCATGTTTGCTCCGCGAGTGGGTATCGCCTATCGTGTTTCGAGCAGCTTCGTCATTCGCGCGGGCTATGGAATTACCAACGATCCTTACTCGCTGGACCGCCCGCTCAAATACAATTATCCGACTCTTCTGATCCAGACTTACGATCCGGTTAACTCCTACCAGTGGGTGACTACGTTGCAGCAGGGAATTCCGGCCGTCCAGCTTCCGAGTTTGGGCAACGGGATCCTGCCGCTGCCGGGTCCCTACACCACCACCACCATCAGCCCGAGTGCCTACAACCGCGGTTACATCCAATCCTGGAATTTCACCTTGCAGAAAGAACTCCGGTGGGGATTCGCGGCGCAGGCCGGTTATGTGGCCACGCGCTCCACGGACCTGGACACCGCGGTCAACATCAACGCTGGTCAGGTTATCGGCGCCGGGGTCGGCGGCCAGCCCCTCTACCAGCAATACGGCAAAACGGCGGCGGTGACCATGTACATGCCGGTGGGCACCAACCAGTACAATTCGCTGCAGGCCAGGCTGGAACGCCGCTTCTCCGCGGGGCTCCAGTTTGCCGCGAACTACACTTGGTCCAAGGCCGTGGGCATCGCGGCGAATAACGACAGCGGCCTGCGTGAGAATGCGCCCGCATATTGGTCGCTCAACCGGGCGGTGCAAAACTACGACCGCACGCAGAATCTCCAACTCCAGGGTATGTGGGAATTACCCTTCGGGAAAGGCAAGCATTGGTTTTCCACGCCCGGTGCGGCCTCGGCCATCCTGGGCGGCTGGCGCATCAATTCCATCACTTCCTTCATGACCGGACTGCCGTTCTTCGTCACCGCAGCGAACCAACTGAGCATGCTGGGATCCACGCAGCGCGCCGACCAGGTCAAGCCCTCAGTGCAGACTCTGGGAGACGTAAAGGGGTACTTTGACCCGCTGGCATTCAAAACGGTGACCGGGCAGCGTTTCGGCAACGCCGGCTTCAACTCCTTGCGCGGGCCGGGAGTCGTGAATATGGATCTGGCCGTCTCCCGCGAGTTTGCGATCACGGAGCGGTACAAGTTGCAGTTCCGATTCGAGTCGTTCAATTTCACCAACACGCCGCACTTCGCGCTTCCGGGCACGAACGTCTCGAACATGGTGCTGAACCCGGACGGCAGCGTCAAGAACCTGGCGGGCTACACGCAGATCACTTCGACTCAGAACCTCGGCCGCGACTTCGACGAGCGGCACATTCAGTTCGACCTGCGGTTCACCTTTTAATTGGTTTGATTTTCGTACGCGCCCATGTCGCAGCCTGACGCGTCCCCCGCGTCGGGCCGCGGCTGCCCGCGTTGATCGGTGGCCAGCAGATGGCCCTGGCTGTCGGTGCAGCCATTCGGGTTGCCGGCGTCAATCACGGGGCTGCCGGGGAGCGAAGCCATCGTCTGCGTGGGGCCGCCATTGTTTTGCAAGGGTCCGAGCAGGGGGTCGGTGTTGTTCAAATCGCCGGCGTTATTGAAATTGCAGGTGCCGTCGCTGCTCAGGTTGTACCCTGCCGAGCTCACCGTGCCGTAGCAGTTTCCGCCCGAGGTGCTGTTGGCGACAATGCTGTTTTGGAGCGTCACCGTGCCGCCGTTATAGATGCCGCCGCCGGAGGGAGAGCCGGTGTTCCCGCTGAACGTGCTGTTGCTGATCCGGACCGTCCCTGACGCGTTGTAGATCCCGCCGCCTCCGCCGCCCGTAAAACCGTTCGCGGCATTCCCGCTGAGAGTGCTGTTGGTGATGGCCAGCGTGCCGCTGTTATAAATGCCGCCGCCGTAAATGAAGTTGGTCGTTCCGGCGTTTCCGCTGAGGGCGCTGTCGATGATCGTCAGCGTGCCGCTGTTATAGATCCCGCCGCCGGTCGCCGAGTAGCTGCTGGCCGCCGCATTCGCGGTGATCGTGCAGTAGCTAATCCTCAGCGCCCCCCAATTGAGAATCCCCCCGCCGCCGGCGGCCACGCCATGACGAATCGTCACCTTGGCAATGCCGACCTGAGCGCTGGCATTGAGGATGGAGACCACCCGGTTGACGCCCCCGCCGTCAATGATCGTCGTCGCGGGGTGCGCCCCAATCAGCTTGAGGTTCACGTTGATGGTGAGATTCTCGGTGTAGATCCCCGAGGCGACTGAGATGCTGTCCCCCGAAGACGCCAGCGAGATCGCGTGCCCGATGGTCCGGCACGCAGTCGTAGCGGAAGTACAGTTGTTACTGTCGCGCCCCGTGCGCCCGTTCACGTACCAGGTAGCAGCCGGAGCAATCTGAACCGCGGCCAAAAACACGCCCATCCTCAGCATTCGCATGATCCCGCACCTCCGAGTTGGTCGGTCTAGTATATACCAGCCGCAGGCCCGGAACATCGCCACGGGCGATGGACAACCGTAACGCCCGAGTCTTGCACTTCACTACTGTCTGGGAGAATCCACCCATGGCACTGGACCAGGATATTGAGCAGTACATCCGCCAACATCGCGAGAGCAACAGCCGGAACTTCCTCCGGAATTCCGCGAGCCGCGTGACGTTACTGGCCGAATTGCATGTGGGACATCGAAGAAAGGCCCAGTTTCTGGCCGGAGTCATTGGCGGGGCGCGGTCGTTGAGCCAGCCGCGGTTTTTCGCTTCGGAGCATTTCATCAACGACGCGCCGACGCGCGTGGCGATTCAGAACTACCTGTACTCGGCGGGGCGCCGCACACTGCCGCCGCTGGTGATCCCGTACCAGGCGGTGCTGGACGCGGCGCGCACGTTCCCGGGACACGCGTATGCCGTCCTCACGGGAGGCAGCGCCGCGTCCGCGGGCCGGAACGGCGCGCTGCACGCCGCGTTCACTTCCAGCGTCGTGCGCCAAAATACGCTTTTTGCGAACCATCCCATCTCTCTGTTTTCACGCGGCCAATTCCTGCTGGGCGCGGCCCACGCTGCCCGCAGAGACGCGGACGGAAGCTCCAACGCGACCACCTGCGAGCTGCTGCGCCGGGACGGCTGGACCATCCAGGTGGTCCGCTTTACCGTGAATGTGACCGGAAACGCGACTTCGACCGGCGCCGCGGTAACCATCCAAGGCGGGGAGTCCATCAGCGTGGAACCGCTCGGCGGCGGAACCACGATCGACCTGCTCCCGATGCTGAACCGCATCGGCGGCGGCTCCGAATTCCACGTGACCTTGCGGGCGCCGGCCAGTCCCTTCGCGCAGGTGCGAAGCGCCGGCGGGGCGGATATTCCGTTCAATTCCCTGTTCGACTACCTGCTGCACCTGCCCTGAGGCGGCGCCCGTCGCCGCCCGGTTCCGCCTGCGCTACCATGTGTACAGAAGAACCGGGCAAGGAGGAAGCGGGCCATGCCCCACTATGTTTTTCTATGCCAGGATTGTCATAAGGAATTCACCCAAGTCCTTCACATCGCGGATCTCGAAAAGGGCGGCGTTGTCTGCCCGCACTGCGGCGGCAAGCGCGTGACCCAGCAGGTCGCGGCGTTCTCCGCGGTTACTTCGAAGAAGAGTTAGCTTGTTGATCAGCCCGAACCATCCGCTCCGGCGCCTGTTCACCGATCTGGTATCGCGGGAGGTGCCGGGGGACCGCGAAGTCGCGGCGTATGTCGCGAACCTGCTGGTGGACTTCGCGCACGTGGAGCATCTCTACCGCATCCGCAACGCGCGCGGCAAGCGCCTGGAGGAGGTGGGCGAGATGCTCGTGGAATCGAATCCCCTGCTGGAGGCGTGCTCGTTCGAGCGGGAGCGCGAAGTCCGCAAGCACATCGGCGATTACACCCTGTTCCTAACCGGCATGTTCCCGGAATACGTCGCCACGCTGCCGCGCCGGGGACTCCGGCTGGACAGCCTGATCGATTACATGAAGGCGGGCAAGGAGTCGTATCGCATCGTCGGGGCATTCGACCAGTTCGAATACCGGTACGTGGCGCCGCTCTTCCGGCGGCTGGCCGAGCGTTTCGAATACTGCGTCTTTGCCTTGAATCGCGTGAAGCAGGACCTGGAGGCGCTCCGCCAGGAGCAGTATCGCGCGTGGCAGCGGAACCTGCTGGGTCGCGATATACTGCCCGAGTGAACCGCAGAGAGTTCTTGTATGCTTCGGCCGCGCTCCCGGCCGCCGCGGCCACATCCGGAGCGCGCGCTTTGGAGGGCATCTTCGTCATCATGCAGACGCCCTTCCACGAAAACCTGGAAATCGATGAGGAGTCGCTGCGCCGCGAGGCCGATTTCCTGGTGCGCTGCGGCGTGCACGGCATGGTGTGGCCCGCGGGGGCGGGGGAGACCAATTCCCTCTGGCACGCCGAACGGCTGAAGTACTCCGAGGCGCTGGTGCGCGAAGTGAAGGGCCGCACGCCCGTGTTCATCGGAGTGCACGGGGCCAACCAGTTCGAGGCCGTGGAGTATGCACGCCACGCCGAAAAGATCGGTGCCACCGGCATCCACGCCCTCGGCCCCGGCGACGGCTCTTCGGACCCGGCGATCCTGGAGGAGTATTTCACGGCCATCACTTCAGTGTCGAAGCTGCCTCTCGCGATCCAGGTTTCCACGCCCGGCATGACGCCCGATTTTCTGATGCGCCTGGCCGAAAAACTGCCCACCTTCCGCATCGCCAAGGACGAAGGCGCGCAGGTGCCGCACCACGTGACGCGCTACGTGAAGGAAGGCAAGCGGCGGCTGATTCCTTCCACCGGGGGCGGCGGCATGAACCTGCTCAACGAGATGGCGCGCGGCTCCGGCGGCACCATGGCCGGCGCGGGCTTCGCGGATCTCCAGGTGCAAATCTGGGAGAGCTATCACGCGGGCAAAAAGAAAGAGGCCCGCGAGGTGTTCTCCAGGTTTCTGATGATGGCCGCCCTGGAACGCCAGACCGGTTTCGTGCTGCAAAAAGAGATCCTGCGCCGCCGCGGCGTATTCCGCACGGTAGTCATGCGCAACACCCGCCGCTTCAGCATGGACGACGGCGACCTGCGCGAGCTCGACGAAATCATGGACGTCGCGCGCCCGTATTTCCGGGCCTAAAACGCGAACTGCACGAGGAAGCGGAAGGCGCGCCCGTCGTTGAGCGTGTTGGTGATCTGTCCGAAGTTGGGCTGGGCCAGTTCCAGGCCGGGCGCGGCGAACTGCGGCGTGTTGAAAAAGTTGATGGACTCGGCGCGAAAGGTCATCTGCTTTTCCGAGCGGATGCGCCAGGTGCGAGAAACGGCCGCATTCACGTTGCCGATGCCGCCCTTGCGAAATGTGTTGCGGCCGATATCGCCGGCCTCGGCGCCCGGCGCGATGAACGAAAAGGCGGACCGTGGCATCAGGCTCATGGAGGTGTCCGGATTGCCGATGGTGCGGCCCAGAATCGAAGGGTCCAGAATGTTGGGCCGGTCGCTGCCGTTACCGTCCACGTTGCCGTAGCCGGGCGAATCCGAGCCCGTGATCACGTTGAAGGGCGTGCCGCTCTTGAGCAGAGTCACCGCGGAAAGCCGCCACCCGCCCAGCACGCGCGAGAACGAGGGCATGGCGTAGGAGATGCGCCAAAGAAACGAGTGCGGCTGATCGAAGTCGCTGAGCGCCTTCATGTCCGAATGCGTCTCAAACTCCGACTGGCTGCGGCCCAGGCGCGAATCGGCGTCATACGCGGTGTTGCTGTACGCGCTGCCCAGGTCCATCGCCTTGCTGTACCAGTAGGAGACGTCCATGGAGACGCCATGCCAGCGCGGCACCACCAGGGTGACCCGCGCGGCGTCGAAGTAACCGTCCGACCCGTTCAGCACCCAGCGGATATCCGCGAGATCCTGGTTGGCGCGGCGCTGGTTGATGGTCGCGGTGGTGAGGGGGATGCCGGGCACCGGGTGCGCGCGGTTCAGGTACCACATGGAGAGCAGTTTGTGCTCGCGGCTGCCCACGTAGCCTACTTGCAGGTTCCAGGCGCCCGAAAGCTTAGCCTCCCAACTGAAGTTGTACTGGTGCGCGTAGGGAGCCACCAGGTTGGGCGCCAGCAGGTAGACGGTGGAGCGGGCGTCCGGCGCCTGGCCCTCCTGCGTGAGGGAGGTCAGCGGATCTACCAGGCTGGGCGCGGTGACCACGATCTTGTGGTTCCAGGGCGGATCAAAGCGCACCTGCTGAAAGGTGACCGGATAGATCTCGCCATATTGCAGGCCATAGGCGCCGCGCAGCACGCCCCAGGCGCCCGGCAGGCGCCAGGCGAAACCGGCTGATGGCGCAAAATTGTTGCAGTCGCACGGGTAGGGGATGGTGTTGAAGTGGTTCACTTCCGCCGGCGTAGTGACCGGCGCGTAGCGCAGGCTGAAATTCAACGTGAGATCGGGGCTCACGCGCCAGCGGTCGCCCGCGTAATACTGCATGTCCCAGTTGCGGAAGCCGCGGGTGATGTTGCCAATGGCCTGGATGTTCTGGGTGGGCGTGCCCATGCGCAAGTTGGTGATGGCGTCGCGGCCGAAATCGGCGGTGAAGGAAATGTAGCCCCGGTGGGTGTCGGATTCGAGGCCGTTCAACTGCCGCCGCAGCAGGTTGAAGCCCGCGGTCCACTCGTGGTTGCCGGCCAGGCGGCGCGCCTGGCCGCCGTAGCGGTAGAGATTCTGCTTGCGGTTGATGGGGATTCCAGCCAGCGGACCGAGCATCTCCAAGCCCGCCACCGAGACCGTGGGGCCGACGGCGCCGGGGGCGGAAACCAGCAGGTTGCCGATGCGGTCGAAGCCCGCGGAAAGGTTCGTCAGGGTGCGGGCGTTCCACTGCCGCTCCCAGGTGATGCGCGCGCTGTGCGAGCGGGTGTCGGTATCGGGATTCTGGCCGGCCACTAGTTCGAAGGCCTGCACGTGCTGCGTGAGCCACTGGTAGCGCAGGCTGAGGCGGTCGCGCGCGCCCCAGTTTTGGTCCAGACGCGCGCCCAGGTTGTTGTCGTCGATGGTCTGCGGCGAGTTGGTGTTGAGCGCCCGGGGATTGACGTCGGTGCGGTTGGGCAGTTCCGCCGGAAAAGCCGCCAGGAAGCGCTCGACGATGGCGCGCGTGGCCGGATCGTTGGTGAGCGGCGTGCGCTCGTCGGCCATGGGCACCAGCACGTTGCCGTTCACGCTGCCGCGGGATTTGTCCTGGCTACCGTCGAGTTGCAGAAACGCGCCCCGCCACAGCGGGCCCGCCAGCGTGAAGCCGTAATTGTTTTCGTGCGCCGGCTGCACGCCGCCGACCTGGAAGAAAGACCGCGCGCTGAAAATGCTGTTCTGGTGGCGCTCGAAGAGGCTGCCGTGCCAGGCGGGCGCCTTGAAAGGCGGGACGTACAGCACCGCTGTGGGCGCATTGCCGAATTCCGCGCCGAAGTAACCGCGCTCCGGGCGGAACTCCTGGATGATGGTGGCGGTCACGCCCAGCCGCACGTTGAGCTCCTTGAGGGCGTTGTTGTCCACCAGGTTGAAATGGATGTTCTCGTTGCGGCGGCTCTCGCCGTTGGCGGTATCGGTGACGCCCAGCAGGTTCAGGTCGATGCGCCGGCTGCTTTCCGCGCGCTGAGGAACCGTCTCGGGCTTGTCTTTAGGCGCGGCGGCCGGCTGCTGGCCGGCTATGGGCACAGCGGCCAGCAGAATGGAGAGGAGCGCGTGGCGCAGAATTACTCCTGGTCCATGAAGTAGTAGCCGATCATGTGGCAGACGATCATGTGGGCGTCTTCGATGCGCCCCATGTGCGGCACGGAGACCTGGATATTCAGGTGGGCCATGGGGCCGAGTTTGCCGCCGTCGCGCCCGGTGAGCGCGATCGTGCGGCAGCCGGCCGAGTTGGCGTATTCGATGGCGCGCAGGACGTTGGGCGAATTGCCGGAGCCGCTGATGCCCATGAACAGGTCGCCCGGCTCGGCGAAGTTGCGCAGTTGCTCGACGAAGACGGCATCGTAGGCCACGTCGTTGGAGTAGGCGGTGATGGTGGGGAGCGAATCGGTGAGTGCCATGATGCGAAAGCGCCGGGGGCGGTTGAAGCTGGCGCCCTTGACCATGTCGCAGGCGAAGTGCGAGGCGGTGGAGGCACTGCCGCCGTTGCCGCACACGAAGATGCGCCGGCCGGCGGCGCGCGCTTCCCGGAACCACTCGATGGCCTGATTCACTTTCTCCAGGTCGATGGCCTCGATCGCCTGGAGGAGATGGATTTTGTATTCCGCGGGAAAATTCATAAATTCCTTGCCAGCGCCAGCGCGCCGTAGAGCACGCTGTCATCGCCCAGCGCGGCCGGCGCCACGTCGATGCGCGCGGCCGACCAATCCGTAATCTGGCGGCGCAGCTCCGCGCGCAGGGGGCCGAACAGCTTGTCCCCGGCCTTGCTGATGCCGCCGCCGATCACGATACGCGCCGGGTTCAATAACATGATACAAGCCTTCAGACCCAGCGCCAGGTCCACCACATAGCGGGCCACGAAGGCGGGGTCCTGAAGCAGCTCTTTCGCGGTCTTGCCGTGGTCGTGCTCCAGCCAGAGGCCGCTGCACATGCGCTCGTAGCACCCGCGCGCGCCGCACAGGCACTCGGGCCCGTCCGGGCGGGTGGTCAGATGCCCGATCTCGCCGCCGTAGGAGTCGGCGCCGCGCCAGATGTCGCCGTCGCGGTAGATGCCGCCGCCGATGCCGGTGGAGAGCGTCATGTAGAAGAGCGGGGAAAAGCCTCGGCCGGCACCGTGGAAAGCCTCGCCCAGCGCGCCGGCGTTGGCGTCGTTATCCATGATGACCGGAATCCCGAGCAAGTCGCGCAGGTGCGCGGTGAGGTGGAAGTCGCGCCAGCCGCCTACATGGGTGGAGAGCGCCACGCGCTGTTCGGCGAAATTGACCGGGCCGCCGAAGCCCACGCCGCAGCGCTCGAAGCGGAACTCGCCGCGCCACTCACCGGCGATAGCGGCGATCTGCGCGAGCATCCAGTCCTTGCCGCCTTCTTTGTCGGTCGAGCGGGTCACGTGCCGCGCCATGCGGTCGTCCTCGAAGACCGCCATGGAGAACTTGGTGCCGCCGATATCGATGGCCAGGGTAGTCTTCATGACGCGGCCAGGACTTCCGCCGGAGAGGCGGTGCCGGTGCCTTTCTTCATGATGGTGATGGAGGCCACGCGGTTGCCGAAGGCGGCGGCTTCGGCCGGGGAAGCGCCGGCGGCCAGGGCCAGGGCGGCGCCGGCGGAGAAGCTGTCGCCGGCTCCGCAGATATCCACCGGGTGAGCGACCGGGCGGGTCTTGATCCAGGTCTCACCGGCATCGCTCACCACCAGGACGCCTTCGCCTCCGTGAGTGACCATCAGCAGGCGGGCTTCGACGTGGCGGCGCAGGGCCGCATAGTCCGTGCTGCCAAACAGGGCATGGCAGGCGGCCGCGGCCTCCTGCCGGTTGGGCTTGACGATCACCTGCCGAAAGAGGTGGATGCGGGCGCGCGAATCGGCGAAGAAGATCTTGTCCGGATAATTGGGGGCCAGTTCGGCGAGCAGCTCGCGCACGGCCGGCGTGATGACGCCGCCCTGGCTGGTTTCCGCCTGGTCGGAGATCAGGATGGCGTCGAAAGTGTCCACGGCGCTTTGCAGGTTGTCCAGGATGCGGCCTTCGACGGCGGGCGGAAGCGGCGCGGTGTGGATGAAATCCAGGCGCGGCTGATCCTCGACGCCGGTAGCCTGGTTGATCACCTTGGTGTAGGTGAAGGTCTGCATGCCGGCGGCGCGGACGCACAGCTCGGAAGAGATGCCGCGCGCGCCCAGCTCGCGGGAAAGCTCGAAGCCGAAGCCGTCGTCGCCGATGGCGCCCAGCACGGCCACGCGCCCGCAGCCGAGAGCCGCCAGGTTATTGGCCACCGTGCCGCCGGCGCCGGGCGTGACCTCGGTGCGGACGACGCCGATGCGGGGAATGCCGGTCTCGCGCGATGGCTCGCTGGTGGCCGGGTCATAGGTACACCAGCGGTCCAGGCAAATATCGCCGACCACCAGGGCGGAAAGGCGGGGAATGGCCCGCAGGATCTCTTCCGCCGTCATGCCCGGTCCCGGATGGCGCGCCGCAGAGCGGGGAAGGTGGCGCGGTGATCGCCGCAAAAGTAGAAGCTCTCGCCGCCATCGGCCACAGTGCGGACCAGGATCGTTTTATACGGCCGGAAATAGTAGGCCGGATCGCTCTTGGGACGCTCCTGGTGGATATTGCCTTCGATGGGCACCAGGTCGAAGACAGCGGTGGTGAAATGACGGATTTCACGGCCTTCCTGGTGCGCCACGTTGCGCGCCATGGCCAGGGCCTTGAGGTAGACTTCGGGGGCCATGATGGCGGAGCCGAAGGAGAGCAGGAGGCCGTTTTCCAGGCGCTCGACGGTTTTGGCGAAGATCAGGAAATCGCGGTAGCTGGCTTCGCCGAGGGCCGCTCCGTCGCAGTTGGGATGTTCGTGCAGGATGTCGTACCCCACGCCGGCGTGGACCGTGACCGGGATGGAGAGACGCCAGGCAGCGGCGAGGACGCTCAGGCCGCGGTGGGGAAAATCGCTCGCGGCGATGCGCCGGCCCACGTTTTCGCCCAGACCGAGCTGCATTTCCGCGGCTTCGCGGATCCAATCGTTCAGCTCGCCGGTCTCACGCCAGAGGCCGAATTCGCCGGTGCGGATGTAGCGCGCCACGCTCTCGGTGGTGGCGCCGATGCGCGCGAGCTCGTAATCGTGGATGGCGCCGGCGCCGTTGACGGCGATGTGATCCAGGAAGCCGCCTTCCAGCAGGTCGATGATCTGGCGGTTGACCCCGGCGCGGAGCACGTGCGCGCCCATCATGAGGATGCGGGCGGCGCCGGCCTCTCTGGCGCGCACCACGCGCGCGGCCACTTCGCCAAGCTGCGGATGATCGTAGGGAAGCGGCGCCTCTTCGAGCGCCAGCCAGTGGTCCAGGTGCAGGTCGTGCACGCGCTCCGCGAGCGGCTGAATCCGCAGGCGGGAGCGGTCGAAAAGCGGATACTTACTGGCCATTGTGGAAGAGCGTGTGGAGCAGTTCCTGGCGGCAGAGGAAATTGGGGATGATGAAATCGGCGCCCACGCCGGCCAGGCGCTGGCGTTTCCATTCATCCACGGCGCGGCATTCGGGCTCCGCGGTGGCAACGCCCACGGCCACGCCGCCGACTTCCTTGATGTTTTCGATTTCCACGTAACCGTCGCCGAAGCCCAGGAATTCGTCGCCGCGGACGTGGGCCGACGCGATCAGGCGCTGGATCAGGATCTTCTTGGAGAAGCTCTTGTAGTCGTCGAGCGCGCCGTAGACGCCGCCATCGAAGTAGGGCGCGATGCCGAGCAGGTGGGCCTCTTCGCGCATGTATTCCTGGTCGGTGCCGCTGGCAAGATAGAGTTTCAAGCCGCGCTCGCGCAGCGCTTGGACGAGTTCCCGCGCGCCGGGCACCAGGTATTTTTCGGGCGGCGCCTGGCCGGAACGGAGCTCTTCGATGCGATAGCGGATACGGGCGTGGAGGAGCTCCAGATACATCTTCTTATAGGCCAGCGGATCGAGGGGCTGGCCGCCGCGACTGGCGATCTGCTCGGCAAACTCGACCATCTGGTACATGGTCTGCTTGCCGGTGAGACGCCAGACGAAATCCTCCACCACGCGCCGCAGCTCTTCCGCGGTCTCCCCGGTTTTGAGGTCCAGGAGGATCTCCACCATCATGGGGACCATGACGTCCATCCAGCCGGAGCGGATCAAGGAAATGGTGCCATCGAAGTCAAAGAGGCAGACCCGGGCATTTTTGGCGGAAACGCCCGGGTGAAGCTGTTCGATCATTCCCTGTTATTTTCCCATGTCCGGCGCGGAGTAGACGAGTTTGCCGTTGAGGAAAGTCATCAGGGGCTGGATGTCTTTGATCTGGTCTTCCGGGCAGGTGAGGTAGTCGCGGTCAATGACCACGAGGTCGGCGAGTTTGCCGGGCTCGAGCGACCCTTTGACCTGTTCGGCGAACTGCATGTAAGCCGCCCAGATGGTGTGGGAGCGGAGGGCCTCTTCGCGGGTGAGCCGTTCTTCGGGGTAGAGGACTTCGCCGCGGTCAGTGCGGCGGGCGATTTCGATCCACATGCTGAGGAAGGGATTGTAGGGATTGACGGCTTTGTTCTTATCCCAGCCGATCATGTGGTCGCTGCCGGAGGCCAGCAGGATGCCGGCGTTGCGGTAGCTGCGCAGCGGGAAGAAATAGCGCATGCCCTGGTGGCCGAAGACTTTTTCGAGCGCCGGCCCATCGAGGTAGAGCCACTGGGGCTGCACGTCGGCGAGGAGGCCCATTTTCTGCATGCGGGCAATGGCTTCGGGGCTCTGAAAGCTGGCGTGCATAACGAAGGAGCGGGAGGGCGCGATGGGGCGCTCGCGGTCAAGGGCCTGGAGGCAGTCGAGCCAGGCGTCGATGGCGCCGCCGCCCTGATCGTGAGTGGTCAACTGCCAGCCGCGGTTGCGCGCCGCGCGCATGATGGTGAGAAGCTTGTCGGCCGGGATGAAGAGCTGGCCGCGATCATCGGGATCAGTCTTGCCGTAAAGCTGGCGGCCGAAGGGGCCGTAGGGGTGGCGCTGGTAAGCGGTGCCGATAGTCATGCCGCCATCGAGCGTGAGCTTGAAGGCGCCGAACTTGAGCCAGTCGTCGCCGGTACCGGTGGTGTAGGGCGCGTGATTGATCGCATCGACCAGTTCCTGGGCGGGGCGAGAGCCGTCCGGACGCCAGGTGAGCACGGCGCGGATGGGCAGGCGGCCCTGGGCCTTGAGCTTCTGGTAGAGGGCGATTTGCTCGGCGTTGACGGCACGGTCGCCCACGGAAGTGAGGCCGGCCTCGACGTAGAGGCGCAGCATGTGTTCGAGAGCCTGGAGCTTTTCGTCCTCGGTGAACGAGGCGTGGGCGTTCAGGCCCTTGACCAGTTTGGCGGCGTTTTTGAGGATGCCGTTGGGCTCGCCGTTGGCGTCCTTGACGATTTCGCCGCGGGGCGGGTTGGGCGTGTCGCGGGTGATACCGCTGACTTTGAGGCCCATGGAATTCAAGATGACGATGTAGCTGGCGTCGAACAGCACGGGGTGGTCGGTGACCACGTCGAGGACCTCACGGGTAGGCATGCGCAGTTCGTGGAGGCGGGTGGGGAAGGTGCGCGGGACCACGATCCACTGGCCCGGGGGCGTGCGGCGCGCCTGGTCCTTGATATAGGCTTGCACGGCGGCGAAGGAATCGAGGGGAGGCAGCTTGCCGCGGAACTCGCTGAGGCCGGCTTCGAGGGCGTGCACATGGCTGTCGATGAGGCCGGGGAGGACGGTGCGGCCCTGCAGATCGATGACGCGGGTGTGCGGCCCGCGTTCGGCGGCGAGGATCTCGCGGCCGGCGCCCACGGCCACGATTTTGTTGGCTTTGATGGCGACGGCCTGGGCGATGGAGAACCTGGAATCGACGGTGACGATTTTGCCGTGGTGCAGGATGAGGTCGGAGTCGGCCGCCGCCAGTGAGGCGGTGAGCGCGGCGATGAGGGCGATGGGACGAAGCATGACCTATTGATTCTATCTTTGGAGGAGGGCGCCGTATGGGCACACTACGGCTGTAAAGCGGGTGTCTGGCGGATGGGGAGGTGATCGTCACCGCCTCCGGTCCTCCGCGTTTTGGCGGGGACCGGGGCGGGGTGAAACGTAACGGGGCTTATTGGCGGCAGTCTCCGGGGGGAAACCCCAGACTTACCCGAACCAATTCCCGAAAC
>JAJPJX010000141.1 GCA_021324015.1 Solibacteraceae bacterium | reverse complement strand
GGTCTTCACCTGGCCTGTTTCGGCCAATTTTGGCGGAGGCGACGTTGAAAGCAAAAGGAATTTTCTGGCGCTAGAGCCGAAAACGGCCTTGAACTGCGAAAGCCGGGGTAGGCCGGAGCCGTATCCAGGTAGTTGAGACCCCGGTCCAGGGCCGCCAGCACGTGCTCGTAATTGTCCGGAGCGATGGTATTGCCGCCCATCACCACTTCGGAAATCATGAAGTTGGTCCGTCCCAGCCGCCGGTAGGCCACGCCCGGCTGCCGGTTGCGCCACTCGCCCGCCGTGCCGGGGGAAGCCGCATCCGCCTTGGTCGCCAGAAGTTGCCCCAGCAGGGCCAAAAATTCACGCCGGTTCGTCATCGGTGTTCTCCTCCCCAGGGAGTGCTCCACCAATTGTAATCGCCCGTTTAACGGACTGCGACCGTGGTATCTCCCGAAAACCCGCTCGCGTAATTCCCGATATAGACCACGATCGGAACCCGGCCGCCCGGCGTCACGTCCTCCGAAATCCGCACGTTCACCTGCACCGCTCCGGCCACCAGCCCCGGCGCCGCGCCCGCGTAAAGCACCTGCCCGATCGAGCATGCCGCGCCCAGCGCCACCGCCGGAAAGGGCGGCGAAAGCGGTCCCAGCGAGCCATCGGCCTGCGCGGGACTCATGCGCCCCGCGCCGGTCAGAAACACGGAAATGACGGAACCGCGCGGCGCGGGGTTCGCAGCAGAGTTGACCGTGCCGTCTTGGTTCAGCACCGCCGCCGGCCCTCTGCCGCTGCCGTCCCATGTGAACAGCCCCGGCACAGCGTCGAAAACCTGCATCCTTCCCGGCCCGAACGTCTCGCCGCCGGCTTCGAGCAGAATGGCGGTGGCCGGACCATTCACCTCGAAGGGCACCACGGCGTTGATCTGATCCTCTTGCGCGTAAAGAATTGGGGCTGGCACGCCGTCGAAGAGCAGGCGCGTGCGGCCGTCGAAACCGCTTCCGAAGATGGTGATGATCTCACCGGGCGCCAGGTCGTACACCGGATAGTTTTGCGGCGTTCCCGAGCGCAGGCTGGCGGCATTCACGATGCTCGAGATCCACGCCGAAGGCGGCCCCGCAAAGTCGATCTTCACCACCGTGGCGTCATAAACCCCGCCGCCGAACTGCGTTTGGGCGGCTCCCGCCGTGGGAAAGAAGACATACCCCAGGCTTGTCCCGGCCAGGTACACGGCGCTCTGCGCATCGAGCGCCAGCGACCCCGAAAGACCGGCGGAATGCAGAATATTCGAGCCGTCCGCGCTCAGCACGGACAACCCCGAGCTCGCGAGGTAGGCCTGCCCTTGCGCGTTGACCGCGATGTCGGTGGCCTGTGGCCCGGGGACGAACGTCGAATAGACCAGCGCTCCGGACGCGCTGAACCTGGCGGCGAAGGCATTGCCCGAAAGGCTCGGCATCGCGCTGCCGCCGCTGTACGTGCGCCGGTAAGCGCCGGGCGTAGTCGGAAAATCGGCGGACTGTGTTCCGCCGGCCACGTAAGCCGCGCCGCTGCTGTCCACCGCGATCGCCATGCCCGCCTCCGGCGCTGCCCCGCCCAGGTAGGTGGAATACAGCAGCTTGCCGCCCGTGGGGTCGAGCTTGGCTACGAAGGCGTCGCCAAATCGTAGAGGCCCGAGATCGACCTCGCCGTGGAAGCTGGATTGCAACGCGCCGGCGGTCACCGGAAAGTCGGGCGATACCGTGTCGCCGGTGATCCACACGTCGCCCTGGGAGTCCACTGCGGCCGCGCGCGCCTGGTCCGGTCCGGAGCCTCCCAGGTAAGTGGCGTATGCGATGCTCCCGTCCGGACCGAGTTTGATCACAAACGCGTCCGCGCACGGCCCCGTCAGCAGGCCCACTCCCGCGCCGTAGTGGCAGGTTCCCGGAGTCACGCTCGCCTGGTACGCACCGGCGGTGGCCGTCAGCCCCCCGCTTGCGCCTCCCACGGCATACGCATTTCCGGCGCTGTCCACCGCCAGTGCGGAGGCCAGAATTCCCAGCGATTTGGAATAAACAGTGCGCTCCCCGCCCGGGGAGACCTTCACAACGGAACTGATGGAGTTCGAATCATGCGCCAGCGCGTACACGTTGCCGCCCGCGTCCACGCCGATCCCGTCGGCCGACATATTTGCCAGGCGTACCGACCACACGACGGCGCTTCCGCCCGCGTTCAATTTGGTGACAAACCCGGTGGAGGAGCCCGGTGAGTCCGTCGTGCCCGCAACATAAGCGCTTCCTGCGGAATCGGCCGCAATCCCCCCAACCCGCTCATCTCCCGAGCCGCCCAGATAGGTGGCGTAGTCCACATGAAAGCTGCCGAGAAGCAACAGAAGGGCAAACATACCCACACCTCACGACCCGTGGCGCAGTGCTTCAAACTACACCCCAGGGAATTTCTACGTCCTGTTCCGCCTCTTCTTCACATTCGTCAGCCAGTACTTCTCCGAAGTGACATGGACTGTCGCGGTGATTTCGTCCCCCTCTTTCAGGGCTCGGAACTCTTCCGCGTTCGGAATCGGATAGTCCATGGTCATCGGTTCCATCCAGCCCTCGATCTTCTCGCCTTTGATGGAGGCTACTTGCGCGGTTTGGTCCAAATGTACGACTACCCCGCGAAGCTGGTAGATGCGGGGAGTTTCGCGGCGCGCGCACGATGCCAGAGCGATTGCCGCCACGAGCACGGTGACCCAGGTGAACGCCCGGGTCATGAAGTTCCGGCCCGAGTTGTCAGTCACCGGACGAGCTCCTCGTAACGCGATGAAACATAATCCCAATGGATGATATGGGGGATAGCCGCCAGATAGTCCGCCCGGCGGTTCTGATACTTCAGATAATACGCATGCTCCCACACGTCGATACCCAGCAGTGGGCGGTGGCCGGCCGATAGCGGGCTGTCCTGGTTCGGCAAGGCGCCCAGGACAAGGCGATTTTCCGCGTCAAGCGATAGCCACGCCCAACCGCTTCCGAATACACCCAGTGCGGTGGATTTCAACGCATCTTCGAACTTCTGCTGGCTACCGAACGTCTGGTCGATCGCGCGCGCCAGTTGGCCGCTCGCTTTTCCGCTCTTAGACGCCGGCGTGAGCGTCTGCCACAACAGCGAATGATTCGCGTGCCCTCCGCCCTGGTTTCTGACCGCCGTGCGTAGCGCGGCCGGCAGGCTGTCCAGACGCCGCAACAGGTCCTCTACGCTCGTTTGACTGAGCGCGGGATCGCCTGCCAGAGCCTTGTTCAGGTTGTCCACGTAAGCCTGGTGATGCTTGTCGTGATGAATCTGCATCGTTTGCGCGTCGATATACGGCTCCAGCGCGTCGTACGCATAGGGGAGCTTCGGTAAGGTGTAGGCCGTCGCGGTTCTGGATACGGCCGCCCCGGCCGCCCCGATCGTCGTCAGCTTCACTGCGTCTCTTCTGGTGATCATCTTTGTGCCTCTTCGTTTGTACCCTAATTCTGCCGCCTTCCCGCGCAAACTCCAGCCGCCGCAGGGCAATATCATCTGCCGTGTTCCTTTCAGAAAGTCAGCCGCAGCGCCAGTTGGGCGGTGCGGGGGTCGCCTACGGCCGTAATTTGCTTGAACGCCGGCGATGGATTGAATGGATAAGCACCGGCGCCGAACGTGCCGTTCAAGGTGACGCCGTTCATGTGATTGAGTAGGTTGAACGCTTCCGCCAGGGCCTCCAGCCGGACGCCCTCGGCCAACCGAAACGTACGGCTGAGCCGTGCGTTGACATTGAAAAAGTCGAAACCCATGCCGGCGTTGCGGTTGATGAACGTGCCGTTGACCATGGGCCGCGCGGCCGTGCCCTGCACCGTGTTCGACCCTGCGGTGATATTGAACGGCAGCGCGGAATAGTATTGCAGCATCACGCTCAGTTGGAATCCGTGGCTGAACTGCTGCCAGGGTGTTTGCCCCTTCGCCATCGGAGAATGGATCGAGCCGTCGAAAACGAGCCGGTGCCGTTGATCGTCATCGCTGCGTCCGTAATCCTTCCAGATGTTGAAGTTGTCAATAGGTGAGCTGAAGAAGAACTCGCCCACGTTGTCGAGAGCCTTGGAATACGTGTAGGAGACGCGATAACTTCCCCACCGCACCGGACGTTCGACGAACGACACGTGCAGCCCGTCGTAGTGAGAGTCCGCCAGCGAAGAATACTGGCTGTTATTGCCGTAGGCCGGGTTCGGCCGGCAGCCGTTGTTGGTGCCCGCCGCCGTGCAAGTCGGCACGTTTTGATTCACGGAGATGATCAGGTGAAGACCGCGCAAGTGCTGATAACCCACGCTCAACGTTCCATGTCCCCCAACCTGCTTTTCCACCTCGACGTTCCCCTGCTCCGCATAACCGTTTTGCATGTGCCGGTCCATGGTGCTGAAGTTGAACAGCACGCCGGGCGGCAGCGTCAGGTTGCTCAGGATGCCCGGAAACGACGGAGCCCCGGCCTGCCCCGGCGAAAGGCTGACGCTGACCTGGCTGAGGCTGGCGGCATCGGCCGTGTTGCCCGCGGAGAGCAGCGCGTTGGCCAACGCCCGCAGCGGCACGCGGTCGTAATAAAGGCCGAAGCCGCCCCGGATCACGATATTGCGTGACGCGAACGGCGACCAGGCAAAACCCGCCCGCGGCGAGACGTTGTTCGTGTCCGTGACGATGGTCTTCAGGTACTGTAAGTCGTAGCGCAGCCCCAGATTCACCGTCAGGTTCGCCAGCGGTTTCCACTCGTCCTGAACATAGAAGCCGATGTTCGGATTGGTTTGCGCCACCACGGAGTTCTTGAACGTCTGGGTGAAGCCCGAGTTGTTGTACGTGCCGCTCAGGAAATTGGCCAGCGAGGAAAAGGAATAGCTCCCTCGAATGGACCGCGGAAAGGTAATCGTGTCGTCGTTATACAGAAAGTCCGCGCCGGCGCGGATGGCGTGCGCGCCCGCCTGGTGCGACAGATTGTCTACGACTTCGTATAGATCGTTGCGCCGCCCGGTCGGAGAACCCGAAAGAGTGCCGAACGAGGCGACTCCCGCAATGCTGACAGCCGGACCGGTCGGGTCCGACGGCTGGGCTTCGAGGCGGCTGCGTGTGAGCTGTCCGCGCGTTTCATTCACGGTCCGCGAGGACAACGCTGCCACGTTGCTCACCGCCACCGTCTGGTCCGTGTCGTCCAGATTAGCGGAAGCGCTCGGCGCGCTCAGCCCGCCCGCGCCGCGTGAGTTGCGGCTGTGCACATCATTCAGGCTGTAGCGCGCGCTGAACTGGTCGCGGCTGCTGATCTGGTGGTCCACCTTGGCCAGGAAGTTACTGTTGTGAACGGGATTTGGGTAAAGTCCGGTCGAGATCTGTGGTCCCTGGTAACCGGCCGCCGGGAGTCGCGCGTTGATGGCGGCGACGTTCGCTGGCGTGATCGTGGTCAAGCCCGACTGGTTCAACATGCGCTGCTCGAAGTTGGCGAAATAGAAGGTGCGATCCCGCAATATCGGCCCGCCCACGCTCGCGCCGTATTGCGCCTGCGTCAGCGGGAGCACCGTATGCGATAGCGCGTTGGCCGCGTTGAGCCGGCGGCTCCGGAAGTAACCGTAAACGTCTCCATGCAGATTGTTAGTGCCGCTCTTGGTGACGATGTTCATGTACCCGCCCAACGCCCGGCCGAACTCCGCCTGCCCGCCCGAAGTCACCACCTGGAACTCGTTCACCACGTCCAGACCGTAGAAGATGCCGCTCAGCCCGGCCGCGTCGTCGTTGGCGGAGAGTCCGTCCACAATGAAGCTGTTGGAAAAATTCCGCTGGCTGCTCACCGAGAGGCCCTGTCCCGGAACCGCCGAGGTCTCCGCGAAGAGCTGGTTCGACGCCGTGTTCGTCGGAGAAACGCCGGGGATCAATAAGGCCAGATCCAGGAAGTTCCGCCCGTTGAGCGGGAGGCTGCGGACTTCGGTTTGCGGCACGGTACCCGCGATCTGGCTGCGTGCTGACTCGATCACTGGTGCCTCTGAGACCACGGTGACGTTGGTGGCTTGCGAGCCGACCGGCAGCGAGAACGGCAGGTCGAACGCGGCTCCCACCGTCAGCGTCACGGCACGCATGACCTCGGTAAATCCGTGCTTGCCTGCCGTGATCTCGTAGCGCCCCACCCTGAGGTAGGGAAAGCGGTAACGCCCGTCCTGGCCCGTGAACAAGACGCTGATCTGATTGGTCTCGGTCTGACGCGCCGTCACCTTCGCCCCGCTGATGACGGCGCCGGACGGGTCGGTCACACGCCCGCTCAAGCTGGCTTGATTGACCGTCTCCTGGGCAAACGCGCTTCCCGAAGCTGCGGCTATGCACAACGAAAATGCAATTCGATCGAAAGCTGACAAATCCACTTCCTCCTCCCTTGTGGCGCAGGCAAAACGATTGCGTGCCGCTCAGCAGGAAGGGGGAGGACGGGAGTAAAGCGCGAATTCCGCTCCAGTCGCGGTGCGGAGCGGAATAGAACTGCCTTGGAAAGCCGTTGTGTCGGGCGCCGCGCCAAAGTGGACCCAATTCCGGACCAGTGCCGCGCTCAACGGTCCCGGCAGCCGCGCCGGTTGGGCACAGCCTGAGGGACAGGAAGCGGCTGCCGTCCATCGTGGCCCCGGCTGGCTATCAACCTGCCCGGGCCGGTGGCAGCACCGTGCCGCCTTCTGGCAGCAACGGGTCGGGCACGCAGCTCCTGAAGGATCGAGGAGGGGAATGAGCCCGTAGAGCAATGCCGCCAGCAGCCCCAGGATCAGGGCTAGCACCGTGGCCGGGCGCACCATGGCCGGGGCACGACCCATCCAGGCCGAACTGGTGCGAATGCCGCTCACTGCTCCTCTCAAGCCTCCTGCGCAAAAGATGCGCTAGCCAACAACAGAACCTTCCTATGCGAGCAGGAAGGCGGGAGGAGGCCGTTGCCAGAGCGAATGGGGAAACGAGTACGAAAGGCGAAGTGTTTCCGGGATGCGCGTGACGCGAGCCGCTTCGATCGTGTTTGCCCCGGCATCAGAATGCCGAACCAGCCAGCTCGCCTGGATTCCGCTGAACATCACCACGCCGCAGCCGTTCAGGCATCTTGTGCCGGTCAGCGTGGGGCCGCCCTGCGCCCCGTCATGATGCTCCTTACGGCAACAACAATTGTGTTTGGCCCGGCAACATCCGGCTGCGGGCGAGGAGCCTGTGGACAGCGCCAGGAGCGGCGTCAACGCGAGGAAGGCAAGCGATAGCATCAGGCAGACGGAAACCGAGCCCCTCGCCCAGCGATATTTGTAGCCTGGCATCCGCATCCTGAATTGTTGTCGAGAATACCACGGCAGCCAGGATCAATCAAGGGCTGCTCTGACAGTACCATTTTCGGTCGCCGAGCCTAGTATTGTTATCCGTGAGAACGTTCTCGACCTCGGCTCTTTTACTCCGCGCTGGTGGCCTGCCGCCGGCTGGAGGAAGAGCCCGAGTTTCGCGGCAAGCTGAAGTTCGACGCCGGGCGGTGCGAGGTGATCCTGAACGACCGCCTGCTGGCGCCCAATACCGAAGCCACCTGGGAAGTCCTCCGCCCCGAGTTCGAGAAGTTCTTCGACGGGCTGTACGGCGCCCGCGCCTACCAGTTCCGACGGTTGGGCGAGCCCCGCGAACGGTTTCGCGTAGCCGTCGAGGCCAGCCGCCCGGTGGATGTCCGCTCCCTGCTCGAAGAAGTTCAACCGGCTTAGGGTCCTGTGCTACCTTTCGATTGATGGCCCCAATCCGGACGGCGTTACTCAGCGTTACCGACAAAACCGGCATTACCGATTTCGCCCGCGAGCTCAGCAGTCTTGGCGTGCAACTGATTTCCACCGGCGGCACCGCGCGCATCCTGCGCGACGCCGGCATTGCCGTGCGGGATGTCTCCGAGGTCACCGGCTTCCCCGAGATGCTCGACGGCCGGGTGAAGACCATGCATCCGAAAGTCACCGGAGGCATCCTGGCCATGCGCTCCAAGCCGGAACATATGCAGGCCCTGGCCGAGCACGACCTCCAGCCCATCGACATGGTCGTGGTGAACCTCTACGCCTTCGAAGCCGTGGCGGCCAAGGCCGGCGCCACCCTGGCGGAGTTGATCGAAAACATCGATATCGGCGGGCCCACCATGATCCGGTCGGCGGCCAAGAATTATCAGGACGTCGCGGTGGTGGTGTCGCCGGCGGACTATCCCGCTATCCTTGCGGAGATGCGCCAGTCGGGCGGCGCGCTTTCCGCCGGCACCCTGTGGAACCTGGCGCGCAAGGCCTTTCGCGCCACCGCGGACTACGACCGCGTCATCAGCGCGCACCTGGCGCAGCTTGACCATCCCGGTCCTCTCCCGGTAGTGCTGGATGTGCGCGCCACGAAGCTCATGGACCTGCGCTACGGCGAGAATCCGCACCAGTCGGCGGCGCTCTACGGCCAGGCGGGCAAGGGCGTGGCCGGCGCCGAACAACTGCACGGCAAGGAGCTCTCCTACAACAACCTGGTGGACCTGGACGCTTGCTGGCAACTAGTGAACGAATTCGCCCGGCCGGCGGCCGCCATCATCAAGCACACTAACCCCTGCGGCTGCGCCGAGCAGTCCAGCCTGGCGGAGAGCTACCGCAAGGCCCTCGAATGCGACCCGGTTTCGGCCTTCGGCGGCGTGATCGGATTCAACCGCGTGGTGGACGAGGAGACCGCGCGCGAAGTGGCGAAGCTCTTCGTGGAGGCCATCGCCGCGCCGGACTACGAACCCGCGGCGCTCGAAGTGCTCAAGGCCAAAAAGAATCTGCGGCTGATGCGCGTGGCCGCGGGGATCGAGCCGCTGGTCATCAAGTCTATCTCCGGCGGCTTCCTGGCGCAGACCGCCGACACGCATGTCCTGGACCGCTCGGCCACGCAGGTGAAGACCCGGCGTGCACCCAGCGGGGAAGAATGGGAGGCCCTGGAGTTCGCCTGGAAGATCGCCAAGCACGTCAAGTCGAATGCCATCGTCTTCGCCCGTGCCGGACAGGCGGTGGGGGTCGGCGCGGGGCAAATGAGCCGCGTGGATTCCGTAAAACTCGCCGCCATGAAAGCCGTGCTGCCCCTCGCCGGCACCGTGGTCGGCTCGGATGCGTTTTTCCCCTTCCCCGACGGCGTGGAGGAAGCCGCCCGCCACGGCGCTACCGCCGTCATCCAGCCGGGAGGCTCCGTGCGCGATGACCTGGTGATCGAAGCCGCCGATCGCCTGGGACTGGCCATGATTTTCACCGGCGTCCGCCACTTCCGGCATTGAGGGCGGAAGCTGTCAGCACTCAATCCGCCGGGACCGCGCCCTCCGGCAGCAACTCGCCCTTTTCCAGGTGCCGGACCTTGGTGGCGAATCGCGCAGCGTGCGGATCGTGAGTCACCATGACGATGGTCTTGCCATGCTCCTTGTTGAGCTTCGAAAGGATGGTGAGCACTTCCTGCGCCGAAGCCGCGTCCAGGTTCCCCGTCGGCTCGTCCGCCAGGATCAGCGCCGGATCGGTGACAATGGCGCGGGCGATGGCGACCCGCTGTTCCTGGCCTCCGGAAAGCTGCCGCGGATAGTGCCCCAGGCGATCCCCTAATCCGACCAGCTTGAGCGCCGTGGCCGCGTGCTCCAGGCGCTCCTGCTTCTTCAGGTGCGTGAGTTTGAGTGGCAATTCCACGTTTTCCAGCGCCGTCAGCACCGGAATCAGGTTGAACTGCTGGAAGATGAACCCGATGTGCGCATTGCGCCAGTGCGCGATCTCCCGGTCGTTCATCTCGTGCAGGTCGTGCTCCAGCACGCGAATCTCTCCTCCGGTGGGCCGGTCCATCGCTGCGATCAGGTGCAGCAAGGTGGACTTGCCGGAGCCCGAAGGCCCCATCAGGGCCACGAATTCGCCTTGGCGCACCGAGATATCCACGTCTTTGAGCGCTACTACGTGGAACTCGTCGCGGATGAACTCCTTGGACAGACTGCGGGTTTCGATAATGGCTTCGCTCATGCGATTTCAGACCTTTTGGCGCACCCGGTCGCCGTCTTTCAGCGTGGCCGGCGGATTCAGAATCAGGTCCTCCCCTCCGATCAGTCCCTCATCGATGCGGATCCCCTGGCTGCTGGTCGAGCCTACCTTCACCGGCCGCCGCACGGCTTTGCCGCCCAGCAATACAAACACCGCGTTGTCCCGGACCGCCGACGGCGGCACCACTACCACCGGCCTGGCAGCCTGGCCGGACGGCGTTTGGGCCTTCTCCTCGGAGAGAAACGCCACGCTGGCGTTCATCTCGGGACGCAGGTAGTCGTCCGGGTTCACGATCTTCACCTTGATCTGCACGGTGGCCTTCTGGCGGTTGGCTTCCGGAGAGATCTCTTTGACGAAGCCCTGGTACTTGCGGTCGGGGAAGGCGTCGGTAGTGACCACTCCCTTCTGCGCGCCGTGCAGCTTGGCGAAGTCGTTCTGGCTGATATCCAGTTCCACTTCCAGGTCGTTGAGGTCGGCGAGGGAAACCACGTAACCCTTGGCCCCACGGTCGCCCACGAAACTGGTGGTGACGAACTCGCCCTTCTCCACCGCCCGCTCCAGGATGGTGCCGGTAACCGGCGCGCGGATCACGGTGTTGGCCAGGTTGGTCTCGGCGAAGGCCACCGCGCCTTTGGCCTGCTCCACCTGCCCGCGGGCCGCGTCGATATCCTCCCGCCGCGGACCAATCTTGACCAGCTCATACGTTTTCTGCAGCGAAACCACCCGCGCCGCCGCCTGGTCGTAGCGCGCCTGCGCGTCATCCAGCGATTGCTGCGCCAGCACCCCCTGCGCCACCAGCTTGCGGGTGCGCTCCAGCGTGACGCGGGCGTTCTCCAGGTCCGCCTTGGAGACGTTCAGATTCGCCAGGGCCTGCGCGATTTCCTCCGGCCGCGAGCCGTTTTCCAGCCGCTCGAGGTTGGCCCGCAGGTTGGCCAGTTGGCCGCGCGCCTGCTGCAGTTGCGCGCGGTACTCGTCGTCCTCCAGGCGCACCATCACCTGGCTTTCCTTGACCCGGTCTCCCTTATCCACGCCGATCCAGGCCACCTTGCCGATGACCTTGGCCGCCACTTCGATCTTGTGCGCTGCCACGATGTAGCCCGTGGCGTTGAGCACCACTCCGGGGGCGGCGCTGGCGGCGCCCACGGCCTGCACCCGCTGGACTTCCACTGGCGTGGCCGCATTCAGCTTCTCGTAAGCGAACCGGCCCGCGCCCGCCAGAACGAACAGCAGCACGCCTCCTACGATCCAGCGCGTGGCCCACTTCGAGGGCTCGGGTCTGGGCCGCTTGCTGCGGTCGATCCGGAGACTTTTCAGTTCGGCATCCATACCTTACTTCTTAGATTTCCCGCAGGGCGGTCAGGATCTCTTTCCTGGCGGCCGAACGGGCGGGAAAGAGTCCTCCGAAGGCCCCCAGTACCACGGCGAACGCCAGGCCCGTGGCCATGATCTGGGGCGTCACCCGGAAATCGAAGGCGATTTCGCTGAAGTTGGCCCCGACTCCCGTGGTCACGCCGTTCAGCGGCAGCACTAGCAGGCAGCCGGCCAGGCCTCCCAGCCCCGCCAGCAGCACCGATTCCACGAAGAAGCTGAACAGGATGCTGCCGCGCGAAAATCCCAACACCCGCAGGGTGCCGATCTCCCGGGCCCGCCGCGCCACGGCCGCATACATGGTGTTCATGGCCGCAAAGCTGCTCCCGACCGCCATGATGACAGATACGAAAATTCCCAGGAATTCGATCGGCGCCGCGGACTGCGTCTGGAGCGCGTAGTACTCCTTCTCGGAGAGGGCGTTCATGTTCAGCCGCTGGTCGTTGTTAATGTCGTTGAGGAGGGCCTGGGCCGCCACCGCGTCGGTGGCGCGCACCAGAGCCGAGCTGAGCACCTCCGGCCGGTTCAGGTCGGTGGCCACCTGGTTCAGGTCGGCGAAAATCTCGCTATTCTGCGCGCTGCGGCCGGCATCCAGGATGCCGACCACCTCCCACTCACCGCGGCCGAAGGCGATCCGCTTCCCCAGGCGGGCGTCCGGAAACCGCTGGGCGATGGACTTGCCCACCACCACTTCCCGGCGCCCGGTCTGGAACCACCGTCCGCTGGAAATCCGGACGCCGGGACGTATCTCGATGCCCACCGGCATCAGGCCGCGCAGGTTGATGTTCATGCCCTCCGGGGCGTCCACGCTGGCCAGGTTCAGCACCGTGACCAACTCCAACGAAGCCAGTGGCTCACCGTTGCGGCCGCGCGCGATCCCGGCTTTGAATTTCAGATCCTGAAACGCCGTGCGCGTGAAGTTGCTCACCAGTTCCGATTCGGAGCCTTTCCGCAGCACCAGCACCTGGAGTGGGTCGCCCGTAGCGGCCAGCGTCGTGCGCAAGCCCGCCACCAGGGCCAGGATGGCCAGCAGCACCGCTACCGTGAGCGCGATTCCCAGGGCCGTCATCAAGGTCGTGGTCTTCCGGACCACCAGGTTGCGCAGGTTGTAACTGATAGGGATCGCCATCCTGGGCTCCTAATCGGTGCTCCGCAGAGCCTCGATGATCGGCGTGCGCGAGGCGCCCCAGGCGGGCACCAGCGAACTCACGGCCCCGATGGCGATAGCCGTCATCACGCAGGCGGCCGCTACGGAGGGCTCAAACGGCCGGATCGGCGGCAGAAAGGCTCCCGCCGGGCTCCGCCGCACGCCGCCCGAAAGGATCATGGACAGCAGAAAGCCGATCCCGCCTCCCACCAGCGAAATGGCGCAGGCCTCGCCCAGAATCATCCCCAGGATGGCGCCCGGCGTGAATCCCAGGGTCTTCAGTACGCCCACCTCCCGCACCCGCTCGCGCACGCTCATGGCCATGGTGTTGGCCGAAACCAGCAGGATCGTGAACAGAACCGCGGCGCAGATGCTGATCAGGAACAGCTTCACGTTGCCCAGGAAGGAAACGAAGCTGAGCGTGAACGCCTGCTCGGATTCCGTCCGCGTCTGGGCGGTGGCGTTGTGGAACATCTCATCCACCGCATTGGCCACCCGGGGCGCCGATTCCGGGCTGTCCACCAGGATGTTGAACGTTCCCGCATTGCCCCGGCGCGCCTCCGGGAGGCTCTCTTCCAGGTAGTCCCGGTTGAAATACAGCACTTCGCTCACGCGCGGGCTGTCGAAGATAGCGCGCACCGTCAGTTCCACCTGTCCAGGGAAGATGTCGCCCACCAGCGTGATGCGGTCGCCCAGTTGGAAATTGAACTTGTCGGCCAGGTCGCGGCCGATGAGGCAGGCGGTCCGCTCCCGCTGGAAGGCGCGCTTCTGCTCTTCCGGCAGACGGAACTCCCCGAAAATAGTGAAGATCTTATCCGGCTCCACGGCGAACCGGGCGAAGAAGTTCTTGGGATCGCGGCTGTCCTTGTACGTGCCGCCGTACCATTGGGAGATCATGACCTCCCGCACCCCGGGGATCTGCCGGATGCGCTGCTGGTAGAACTGCGGCAGCGGAAAGGTCAGCGAGACGCGGTTCCGGGTCACCAGGCGCAGCGCCTGTTCGGGCGTGGGGTCGCTCAGGTAAAACGCATGATACATGGCCATCATGACCCCCAGCAGGCACATGGAAACGCCGATGCTGATGATGGTCAGCGTGGTCCGGCGGCGGTTCCGCCAGCAGTTTTTCAGGATCAGCGGCAGATAGCGCAGCATAGGTTCCCCGCGCGGCTTGCGGATATCTCTTTATTCTAAGCTAAGACCAGGCATGCACGAACCCTACATGCGGGAGGCGCTGGAGTTAGCGCGCGAAGCGGAGGCGGCCGGCGAGGTGCCTGTCGGCGCCCTGGTAGTGTCGGGCGAAACCGTCCTTGGCCGCGGGCGTAACTCGCCCATCTCCCGCATTGATCCTACCGCGCACGCCGAGATGCTGGCCCTGCGGGAGGCCGCCGCCCGCCTGGGAAATTACCGCCTGGAGGATGCCACCGTCTACGTGACGCTCGAGCCCTGTGTCATGTGCGCCGGGGCGCTAGTCGCGGCCCGCGTCCGCCGCTTGGTCTTTGGCGCGCGCGACCTGCGCTTTGGCGGCGTGCGCAGCAAGTTCCGGATCGCGGATTCCGACCTCTTGAATCACCGCCTGGAGATTGTCGAGGGAGTATTGGCGGTCGAATGCGTGGAGTTGTTGCAGCGCTTCTTCGAGCGGCGCCGCTAGGACATGCCTCGGCGTGTCCCGCGGATCATTCCACCGGAACTTGCGTGCCCTTCGGCTCGTGCTTCGAGAGGTTGGCGATGCGGTCGTCGATCAGGCTGCGAACGCCTTTGAGGAGCTCGATGCGGGAGTTCCGGAAGTGATCCCGCGTGGCTTCCGACCAGCGCTGGCGGAAGAACGGCTTCACGTGCAGGCAGTAGAAGCAGCCCGGTTGACCTTCGGCGTGGGTTTTCTCGTCCATGTCAGTTCTCCCTCATTTCCACGGTCAATACTTTATTTTCCAACTTTGCGCGGTGCGGCGAAAGGGCCGCCATGGAGGTGGGCAGGCCGATGTGCCGGCGCAGCGTCCCGATCTGCACTACCAGCTCGTCGCCCTTCTTGAACAGGCCAATGTCGCCTTTGGCCGCAAACGGCAGATGCATGCGGATCTCGTAATGCCCGTCCCGTTTTTCGAAGCGGAAGGGCGCCTCGGTGCGGGTCACCTTGGCGGGATCTTCCTCCTCTGCATACAGGCTGCGCGCCAGTTCCTCCAGCCGCTCGCGCCCCAGGACTTCGTGCGTGAACAGCGGCACGCGCTTCACCGCCACCGGCGAAAAATACCCCGCGATCTCGTCCAGGATGTGCGCCTGCGAAGCGCGCCATTCTTCGAAGAAGGCGTCGGTTACCGTGCGCGGCAGTACACGGTTCACGATCACGCTGTCCACAGTCAGGCCGTGCAGCGAGAAGTAGACAAACGCCCGCTGCGTCTCCCGCAGCACCATCTTCTCCGGGTTCGTCACCAGGCGCACGCTGGTCACCGCCGGATTCTCCAACAGTTCGCCGATGCCGTCCAGGCGCCCGAACAAGTCCTGGACATTAGCGAAATAGCTGTCCGTGGGCAATTCCACGGGCGAGACCCGGTTGGCCAAGGGCCGCACGGCTTTGATCAGCCCGCGCTGGAACGGAAAGATGTGTTTCATGTACCACTCCAGCGTGGTCGGCATGCTCACGAAGCGCATGGATTCCGCCGTGGGCGCGCAATCCAGCACGATGATGTCATAGCGGCTCTCGCGCCGGAACTGGTTTACGTACATCATGGCGCTGAGCTCTTCCATGCCCGGCAGAATGGCCAGTTCCTCGGCTTCCACCTCGCTGATCCCCGTGGTGCGCAGCACGGAAACCACGTACGCCGAGATCGCCTGCCAGTGCCGCTTGATTTCCTTCTGAATGTTGACTTCCAGAATGGAGAGCCGGTCGTTAATCGGGAGCGGATCGCTGGTCTTCCCGTGAAACAGGTCCGTCTCCAGGTCGAACGCGTCGGCCAGGCTGTGCGCCGGGTCCACGCTCATCACCAGGGTCCTGTAACCCAGCCGCGAGAGCTGCAGCCCGGTGGCCGCGGCCAGGCTGGTTTTTCCCACACCCCCCTTGCCGCTGAACAGGAGAATGCGCACCATACTTGTATTTTATCAGTGGGCGTGCGGGCTCCGTCACCACGTGAGCTTGACGGCGATCTGAATCTGGCGGGAACTCGTGGCCGTGCCGGTAATCACGCCGGCGGAGCCGGAAGGAGGCGCCGTGGGAGAGGTGAACACGATCAGATTTGGCGTGTTGAAGTTGGCGTGATTGAAAACGTTGAACGCCTCGCCGCGTAATTCCAACGCCAGGCGCTCGCTCAGGTACATGGTCTTCCCCAGCGAGAAGTCCAGTTCCGCCAAGCCCGGCCCCGTAAGGGCATTCCGGCCCAGATTGCCGTAGGTCCCGTTCGGCGGAACCACAAACGCCGCCGGATTGAAGTACTGGTTGGGGCTGCCTAGAATAAGCGGTCCGGCGAAAGCGGGATTGAGAGAGGGCCGCACCGGATTGGTCGTGTTTCCGTTGTTCGAAGGATTGAAGCTCAATTCCGGAGTGAACGGAAAACCCGTGTGATACGTTTCGATGGCGTGGATCGACCAGCCTTCCACCGCCATTTTCGCGAAGCCGGTCAGGTGGCGTAGAAAGGGCTTGCCGGGGCCGAGCGGCAACTCGTAAGTGGCGTAGGCCGCTAGCAGGTGACGCACGTCGAACGTGGAGGGGCCCCAATCCAGCCGCAGATTCTGCGTGTTTTCTGCCAGGCCGGGAGCATTCGCGGCCGCGCTTGCGTTCAGGGTATCCCCGTTGTCCAGGCTCTTAGACCAGGTGTACGCCAGGCGGAAATCGAGTCCGCGGGCCAGCCGCCTGCGGAGGTCCGCTTTGAGCGCATGGTAGGAGCTGTTTCCCCCCGAGATCCAGGTCCACGTGCTGGCCAGAGCCGGATTGGCGAGCGCGGCTCCGGGGGGATAATACGTCGTGCCCGCCGCCAACCCCGCCGGGCATGGCGCCGCCGGACAGATGGTCGGCGCCGGCTGATTCAAGTCCGCACTGATCGTCTCGTGATACCCGTGTGAACCTGCGTACCCCACCGTGAACACGGTGTTCGGCGTGATCTCGCGCTGCACGCTGAGAGTGTAAGCGATGACCGTGGGCGTGTAGAGATCCTGCTGCACTCCCGCTGGTGCGATCTTGAAGGAATCCGGGATCTGCCCGGGAAGTATCGGGAAATTCGCCAGGGGGATGTTCGTCAGCGTGACGCTCGTGTTGAACGGCGCGTTCTGGTCCAGCCGGAAGCTGAGCGCGTCCTGCAAGTCGTTGTACATCCCGAAGCCCGCCCGGATCACGGTCCGGTTGTCCCGCGCCGGATTCCACGCGAGGCCAAGGCGGGGCTGCGGCAGGAACTTCGCCCGGTTGATGGTGAACACCGAGGATCCTACGCGCGGCTGTGTTTCGAGCGCGCCGTTCGGCCCGAATACAAAACTCGATGCCCGCCCGTGCGCCTCATTCCATCCGTTCGTGAACTCCTCCCGGAATCCCAGCGACACCGAGAGTCGAGGAGTGAGACGCACCTGGTCCTGTACAAACCACGCGCCTTCCCAGGACCGCCAGCCTAGCGGAGTGGGCGACGGAACCGCCGTGAAGGTCGTGACCGTGCCTTGCAGGAAGGCTTGCAGGCTGGAAAAAGTGGCCTGGCCGTATTGCCCCAGCGCCAGTTCATCGTTGGATTGTACGCGCTGGAACCAAGCTCCCGCGCTCAGTTGGTGCCGGTTCCTCACTACCGAAATCTGGTCCGCATAGGTGAACAGGTTGCGGGTAGCAAACAGGTGACTGCCGTAGTTGCTTCCCGCCATGGTGATGGAACTCGCCGTGTTCGGCGTGGCGCTTCCGCCGATCACCACGGCGCCCACCTGCTCCGCGCCGATAAATCCGGGCACGGAGACACCGGATTCGCCAGTGTAGAAATAGCTGGCGCGCGAAAAGCCCAGCGTTGCGGTGTGGACCGTCCGGGAGGAAAAAACATGCGTTTCGCGCAGGCTGGCGACCTGTTCGCGCAGGCTCTCGATGTCCAGCGCCAGCGGGTTCGCGGTGGGCGTATAATCGGCGCTGTCGTCGGCCAGGTAGCTGAACCCCAGCGTGTCCGCCCGCGAAAGCGTCTGATCCAGGCGCGCCGTGCCGAATTCCTCCCGAATGGTTTGCCGGGGAGTACTAAAAGCTTCAGCGATGCCGCCGCCCAATTCCGGACCGTTCGGGACGGGCCACAGGGCCAGCAATCGCCCGGCCGCTGGAGAAATCCCGACGTGCTGGCCATTCAGAATTCCCGCGCGGGCGTCGCTGTCAGGCACCAGCGTCACATCGCTCAGGTGCAGATTCTGGCGGAACCCTTCGTAGTCTCCAAACAGGAACGTGCGGTTAGGCACGAGCGCTCCGCCCAGGGAGCCGCCGAACTGATGGCGCTGAAATCCCGGCACGGAAGCCTGATCGAAAAAGTTGCGGGCGTCGAAATCGTTGTTGCGCAGGAATTCGTAAACCGATCCGTGAAACTCGTTGGTGCCCGATCGGTCGACAATCAGCACCTGCGCGCCCGGGCGCTTACCGTACTCCGCGCTGTACGTGTCCGTGAGCACGTTGAATTCCCGGATCGCGTCCACTCCCAGCAACTCCCCGCTGGTGCCGCCCGGCGTCATGTTGATTTCCGCCGAACCCGTGTACTCCACTCCGTCCAGCAGGAAGAGATTCTCCTGGGGCCGCCGTCCCGAAACGGCGAAGATGTTCGCCACCGCCGAATTGGAGATCCCGGGCGTGTTGCTCAGCTTCTGGCTCGAGTAGTTCACGATTCCCGGATCGAGCGTCATCAGTTGGTCATAGCTACGGCCGTTCAGCGGCAGGTTGCGGACCTGGCTGCCGCCTACCAGGCCCGAACTCTGATCCATCGCGGCCCCGATCATGGGAGCACGTTCGGTGACCTCGACCTGTTCCGATACCGCGCCGATCTGCAAGTGAAGATTGACTACGGCCGCCTGGCTGACCGCCAAAGGAATCCCGCGCCGGACCTCGCTTTGAAAACCTGACTTCTCCGCCCGGACCTCGTAGGTGCCGGCGCCCAATTGCGGAATAGCGTAATGACCGGAGGCGTCCGTCAGGGTCCTGCGCGCGGATTTCGACTCCAGGTTGGTGAGGGTCACGGCGGCATGGGACACCGCTCCGCCGCTTGGATCGGTCAACTCTCCGGAAATCGAGGCGGTCTCCTGGGCGGCGGCCGGAAACGCAAGAAAGCAAACGGTTGCGAGCAGGCTCAGGGCTGGAAGGCGCATGAAGCCTTCGTATGTTAACAAGACACTTGTCTTGAATGCAAGACGACTGGCCGCGCGAGCCGTGGCGGCCTACGAGATCACCAGCAGCAGATCCTTCGCTTCCACGTGCTGACCCACCGCGACCAGCACCTGCGCGACTTTTCCCTCCACCGGGGCGTAGACCGTGCTCTGCATCTTCATGGCTTCCATCACCAGCAGGCGGTCGCCTTTCTTGACCGGCTGCGCCACCTCCACCGCCACGTTCGAAACCACGCCCGGAATGGGAGCGCCGATCTGGCCCGGCTGGTTGGGATCCGCCTTGGGCTTGGTTTCGACCTTGACTTCCAGCTTGCGGTCCCGGATGGTCACCTCGCGCGGCTGCCCGTTCAGCTCGAAAAATACGGTGCGCGTGCCTTCCGGGTGCGGGTCGCTCACCGTGAGAAACTTGATGGCCAGCACTTTGCCCGGCTCCAGTTCCACGGTGAACTCCTTGCCGCGTTCAGCGCCGTAGTAGAACTGCGGCGTGGGCAGCACCTCCACGCTGTCCCAGGTCTGGCGGTTGCGCGCGAATTTCAGGAACACGTCCGGGTACATGAGGTAGCTCAGCACCTCATCGTGCGACGGCTTGCGCCCGATCTTCTTCTCCAGCACGGCCGCCGTCTGCTCGAAATCCACCGGGCTGAGATGCGCCCCCGGCCGCCCGCGTTTCGGCTTCGCTCCCCGCAGAATCACTTTCTGGATCTGTTTCGGCCAGCCGCCCTCGGGCTCGCCCAGGTCGCCGGAAAGCATCTCCACCACCGAACTGGGAACCGTCAGGTTGTGGTCCGGTCCGAGTTGCGCGAACTGGTGCGCCGTAAGGTTGTGGTTCACCAGGAAAAGCGCCATGTCGCCCACGGCCTTGCTGGAGGGCGTCACTTTCACGATATCGCCCAGCGCCATGTTCACTTCGGCGTAGGCGCTGGCAATCTCCGGCCAGCGTTCGCCTAGTCCCATGGACTCGGCCTGCGCCCGCAGATTGGTGTACTGTCCCCCCGGCATCTCGTGCTTGTACACTTCGGCGGTACCGGAACGGGGCGCCGTATCGAAGGGCGCGTAGTACTCCCGCACCACCTCCCAGTAGTCCGCGCACTGGTCGAGCGCGTCCAGGTCCAGCCCGCTATCGCGCCGGGTGTGCGCCAGCGCGGCCACAATCGAATTCAGGTTCGGCTGGCTTGTGGTGCCGCTCATCGAAGCGATGGCTGCGTCGGCCACGTGCACGCCCGCCTCCGCCGCCTTGAGCACCGAGGCTTCGTTAATTCCGCTGGTGTCGTGCGTGTGGAAATGGATGGGGATGCCCACCTCCTGCCGCAGCGTCTTCACTAGCTTCTCCGCGGCGTAGGGCTTGCACAAGCCCGCCATGTCCTTGATGGCCAGGATGTGCGCTCCCATGCGCTCCAGTTCCTTGGCCATGTTCACGTAGTACGCGAGCGAATACTTCTGGCGGTTGGGATCCAGGATGTCGCCCGTGTAGCAGATGGCCGCCTCGCAGATCTTGCCGGTCTTCTGCACCGCCTCCATGGCCACCCGCAGATTCGGCAGCCAGTTGAGCGAATCGAAAATGCGGAAGATGTCGATGCCCTGCGTCGCGGCTTCCCGCACGAACTCGCGTACCACATTGTCCGGATACGCGGTGTAGCCCACCGCGTTCGAGGCCCGCAGCAGCATCTGGAAGCAGATGTTCGGAATCGCCTCGCGCAGTTGCCGCAGCCGCTCCCAGGGGTCCTCGTGCAGGAAGCGCATGGCCACGTCGAACGTGGCCCCGCCCCACATCTCCAGGCTGTAAAGGCCGGCCAGCCGGTGCGCCAGGAAATTGGCGATGGCCAGCATGTCGTAGGTGCGCACGCGCGTGGCCATCAGCGACTGGTGCGCGTCGCGGAACGTGGTGTCGGTCAGCAGCAGCCGCTTCTGCGAGGCGGTCCACGCGGCGAACTGCTCCGGCCCCAGCTTCTCGAGCAACTGGCGCGTGCCCGCGGGCGGCGCCGAGGCATCGTGCGGTGGCACAGGCGCCGCACGCAACCGTTCCGGCGGCCGCTTGCCTTCCACCGTCGGATTGCCGTTGATGATCACGTCGCCCAGGTAGGTGAGCAGCTTGGTGGCGCGGTCCCGCCGCGGCACGAAGCGAAACAGTTCGGGCGTCTCGCCCAGCCAGGAAGTAGTGACCTTGCCGCTCTGGAAATCCGGGTGGTTGATCACGTTCTCCAGGAACGGAATGTTGGTCTTCACTCCGCGCACCCGGAATTCCCGCAGCGCCCGGTCCATGCGCTGGCAGGCCTGGTCGAACTTGCGGCCCCACGCCGTGGTCTTCACCAGCAGGGAGTCGTAATACGGCGTGATCACCGCTCCGCTGTAGGCCGATCCGCCGTCCAGCCGGATGCCGAAACCCGCCGGCGAGCGGTAGGTGTGGATCTTGCCGTAATCCGGAACGAAGTTGTTCTCCGGATCTTCCGTGGTCAGCCGGCATTGCAGCGCATAGCCGTTCAGCGGAATCTGGTCCTGCGGCGGGAGGTCCATCTCCGGACCGAACAGCTCCAGCCCTTGCGCGACCTGGATCTGGCAGCGCACGATGTCCACGCCCGTCACCATCTCGGTCACCGTGTGCTCCACCTGGATGCGCGGATTGACTTCGATGAAATACCATTCGCCGCTATCCACGTCCACCAGGAACTCCACCGTGCCGGCGTTGTAGTAACCCGCGGCCTTGGCCAGTTGCACGGCTGCGGCGGCCAGGTCCTTGCGGATGGAATCCGCCAGTCCCGCTGCGGGCGCAACCTCCACCACTTTCTGGTGCCGCCGCTGTACGGAGCAGTCGCGCTCGTGCAGGTGCAGCACGTTGCCGTGCCGATCGCCCAGGATCTGCACTTCCACGTGCCGCGCCCGCCGCACGTAGCGCTCCAGAAACACGGCGTCGTTGCCGAATGCGGCCGCCGCCTCGCGGCGCGCCTCCTCCAGCCGCTCGGGGAAGTGCGCGGCCTTTTCCACCACGCGCATGCCGCGCCCGCCGCCCCCGAACGCCGCTTTGATGATCAACGGAAAGCCGATCTCCCGGGCGGCCCGTTCCGCTTGCGCCGCCTGCCGCAACGGCTCCTCGGTGCCCGGCACCACCGGGATACCCGCCTTCTGCGCCAGGTGGCGCGCGGCGGTCTTGTCGCCCAGCAGTTCCAGCAGCTTCGCGCTCGGGCCGATGAATGTGATGCCCGTCTTCTCGCACGCCCGCGGGAGTGCGGGGTTTTCCGACAGGAACCCGTAGCCCGGATGAATCGCGTCCACGCCCTTCTCTTTAGCCAGGGCCACGATGCCTTCCACGTCCAGGTAGGCTTCCACCGGCCCCTTGCCTTCTCCCACCAGATAAGCTTCTTCGGCCTTGAACCGGTGCAAGCGCAGGCTGTCTTCCTGGGAATAGATGGCCACCGTGCGCAGGCCCAGTTCGTTGGCCGCGCGCAGAATGCGGATCGCAATTTCACTGCGGTTCAGAGCAAGGAGTTTTTTCATTACGAGATGACACGAGGTGCGCGAAAAGGGCTGATATTTCGAGGATAACACGCGCCGCGATTACCGCCGCCGGCCGCGGGTGCACGGTGGCTTTTCAAAAACTCAACCGCACCGCCGCCTGAATCTGTCGCGGGGCCTTGGCCGAAAAGATCTTCCCGAACGTGGTGGGCTGGTCGGCGTAGGCGTCCGGCAGGTCGAAATTCGCGCGGTTGAACAGGTTGAACGCCTGCGCGTCAAACTCCAGGCTCATGCCCTCGCGCAGCAGGAAACGCCGCGATACCGCCACGTCGAAGGAAAACAGTCCCGGCCCGGTTAGCACGTTCCGCCCCGCGTTGCCGAAATGATACTTCGCCGGAATAGCGAATGCGCTGGTATCGAACCACTCCTCCGGACCTGGATTGGCGAGCGCCGGATTGCGCTGCAGGTCCGGACGGTCCAGGCCGAAGATGCCGCCGATATTCCCCGTATTGCTGTTATCGAAGCGCAGCAGCGGCGTAAATGGCTGTCCTGTTTGCGCCGTGGTGATGCCGCGCACCTCGAAGTTGCGGTTCCACCAACTCCGCCCCGGAACCTGGTACACGTACGCGGCGCTCAGACGCTGCCGCATGTCGAAGCTGGAGAGCGCGCGCTCCAGCCGGTAGTCCCGGCTGTTCTGCGGGAAATTCTTGTCCGGAACCGTGCCCAGGTACGCGGAGGTATCGTCGATCGACTTCGAGTACGTGTAGGCCACCAGCATCGAGAAGCGCCGTGCCAGCCGCCGGTCGATCGATGCCTCCAGCGACTGGTACTCCGAGTTGCCCCCGCTCTCCGAATAGAAGATCCCTGCGTAGCCTGGATACGGCCGGCGCGCGGCCAGGTCTCCCGGACCGGGCGGCGGCTGGTTCAGATCCCGCGAACGGATCAGGTGCGTGCCCTTCGAGCCGCCATAGGCCAGGCTCAACACCGTCGCCGCGCCCGCCTGGCGCTGCACGTTCAGATTCCAGCTTTGCAGGTAGGCCGTCGTCAGGTCCGGGCTGATCGTATTGGGCGAGGGCGGCGGCACGATGCCGTTCTGCGTGGGAAACGGGTTTGTCAGCGTCAGCAGCGACTTCTGCGTGGGGAAGAACGCGTACACGTTGAAGTACGGCGGATTGAAGTACAGTGACGAGTTGACCACCAGCATCCCCGAATCGTAGTAGACGCCGTAGCCGCCGCGCACCACCCAGTCCCCGGCGGGCGACCACGCGAAGCCCATCCGCGGTGCGAAGTTGTTGCCGTCCGGCCGGATGCCCGATCGCGAAAGACCGTTGGTCCCTACGTTGACCACTTGGCCCGCCGCCGGGTCGAAGATCGACATTCGATTGGCCGGGTCCGTGGGCGGCGTGTTGTACTCGTAGCGCAGACCCAGGTTCAGCGTGAGGGAAGGCCGCACTTTCCAGTCGTCCTGCACGTACCCGTCGTACGCCGTGGTACGCAGCGTCTGCGGGTTGTCGAAGCGCGACTGGATGCCAAAGGATGGAAATCCCATCAGCAGGTCCTTGATCCCCGAGCCCGCAATCGCACCTGAAAACGTCAGCGAGCCCCGCGCGAAGTAATCCAGCGTGGCGTCCAGCCGGATGTTGCGCACCTCGCCGCCGATCTTCAGCCCGTGGCCGCCGCGCACCAGCGAGAGGCCGTCACTCACCTGGTAGGTGTCCGTGGTGCGCGCGATGGGAGTCGCGGTGCTGTCCCCCACTCCCGAAAATCCCGCCACGCTGATCGAAGGGTACCCCAGGTCCCGCGGGTTCACGTTCAGCCAGTTCACGTTCCACAGCTTGCCCGCATCCACGCGATAGTTCTGCGGATTCACGTGGCGGAACGACTGGCTGAACCCCAGCCGCAGCGAATTCACCGCGCGCGGGCTGAAGACGCGCTGGTAGTGCAGCATGGCGTTGTGGCCGATATTCGTCACGTAATCGCCGAATCCGGGCACACCCGTGGAAGGCTCGAACAGGTCCTGCGTGCCGTAGCTGTAGCGCACATTCAGCAGGTCGCGGCCCGATAGGTATTCGTCGAATTTGCCGTTGAACTGCGACGTGGTCTCGCGGGAGACCGGCTGCGCCAGGTAGTTGCCCGCCGTGCCCGGCCGGTTCGGCAGCGGGAACAGGTTCAGGATTTGCGCGCCCACGGCCGACACCAACGCCGGCGGCACGGAAGCCCGTTGCTCCGCAGTTGGCACCGTGGCCAGGCTGGTCAGCGCCTGGCGCTGGCGCAGGGCGTCGAAATTCGCGAAGAAGAACGCTCGGTCCCGGCGCACCGGCCCGCCCACGCCCGCGCCGAACTGGTTGCGGATGTATTCCGGCTTCGTCTGCGCGTCGAAGAAGTTGCGCGCATCCAGGTCCCGGTTGCGCAGGTACTCGTACGCCGTGCCGTGAAACTGGTTGCCGCCGCTGCGCGTGATCACGTTCACCTGGCCCGCGGCGCTGCGCCCGTATTCCGCGCTGTAGCTGTTCGTCGAGATCTTGAATTCCTGGATGCTGTCCACCGAAGGTTGGAGCACATAGGTATTCTGGTACTGGTCGTTGTTATCCACGCCGTCCAGCAGGAAGTTGTTGTATTCTTCGCGGCCGCCGTTGGCATGCATGGCGAAGCCGCCCCGCGAGGAAAGCTGCGAGTTCTCCACCGGCGGCAGCACTCCGGGCGTCAGCAGCGCCAGTTGCAGAAAGTCGCGCCGGTTCAGCGGCAGCTCCTGGATGCGCGATTCGTCGAGCACCATGCCCAACTCGGCGCTCTCCGTGGCGAGAGGCTTCGCGCCGGCGGTCACCTCCACGGTCTCCGTGCGCCGGCCCACCGGCAGCACGAAGTCCACGCCCGGATGGGAATTCACGTGCACCGCTACACCGCGGTGCGAGGCCGTCTGGAAGTTCGCCGCCTCCGCCGCCAGATCGTAGGTAGCCGGCGGCAACTGGGTCAGCACGTAGAAGCCCGATCCATCCGTAGCGGTCTGCCGCGCGCGTCCCGTTTCCGCGTTCCTGGCCGTCACGATAGCCCCTGGGATCGGCTGATGGCTGGCGTCCAGAACGTATCCGGAGATCGAACCGGTGGTGACCTGCGCCCAAACCGGAACCACGAACAAAAAGACCAGGAAAATTAACAAGGATAAAACCTCTCCCGCCAGGCGGCCGTGAAGCGCGGTAAATCGGGAGCGGCCATCAGGCGGTCGAGGTCGGCGGGTGCGTCCACGTCCCACCAGCCTGGTCCGCGCTCTACGCGCAGGCCGCAGGCTTGCGCCGCCCGCTCGCTTTGGGCCAGCGTTTCGGCGCCGGACCACTCCACGCCCCGAAACATCTCCCGGTGAATCCGCCGGCAGCCGATGGCGTAATATCCGCCGTCTTCCGCCGGTCCGAACACCACGTCGGCGCGCGATGCGAGCAGGCGCTCGACGTGCGCGCGGGGCAGCGTGGGCGCATCGCTGCCCACGATGACGGCTTGTGGACGTCCCTCCGCCAGAGACTCTTCGAGTGCATGAACCATTTTTAACGCGAGATCCCCGGAATGTTGCAGTTTCCGGGCAACGGGCACATCCTGCCACGCATCCGTAGGAATGTCGGTATGCAGGAAAAGGTCGGCGCCGCCCATAGCGCCCAGCCTTTCCAGCATATCGCGAACACATGCGCGATGCAGTTCCGCGGCGGCTTCCGCGCCGATCCGGGGCGCCAGGCGGGTCTTCACGCGGCCTGCAACCGGCGCCTTGGCGAACAGAATCATGGCGGGCCGCACCGGAAAATTGTAAACTATTCTTTAGCTCTCCTGGAGAAACTTACCTGTATGTCTATTCGAGTATTCGCTTGCGTTGCAACGTTCGCTGTCGCGTCCTTCACCTCGGCCTACGCGGCCGACAAGAAAGGGGACCCGGATAAGGGGAAGGAAGTCTTTCAGCAGTGCAGCGTTTGCCACAATGCAGACAGCACCGAGAAGAAGATGGGGCCTGGGTTGAAGGGGCTGTTCTCGCGCGACAAGATGACCAACGGCAAAAAGCCCACCGAGGAGAACGTGCGCGCCAAGATCGATGAGGGCGGCAACGGCATGCCGGCCTACAAAGAGATGCTGAGCGACGACGAAAAGAACGACCTCATCGCCTATCTGAAGACCCTCTAGCACAGGTGCCCGGACTCGCCCAATCCGTCGAGCGCGTTCCGCACTCGCGCATCCGCGAACTGGCGGAAATCGCGATGTCGATGGACGGCGTGCTGCGCCTGTACTTCGGCGAGTCCAACCTGCCCACTCCGGGCTATATCAAGCAGGCCGCCATCCGCGCGCTGGCCGAGGGCTACACCTTTTACACGGAGAACGCCGGGCTGCCCTCCCTGCGCCGCGCCATCGCCGCGCACTACCGGCGCCTGCAAGATGTCCCGCTCGATTCCGAATCCGAGATCGTGATCACCGCTTCCGGCGTGCAGGCGCTGAATGTCGGCATCCGTACGGTTCTCGACCCCGGCGACGAAGCCCTGATCCTGACTCCTGCCTGGCCCAATGGTTCCTCCATCGTGGCTATGTGCAATGCCGTGCCCGTCGAAATCCCTCACCCGCTCTGCGGTAGCCGTTACCGCATCGACTTCGGCGCTCTGGAGGCGCGCGTCACACCCCGCACGCGCCTATTGCTCTACACCTCGCCTTCCAACCCCCTGGGCTGGGTGGCCACCGAAGCCGAGCAGCAGCAGTTGCTGGACTTCTGCCGCCGTCACGGTCTCTGGCTGATGGCCGACGAAGTCTACGACCGCCTGTTCTACTCCGGCGCCCGCCTCGGCGATCCCGTGCCTTCCATTCTGCGCAAAGCCACGCGCGAAGACGCCGTCATGGTGGTGCACTCGTTCTCCAAAAGCTACTGCATGACCGGCTGGCGCGTGGGCTGGCTGGTGGCTCGCCGCGATGTGGCCCGCAAGGCCACGCAGTTGAACGAATTCATCATCTCGCACGCGCCCAGTTTCGCCCAGAGAGCCGGCGAGACTGCGCTTACCCAGGGCGAGGAGGAACTGGTCCGGATGCTCGCGCGGCTGAAGGAAAACCGCGATCTTTGCGTGGCGGCCTTGAACGCCATGCCGGGAGTCACCGTACCGGTGCCGGATGGGGCCTTCTACCTTTTCCCCAAAATCGACGGCCTGGACGACTCTTTCGAATTCTGCCGCCGCCTGCTGGTCGAGACCAAGGTGGGCCTCGCCCCCGGAGTCGCTTTCGGCGCCGGAGGGGAAGGCTCCGTGCGCATCTGCTATGCGGCCGAAAAGAGTATCCTCGAACCCGCCCTGGAGCGCCTCGCGAATTTCCTGCGCGGCTGATTTTTCCTAAACTAAATCCGATCCGCGGCTTCCCCTCGTAATGCGATCGAGGAGGAACTATGCGACTTACCGCATTTCGCACCTGTGCGGCAGCCCTGCTGCTCTCGGCCGGCGGATTCGCCGCCAGTCATCGCAACGGGCCGCTGCTGCTCGAGGACCAGACTGCCAACCTGAACGACTTTTACATCTTCCGCAGTTGGGAGACCGGACGCACGGACCGCGTCGTCATGAGCATGAGCGTGCAGGGATTCCAGAACCCGGACAACGGGCCCAGCTATTACAAGTTCTCCGATAGCGTCCTGTACCGGTTCAACGTCAACAACTCGCGGGGACTCGATGGAAACCCCGATCTCCAGATCGATTTCGTCTTCCACGACACCTATCGCGACAACCCGACCTTCGTGTCGTACTTCGGCAAAATCGACTCCATCGACAGCCCGGGCATCTACCTCTACGAGACCTATACCGTGGTCATCCGGGACCTGAAGAAGGGCGTCATCGTGGCCAGCTACGATCGCGACAAGAACGGCCACCTGCTCTCCGTGGCGCCGCCCAATATGGGTCCCAACGCCACGCCCAACTACGAGCAGAATCTCGGCGCGCCCTCCGTATTTGAACTGCCCAACGGCATGCGTGTGTTCGCCGGGCCCCGCGACGACGCCTTCTATTTCGATAGCGGCGCCACCTTCGATACGCTGAACTTCCGCTCGCCCGCTCCGGTGCTTTCCGGCTCCGCCGACCAGGGGCAGGGCGCCGCCTACCCGGCGGCCGTGGATGGCTTCGCCGGCTACAACATCAGCTTGATCGCGGTAGAGGCCCCCATCTCCATGCTGACCGCCAACGGCTCAGTGCCCACCGATCCCAAGGACCCCAACGCCAGGATCGCCGGCTGGGCCACCACCTTGCGCAAGATCGTTACCGTGCGGCCGAGCCCCGACAATCCGGAACACTACGGCGACTACGTGCAGATCGACCGCGTGGGCAACCCGCTCACCGTCGAGGCGCTCATTCCGCTGCCCATGAAAGACCGCTGGAATCGCAGCCAGCCGGCCGACGACCAGCAGTGGGCCGCTTACATCGCCGACCCGTTCTTCGTCAACGGCATTCTCAAGGGCCAGTACAACCTGAACGTGCCTCCGGCGCCGCGCAACGATCTGCTGGGCGTCTTCGTGCCCGATATCACGCGCATTGACCTCACCATCGCACCCACTCCGGGCCCGCAGCAGAACCGCCTCGGACCGCTCGGCGGCGATAACGCCGGCTGGCCATTCGGCGGACGCCGCCCCGGCGACGACGTGGTGGACATCGGCTTTCGCGCCCTGGCCGGCGTGCTCGTGCCCGGCTACACCAACGCGCCCCCTCTGGGTGACGGCGTCAACTCCAACGACGTGCCGCTGCTCAACCGCTTCCCGTTCCACGCCCCGCCCCACGCCGGCTACGCCCATAGCCAGCAGGATGGCACGAACGGCCGCGGCAAAGCCACCGGCATGTAGTGGATCATCGCTCCCCGCGGCGGCCGCGGCCGCGGGGAGCGGAGGAGCCCCCCGATGAAACTGATCTCCTTTCTCATCTGCCTCTCTCTCTACGCCGAAACCGCCGATCCCGACCGCCTGGCCGCCGCACTTTCGGACCGCGCGCTCGCCGACCAGGTGGCCCGCCTGAAAACCGACGACCGCATCGCCACCTACGAAGCCCTCGCCCGCTACAAACCCGATGACTTCCACTACCGGAATTTGCTGGCCACGGCGTTCATCCAGAAAATGCGCGAGACCATGGACGCCGGCTACCTGGACCGCGCCGCCAAACTGGTGGAGAACGTCCTGGCCGCCGACGCTGGCGACTACGAAGCCTTGCGCCTGCGCAGCGAGATCGAACTCGAACGCCACCATTTCGCCAAGGTCGCCGAGTACTCCCGCGAGATGACCCGCCGCGCCCCCGACGACCCGTGGAACTGGGGCACCCTCGGCGATGCTCTCATGGAACTGGGCGACTACGAGCACGCCGCCGACGCCTATCAGCGCATGGTCACCTTGCGCCCCGATCTCGCCAGCTACAACCGCGCCGCCTGGTATCGCTTCGTGGCTGGCGACCCGAATGGAGCCCTCGACGTGATGAAGCAGGCCATCGCCGCCGGCAGCCCGTCGGCCGAAAACACGGCCTGGTGCCTGGTGGACCTGGGCAACATGTACTTCAAGTCCGGCCGGCTGGCCGAGGCCGCGCGGGCCTACAACACGGCGCTGCGCGTGTTCCCCAGCTATTACCCCGCGTACGCCGGGCTGGGCCAGGTCTACGCCGCGCAGGGTAACGCCCCGGCGGCCATCGAGAGCTACAAGCGCGCCCAGGATGCCGTGCCCCTGCCGCAGTACGCCGCCGCCCTCGAGGACTTGTACGCCGCTGCCGGCAACCGCGAGGCCGCCCGCCGGCAGGCCGCCATGCTGGATGTGCTCGACCGCATGGAAGAAGCCCATCGCCAGACCGCCAATCGCAACCTGGCGCTGGCCTTCGCCGACCGGGACCGGAGCCTCGCCCGCGCGCTCCAATTGGCCCGCGCCGAGCTCGCCGTGCGCCGCGATATCTACACCTATGACGTGCTCGCTTGGGCGCTCTACAAGAACCAGCGCTATGTCGAAGCCGCGGACGCGGCCGAAAAAGCCCTGGCCCTGGGCACGCCGGAACCAATGTTCTACTACCACGCCGGTATGATCGATCTGGCCTTGGGCAACAAGCGGCAAGCCCGCGAGCGCCTGGAACACGCGCTGGCTCTGAACCCGAAATTCGACCCGCGGCAGGCTCCCCTGGCGCAGGCCGCGCTCCGGGAGGTGACCCAATGAAATCCTGCTGGATGATGCTGGCCTGCGCCGCCACCCTGCTCGCCTCCGATGACGCGGTGAGCCGCCTGCTCGACTCCAGGCTCACCGCCGCCCAGCGCAGCGATGCCTGCTTCGCCCTGCGCGGCCACTCTAAGCCGGAGGTGTTGGCCGCCCTGAGCCGCATGCTCGCCGATCCGGCCGTCCGCGCCTGCGCCGCCCGCGACCTGCGCGAAGCCGGCGCCGTGGACGAACTCAAAAGCGCCCTGGCCTCCGGCGATGCGGACACTCGCGCCCTGGCCGCGGGCGAGCTCGGGGCGCTCGAGCGTCCGGAACTCCTGCCGCTATTGGCCGCCGCCGCCGCCGATGCTAACGTCCTGGTTGCTGCGGGTGCCGTGCGTGGCCTTGCTCAATACCGCGACCCCGCCGCCGTGCCCTATCTGCTCGAGGTCGCCCGCAAGGGTGGCATCCCAGGCATCGCGGCCCTCGAGCGCGCCGCGGAGTTTCGCTCCCCCGCCGCGCTCCAAATCGCGCGCGCGTGGCTCGCCGGCGCCGACGTGGCTTCCAAAGTCGTCGCGCTCCAGGTCATCGGCGATCTGGGCGATACCTCCGACCTCCCACGCTTGCGCGAGATCGCCGCCCGCCGGGAGAAGCTCTCCGCCCGCGGCCGCGGCTTCGGGTTGCTGCCCGTGATCGACCTGGGCCGCGCCGCCGAAAACGCCGTCGCCCGCATCCAGTCGCGCGGCCTCAACCCCACCAGCGCTCGCCCGCAGCCAGGTGCGCCTTCACCACGTCCGGGTTCAGATCCACCCCTAGCCCCGGCTTCTCCGTCACGCGCATGAATCCGTCGCGAATGTACGGGCCATCGAGCGCCAGCACTTCGTCCATCCAGCCGCCCTGCCCGGTGACCGTCTCGCACGCCAGGTAGTCCCGGATGGATGCGGCCCACTGGCAGGTCGCCCAGGTGTGCAATTGGCTGCCGGTGTTGTGCGTGGCCATCGGCAGCCCGTACACGTCCGCCATGTCCGCGATCCGCTTGGTTTCCAGGAAGCCGCCGCTGTTGCGCAGGTCTGGGTGCAGGATGTCACACCCCTGGTTGATGATGAAATCCTTGAAGCCCTGCCGCCGCGCCAGGTTCTCGCCCGTGCAGATAGGCACCCGCGAGGCTTCGCACAGCCGGGTCCACACGCTGGAATATTCCACTTGCAGCGGGTCCTCGAACCACATCGGCTTGATCGGCTCGATGGCCTGGGCGATCTGGATCGCCGTACGCAAATCGTACTCCCAGTGACAGTGCACCATGATGTCGTGGTCCCACCCGATGGCCTCGCGGCAGTTCTCGAATCCCTGCGCCAACTGGATCAGTTCCCTGGTCGTGAGCACGCGGTTGGTGCGGTCGCGCGCCTTGTCCGTGCTCGGATTGGTGTGCGGGAAGCCGAATTTGTGCGCCGTGAATCCGCTGGGGTCCGCCTTGACTTTGGCCGCCCATTCGCGGCAGGACGCTTTGTCCAGCATGTTGCGCGGCGCGGCGTGGTCGTAGACCCGCACCTTCGTGCGGAACCTGCCGCCCAGCAGCGTGGCCGCCGGCACGCCCAGGATCTTGCCCGCCAGGTCCCACAGCGCCATCTCGATGCCGCTCGCCGCGCGCATCAGCGAGTGCGCCGAGCCGTCCGTGCGCGACCCCGCCAGGTCCCTGCCCTGCGCGTCCAGGAACGTGTAGATCGTGTCGATCTCCAGCGGATCCTTGCCCGCGAGCCACGGCCCGATCGCGTGAATCTGCTCCTTCACGCCGACGCCCGGGCTCCCGTAGGCCTCGCCGATGCCGTATGATCCGTCGTCGGCGACGACTTTCACCAGGGTATAGGTGCGCGGCCCCTGAAGGACCATGGTCTGGACATCCCGGATCTTGAGCCGTTTCTTGTCCGCCGCGGCCAGCCGGTGATACCCGCTCAGAAACCCGCCCCCCACCGCCGCGCCCAGAAACCCGCGCCGGGACAAAGAATGTTGGAGTGCTGAGAGCATGCCTTTTCCCCCCAGCACAGCTTATCAAGAGAGTAAGGCGTTTGCGGACGAGCACGTATCGACAGCCGACGCGGCGGTCGTCCGACACTCGCGTCGCGCCCTGCCCAGCCGGGTGATCCGCTCCCGGCAGTTTGTCTATTGGACTGGCGTAACCGGGTTTGACATTATATCGCGATGCCTCGCTTCAGGCTCGATCATTCGGGCGGAACTATGTTGATGACGGTAATTCGATTTCGGTATCGGCGTAGAAGATACGAGACGAAATCCCCCAATACCAAGTCGGGGCGGCCTTTCCTGCGATTTACAACACGACAAAGCAAGATGCGTGTGTCGCTGTCCCACTGTAAATTAAGCGCTCCCCAGCGATCCGGTTTGGTGCTGTGAATTTTGGCCCATCCCTCGGGTCGTCCCGGCTTAAGTTTCTTACTTACTGTTAAGTCAAAATCAAGGAGCCTTGGGTCATTCACGATGGACTCGCGAAGACTCGGGCCTCTTGAGCAAATTACTTGGATAATGGTCTGCATAGAGTTTCAGGTCTGCGCCTAAGGTTGTGCCGGACCGTACGCCCTGGCGCGCCGCGCTTCAACAAATGCCTCGTCTGAGCAACGCTCTTTGCCAACGAGCCTCAGTTAAGTCCATTAGCTCCGCTTCGGCGTCCAGTTCGAGGTCGTAGGGAAATGACAATTCATCAGGCGGCGTATCATCCACACCGTGTTTCGCCATCGTTGCCTCCACCAGAGCGGCAGGAACTGAATAACTTCGTACGCGCCCCCGGGAAACCAAATGACTGCCGTAGTCATGGCTGTCCCACCCATAAACCAACACAAAGGTCAGGGCGGGATATGACTTCGACAGGGCCTGAAAGTGCACAAGGCCCTCGTCGTGCCGTCCCTGAAAGTAATACTTCTTCTGTGAACGATTCGACCCCAGTGCCACCGCTCGCTCACAACATAGTTTCTGGGTTTCTCCAACTAGCATGTCCGGCCTGAATACCGAGCGAGCCCGCCGGTGTGCGTCGCTCCTGAAGCGCGCCACGTCTGGAGAGGGGCCAATGACAATCAGTCGTGCGTTGCACCAAGTCGCCATCGTTTCGATTCTACTGAGAAAAGACCCCGACTGTCGGGGGCTTGCCTCAGGTGGTTCCCTAGGAGAGCGGGCAGCCCGCAGCAACTCGCCATTCTTCACACCTTCAGGCCGGCCACTGAGCGGTATGAATCTCATGGCCGGGAAAGCTGTACCGGAAGTCGAGTGGCAGGCACTCGTCCAGCAGGATCCTCATGCAATCCTGGCGAGCAGCGAATCCTTCGCTTCCTCAGGCACCTGAATTGCCATCTCGCGAGTGACGGTGGGGAACTGTTGCAGGAACTCGCCCAGAGAATGCCGGCCCTCCAGGTAGTCGATCAGATTCTTGAAGGGAACCCGCGTGCCGCGGAAACACGGCGTTCCGTTCAGAACATCGGGGTCCGCCACGATAACGGGCTCTCCCATAACCGCTCCCATTGTACCGTCTGCGTGCGGTCCCTCACCCGATAAACCGGCTCGGCCGGATCACCCCCAGCGAGACGCCTGTCATGAGCAGCCCCAGACACACGATCACCGCCGCCGAAAGCACCGGAATAACCCGGAACGCCGGATTGGCGACCGTCTTCTTGCTGTCCGGCAGCAGATTCTTGGCGTACAGCACCATCATCCCAATCGCCATCAGCACTACCGCCAGCCCCATGCTGAACCCCACCAGCAGGATCAATCCGAGCCCTACCCGCCCCAGCGCGATGGAACTCAGCAGCAGCACCAGCGCCGAAGGGCACGGCACCAGCCCGCCGCTCGCCCCCAGCGCGATCAGGCTGCCCAGTGTCACCTCCCCTTCCGGAATGTGGCTGTGTCCGCCCGGCCCGTGATGATGCTCGTGCTCATGGTCGTGATCGTGGTGAGGATGCTCGTGATCGTGCCCATGATCATGATCGTGGGGGTGAACATGCCCGTGGTTCCGCAGCCGCCGCGCCCGCTGCACCAGCAGCATCAGCCCGATCCACACAATGGAAATCCCCGAGATCGCGCCCAGCACCGGGAAGATCTTCTCCGGCAGCACGTACTGCGAAAGGAACAGCGTGGTCAGTCCCAGCGCGAACACGCTGATGGTGTGCGTGAACGTGACCATTCCGCCCAAAAAGATGGCATGCTGGAAGGTGCCGCGCGTGCCCACCAGGTAGGCCGCCACAATTGTCTTGCCGTGCCCCGGGGATAGCGCGTGCATGGCTCCCAGCCCGAACGCCACGGCAATCCCCACCAGCATCAATCCCCAGCCGATCTCCCCGCGGCGCAGCAATTGCGAAAGGAAATCCCCGCGCACCACCGTGCCGGGAACAGCCTGCTGCGGCGGCTCGGGACCCGTGGCGGGCGCCTGCGCAGCCGTAGCCTGCACCGGGATCACCCGCACCGGCCGGTTACCGGAAATCACCGCCGGCGCGCCGCGCCACTCCACCGCCGCTCGCACCTCCTGCGGAGGAGCCGTTGCCGGATCCTGCGGATATGCGGTCAGCGCGCGGCTGCGATCCTCGCCGGGCGCGGTTGCCCGCTCGATGGTCGCCCCCCGCTCCGCCGTGATCACGATTTCCTTCCAGCCCGCCCGCTCGGCGTAGTTATGATCCTCGTAGGTCAGCTCGCCCGGCGTCATGGCCAGCCGCAGATCCGCGCCGATGCGCGCCACCGGCATCCCCCCCGCGCCCTTGTCCATCACCAGGTCCGCTCTTTCGAAGCGCGCCGCCACCGGACGCCCGCCGCTCGAGAAAGCTAGGTTGCCCACCCACTCCCGTGCCTGCGCCTCGGCCCTCCGGTCCAGCAGCACCCGCTCGCTCGCGGCATCCAGCCCCCAGGTCTGCAACAGCTCGAAGGTGGGAATCTCCGCCAGGTCCAGCACGTAGCGCACGTCCACGCCGCGCGTACCCACTTCGATCCGCGCATAGTGATTCACGCTGAAATTGCCCATCGGATGGGCCCACAGACACGCCGCCGTCAAAAACAAGGCCGGGAACAGGTGGGGTTTCATTACAATGGTCTTTACGAATTGTACTGCGGTTCGGATGTATGCGTAGGGTGATCACCACACAGGATGTGCCGGAGTCGGGAACGCTGCGCGTCCCCATCGGCACGCTCGTCACTCCGTCGGCGCGCGACTTGGCCGAAGCGCGCGGCGTGTGCATCCAGGAACTCCCCGAGGAGCAACTCTCCTCACTGGCGCCGCCCGAAAAAACCGTCGCCATCGGCGCCGATCACGGCGGCTTTCGCCTGAAGGAACACCTCAAGCCCATCCTGCTCGATCTCGGCTTCGAACTCCGCGACGTCGGCGTCTACGACGGGCAGCCCGCCGATTACCCCGATGTCGCCGAAAAGGTCGCTGATCTCGTGGCCGCCGGCACGGCCCGCCGCGGCATCATTATCGACGGCGCGGGCATCGGCTCCTCCATGGCCGCCAACAAGGTCCCGGGCGTTCGCGCAGCCCTGTGCTATGATAAAGCTTCCGCCCGTAACAGTCGGGAACATAATGATTCCAATGTGCTTACGCTCGGCGGCCGCCTCCTGACCCACACCCAGGCCGAAGAAGTCCTGCGCACCTGGATGGTGACCCCCTTCGCCGGCGGAAGGCATCTCGCCCGGGTGCAGAAGATCAGCCGCATCGAAGAGAAGCACCTCAAATCATCGTGACCCAGGCCGAATTGGATCAACTCGTCGCGCAGATCGGAGAAGAGATTCTCTCGCGCCTGAACCGCCCCATCCCGGCTAAGGGCGAAGGACTCAACCTCAAGGACCAGGTCTGTCCCGGCTGCCAGCAGCGCTGCCCGCAAACCTGCGCCAAAAATACCCGCGAGATCATCGCCGCCGGCGCCGACCGCGTCTCCGCCAGCGAAAAGCTCACGCGCATCGATCCCGCCATCGCCGCCCTCATCGATCACACGCTGCTGAAGCCGGAGGCCGCCCGCGCCGATATCCAAAAACTCTGCCGCGAGGCCCGCCACTACGGCTTCGCCAGCGTGTGCGTCAATCCTTACTGGGTGCCGCTGGTAGTGGGCGAGTTGTCCGGCTCCGGCGTCAAGTCCTGCACCGTGGTCGGCTTCCCGCTGGGGGCCACCAGCACGGAAGCCAAAGTCGCCGAGACCGCTGCCGCCTTGCGCGCGGGGGCCCGCGAAATCGATATGGTCCTCAACATCGGCGCCCTCCGCTCCGGCGACCACGAGGTGGTCAAGCTCGATATCCAGGGCGTCGTCAACATCAGTCACGAGGCCGGCGCCATCGTCAAAGTGATCCTCGAAACCGCCCTTCTCGATGACAACCAGAAGGCGGTCGCCTGCACCCTCGCCAAGCTGGCTAACGCGGACTTCGTCAAGACCTCCACGGGCTTCGGCCCCGGCGGCGCCACCGCGCAGGATGTGGCGCTCATGCGCCGCGTGGTGGGCCCCGAAATGGGCGTGAAGGCTTCCGGCGGCATCCGCACGCTCGAGGATCTCAAGATCATGACCGCCGCCGGCGCCACGCGCATCGGCGCCAGCGCCAGCGTCAAAATCGTCGAGGCCTCGGCCGCCTGAGGCGTCCGGCTGTTCACACATGCCATCTCCCGCCAAAAGCCCGGTTCAGTTTCGAGAGCGCTCCGACCTGCTGGATTTCCTCCTGGAAGTCGCCGGCGTCACCACCGAAACCCTGGACCTCGACCGCCTCCTGGCCAACGTCTCCGATATCATTCGCAAGGTCCTGCACTACGAACTCTTCGCCATCCTGCTCTACAGCGAGCGCCGCCGTGACCTCCGCATCCGCTATTCCGTCGGCCACCGCGAAGAGGTTGTGCGCAACCTCGCCATCAATCTGGGCGAGGGCATCACCGGAACCGCGGCGCTCAAGCGCGAACCCATCCTGGTCACGGACGTGCGCAGCGATCCGCGCTACCTCAGCGCCGTGGATGCCGTGCGCACCGAGCTGGCCGTGCCTATGATCGCCCGCCAGAAGCTCGTGGGCGTCATCGACGTGCAATCCACCATCCCCGGCGTCTATACCGAATACGACCGCGCCCTGCTGCGCCTCATCGCCGCGCGCGTCGCCATCGCCATCGATAACGCCCGCCTCTATCGCCGCGTCGAGCGCCAGAACCGCACCCTCAAAACCCTGGCCAGCATCTCCCACGAGTTTTCCTCCATCCTCGACCTGGATGAGTTGCTGGGCAAAATCGCCCGCACCGTGCGCGGCCTGATCAACTACGACGCCTTCAGCATTCTGCTCGTGGACGAGCAGCGCAAGGCTCTGCGCCACCGCTTCAGCATTCGCTGGGACCAGCGCGTGGATATCGATAACATTCCGCTGGGCAAGGGCATCACCGGCGCCGCGGCCGAATCCCGCGAAGTGGTTCGCGTGGACGATACCACCCAGGACCCGCGCTACATCGCCTCCCACCCGGATATTCTCTCCGAGGTGGCCGTGCCGCTGATCGCGAAGGATCGCGTCGTGGGCGTCATGGACCTGGAAAGCGACCGCATCGGCTACTTCACCGAAGACCACGTGCGCACCCTCGCCCTGCTCGCGCCGCAGATCGCCACCTCGGTCGAAAACGCGCGTCTGTACGAAGAAATCGCCACGCGCGAGCGCGCCATGGAGGAGGACCTGCGCGCGGCCCGCGACCTCCAGACCGTCCTGCTGCCCACCCGCGCCCCGGAAGTCGAAGGCCTGGAAATCGCCATCGGCTTGCGCCCCGCGCGCGAGATCAGCGGCGACATCTACGATTTCTACGAGCACAAGGACGACCACGCAGTGGTGGCCTTCGGCGATGTCAGCGGCAAGGGCGCCGCCGCCGCTCTGTACGGCGGCTTGGTCAGCGGCCTTCTGCGCACCCTCGCTCCCCGCCACCGCAACCCGGCCGAGCTGATGCGCGCCTTGAACGAAGCCCTCATCGGGCGCAAGGTCGATGCCCGCTACGTCACCCTGCTCGTCATGCTCTGGCACCACCACTCCAGCGAGTTCACCATGGCCAACGCCGGCGCGCTCCCGCCGCTGGTCTGCCGCAGCGGCGAAATCCTCAAGCTGCGTGTGGAGGGCGTGCCGCTCGGCCTGCTCGATTCCCGCGACTACGAGGAAGTCACCTTCCAGGCCCAGCCCGGCGACATCCTCGTGCTCTACTCCGACGGCATCACCGACCAGCAGAACGAAACCGGCAAGGAGTACGGCCGCGCGCGCCTCTCCCAGGTCATCCGCGAAACCTGCCGCCGCGCGCCCCAGGAAATCGTCGAGGCCATCTTCGCCGACAGCGACCGCTACTCGCCCGTGCCTTTCGACGACCGCACCGTCCTGGTCATCCGGGTCCGATAAGACGCTCCTTATGTTCGCCTACTCCGCCTCCGACCTCTACTGCGAATCGGTTCCGCTCGCGGATATCGCTCACCGCGTGGGTACCCCGGCCTACGTCTATTCCAGCCAGGCCATCCTCGGAAACTTCCGCGCGTATCACGAAGCCTTCGGCGACCTGCCCCACAACGTCTGCTACGCCGTCAAGGCGAACGGGTCGCTGGCCATCCTGGCCCTGCTGGCGAAGGCCGGCGCGGGCTTCGATATCGTTTCCGGCGGCGAGCTCTACCGCGTGCTCAAGGCCGGCGGCGATCCCGCCAAAGTGGTCTTCTCCGGCGTCGGCAAGACCGCCGACGAAGTGGAATTCGCCCTCGAGCAGGGCATCCACTCGTTCAATTGCGAATCCGAAGCCGAACTCGCCCTGATCGACGCCCTGGCCGCCCGCACCGGCCGCCAGGCCGATGCCGCCATCCGCGTCAACCCCGATGTGGATGCCGCCACCCACCCCTACATCTCCACCGGCCTGAGGCAGCACAAATTCGGTATCGATATCGCCGAAGCCGACGGGGTCTACGAACGCGCCCGCGGCCTCCGCAATCTCGCCCTGCGCGGCGTGAGCTGCCACATCGGCTCTCAACTGCTCGATACCGACCCCCTGCTCGAAGCCGTCGAAAAGGTCCTGGCCCTGGCCGCCCGCCTGCGCGCCGCCGGCCACGACATCCGCCACATCGACCTGGGAGGCGGCCTCGGCGTGGCTTACCACGCTGGCGAGGAAGCCCCCCAGATCCGCGCCTTTATCGCCCAACTCCGCGAGCGTCTGAAAGATACCGGCCTTGCCGTGATGGTCGAGCCTGGCCGCTCCATTGTGGGCGAGGCCGGCGTACTCCTCACCCGCGTGCTCTACCGCAAGAAAACCGCCAGCAAGGACTTCGTGGTCGTGGATGCCGCCATGAACGACCTCATCCGCCCCTCGCTCTACCAGTCGCACCACGAAATCATCCCTCTGCGCAAAAGCGAGCGCCCCCCCATCGTCGCCGATGTCGTCGGCCCCGTCTGCGAAAGCGGCGATTTCCTGGCGCGGGGGCGCAAAATGGCCAACGTCGTCCCCGGCGACTACCTGGCCGTCTGCACCGCCGGCGCCTACGGCTTCGTGCTCTCCTCCAACTACAACGCCCGCACCCGTCCGCCCGAAGTACTAGTCGAAGGTAGTACCTGGCGCATCGTCCGACCTCGCGAAACCTACGACGACCTGATACGCGGCGAGACTCCGTAACACAATTTCACGGATCTGAATTCCGGGTGCCCCCGTATAATGTCCTGAGAGGGGAAAGATGCGATTGACGTTCGTTCTGGGCCTCGTTTCCTCTTTTGCCGCTGCGGCAGCGACCGTCCCGTCGAGCGTTACATTTAGCAAGGACGTCGCCCCCATCCTGCAAAAGAACTGTCAGAGCTGCCACCGGCCGGGCGAGGCGGCTCCCATGCCGCTATTAACCTACCAGCAGGCCCGGCCCTGGGCTAAGGCGATCAAGGAAGCCGTGCTGCTCAAGAAAATGCCGCCATGGTTCGCGGACCCGCATTACGGCAAGTTCCGCAATGACCGCACCATGTCGCAGGCCGAGATCAGCACTCTGGTGGCCTGGGCCGATTCCGGCGCGCCCGAGGGCGACCCCAAAAACCTGCCCGCGCCCGCCTCGTTCATCGATGGCTGGAACATCGGCAAGCCCGACGTCGAAGTGGCCATGACGTCCGCCTTCCACATCCCGGCCGCCGGCACCATCGAGTATCAGTACGTCATTGTGCCCACGCATTTCACCGAGGATCGCTGGGTGCAGGCCGCGGAGATCCGCCCTGGCAACCGCGCCCTGGTGCATCACGTGATCGCCTTCCTCCGCCCGCCGGAATCCAAGTGGTTCCGCGACCACCAGCCCGGTGAAATTTTCGTGCCCGAAAAGCAGGACCATCGCGCCGCCAACGGCAATCGCCGCAACAACGATGAGTCCGGCGGCGAAATGTTGGCCGGCTACGCCCCGGGGCTGCCCGCCGGAATCCTCGCCCCCGGCCAGGCGCGCCTCGTCAAGGCCGGCTCGGATATCGTGTTCCAGTTGCACTACACCGCCAACGGCAAGCCCGGCGACGACCTCTCCAAGGTGGGCTTGGTGTTCTCGAAGGAACCGCCCCGCCAGCGCGTCATGACGCTCGCGGCCCAGAACCGCAAGTTCGTCATCCCCGCCGGCGACCCCAACTATCGCGTGGACGCCGAGTTCGAAATGGGCCACGACGCGCAACTGGTGGCCATGCTGCCGCACATGCACCTGCGCGGGAAGGATTTCGAATACCGCGCCGTCTATCCCACCGGCGAATCGCAGATGCTGCTGAAAGTGCCGCGCTACGACTTCTCCTGGCAGCTCTGGTATATGCCCCAGGACCAGTTAATGCTGCCCAAGGGCACCAGAATCGAATGCACCGCGCACTTCGATAACTCGGTCAACAATCCCGGCAACCCCGATGCGGCCAAGGAAGTCCGCTGGGGCGATCAAAGCTGGGAAGAGATGATGATCGGTTTCTTCGACGTCGCCTTCGACGCCCACATGGATCCGAAGTCCCTCTTCCCCGAGAAAAAGAAGCAAAAGAACGACAGTGCGGATTAGCCCCCTCTGCGCCCTCGCCGCGCTGGCGGCCACCGCCGCCAGCGCGCACGATCCCATCACCACGAATCTCACCTGGACCCAGGAAATCTCGCGCGTGATCTACAAACATTGCGCCGGCTGCCATCGCGAGGGCGGCCGCTCCTTTTCGCTGGTCACTTACGACGAGGCCCGCCCCTGGGCCAAGGCCATTCGCGATGAGGTGCTGGCCCGCCGCATGCCGCCCTGGGGAGCCGTGGAAGGCGTGGGCGAATTTCGGAACGATCCCAGCCTCTCGCAGCCAGAAATCGACCTGCTGGTCGCCTGGGTGGAAGGCGGAGCGCCCGAAGGAGACCCTATCTACCTGCCGCCTCCGCCGCGCTTTGACGAACCGCCGCCCGGCCCTTCAAGCTCCGCCGGCGCCCGCAACCTCACGCTCGAAAGTACTGCGCCGCTCACGCTCGACCGGCCCCTCGATCTGCTTTCTGTCCGCCCCAACCGGCTCTCCGAAGGCGGCTCGCTCGAAGTGATGGCCGTCTCCCCCGATGGCGCCGTCCAGCGCCTTCTCTGGCTGCGGAACTATCGCCGGGAGTGGCAGCGCGCCTACGAGTTCCGTGATCCCGTGCGCCTGCCCCGTGGCGCCCGCCTTTCGCTTTGGTCCGCGGCGCCCGCCGCCGTGGTCATCGCAGTTGCGAAACCGGCACGGTAAAGGCCACCGTGTTCACCACGCCCTTCCGCTGGAACTGAACCCACACCCGGTACATCGCCTCCCGCGGAAAAAATACGTTGAACTGCATCTCGGGCCCACCGTCCGCCAGGAAGGGGTGTTCGTGGATCGTGTCGATCAGGTCGGCGCTCACCGCCAGCATATGCGCCCATGCGCCGATATAGGGCTCCAGACCCTCCGCGGGCTTCAGGTGGAAGAACATCATGGTCTTCTTCCCGGCGATAGGCTGCGGCGGGTCGAGCGTCAGTCCCACCTCCAGGTTCTCGCCCCGCTTGGGATTCAGGTCCGGCTGGAGATGCGGAATCGCCTGCTCCAGCGGCACCGTGAACCCCGCCGCGGTAAAGGTCTTGGGAACCAGTTGCGGCGTGCCGCCCGTCGGGTAGAAGTCCGCCAGCAGGCGGTACGTGCCCGCCTTCGGCAACTTCGCCGCCAGCCGGAACGTGCCCTTCCCGTCGAACTCCGGATGCTCGTGCGCGAAATACTCCAGGTCCTGGCTCACCAGGAACAGGTGAAACAGCTTCTCGTGCACGATCTCGAACTTCTTCACCGGCTCGCCGGATTTCGGATCCAGCACCCGGAACTCCAGCGTGACCGGCCGCCCGGCGGGGATCTGCGGCGGGTCCACCCGGAACTCCATGGGATATTTCACCGGCTCCGGAATGCCCGGCCGCAGTTGCATCCCGCACCGGGGGCATTTTCCTGGGCCCGCGGCGCGTACCTCCGGGTCCATGGGGCAGACGAACTCGATGGGCTTTTGTACAGGCTTTCGCGGTTGCTGCGCCGCGAGCACGGCGGCCAGAACAAACAGACCCGGCCGTGCGCGCCGGATCATGCCTGGAACGGCCAGAAGGCAGTCGTAGTGTAGCCGCCATCCACCGGAATGATCTGCCCGGTGATGTAATCACCCCCGCGCCCCGCCAGAAACACCGCCAGCGGAGCCACGTCTTCCGGCGTCCCCAGCCGCGGGTTTGCCTGGCAGCCCTTGAGCCACTCCAGCATCTTCTCGGATTCCCACATGTGCCGGTTCAGGTCCGTGAGAATGAAGCCCGGCGCGATGCAGTTCACCTGAATATTGTGCCGGCCCCATTCCGCGGCCAGAGCCCGCGTCAACTGCCCCAGGCCGCCTTTGGTGATGGCGTACACCGAAAGATACGGCAGCCCCAGCAGCGACATCAGGCTGCCGATCATGATCACTTTGCCGCCCTGTCCCCGCGCGATCATCTTCGCGCCCACTTTCTGTGTCAGCGTCACGATGCCGTGCAGGTTCGTCGCCAGGATGTGCTCGTATTCCTCCGGCGTGTATTTTTCAAACGGCTTGCGGATGTTCGTGCCCGCCACGTTGACCACGATGTCCGGCACGCCCGCCGCCTCCACCGCCGCCTCGATGGACTCCGGCTTGGTGATGTCCAGTTCCAGGGCCGTCGCGTTAGGAAGCGCCCTGGCGTGCTCCTCCAGAGCCTTCTTCGAGCGCGCCGCCAGAATCGTGCGCGCGCCCATCCCAGCCATCTGTTGTGCGATCGCCAGACCGATGCCGCGGCTGGCCCCGGCCACCAGGGCCGTTTTGCCGGAGAGCGAAAAGAGATTCAAGCCAGCAGTCCCTTCACCAGGTGGCCGCCGTTGACCACCTTCGAAGGCCTGCCAATCGGCGTCTGATATTCCGTGTGCGGGTCCACGCCCAGCACCGTGTAGATCGTGTACAGCAGGTCCTCCGGCTCCACCGGCAGGTCGGTGACTTCCGTGGCCGTCTTATCGGTGGCGCCCAGCACCCGCCCGCCCGGAATGCCCGCCCCGGCGAACACCGCCGACCAGCACTTCGAGTGGTGGTCCCGCCCGGCGTCCTTGTTCACTTTCGGCGTGCGCCCGAACTCGCCCCTGGCGATCACCAGCGTGCTGTCCAGCATCCCCCGCTCGTGTAAATCTTCGAGCAGCGCGGCAAAAGCCCGGTCGAACTCCGGCAGCAGCACCTTTCTCATGATGTTGAAATTGTCGCCGTGCGTGTCGTAATTCAGCCAGCCTTTGGCCACCGTCACGAACCGCACGCCCGATTCCACCAGGCGCCGCGCCAGCAGCGCCCCCTGCCCCACCGGCGTGCGCCCGTACCTCTCCCGCAGGCTGGGCGATTCCGCTTCGATGTCGAACGCCTTCTTCGCCGCCGGCGAACTCATCAGGTCGTAGGCGCGCTTCTCGAAGGCGTCCAGCGCGTCAAAATCCGTGTTGGCGTCGATCGTCCGGTATTTCTTGTCCATCTGCTCCAGCAGCCACTTCCGGTTACCCACCCGCTGCCAGTCCACGTCCACCGGCAGGGTCAGGTCGCGCACCCGGTAGCCGCTCACGTTGGGATCGCCCGCAATAAACGGGTTGAACTCCCCGCCCAGGTAGCCGCCGCCGTACGACGGAAACGTGTTCGGAATCGCCACGTAGGGAGGCATCCCGTTTCGCGGGCCTTTTTGCTTCGCCACCACCGATCCCATGCTCGGGAACTCCAGCGTGGAAAGCGGCAGGTACCCCGTCAGCAGGTAGTTGATGGCCCGCTCGTGGTTGTTCTCCCGGGACTTGAGCGACCGCAGAATCGTGAACTTGTCCGCCTGCTTGGCGGTGAACGGCAGGTGTTCGCAAATCTGGATTCCCGGCACGTTCGTCGAAATCGGCTTGAACTCGCCGCGGTACTCGATGGGCGCGTCCGGCTTCATGTCGAACGTGTCCTGGTGCCCGCACCCGCCGCTCTGCCACATCAGGATGCAGGAGACCTCCTTGTTCGCCTTCGCCCGCAGTACTTTTTCCAGGCTGACGCCCAGAGCCCCCAAAGACCCGATCTTTACGAAATCCCGCCGCCCGAACAGCATCCTACCCTCCTGACTCCTAACTCCTGACTCCTGACTCCTGACTTCTTACTCCTGTCTTTCCGTCAGTGATTGTACACAAACTCCTTCGAGTTCAGCAGGGCCCAGAACACGTCCTGGAGCCCCCTCTCCTGCGTCTCCCTGCCAATCATCTCCGCGGCCCACTGCCGCTCCTGCGCGTCCGGATACCGCGAAACCGTGCGCAGGTAAAGCTCCTCCACGATCTCTCCCGCCGGACGCCCCTGGCCCAGCATCTTGGCCAGCACGCCTTCCCGGCTCGCGATCTTCTTCTGAATCGTGTCCCCGCTGATCAGGTGCATCGCCTGGTTCAGATTCGGCTGCTGCTTGCGCTCGCACACGATCTGCCGGCTGGGCCGGTCGAACACTTCCAGAAAATACGATTCGACCTCCGGCTCCGGCAGTTCCGCCGCCCGCGTCCCCGGGTACAGCGACTTGAACTGCTCCGGCACGCCCGTCGCCAGCACGATGGAGTCCAGCATCTGCTCGGCGATCATGCGCCGGCTGTAGTGCCGCGCGTAGGCCATCTTGTCCTCGCGGTTCCCCGCGTTGGGCCGCGCAGAAAGCTGGTACGCCCGCGACGACGTAATCTGCCGGATCAAGTGGTGCAAATTGTAGCCGTGCTCCACGAAATCCCTGGCCAGCGCGTCCAGCAATCCCGGGTTCGTCGGTGGATTCGTCACCCGGAAATCGTCCACCGGCTCCACCAGCCCCCGCCCCATGAAGTTGCGCCACATGCGATTCACCAGCGCCTTGGCGAAATAGGGATTCTTGGGTGAAGTGATCCAGTCGGCCAGCATCTCCCGGCGGTCCGTCATCGGGCCCGAAGGCATCACTGGGCCGTTCAGCGGTTTGGGCAGGAACACCTGCTTGGTGTCCGGATTCTGGAACTGGCGGTTGTAGTCCACGTACAGAATGCGCTCGTTGTTCCGCGGCCCTGCGCTCTTATAGCGCACCTGCGAGAAAAACGCCGCCATGCCGTTGAAATCGTCCCGGCTCCACTTCTCCAGCGGGTGGTTGTGGCAGCGCGCGCATTCGATGCTCACCCCCAGGAACAACTGGCTGGTGATGGCGGCCAGGTCCTGCTCCTTCTTCATGAGCGGGTAGAAGCTGGTGGCCGGCGCGTCGTACATGTTGCCCGACGAAGTCAGCAGCGCCCGCGCGAACTGGTCGTACGGCATGTTCTTGCGGAAGGCGTCGTGCAGCCAGCGCGTGAACGTGTACGGGCCTTTGTTGTACAGAAGCTGTTTGGTGTTGTTCAGGTGGTCGCCCCAGTAGAGCGCCCAGAAATCCGCGTATTCCGGCCGCTCGACCAGCCTGTCCACCAGCTTGGCGCGCTTGTTCGGGTCCCGGTCCGCCAGGAACCGGCGCGCCTCGTCCGCGCTCGGAATCACCCCGATGATGTCCAGGTACGCCCGCCGCAGGAAGGTCGCGTCGTCGCACGGCTCCGAAGGCGGAATCTCCAGCTCCCGTAGCTTCTCGAAGACGAAACGGTCGATGAAATTGTCCGAGACGATCGCCGGCACTTCGCGCGACTCGGTCACCACGCCCACCTTGGCCGCGGCCGCCACTCCCGGCGCCCGCACCGTGATGGCTGTCTCGCCGCCGCGCTCGGCCGTGACCAGGCCTTCCGCCGAGACTTTGACCAGCGAATCGTCGTTGGACTGGAACCCCACCGTGCGCGTCACGTCGCGCTCGGTCCCGTCCGAGTAGCGCGCCGTCACCAGCAACTGCCGCGTCGCGCCCTTGCCGAACAGCACCGTATTTGTCGGCGTTACCGTCAGCGAGACCACCCGCCGTTCGTTGGCCGGCACCAGCTTCGCCCCGCCGCGGATCCAGGCCAGCAGCGTGTTGTAATCCGCGGAGCCTTTTTTCAGCCTCTTGCCGCCGCCGTGCGGCACCTGGAAGGTGGGCTTCTCGAGCAGCAGGCTCTTCTCAGGGTCCGCCAGGTTCAGCCGCCGCCCGCCGTGCTTGTGCACGATCATGTCGTAATCCGCCGCCGGGTCGTAGCCGAACAGCGAGAGCTTGAAGCCGTTCTGCCCGTTCAGCGCGCCGTGGCAACTGCCGCCGTTGCACCCGATCTTGGTCAGCACCGGCAGGATGTCGCCGCTGAAGCTCGCCGGCATCGGTTCGCCGCCGTGCTGCACCAGCGCGGTCGTTGCTGCCTCGTAGCCTGCGTAGCGCACCCGGATCTCCGCGCCGCCGTTGGCTTCCGCCGTCACCACGCCGCCCGCATCCACCCCTGCCACCGCCGGCCGCGCCGAAACAAACCGCGCCTTCGCGGTCACATCCTCTTCCGTGCCGTCGGAATAGCGCAGCACCACCACAAGCTGCTGCCGCGCGCCCTTGCCGAAGAGCAGCGGATCATGCGGTTCTACCAGCAGCTTTTGGGGAGTGCGCGGAGCAGCCGCCAGGAGAGCGGCCGAAAACCACAGCGCCAAGGTTCGCATTTGAGCTCAGTCGATGACTACCGAAATCTTGGGGGCTTCTTCTACGCGGCCGCTCTGCGCGCGCCCCAGTACCGCCAGGCGCGAATATCTGCCCGGCCGCGCGTCTTTGGCTGCCTGGAGACGAATTTTAACACTTTCCGATCCGGGCAGGGCCACGGCCTCGGCCGCCGTCACTCCCGCCGGCAGGTTCTCGAAGGCGAAGCGGATCGGTTCGTCGAAGCCCGCCGCCCGCCGGACCGTCACCCCGAACTCGGCCGCGCCGCCGCGCACGACGTTCACCGTGGTCGCCTGCGCCTCCAGCGCAAACATCGGCTGTTCCGCCGGCGCCGCGGTGGCCTCCCGCACCGTGGCGAACGTCGCGCCTTCGCCCCCGCCGCTCGCAATCCGCACTCTGCGCCAGGCCACCTTACGGCCCGCCACGACCTCGATCTCGCCTCGCGCTCCAGCCGGCAGGCTCACTTCCGCGTCGTTTTTCCCCGCCGGAATCTCTCCCCGGAGCGGCGCCTCCAGACCCCGCACCTCGAACGCGATCGGCCCCTCGCAGCCCTCCTTGCGCTCGGCGGTGACCTTGAGCTTCCCGTGCGGGTTGTCCGCGCCCAGCATCAGCTCGAAGTCCGGCTTCGGCGGCCGCACCACCAGTTCGTACGGAAAGTCCTCCCCGGTCGTCTTCCACAGGTTCCGCATTTCCACCTGGTAGCGGCCCGCCTTGGCGAAGGTGTGCATCAGGTAGGAGTCTTTATTGAACTCCACGCCCGGGAAATTGGCGTCGTCGTTCACCGCGATCTCCTTGCCGTCCGCGTCGACGATTCGCAGGATGGAGTCCACCGGCGAGCCGTACCGGTGCGCCCGCACTTCGAAGACCAGTGTCTGTTTCTCGCGCGCCTCGAACCAGAAGCGCTCCGGTTGCCGGTACCGCGCCGTGCTGATGATCGAAACCGGCGGCGTAACCGGTCCGCTTCCGGCATACGCCGGCGTGGCGTCCACCAGGAAGGTCGCATAGTTCGATTGCCCCTGCCCGGTGCGGATGGCCAGTTGATGCGGTCCCTCGCTCGCCCCCTTGGGGCATCGGATCTTCACCCGCGCCGAAGCGCCCGCGAGTTCCAGCACCTCCCCCGAGAAGTCCGGCGCGTCGAACCACAGCCGCGCGCCCTCCCCGCGCAGGCCCGCGCCCCACAGCGTCGCCTCCGTCGTCGCGCCCGGCCGCAGCGCGATGGGCGAAATCGTCTCCAGGTGCGGCGACTGCCGTATGTCCAGTTGATACGCGAAGGTCGGATCGTTGCTCGCGTGCGTGGGCTGCACCGCGGCCACGTAATCGCCGGATTTCCCGAAGGTGTACTGGAAGAACGGGTCCCAGATGAAGACGTCCTCGCTGTGCGCCAGCTCTTTCTGGTCCGCGTCCAGCAGGATCAGCGCCGCGTCCAGCCCGTCCCCGTTCCGCGCCGCCCGCAGATCGAAAATCCAGCTCTGCCCTTGCTCCGCGTGAAACCGGAAGAAGTCAAAGTCTCCGTCCACGTTCAAACGTCCGTCGATGGTCGCCGGAAGCGCGACCGCCTGCGCCTGCTCGAACGTGGAATTCGGTTCCCGTTCCTCGACGTGCGGCTGATCGCCGATGCGGAACAGCAGGAGGTTGGAAGCCCCGCGCGGCGAGACGATCCGGAAATAATGCGGCCCCAGCCGCGCTTCCGGAGCCGCCGTGAGTTCCAGGCGCATGCGGGTGTAGCTGCCCTCCAGCACCTTCCCGTGGATCTCCCGGTCCAGAAAAATCACGTCTTGCGCACGGTCCAGGTATTCGCCCAGCACTTCCACCTGCACCGTGCGTCCCGGCTGGCACCCCTGCGGGAACACTGAAGCCAATGCGGGCAGCCGCGGCTGAACCTCCCCAGCCCACAGCGCCGCCGTACCCAGAACGAAGACGAAAAACCTCACCGGTGCAGCCAGTGTATCAGACGCCGCAGAATTCCATGGCTGCCAGGGCGTAGACGCCCGCGCACTCGGCCAGCCGCTCGACTGACACCCGCTCGTGGTCCGAATGCGCCGTCTCGTGCGCCGGGCCATAGTACACAGACGGCACGCCGCCGTCGTGGACGAACAGGTTCCCGTCGCCCACCAGCGCCATGCCGATCACCTCCGGCGTCCGCCCCGCCACGGTCTGCCCCGCGCGCTCCAGCGCCCGCACCACCGCGTGCTCCCGTGGCGTCTCGAAGGGCTCCCGCTGCGCCTGCCAGAGCGCCTCGAAGCTCAGCCCCGATTCCGCCCCCAGCCGCCCGCAGATCTCCTCCAATTGCGCGCGCACCGCGGCGTGCGTCTTCCCCGGCCGCCAGCGCCACGTGCCGGTGACCGCCGCCGGAGTCGGCAGCCGGTTGGGATAGTCGCCCGCCGCCACGATCCCCACGTTCAACTGCTCCCGCCCGCACAGCGGATGCGGAGGCGCCGCCGCGAACTCGCCCTCCAGACGCTCGAATTCCGCCAGCAGCCGCCCCACCCACCGCGCCGGATTTTCCGCGTACGGCACCTTGATCGTGTGGATGGCTCCCCGCGGGCTGCGAATCTCCACCGTGAAGATGGCTGAGCCCAGGCTGGCGGACCAGATGGCCTGCGGCCCCTCCGCGATCACGATGGCGTCCGCGCGGATCTCTTCGCGCCGCAGCAGCTCGCACAGCCGCCGCGTGCCTTCCTTTTTGCCTGCCGGCGTCTCGTGCCCCACCACCCCGGTGAGCCACAAATCGCCCGCCAGGCGCACCCCGGCGCGGTGCAATGCGGCCGCGGCGTGCACCATGGCCACCAGCCCGCCTTTCATGTCCTCCGCGCCCCGGCCGATCACCCAGCCGCCCTCCTGCTCCGGGGCGTCGCAGTGCCCCACAGGGATCGTGTCCGTGTGGCCGTTGAGCAGCAGCGCCCGCCCGCCGCCCCGTCCCGCCACGCGAGCATACACGTTCGGCCGCCCCGGAGCGGCATCCTCCATCCGGACTTCGAACCCCTCCCGCTCCAGCAGCTTGGCCAGAAAAAAGCTGCCGGCGCCTTCGTCGCCCGTCTCGCTCCGCACGCGCACAAACTCCAGCGTGTCTCGCGCAATCACTTGCGGGTCGATGTGCCGCAGCACTGGATGCATGAGGAGGAGTTTACCCTTCCCGCCGACCGGAATAAAGAGCGCGGCTATAATAAGTCCAGGGACTGACAGCCGTGAAAGAATACATCGAGGAACGTTCCGGAGGCCTGTACGTGGCCGGCACCCGAGTGTCGCTTGCCTCGGTCATCTTCCACTTCCGGCAAGGGGCTTCACCGGAGACCATTCTCCGGAATTTTCCATCCTTGGCCTCCCTCGAGAGCGTCTACGGAGCCATCACCTACTACCTGGCGAATCAAGCCACGCTTGACGAATACCTGAAGGGACAGGAGCAGAAGTGGCAGGATTTCCGAAAGACCGCTGATCCGCTGCCGCCGGGTCTGGCCCAGCGCCTCGAACGGACACGCACGTAGCGTCAGGCCGATATCCAGTGAAGGTCAAGTTCCAGGCCGACAACGATCTGGATCGTGCAATCGTTCACGGCGTGGTCCGCCGGCGAGCGACCGTGGACTTTCGATCTCAGCCAATGGACGCGGTTGACGATTTGACTGTTCTCCATTTGGCCGCCCAAGAAAGCCGAATCCTGGTGTCCCATGATGTCAGCAGCATGCCTGCGGCCTTCGCCCAGTATCGGCGCACTAGCCACAGCCCGGGCGTGTTGCTGGTGCCGCAGACTTGGCCCCTCGCCGATGCCATCGAACAGTTGGTGCTCATCTGGGAACTGACCGAAGCAGGCGAATGGGTGGACCGGATCTGCTACCTGCCCACCCTCTCGGATTTCCGAGTGCGCGGGTAGCAGTACCGCCTGCTTGACGTGTGCGGCCCGGTCCAATCGAATGTACCCGAGCCGCGACCGTGAGGAATCGGTTCTTCCCTAACTGACCTTCACGAAAATAATAACCAGCGTGTACAGCGCCAGCGACTCGATCAGCACCAGGCCCAGCAGCAGCGCAAACCGGATCGCCGCCGAGGCTCCCGGGTTTCGGGCCATGGCTTCCGCCGAAGCCGCCACCGCCTTCGCCTGCGCCAGGCCGCAAACCGCCGAAGCAATCGCCATCGAGAAACCCGAGGTGATCGCCACCCAGTTCGTCGCGCCGGGCGTCTGCGCAAAAATCGGGCTGGCGAACAACAGCGCCAGCGCCAGCAACATCCACTTCGTTCTCATCCTGCTTCTCCTTGCCATGAAATCACCCGCAGGAGGTGGTGCCCGTCATCCTCTTGCAGCCGGGCTCACACTGCGTGTGGCATAAAGCCGCTATGAATCAATGCTCGTGGGCGACCGCGCCGGCCACGTACATCATGGTCAGCAGCGCGAAAATGTAGGCCTGCAACAGCGATACGAAGACGTGCAGCGCCATGAACAGGGCCGGGATCAGGAAAAACGTCAGCCGCAGGAATACCATGGTCACCTGCTCGCCGGCGTACATGTTGGCGAATAGACGGATGGTCAGCGAAAGCGGACGCGCCATGTGGCTGATCAGCTCGATGGGCACCATCAGCGGCGCCAGCAGCGGCATCGGCCCGGCGAAATGCGCCAGGTACTTCCCCACGCCCTGCGCCTGCAGACCCATCAGGTTGTAATACACGAACGTTGCCATCGCGCAGCCCAGCGGCACCGAAGGCGACATGGTCGGTGACTCGAACCCCGGCACGATCCCGATCAGGTTGGCGAACAGAACAAAAAGGAAAATCGTTCCGAAAAAGGCCAGGTACTTGGGCGCGTCGTGCCCCACCTGGTCTTCCGATTCGCTATGCAGAAACTCGTGCACCAGTTCGAAAATGTGCTGGAGCTTCCCCGGCCGGTCCACCGAAAGGCGCGGCCGCAGAATCGCAAACAGGATCACCATCAGCAGGAAGACCACGATCTGCATGGTGATGTAGTTGGTCCACGGCCGGTGCTCTCCGGGCATCCCCACCAGCCCCAGAAACGCGTTCCCCAGCCCGGCCAGGTGATCGTTAAACAGTTTGGTGATCCACAGTTCAGTTTCGTGCATACATCAGTTCGAAAAGGATTTCCACGATGACGGCGGCTACCGCCACGAACAGACCGGCCAGCACCGCCGGCACACTGAGCGCGGAAGTAATGAATATAACATAAGTTGCCAGGGCGAGCAGGCCGTAGCGCAGGCCCAGAAAGATGGCCACCCGGGCTTTGGGACGCGGCCGCGATCCTGCACCCTCGCCTAGCGCCTCCACCAGTTGTTTCAGCCAGCGGAAATTCAGCGCCGAGGCCGCCGCCCCCAGCAGAAATCCGGCGCCCCACCGCCACCCGGCCACGGCCCAGCCCGCCGCCCCGCCGGCCGCGGCTGCCAGCGCCATCCAAAGCGCGATCCGTCCCAGCGCCCGCTCGAAAAACCGCTCGTCACGATCCATTGTTGCGGGTGTCCCGCTGCAACTGCCGCACCAGTTGCACGAAGCCCGAGGCGATTCCCAGCAGCAGGAACACGATGTACAGAAAGTGCGTGCCGAACGCCTTGTCCAGCAAATACCCGATCACGTAGCCCACAAACGTGGCCGTCGGCAGCAGAAAGGCGAGCGACGTGTATTCGCCCACCATCACCGAGAAGGATTTCTTGGGCATTTTGCCTGGCCGCCCTCACCCCGTTTTCAGTGTATGCCCCGCCTGGCCGCCGCTGCACGGCGGCTCTTCATGGTTTCTCCTTCATCAGCTCTCCGGCCCGCTGGGCCGTCTCCTGCACCAGGAACCCCATCTTGGGATGGCTGGGCTCCAGATCCACCTGGATGCCGTACTCGTGGAGCGCCTCCGTGGTAGTCGGACCGATGGAGGCCACCACCGTCCGCCGCAGTCCCTCCACGACGAAATCTTCCAGCCCCGCCTCCTTGGCTACCCGCATCAGATGATCGATCTGCGCCGAGGTGGTGAACAGGGCCACGTCGATCTCGCCCGCCGCCAGTTTCTCCGCCGCCGCACGCAGCGGCCGGGTGTCCTCCGGCAGGGCCCACTGGTAGACCCGCACCGGCGTCACCTCCGCGCCCCGCGCCCGCAGGCCGTCGAGCAGTTCGGGATTGGACCTTCCGTACTCCTGCACTCCAATGCGCCTCTCCGGCCGTCCGTCGGTCGCCGCCAGTACTTCCCGCCAGGTATTCGGCTCGGGTACCAGAATCGCGATGGGCACCTGCATCTCCCGCAGCACCCCGGCCGGTTTCGGCCCGCGCGCCACCACCGTCAGGTTGCGCAGCGCCTCCGCCAGCCGCCCTGCGGGATACCGCGCCGCCAGCGCCTGGTCCAGCAGCCGTGTGCCCACGCCCGTCAGCAGGATCATCATGTCGAACTCGCCGGCGAACAGCCGCTCGGCGAAGGTGAATGCTTCCGCGTTCTGCTCCAGCGGAGCCTCCCGCATGGAAGGCGCCACGACCGGCTCTCCCTGTTGATTCCGAATGAGTTGCGCCATCTCGGAGGCGCGCCGGCTCTCCAGCGTGAGCACGCGCATCCCTGCCAGTGACATTTGCGGCTATTATAACGGTCACCGCCGGCGAAAATTTTTTTGGCCCGCTCCTGCAAGCACTTGCCGCCCATTTCCGGCTCCCGCCGCCCGCCTGCCGGCTACCCTGAAATCGAAAAGAGTTGCTCGCCGCCGCAGCAACCACGGAAAAACGCAGTAGCTGGTGGGCCCACCCGAGTTTTCTAACGTCGCAGGCGTAACTGCGCCCGCTCTCCATAAGGAGGGCGGGCAGGGATCGATCCCGCAAGCAGCCAAATAAAACAGTAAGTTCTTTCCCATCAGAGGCCGGGCGCTTCCCTCGAAGCCCCGGCCCTCCAGCGCTCCAGGCGCACCGGCGCGCCAAAGATCGAGTCCGTCTCCCCTCCGCTCAGCCTACGTGTCTTTTCACCCTGCTACGATATCTTCTGGCCCAACTCGTGAAGACTTTCTTCCACGTCGACATGGATGCTTTCTTCGTGTCCGTCGAAGAGCTCTTCGATCCCTCCCTGAAAGGCAAGGCCGTGGTGGTCGGCGGGCGCCCCCACGAGCGCGGCGTCGTTTCGGCGGCCTCTTATGAAGCGCGAAAATTCGGCGTGCATTCCGCCATGCCGCTCCGCACCGCCTATAAGCTCTGCCCGCACGCCATCTTCGTGGACGGCCACCCGGCTCGCTACCGCGAATGCTCGGAGCAGGTCTTTGGTGTGCTGCGCCGCTTCTCTCCGCTCGTGGAAATGGCCTCCATCGACGAGGCCTACCTGGATATGACCGGCACCGAACGCCTGCATGGCCCGCCCCTGCGTGCCGCCCACACGCTCCACGAAGCCATGAAGGCCGAAACCCGGCTCAACTGCTCCATCGGCATCGCCGCCTCCCGCCTCGTAGCCAAGGTCTCCTCCGACCAGGCCAAGCCCAACGGCATCCTCTGGGTCATCCCCGGGCAGGAAGCCGCTTTTCTGGCTCCCCTGGACGTCCGCAAGATCCCCGGCGTGGGCAAAGTCACCGAAAAGCACCTGCACTCCCTCGGGATTCGCAAAGTGGGCGACCTCGCGCGCCTGGACGAAGCGTTTCTGGAAAGCCGCCTGGGCAAGTGGGGCCTGGCGCTCGCCGGCAAGGCCCGCGGCTTGGATGCCGGCGGCTGGTTTGACGCGGAAATCGGCGCGGACACCGAACCCAAATCCGTGAGCCACGAGCACACCTTCGGCGAGGACACCAACGACCTCGACCGCCTGGAGTCCACCCTCACCCGGCTCTGCGAAATGGTCGGGCGCCGCCTGCGCGAACACGGCCTGCACGCCCGCACCGTGCAGCTCAAGCTGCGCTATTCCGACTTCGCCACCATCACCCGCGCGCACTCCTTCGAGAGCCCCACTCAGGTGGATACCGAACTCTCCAGCCAGGTCCGCGAGCTGTTTCGCCGCAACTGGAAGTCCGGCGCGCGGGTCCGCCTCCTCGGGGTACAGGCTTCTTCCTTCGGCGCCGGCGAGGACCAATTACCGCTGCTCGCCGAGGACCGGCACGAGCGCTGGAAGCAGGCCCTGGCCGCCGCCGACCGCCTGCGCGACCGCTACGGCGAATCCGCCGTCTCCCTGGCCGCCGGCCTGAAGGGCAACTTCCGCGAACGCGTGCACGAGAATCCCGCCGGCCTGCCGGGCAAACACAAGGCCGCCGGCTTGCCCGGCAAACACAAGGAATGATCCGCTTCGGTCCCGAAATCTGTCAGAATCTCGAACTGGCCGCCAGCCGCGAGTGGCTGGAGACCAACGGCCTCGGCGGCTTTGCCTCCTCCACCGTGGCGGGGATGCACACCCGCCGCTACCACGCCCTGCTGACCGCCGCGCTCGGGCCGCCGCTCGACCGCGTGGTGCTGCTCTCCCGGCTCCAGGAAACCCTGGTCTGCCGCGGCTGCCGTTATGAACTCTCCACCAATCGATTCCCCGGCGTGGTGCACCCCCGCGGCTTCGAGTCCCTGCGCGAGTTCCGGCTGGATCCCTACCCGGTCTACACCTGGGCCTTCGCCGACGTGGAGATCGAAAAGTCCGTCTTCCTGGTGCACGGCGAAAACACGGTGGTGATCGAATACGCAGTCCGCGGTCCCGCGTCCGAGTGCCGGCTGGAAGTCCGGCCCCTCATCGCCTGCCGCGGATTTCACGCGCTGACGCAGGAAAACGGCGCGCTGCGCCCGCGCTACCAGGAAGAGCCCGGTAGGCTGGCCGTCCAACCTTATGACGCCATCCCCCCGCTGTACCTGGGGCACGATGCCGCCGCGGTGCGTCCGGCCGGCGACTGGTGGCGGCGCTTCGAATACGACCGCGAGCGCGAGCGCGGCCTGGATTACCGGGAGGACCTTTTCAATCCCTGCGTTCTCGAATTTGCTCCCGGCCCCCGTGGGCGTGCCGTCCTGGTGGCCTCCACCGTGCCTCATCCGGCCGCAGGCGCCGCCGAACTGCGCGAGCGTGAGCGCAGCCGGCGCCGCCGCGCCGCACGGCCTTTCGCCTGCCGCGAGCCCTTCGTGCGCGCCCTGGCCGCCGCCGCCGATCAGTTCCTCATCCGCCGCGAGGGCGGCGCCGGCGTGATCGCCGGCTATCCCTGGTTCGGCGAGTGGGGCCGCGATACCATGGTTTCCCTGGCCGGCCTCACCCTGGCCACCGGCCGCGTTGAACAAGCCCGCTCCATCCTGCTCGATTACGCCCGCCACGTGGATCAGGGCATGCTCCCCAACGTTCTCCCCGGCCAGTTCAATTCCGTGGACGCCTCGCTCTGGTTCTTCGAGGCTGTGCGCCAGTTCCTGCAATTCACCGGCGACAGCGCCTGGGTGCGCGCCAACCTCCTGGAAACGCTGGCCGGCATGATCGGCCACCACGAGCGCGGCACGCGCTATGGCATTCGTCTGGACGAAGACGGGCTGCTCGCCGCCGGCGTTACAGGCGTGCAGCTCACCTGGATGGACGCAAAGGTGGGCGAGTGGGTGGTCACCCCGCGCGCCGGCAAACCCGTCGAGGTGCAGGCGCTCTGGTACAACGCCCTGCGCGTGATGGAACGTCTCGCGGGCTCCTCCGGCGCCTGCTACGGCGAAATGGCCGGGCGTGCCGCCGCCTCTTTCAACCGCCAGTTCTGGAACGAGGACGCCGGCTGCCTGTACGACGTCGTGGATGGTCCGTCGCGCGATCCCTCCATCCGCCCGAACCAGGTCCTCGCCGCGAGCCTGCCCTTCACCATGCTCTCCCGGGAAAAAGCCGAGCGCGTGCTGAAAGTGGTCCGCCGCGAATTGCTCACCCCTTATGGCCTGCGCACGCTCTCCCCTCGCGACCCACGCTACCGCGGCCGCTACGAGGGCGACCAGGTCTCCCGCGACGCCGCCTACCACCAGGGCACCGTCTGGCCCTGGCTGCTCGGCCCCTTCCTGACCGCCTGGATCAATCTCTACGGCCGCGACGACGCCGTCCGCCGCCAGGTTCGGCAATGGCTCGCCCCGCTTCAGGAGCATCTCGAACAGGCCGGCCTCGGCCAGATCTCGGAAATCTTCGATGGCGACGAGCCCCACCACCCTCGCGGCTGCATCGCCCAGGCCTGGAGCGTCGCCGAACTCCTCCGCGCCGCCCTGCTGCTGTGATGCCTCGGAGCCGGAGATCAGAGGCCCGGAATGGGGACGCGGTAGCGGCCGCTGAAGATTTCGCCGAAGATCTCGAGGTAAGGGCTGTGCAGATGACCGTTGTCGGCCAGCAGGTGCGGACTGCTCAAATGGTGCGGCGCGCCCTGCATGTCCGAGTACTTTCCGCCCGCTTCCGCCACCAGCAGGCGCCCAGCGGCCATGTCCCAGGGGTTCAGCCCGAACTCCCAAAACGCGTCCAGCCGCCCGCAAGCTACGTAGGCCAGATCCAAGGCGGCGCTCCCGGTGCGGCGCACCCCGTGGGTCGCCATGGCTAGTTGATGGTAGAAGTGGATGTTCACGCTCAGGTGCCGCCGTCGGCTGGGGAAACCCGTGCACACCAGGCTGTCCTCCAGCTTGGCGGTTTGCGAAACGCGGATGCGCCGGTTATTGAGGTACGCGCCGGCGCCGCGCTCGGCGGCGAACAACTCTTGCCGGACCGGGTCGAAAACCACCCCGGCCGCCATCTCCCCGGCGTGCTCCAGCGCCAGCGTGACGTTGAACAGGGGGAAGGTGTGCGCGAAGTTGGTGGTCCCATCCAGCGGATCCACGTACCAGCGGTAGTCCGACGAACTGCTGTGCCCGCCGCCCTCTTCCGCCACGATCGCGTGGCCGGGGAAGTGCGAGCGCAAACGTTCCACCACCAGCTTTTCCGAAGCCCGGTCCGCTTCGGTCACCAGGTCGAATTCGCCCTTCAGCTCAAATCCGACGCGCCGTTCGAAGTAGTGCGCCAGGAGTGCGCCCGCCTCCCGCGCGATATCGGCCGCGGTTTCCAGATAGGAGGCCATCCCGCGCGAACTACGAGCCTTCCTCGACGAGGTAGAGGATGTCGTGCTTGAAGATGAAAAGGTTGGGGGCGTCGGTCCGGGTGATGCGGATGAAGGAATGATCGTAGTACTCGATGATGCCCTTCACCTCTTCCCCGCTGCCGAGCCGCACCCGCACCGGGATCGCGTTCTGGATCAGGTGCTTCAGATACCGCACTTCCTCGAAGGTCTGCTCGGGCGCACGCGTGCCGGATTTGCCTTGTTTGGTCACTGTTTCTCCTGCCGGTGATTCTGCTGCCGGGTGGTGCGTTCGGGGCTGACCGAAATCCGGGCACCGGATGATCCGGAATCACCCTCGGCTTCCCCATAATAGCCATTGCGCGACAGCACCCGCAATTCCGGCCGCCGCAGCCGGACTTCCAGCCGGTGAAACCGTTCTTTGGTCAGCGGGACTCCCTTCGGATAATAGGCCAGCAGGTATTGGGTGCGCAGTTCCTTGATGATGTCCTCGAAAGCGGTGTCCAGCGCCGCGCCCACGCTGGGGGTGAATACGCGTCCTCCGGTCCAGGCGGCCAGGGTGGTCAGGGCATTCTCTCCCCCCACGTTTCGCCCGGCGTCGTTGGTAATGGGGACCACCAGGATGGGGTAGATGACGGCGTCCGCTAACTGCGCGGCTTCCACCGCATCGTGGAACTTGGATCGGCTGGTAGTGTCCCCCCCATCGGTGACAATCACCATCACCTTGCGTCCTTCGCGGTCCTCCAGATCCTGGCCCGCCAGGTAAATGGCGTCATACAGGGAAGTTCCCGCGTCGGCGCGCAGCATCCTTAGGGATTTTTCCAGCGGTCCGTAATTGTGCGTGAAGAAATTGGGCCGTCGCACCTCGTAGTTAAAGCTGTACAGTGCCACGGTGTCCCGCTCGTTGCCCTCAAACAGCAGGGCCTTCAGAAAGCGGGTGGCGGAGTCCACTTCGTACTTGAGTTCCTTGGCCGTGGAGCCGCTGATGTCCACCAGAAGGGCGATGGAGAGAGGCTGTTCCGTGCGGCGCTCGAAGACCGCGATCTCCTGCCGGACGCCGTTGTCGTACACCTCGAAATCCGGTTTTTCGAGCGAGCCCACCAGCTGCCCCTGGGGGTCTTTGACCGTGGCCAATATCCGCACCAGGGTCACGCTGACCCGGATCACCGGCTGCTGGGCGCAAGCCGCCGCGGCAATCAGTAGGCCCGCGAGCGGTCTAACAAGACTGGACACGCGGCGCACGCTGGTCCCACTCTCCTTCGACCCAGACTTCTCCGTCGGCGAAGTGTTCTTTTTTCCAGATCGGAACCCGGCGCTTCAGCCGGTTGATCCCCTCCAGCGCTGCTTCGAACGCCGCTTTGCGATGCGGGGCGGTCACCACCACGGCCACGCTGGCCTCCCCGATCAGCAGGCGGCCCAGCCGGTGCACCATCGCGATCCGGCTGATGGCATAGCTCGCCGCGATCTCCCGGCCGATCTCCGCCATCGTCTTAATCGCCATCGGTGCGTAACACTCGTAATCCAGAAAAAGCGTGCGGCGCCCCTGGGTGTTGTTGCGGACCACCCCTTCGAAGTCCACCACCGCACCGTCAGCCCCCGTCAGCAGCCGGTGGATGATCTTCTCGCGGTGGATCGGCTGCCGCGTGAGCGCGAACAGATGTCCGTTTTCCGAGATCTCCTCCAGGTATTCGGCGGATCCCCCGCTGACCGGCGGAAGAAACGCGATTTCGTCCCCCTCCCGCACGGCCGTGGCGGGATCGGCGAATTCCTGATTCCGCGCCAGCACGATGCTGCCGGCCATCTCCCGCACCCGCGGAAACCTCCCCGCGTAGTGCTCGAAAATCGCGGCCAGCGTGGCGCCGTCAGCCGCTTCCACCTGGTCCTCGGACATGCCGGTGACGTCTTTGAGCATGCCGAAAAACAGCACTCTGATGCGCATTTCTCCTTCTATTCGTCAGTGTAACAGACGCCTCGAAAAGGCCCTCCGTTCCCTTTCGCTATAATTCTCCGGAATGTCCTCCCACGAGACCCGCATCCGCGTGCGCTACGCCGAAACCGACCAGATGGGCGTCGTTTACTACTCCAACTACCTGGTCTGTATGGAGGTCGGCCGGGTGGAATACTGCAAGGCTCGCGGGTTCCGGTACCGGGATATGGAACTGGAGGACGGCGTTTTCCTGGCGGTCGCGGAAGCCAACTGCCGCTATTCATACCCCGCCCGGTTCGACGAGGAAATCATCATCCGGACCTGGGTGGAGGCCGCCAGCACGCGCATGGTGGTGTTCCGCTACGAAATGCGGCTGGCCGAAAACGGCCGCAAGGTGGCCACCGGCGAAACCAAGCACGTGTTCCTGGGCCGCGATATGAAACCCTGCCGCCTGCCGGACAAGTACAAGCCCAATTTTGGCATCCGGTAGAATAGCGGGTGCATGCCCCAATACTTTCCCCTGGCCGCCATCACCGATGAATTTTCGCCCGACCTCGAGACCGCCGTCCGCTCCATGGCCGAAGTCGGCATGGTGGCCGCCGAGCTCAGAATGGTGTTCGGCAAAAACATCATCGATCTCACCGATGAAGAGCTGAACCAGGCCAAACGCATCGTCGAAGCGCAGGGGATGCGCGTCATCTCCATCGCCTCTCCCCTGCTAAAGTGCGTCCTGCCGGATGCCCCCGAGGTGGATCCCCGCTTCCAGCAGGATATCTTCGCCGCCCGGCACACGTTCGCCGGCCAGCTCGTCCTGGCCCGGCGGGCCTTCGAGATCGCCCGGCGCATGGGGGCGCGCATCGTCCGTGTATTCTCCTACTGGCGCACAGTCGCCCCGGAGCAATGCTTCGACCGGATCGTGGTGGCGCTGCGCGACCTGGCGGAGCAAGCCGCGGCCCAGGATCTGATTATCGGCCTCGAAAACGAGCACGCGTGTAATATCGCCACGGCCGCGGAAACCGCGCGCCTGCTGGCGGCCCTGCCAAATCCGAACCTCCAGGTGGTCTGGGATCCCGCCAACGCGTTCGTTTCCGGCGAGGTCCCGTTCCCCGACGGCTACCGGCGGCTGCCGCCCGAGCGCATCGTGCACGTGCACGCCAAGGATTGCCGGGTGGAGAACCACAAGCCCACCTGGGGACCGCTGGGCGACGGAGCGATCGACTGGCCCGGGCAGATTGCGGCGCTGGTCCGGGACGGCTACCACGGATACATCAGCCTGGAAACGCACTGGCCGGGCCCCGCCGGCGATAAGCACGCGGGCAGCATGATCTGCGGGCGGAAGCTGCGGGAACTGGTAACTGCCTGACCTTCGGCCTTATTTCTTCTTCTCCAGGTTCCACAGTCCCCGGGAGAGCACCCGGCCGCAAAATGGGCAGTAATTGATGCCCACGTAACACGGGCGTTCCTCGCCGAACACAAAATAGTACTCGGTGTCGATCTCCGTCAGCAGGCGCCCGTTGGTGAGCTGATAGGGCTGCGCATGGCGGACCATCTCCAGATCCATCAGCTTGCCGAGTTCGGCGCAGCAGGTCATCAGGTCCATTCTACTTTGGCAGCTTCCGTGCATCGGGAACGGCGTGCTCGCCGCCGTGACGATGTTTCTGCTGGGCCAGATACAAGCGGTGCTCGTGCCGGCGCCACCGGTGGAAGAGGTTCCCGCCGACCTCGTGCTGGTTTCCGGACATACCAGGCCGGTCACGGCCCTGCTGTTCAGCCCGGATGGGAAGACGCTGGCCTCCTCCGGAGGGGACGGCGCGGTGCTGCTCTGGGATCCGCGCAGCGGTGTCGAGACCGGCCGCCTGGCGGGTCACACCGGCGCGGTGCGGGCCATCGCATTCAGCCCTGACGGGCGCCTGCTGGCTTCCGCCTCCGAGGATCGCACCATTCGCGTTTGGGATGCCGGGGCGCGCAAACTGCTGCGCAGTCTTGCGGGTGACGCCGGCCCGGTAACCCACCTGGCATTCGGGCCGGGCGGCGCGCGGCTGGCGAGTGCGGGGGACTCCGTGCGTTTGTGGGACATTCCGGCGGGCAAACTCTTGCGGGTGCTGTCCTCGCGGGAATATGAAATCTCGGCTCTGGCATTTTCGCCGGACGGCGGCCAGGTGTGGGTGGCCTCCCAGTTCGGAGATATGGAAATCCAGGGCGTGGTGAAGGCGTTTGACGCGCGGACCGGCCTGCTGCGCGGGACGCGCCGCGAGATCGTGCGCGCCTGGAGCGGGGATGGACGCTGGGAAGCCCGTCAGGAAGGCCAATGGACAGCCCAGCGTATCCGCCTGCGCCAGGACGGCCGGGAGGCCGGCATCTCCGTCGCCCCGGGCAACACGGGCCCCTTGGCATTCAGCCCCGGCGCCGGCTGGGTGGCTTGGTCGGCGCATCCGGACGACGTCGTGGGCATCCGCTCCACGCGCGGCCAGGCGCCCGTGCGGAGAGTCTCTGCCGGCGCATGGCGGTGCGAACTGCTGGCCGTCAGCCCGGACGGCGCATGGCTGGCCGTAGCCGGAAGGGATCCGGCCATCCGCGTCTTCGATACGCGGAGCGGACAGGCACGGTTCACCCTGGCCCCGCGCGGCGGCCATGGCGTGGCATTCAGCCCGGACGGCACCCACCTGGCATCCGCTGGACTCCAGATTTGGAACCTGGCCACCCGCCGGGAACTACCCGGACCACGCACGGAGGAGGCCGCGCTGGGCATTGCCTACAGCCCGGACGGCCGCTTCCTGGCCGCCGGAGTCCGGAGCATCCGGCTCTGGGACCTGACGGCGCACACCCTCGTGCGGGAGTTCCGCGGCGCCGGCGATGTGCTGACCTCGCCGGTGTTCAGTCCGGACGGAAAGCTCCTGGCGGCCAGCAGCCGGGGTGTGGTCTCCGTCTGGGACGTGGCCTCGGGCCGAAACATAGTCCAGTTCGGCGAACCCGATCTCTACAACCTTGGCGCCGTCGCATTCAGTCCGGACAGCAGGCTGGTGGCGGCCAGCGCCCGGGCTGGCGTCATCCGGGTGTTCGACCTGGCCGCGGGCCACGATCTCCGCGAGTTCCGCATGGGTGCGGCCGTAGCGGCGCTGGCCTTCAGCCCCGACGGCAGAACGCTGGCCGCGGGCAGCCGGGCGCAAGTCCGCTTCCGCTCCCCAGCCGGCATGGAGGTGGCGCCGGGGCAGACCGCCGCCCTGGCAGTCTGGGACTTGGCCACGGGGCGCGGCCGGTTCTCCGTGCCCGCGGGAGATTGGGTTTCGGCCGTCGCCTGGAGTATTGATGGCCGGGGAATCCTGGCGGCGCACGGGGAACTCAACCAGCCGGGCAGCGTGCGCCTTTTCGACGCCGCTTCCGGCCGGGAGATTAGGACACTCGCACCCAGAGTCGAGGCGCAGGAAGGGGCCTTCAGCCCCGACCGCCGGTGGTTCACCGCAACCGGCCGCAGCGCGCCGGGGGCCGTGATGTTGTGGAGGCTGCGGTGAGAGCCGGCTGACGTATAATCCGCTGATTGCCTATGCGCGCCTACTTCTTGCTCGCCGTGTTGGCTGCCTCCGCCGGGCTGCAGCCCTTACGTTCCTGGGATGGCCAGGGCCACATGATGGTTGCCTGGGTGGCTTTCCAACACCTGGATGCCGCCACCAGGGCCAAGGTGGACCGGCTGCTACGCCTGCACCCCGACTACAACACCTGGGTCGCCGGGATACCGGACGACGAGGCGCACCGTGACCAGCGCCTCCAGCGCGCCATGATGCTCGCGGCCACCTGGCCCGACGAGATCAAGCAGGACCCGCACTATACCAATGACGGCGAGAATCCCAACGGCAGGCCGGCGGCGGCGCAGAACATTGGCTATGCCGATCACCTGCAGCACCGTTACTGGCATTACATCGATGTGCCCTTGGCCGTGGGCGGCGCGCAGGGCCGGCAACCGGCTTCGGTCAACGCTCAGGAGCGCATCGAGCTGTTTCTGGCCGCCCTGCGCACCCCGCCATCCCCGGGCGATAATACGCTGGCCGCGCTCCAATCCTACGACCTGGTCTGGCTGCTGCACCTGGTGGGCGACATCCACCAGCCGCTGCACTGCACATCCCGGTTCACGCCCGCTCTGCCCGCAGGCGACGCGGGCGGCAATAAAGTCAAAGTCAAGCCCACCCGCGCCACTCACGACACGGAACTGCACTCGTATTGGGACCGCCGCCTGGGCGCGAGCAACGACCCCGACACGGTCGCCAAAGCCGCCGGCCGCCTTCCGTCCGTCTCCCGGGCCTCCGCATCCAACCGGGTCAGCGCCTGGGTGCGCGCAAGCTGGAGCCTCGCGCGCAACACCGTCTATTGCGCGCCCATCGGCGATGCGGCGGGCCCCTACCCGCTCACCGCCGCCTACGAGCAGAAGGCTCTCACCACCGCCCGCAAGCAGGTAGCCCTGGCAGGCGCTCGCCTGGCGAAGGTGCTGGCCGCCACGCTGCCGTAAAGGCCGGGGCTCCGGATTCAGCCGGCCTCATACCTCGATGCGATACAGCATGGCGTCGCCAGACCAGCCGCCGGGTTGCGCGATGAGGCGCGTCATGTGCAGAGCCACACCTCCGGTCTCCCGGTCCTCGCGCGCGTAGAAGTTGGAAAGCGTCAGCAGTTCCGGCTCGCCGGGCTGGCGGTCGTCCACCAGGCGCACGCGGTCGCGGATCAGCAGCCCGGACTCGCGGTCCACCTCGCCGATGAAGAACGGATACCGCGGGCGGTTTCCGCGCGGATTCCCCGGCGAGATGTTCCCCAGCCAGTAGAGCCTCCCGTTGGGATGCGGCAGCAACTGCGAGCACGAACTCGGCGAGTAAAATGTCTCCCCGCTGGTATAGGTCCACGGGCGCGGCTCGGTCCAGGTCCAGCCGCCGTCTTTCGAGAAGGAAATCCACCGGTACCCGGGCAGTTCCGGGCGCTTGTCGTTCGAGCCGCGCATGACCAGGATCAGGCGCCCGTCCGCCAGTTCGGCCACCGTGGGCTCGTCCATGCCGCGCGTGGAGCGCCGCGGATCGCCCTTCACCGCCTGCGCCATGCGCCACTCCAGCCGGCCGCCCCGCCAGGCGCCGTGCAGCACCACCGCGTCCGTGTAGGTGTAGCCGCCCGTCGGGTTGTAGAGGCTGCCGTCGGGATTGAGCGCGGTGGTGTCCACCGGCAGCAGGATCTCGCCCTTCCGCCCCAGCGGGACGCACGCGGTATCCCCGATCATCACGCAATTCTTGCCCGTGTAAACGCCCGGCAGAGGATGCCGCGGGCCGAACTCCGCCCCGCTTTGCATGATCTGGTGCGCCTTTCCGTCCAGCCGGTAGAATAGGTTCCATTGCCGCATTCCTTCCAGCGGGTCGTCGGTCGGCAGGATGCCTTCGTTCCAGAACTCCAGGTAGCGGCCGGTGTGCGGATCCACGAAGCCGGCGCGCAGGTGCCGCCGCAGCATCCCGCCGGGGCGCTTCTCGCCGGTGGGCTGCTCGACCGGAGCGCTCCAGGTTTTTCCGTGGTCGCTCGAGCGGCGGATGTAGGCCACATCGATGGTGTCCGAGCGGCTCCAGCGCTGCTCGACCGAAACCATGTCGCCGCCCGCCTTGCGGGTGTAGTAGGCAAAGGCCATCACGGCCACCCCCTTCACCGGCGAGCGCAGAAACACTTCCCGCCGGATTTCCGGCTTTGCCCCGAGGCGCACCGGGAACAGGGCCGCCGCCACGCTGAACGATCTCCGGGTCATCAGAAGTTGTATTTCAGCACAAACGGCAGGATGCGCGGATCCTGCTGCCGTGATCTCGCCGAACGTGAGCCGGTTCCATGGGGCGCCGCCGTCTCCGCGACCTGGGCTATCTTGGCCCCGGCGGCCTGGTGCTCTGCGAGGAGGCTAAGTACACCATTTCGCACGTTCGCTAACCCATGCCAAGCCCGTCCGGGGGAGCCGGGGTCCACTCGGATTCCGGAACCCTTCGGCGTCGGGGAGGATTCACCTGGAAACCAAATCTCATCCTCGCGCGTTACGCAGCCAAATGGTATGTTTGTAGAGATGTGATGTCGCCATGCCAGTCGGCATCTGCAGGTTGTGCCTGGAAGACAGGGAACTGCAGGACAGCCATTTGTATCCCCGGTCGTTGTATAAGGCGCTCCAGAATGAGGACGGTGGCAACCCGAATCCCGTCCTGCTCACCACCGAAAAGTTCGTGCAGAAATCGGGCCACATAAAGGATTACGTCCTCTGCCACGATTGCGAGCAGCGATTGAATCGATACGGTGAGAACTGGGTGACCCGGCATGCATTCAATGGGAGGGACTTCCCGCTACGCGAGATCTTGCGGGGATATCCGCCGGTCGAACCGACCCAAGACGACCGATTGGTGCCGTATGCGGGCGCCGAGATCTCTGAAATCGATATCGATAGCCTGATCTTCTTCGGAATCAGCCTTTTCTGGCGGGCGTCCGCCCACGAATGGACGTTGCTGGATACCAAGATCCAACTGCCACTCGACGCGCACGAAGAGCAATTGCGGCTCTGTCTGCTCGGTAAGGTGCCGATACCGGATGACGTGTGCATGAACATCATGGTGTGCAGCCACGACGCGCCATGCCGCTCCTTCTCTGCGCTCGGACCGCTGGGTGACCCCGCCGGAGAACGAAAGTACCTCATCATGCTTGCCGGCCTGAACTTCATGCTGAACGTGGAGAGTGCGCATTTCGGGGACTATCAGTGGTCCACCACTCACAGCCCGCACCGCTACATTTACACGTCATCATCGTTCGAGTTGATGAACACATATCTGACTGCGTCGGCATTTCTCAAGCAAAAGGGCCTGGATGCGAAGTGGCGGCTGCATTTGGAACTTTAGCAGTGTGCGGAAAAAAGCCCGGAGCAGGCCCAAACGTGTTACATAGGAAATGTTCCTGGCGCCATTAGCTGTGTTTGCGCGGCCAGGACAACTTCCCAGGAGTCCGGTTCTGGGAGGTTGGGAGATTCACATGGGCGCGTAGTCGCTAGCCCGGACTTTGGCCGGCTGATCGGCCCAACTAGGGTTTCTCGCGATGCATCGCACCTAGTCGGCCTACCATGGACTAATATGACGGTGCGCTGAGATGGACCTGCTCCCTGCACCTCCCCGTGTACTAAGGCTCGTTACCTTGATCGCCGGGGCTCTGTCGTTCGGGCAACATGCGCCGGTGCAGGATGCGGGAAACCGGAATGCCGCCGGACTCCTGCCGGTAAAACACAACGTGCTGGCCGCACTCCATGCGCTGCAATCCGGGGCGGATGTCATCGCAAGCCCGGCCCAGGCCCGGATTGCCGGCGAGCATCCGGCAACACGCTTCCAGGTTGTCGAGGTAACGGAGGGTCTGATCTTCGCCCCACTGGCGAAGCGTATAAGCGCCGATCTCCAGCAAATCCGCTGCGGCCCTCCGCGAAAGCCGGAACACCCCCACGGGTCAGCGCGGCCTTGCAGCAAGTTTGAGGGTCTTGCGGACGCGCGCGAACACATCGCCCGTGGCGGCGCCGCTGGTGTCGCCCTCATCGATAGCGGCGCGGAGAGCGGCAAGCCTGGCTGCGTCTTCCTGCTCCTCCCGTTCGAGGGTCCGAAGCGCGGCGCGCACCACTTCACTGGCGTTTTCGTAGCGTCCGCTCTTGACTTTCTCCGTGACGAAGCGATCCAGTTCGTCGGTCAAATTCACATTGCGGGTCGGCATAACCGCTCCTTGTCTGCCGAATTATGATCCGACCCAATGGTAGCATTCATGGCAAAGATTGCCAATCCTGGTCTGGTGCCCGCTACTGGGCCGCGCTGGTGAGCAGCGGCTCCGGCGCGGTGTCTACGTACTCCACCCAGCCGTCCATCATTTCCGTTTCGCTGGCCGCGCCCCAGCGCACGACCCTGGTGGGGTCCGGATTCATCGGGTTATTCGGCGAGTTGTCGAAGTGCGCGATGATCTTCAAGCGCGTTCCCTTCGGAATGAAGATCGGCTTGGCCGCCCGGTAGGTGATCTGCCAGTTGAAATCGTAGTGCGGCACGTTCAGCAGCGTTTCCTTCCGCCCGTCCGGATAGGTCACTTCCATGCGCATCGCTTTCCCGCGCAGGTGCATGTGCGGCGTAAGGCTGGTGATGTACATATCCTTGCGGAAGGTGTGGCACTCGGTCACCTCCTGGTTCGGCTCGCCCGCCGGAATCAGGAACATGTGATTGGAGAGATCGATGCGCCGCGCGATCTGTTTGGGCGGCTCCTTGGCGAAGATCAGGCCCACGCTGGTGGCGTCGGTCTCGGTCTTGCCCGTGGCGCGGGAATAGTGAATCTGGAAATTCAGCTTGGCGCCCGCGCGGATGAGCCGCGCCGTGCCCGCGGGATAAACGTCCGGTTCGCGGCCCGGCAGGTAGGAGCTGATCAGGCTGCCCAGGTCGCTCTGCTTGCTGCCGGGGAAGGCGCCGTTGTCGTCGATCGCGCAGCCGTCGTCGATCACCGGCGCGTCCGGCCGGATAAAGCTCAGAGTGCCCTGCCGGATGCGCAGCCAGCGGCCGTATTCCGCGGCGGGATCCTTGGCCCCGCCGGCTTTCGCCGGTTGGTCCTCCTCGACCACAAAGACGTGCGCGTGATGCACGATCTTGCGGTTACCCGGGCGCAATTCCGCCGCCACCACCCACCGGTCCTCGGTGAAGTTGGTCGGCACGACGATGTAGCTGTATTCGTCCGGCCCCTTGGCCTCCAGTTTGTGCTCGGGGATGCTGACCACGACATCGGGCCGGCCGATCTTCCATCCATCCACGAACACCGGAGCCTTGGGCATCTCCTTGGGATCGCCCTCCAGTTTCCCGCCATCCGCCCAGGCTCGAACGGTCTCGATTTCCGCCGCGCTGAGGCTGGGGTCGTTGGACCACTTGCCGTAATGCGGGTCGGCTTTCCAGGGCGGCATTTTGCGCAGCAGCACGGCTTCTTTGATCGCCGCGGCCCAGGGACGCGCCTCTTTGTAAGTCAGGAGCGACATGGGCGCGATGTCGTTGGGGTGGTGGCAGGACACGCAGTGCTGGTAGAGAATGGGCGCCACATCGCGGCTGAATGTCACCTCCCGCTCGGCCGCGGGAAGGCGCATTCCCAGGCTCATCAAACAGGCGGCCATCCAGAACCTGCGGCGCATCGGACCCTCCGGTTTCTTCAGCCTATCACAGGCTTTCGATACAATGACGGCCATGACGCACTCGAGGAATCGGAAGCTTCGCATGGGCATGGTGGGCGGCGGGCAGGGCGCCTTCATCGGCGCGGTGCACCGGATCGCCGCGGCCCTGGATCAGCAGGTGGAACTGGTGGCCGGGTCCTTTTCCCGGGATTTCGAGAACACCCTCAGCACCGGAGAACAACTTTACCTGGACCCCAGCCGCTGTTACCGGACGTACGAGGAAATGGCGGCGCGGGAGGTGCGTCTGCCCGAAGACCGGCGTATCGATTTTGTGAGTGTGGTTACGCCCAACAACTCCCACTTCTCCATCTCGAAGACCTTTCTGGAGATGGGCTTCCACGTGGTGTGCGACAAGCCCATGACCTTCAACCTGCAAGAGGCCGTGGACCTGGCGCGGGTGGTGGAGCGCACCGGCCTGGTCTTCGCGTTGACGCACAACTACACCGGCCACCCGCTGGTGCGCCACGCGCGCGAATTGTTCCGCTCCGGCCAACTGGGCACCGTGCGCAAGGTCATCGTGGAATACCTGCAGGACTGGCTCATGGCGCCGCTCGAAACCGCCGGCCAGAAGCAGGCCTCCTGGCGCGTCGATCCGGCGCAATCCGGACTGGGCGGCGCGTTGGGCGATATCGGCACGCACGCCTTCAACCTGGCCGAGTACATCACCGGCGATCCGGTGGCGGCGGTCTGTGCCGACACCAGCACCTTCCTGCCTAACCGCAAGCTGGATGAGGACGCCAACGTCCTGCTGCGTTTCGAAAAGGGCGGCAAGGGTGTGCTGACGTGCAGCCAGATTGCCACCGGCGAGGAGAACGGCCTGAAGATCCGCGTGTACGCTTCCGAGGGCGCTATCCTGTGGGCCCAGGAGAACCCCAACGAGATGCATCTCTACCGCTACGGCCAGCCGCGCCAGATCCTCACCCGCGGGCACCGCGAGTATCTTTCGGCGCCGGCGGCGGCCGCCACGCGCATCCCCGTCGGCCATCCCGAGGGGTACCTGGAGGCCTTCGCCAACATCTATGCGGGCGCCGTGCGGGCCATTCGGGCTCACCTGGCCGGCCAGCCGCTGAAGACGGAAGAGTACGAGTTCCCCACGGTCTACGACGGCGTGCGCGGGCTGCAATTCATCACGCAGGCCGTGGAGTCCGCCGCGCGCGGGGGCGCCTGGATGTCGCTCGAGCGGATCTCGCAGACCCTTACGGCGTAGGCTTCACGCCAGAATATCCTTGACCACGTCTCCGGAGATCCCGGTGAGCCGCACGTCCAGACCCTGGAATTTGACCGCCAGCCGCTTGTGATCCACGCCCAGCAGGTGCAGCATGGTGGCGTGAAAATCGTGCACGCTCACGGGATTTTCCACCGCGGCATAGCCTAACTCGTCGGTCGAGCCGTAGGTGATGCCGGGCTTGATGCCGCCGCCCGCCAGCATAAACGAGAACCCCTTGATGTGGTGGTCGCGCCCGTCGCCGCCCTGGGACATGGGTGTGCGCCCGAACTCGCCGCCCCACACCACCAGCGTATCCTCCAGCATGCCGCGCTGCTTCAGATCGCGGATCAGCGCGGCCGTAGCGCGGTCCACCTCTTCAGCCTTCAGCGCGATGTTCTTCTTCACGCCGCCGTGATGGTCCCAGTCGCGGTGATAAAGCTGGATGAAGCGCACGCCGCGCTCCGCCAGGCGCCGGGCCAGCAGGCAGTTGGAGGCGAACGAGCCGTCGCCCGGATGCGCGCCGTACATCTCCAGCACCTCGCGCGGCTCCTGGCTCATGTCCATCAGGCCCGGCACGCTGGCCTGCATGCGGAACGCCATCTCGTATTGGGAGATGCGGGTCAGGATTTCGGGATCGCCCAGCGCGGCGTGCTGGATGCGGTCAAGCGCCGTGACGGCCTGGATCGAATCGCGCTCCACCTCGTTGTTGAGTCCGCGGGGATTCCGGATGTACAGCACCGGATCGCCAATGGAGTTGAGCTTGACCCCCTGAAACCGGCTGGGCAGTATCCCCGCCGACCACTGCCGCGCGGCGATGGGCTGCATCTGCCCGCCGCGCCCGGAGGAAAGCAGCACCACGAAGCCCGGCAGATCGTCGGTCTCCGCGCCCAGCCCGTAGAGCACCCACGATCCCATGCTCGGCCGCCCGGTAATGATCGAGCCGGTATTCATCAGGGTGTGCGCCGGATCGTGATTGATCTGCTCGGTCCACATGGAGCGGATGATGCAGACCTCGTCCGCCACGCTGCCCATGTGCGGAAACAGTTCGCACAGCTCCTGGCCGGCTTTGCCGAATTTCCGGAAACCGTGCTGCGGGCCGAAACAAACCAGCGCCTTGCCCTGCAATTGCGCGATCTGCTGCCCCTTGGTCATGGACTCCGGCATGGGCTTGCCGTCCAGGCGCGCCAGCGTGGGCTTGAAATCGAAGGTCTCCAGGTGCGAAGGGCCGCCCGCCTGGTAGAGAAAGATGACGCGTTTGGCCTTCGCGGGATGATGGCGGGGAGTGACCACGCCGCGCCAGCGCCCGCCTTGCGCGTCTTCGCCGGCGAACAGCCGCCGGTCGAGCAGCGCGTTCAGCGCCAGCAGCCCGAGGCCGGAAACGCCGCGTCCCAGGAACGTCCGGCGGTGAATTTGGAGGACATGCGAATCAAACCGGTCCATGGGTATCCCTCAATTCCTCGTGATCGTCTCGTGCATGTTCAGGATGGCGCGGGCCACCGTGGTCATGGCTGCCACCTCGGCCGGCTTGCGTTTCGCCGCCGCCGGAGCCTCCCCGGTTTCGACCAGCGCCACGGCGTCGGCGGGCGCGGCACGGTAGCGCGCCAGTTCCTTGCGGTACAGATCCACCAGCACCCGCCGCTCTTCCGGCGCAGCCGGGCGGCTCACCGAGCGCAGAAAGGCCCAGTCAATGCGCTTTTCCAGGCTGCCGCCGCCCTCCTCGAAAATGCGCGCGGCGAACACGCGCGCGGCTTCCACATAGATCGGGTCGTTCAGCAGCACCAGGGCCTGGAGCGGCGTGTTGGAGTTGACCCGGTTGACCGTGCATTCCTCGCGCGTGGGCGCGTCGAAGGCCGCCAGGCTGGGATGCAGGAAGGTACGCTGCCAGAAGGTATACAGGCCGCGCCGGTACAAGTCGTCGCCGCGGCTGGCCGAATACTCGCGCTTGGGGAAGTTCAGCGCCGCCAGGTAGCCCTCCGGCTGGTAAGGCTTCACGCTGGGGCCGCCGAACTTCTCTTTCAGCAACCCGGAAACTGAAAGCGCGACATCGCGCACTACCTCGGCGTCCACCCGGAAACGGCTCTGCCGCGCATACAGGCGGTTGTCCGGGTCGCGCTCCTCCAGTTGCGGCGTGCTCCGCGAGGATTGCCGGTAGGTGTAGCTGGTGACGATCGTTCGGATCACGTGTCGCACGTCCCACGCGTGCGCGCCGGCGGCTTCCCACTCGGGGTGCATGAACTCGCTGGCCAGCCAGTCGAGCAGTTCCGGATTGGTGGGCCACTCTCCCTGCGATCCCAGATCGTCCAGCGTCTTCGTGATGCCCGCGCCGAAAAACTCGCGCCACAGCCGGTTGACGAAGGCGCGCGCCGTGAGGGGGTTTTCCGGCGAAACGATCCAGTTGGCCAGATCCAGGCGCGTGGCGCGGCCCCCGCCGGTAGCCAGAGTGCCGAAGGCGGCGGGAATGGCCGGGTTCACTACCAGGCCGGAGTCGTCCATCCAGTTGCCCCGCGGCAGAATGCGGGTCACCGCCGGCTCGGTGGCTTGCGTCACTACGACCGGCGGAATCTGCGCCTTGAGCAGGCCTTCCCGGGCCTCCAGGCGGTCCACTTCCGCGGCGGCCGGCTCCAGGTCCGGCGTGGTCCATTGCAGGCACTCGCGAATGACGCTCTGCTGTTCCTCCTTGCGATCGGCTTCCGCCTTGCGCAGCGCTTTACTCACCATTTCCGGGTCCGCGATGGGATGCTCCGCGGAGGAAAGCGCCACGCGAAACCGGCCGATGGTGGCGCGCCGCAGTTCCGGCGAATCGTGCCGCAGGCGGACCGTCACCACCGAGCCGGCCTGCGTACTCAGCTTCCCGGAAAAGCGCAGGGCCAGCATCAGGTTGCCGCCATCACTCGAATTCACGGTGCCCCAGCCGGTCTGCGGGTCGTTGTCCAGCACGGCCAAAGGCGGATACTCGGGCGCCGGAATGGCCACGTTCGAGGTCGCGGTGGCGAACTCCAGCCGCCGGTCCGCCTCCGGGCCGCCGCTCACCTCCGCTTCCACCCCGGTGAGCAGCAGGTGCTCCCCGCCGCGCGCGTATCGCCCACCCGGCAGCCTCTCGTCCTGCACCACCTCGATCCCCAGCGCGGTCCACGTGCCTTCTCCGGGCCGGAAAGTCACGGTGTAGGTTTCGTTGTCGGGGTTCGGGCCGCTCGCCACCACCATGCCGTGCCCGGGCTGCCGGTCGGAGACAATCGTGGCCTCCACCTGGTAGCTGCGGTCCACAAGCTCCTCGTTGTAGATAGTCAATTTCGCGCCGTTGGCCGAGGCGGCCGTGAGCGGGCGCTGGTAGCGCCAGGCGAACTCGCCGGCTCCCAGGCGCCGCAGCATTTCCTTCTCCCAAGCTTGCTGCCCGGCTTCGAAGGCTTCGGTCTTCCGATCCAGGTTCTGCCGCGCCCGGGCAAGCTGCCCCTCGATGGCCTCGAGTTCTTCGCGCTGCGCGCCGCTCGGCAGCAGCATCTGCGTGCCCCATGCCTTGGGGCCGCGGTCCGGCACCAGGCCCGTCTCCTTGACATCGGCGAAGAAGGCTTTCAGCGAATAGAATTCCCGCGCCGTGAAGGGATCGAACTTGTGGTCGTGGCATTCGGCGCAGCCCACCGTGCTGCCCAGCCACACCGTGCTCACTGTGCGCACGCGGTCGGCCGCGTATTTCGCCAGGTATTCCTTGGGCTGGATGCCGCCCTCCGCGGAGGTGCGGTTCAGGCGGTTATACGCCGAGGCCACCTTCTGCTCGATACCGGCGTCCGGCAGCAGGTCGCCCGCAAGCTGCTCGCGCGTGAAGACGTCGAATGGCTTGTTGTCGCGGAAGGCGCGCAGCACGTAGTCCCGGTAGGGCCAGATCGGGTAAGCGTTGTCGCCGTGGAAACCGCAAGTATCCGCGTAGCGCACCGCGTCCAGCCAGCGCAGCGCGCGCATCTCCGCGTAGCGCGGCGAGGCCAGCAGGCGGTCCACCACCTTTTCGTACGCGTTCGGGGAGGTATCCGCCAGGAACTCGTTCACCTCCTGGATAGTGGGCGGCACTCCGGTGAGATCCAGCGTGACCCGCCGGATGAGCGTGCGCCGGCCGGCTTCGGGCGAGGGCGGTAGACCTTCGCGCTCGAGGCGCGCCTGGATGAACGCATCGATCGGATTGCGCACCAGCGCCCGGTTGGCGGTCTCCGGCGGCGCCGCCCGCACCACCGGCTGGTAGGCCCAGTGACCCTCGTATTTGGCGCCCTCGGCCACCCATTGGCGGATCAGTTCCTTTTGCTTTGCGGTGAGTTCCTTGTGCGCGAACTGCGGCGGCATGATGCGCGCCGGGCTCGGCGAGAAGATGCGCTGGATGATGGCGCTCTTTTCGGGATCGCCTGGCACGATGGGAGTCACACCGGAGCGCGTGGGCTTCAGCGCCTCATCCCGAATGTCCAGGCGCATGCCCGCCATGCGCGCGTTCTTGTCCGGCCCGTGGCAGCGGAAGCAGGTGTCCGACATGATGGGGCGGATATCGCGGTTGAAGCGCACCTCGGCCGGCGCCGAGGCCAGCCCGAGCAGCAGCAGAAGGACAGCGCGGAACACGCTGTTATTCTACACGCGTCCGCGTTGCCGCTGATGCAGGGCCAGGCCCAGCAAGGCCAGGCCGGCGCCCATTGCCAGGTCGATGGTCCTGGCCGACGCCGCCGGAACAAACAGCGCCGCAATCACCAGCAGAACCCCCACCACCATGGTGGGGCCGCCGATGGCCTTCAGCGGCGCGATGGCACGCGGCTCGCCGGCCTCCTTGGCGGTGACCGGCTGGTCCAGGGCCGCGAAAAACTCCCGGATCCGCTCTGGCTCGCCGGGGCCGGCCTTCACCCAGCGGCTCCCGATCCACATGGCCGCGCACGCGGCTCCCAGGTTGATCAGAATGGAGATGCCTTCAAAGGTGAAGTTGGCGAACTGCGGCGAGATGCCCGGCAATTTGGGCAGATACCAGGTCTTGATCGAGAGCGTGATCAGGCCGGTGCCCAGGCCCGCCACGAAGCCTGCCAGCGCTCCCTTCCACGTGAGCCAGCGCACCGTCAGCCCGGCGAGCAGCGGTAGCAGTGCCGGGGCGAGCAGCAGCCCAAAGGCCGTCACCATCACGTGAAACAGCGATTCGGAGTGGCTCAGGGCAACCCACAGGCTCAGCGCCACCACCAGCCCGCCCAGCGCCAGAGTGGACGCCCGGCCCACCCGCAGCAGCGCCGCTTCCGAAGCCTTCGGATTCATCATCCGCTGGTAGACATCCTTGGTCAGCACGCTGGCGATGGCATTCAGATCAGCGCTGACCGTGGCCATGGTGGCCGAGAACATGGCCGCCACGATCACGCCGATCATGCCCACCGGCAACAGCTCCAGGACCAGCAGGACGTAGGTGTCCGCCGTGCGATGCTGCGCCACCAGGTCCGGCAGCAGGTGGCGGCCGATGATGGCCGGCAGCATCATCAGCGGCGCGCCGAAGAAGTTGAGCCCGGCGGCCAGGTACGCGGCCTTGCTCGCGGCGCGCTCGTCCGGCACCGAGTAATACTTCTGCGCCAGGGCCCACGAGCCGTTGTAACTGATGATCATCAGCAGCGTGAAGCCCAGAATGTAGGTCCAGCCGTAGGGGCCGCCGCTCAGGTGGAAGAACCCGGGCGGCAGGCCGCTGAGCGAGGCCCTCAGGCCGCCCGCCTTCCAGACCGCCAACGGAAACAGCAGGCCGATGGCCATCATCTTCATCAGGAACTGCACGTAATCGGTCACCACCAGCGCCCACAGCCCGCCCAGGAACGTGTAGGTCACCATGACCACGCCGCAGAGCAGAATCGCGGACTTGAGTTCCATACCTACCCCGAGTGCCAAAAACAGCCCGGTGGCAAAGATCTTGAGCGCGTCGTCGAAGATCTTGACTGGGATGCCCGCCCAGGCGAAAAGCTGGCGCAGCGCGGAATTGAAGCGCCGCTCCAGAAACTCGACCGGAGTGATGACCCGTGCCCGGCGCCAGCGCCGCGCAAAGATCAGGCCGCCCAGCACGCAAGCTGGCATGGTGACCCAGAACAGCGTGACAGCCACCCAGCCGTAGGAATACGCCGTCTGCGAGTAGGCAATGAACGAGAAGGCGCTGAAACTCGACATGTAATGCGAGATTCCGGCCAGCCACCACGGAATCTGCCGGCCGGCGGCGAAATAATCGCTAGCTGCTTCCTGGTGCTTCCTGAAGTAAAAGCCCACCCAGAGCACCACCAGGAAATACCCCACGATCACCACGTAGTCGGGGAAGGTGAGGTGCAGACTGTTCATTGTTTCCTGAAATGCCGCGGCCGGCTATTCGGCCCGCAGTTGGTCCACCAGGCGTTTGGCCTCGTCGAACCTGCCGTTGGCGTAGGCCTCCACGAACTGCTCGATCCGCCTGGCCTCGGTCCAATACTTGAGCGAATCGCCCAGCGTGTAGCCTCCCTCCACGGGCCCGGGCGTGAGCAGCCTGGCGGCTTTGCGGCTCGCCTCCAGGTTGGGATACGCTCCGGCGGCGTTGCGCGTGTAGAAGAAATCCCGCGCCTTCAAGAAGTACAGCTCCCGCGCGATATCCAGGCAATAACGCCGCCGCTCCAGGTATTCGGTCTTGCCGGCTTCGGCTTCGTACGCCGCCGCCAGATCGGATTGGGCGACATTCTTCAGAGAAGCGATCAACTGCCGGTTCTCCTCGATGGCGCGCGGCAGCACGCGCTGGTTGTAGTCCTCCTGCAGGAACTCGCGCGTCAACGTCACCGGGCGGGCGCGGGGGTCGCTCACCCGGCTCACGCGCACCGGCACGGGGTTCGAGCCCAGGAAAACCTCGAAGGTGTCCAGGTAGCCGTCGCCATTGCTGTCGAAATAGCGGAACTCCAGGTCCTTGGAGTTGTTCACCAGGTGGCCGGCTTCCAGCCACCCTTCGCGCGCGCCGAAGAGGTGATAGCGCTGGTCCACCTCGGAGTAGTACAGCTTGCGCCGGCTGGCGGGGTCCGCCGAATACTCGCGCCGCATGTTCCAGCGCATGGTGGGGCCGCCGGTATTGGGCATGTATTCGCGCTCGAAGATCCAGAACTGGCCCTCCCAGCGCCACACGTCGTGCGCCTCGTTCCAACTGAATCCGGTGCTCTGGGCGGGGTAATCGAGCGCCACCGCCATTCCGTCTTTCCACGGGATCCGCACCACGGTCTGCGGGGGACGCCGCCGCGGGTTGGTATAGGTCATGTGCGGATAGTTGTACGGCTGGGCTCCCACCATGTTGAAGCCGAAGTTATAGTGCGGCTTGTTGAAGGGCTCCCGGCGCGGCTCCGGGTCGATGTTGTAGCTGTAGCGCACGTTCATGTTGCCGGTCTCGGCCAGCGGCGTGGCCTTCGGCGCCCACATGTACTGATAATTGTTGGCGTAGTCGGAGTCCTTGCCCGTATTGCTCGCGAGTGGCGCGGCGCTCACCCGCAGCACCACGTCGCTGCGCCCGTCGTGGTTGAAGTCCCAGAACGCAAACGGGCACTCGGAGAGCGGCACCCAGGCGCGGGTTTCCGGATCGTACTTGTTCAGGTAGATCATCATGTTCCCGCGGAAGCGGTTGTCCGGATTGTTGGTGCCCGCGTAACTCCAGTTCTGCATGCCGAACACCGGGCCCCCGGTGTTGTCGTAATCCTCGCTGAACCAGGCGTAGCGGAGATAGCCGTCCTGGTAGTGGCGGAACTCGGTCTCATCCGCCTTCCCGTCGCCGTTGTTGTCGATGTAGACCACCATGCGGTCCACCAGGCCGGTGCCCTTCAGGCTGACCACGTAGGCCGCGCTGGCCTGGTTGTCGATCCGGTCCGCGCTGCCGCTGTCGTCGATCACCTCGATGAGGTTGCCGTCTTTTCGCTCGATCAGCGTGTCCGGGCGGCCGTCCTGGTTGAGGTCCAGCGTGAAGCTCTCGCCTTCGGCCAGCGCCTTAGCCCGCGGCCACCAGGATTTCTCCAGGAACGTGAGCCGCGCGCCGGCCGTCATGGCCGTCTCCCGCATGTACCACGGCAGGCTCGCCGGCTTGGGTTGCGGCGCGGCCCAAATCACACAGGCCGCGGCGGCGGCGATCGGAATCCAGGGCTTCATGCGTTCCCGCTTCGGTAATGATCGGCAACCTTGGCGATAGCCGAGGCGATCTGCTCCACCTGCGATGCGGTGTAATTCTCGTTCCAATGAATGGCGATAACTCCGGAGAGCGCGGCCTCGGCGTTGGGGCACAAGCCGGGATGGAAATCCTGGCCCGGCCACTGGGAGAAGGGGAAGCCGGAGGTGCCGTAGGTTTTTCGCTCGGCGAAAATCGGCGAGCGGTAGAGCGGATCCACGATGTACCGCGGCCAGCAGGGAACGCCCTCGGCCGCGAGCGCTTCGCCGAACTCCGCCGCCCTCCCCGCCACGTGCAGCATGTACAGCCAATACGAAGGCCGCGTGCCCTCGGGCACGTGGGGCGGTTGGACGCCCGGAATGCCCGCAATCAGGCGGCTGAGTTGCTGCGCGCGCTCACGCCGGCGCTCCACCACGGCGGCGACTTTCGGAAGCTGCCCCAACGCCACGGCCGCCTGCAACTCGGTCATGCGGTAGTTCTGCGCCAGAAACAGGAAGCGCGAGGAGCCCAGCACTGGCGGATGGCGCGGCCAGGCCTTGTCGGCAAACAACTCCGCGCGGCCCGCGTACTCCGCGTTCGAGGTCGCCAGCAGGCCCCCTTCGCCGCTGGTGATGTGCTTGCTCTGCTGTAAGCTGAAGCACGCCATGTCTCCGATCGTGCCCACTCGCTGACCCTGGTACTCGGCCCAGTAGGCCTGTGCGCAGTCCTCGATCAACACCAGGCGGCGCCTCTCGGCCAGCGCGCGCAGCCCGCCCATGTCGCAGGGTTGACCTGCCAGGTGCACGGCGATGATGGCCCGGGTCCGCGGCGTGATGCGGCGCGCCGCATCGGCCGGGTCGAGCGTCATGGTGCGGCGATCCACGTCCGCGAAAACCGGCACGCAGTTCTGCCACAGCACCGGGACAATCGAGCCCAGGTCGGTGATCGGCGGAACGATGAACTCGTCTCCGGGTTCCGGGTCGAGCGCCGCCACGGCCAGGTGGACGGCCGCGCTGCCGTGCGAGCAGGCCGCGGCGTATCGCGTGCCAAGCGCCGCGGCGAACTCCGCCTCCAGCCGCTTTACCAGGGTGCCTCCGTTCCGGCTCAAACAACCGGAACGCAGGGCGCTCAGAAGCAGTGCCTCTTCTTCCGGTCCGAAGGTCCGGCCCGCGCTCTGCGAGAAGGTCGGCAGAGGATCGTGAATCGCCTTCGTCCCGCCCAAGAGGGCCAGTTTCTCTCCAACGGCGAACGTCATGGTTCCCCCAAACGAATGGTACGCTGCTCCTCGGAGGATTGATACGCGGCCAGCGCGATGGCCACCGCTGCGCGGCCGTCCTCTCCGGTGACTGCGGGGCGGCGGCGCTCCCGGATGCTGTTCAGGAATTCCTGCCCCTGCAAAGAGTAGGCCTCCATGCGCGCCGGATCCAGCATGCCCTTGCCTTTCCAGTCGATCGGCGCCTGCTCGCACACGGTAGTCCACTCTCCGTTGCGCCCCAGGCGCAGCGTTCCGTAGGCATCCAGGTCCAGCAGGCCCGCATCGCCCACCACCTGCGCCGAAAATCCGCTGCGCGCGAAGCCGGGCGAGGGCACCTCCCAGCTTACCCACAGGCTGGCCATGGCGCTGCCGCGCATCCCCAGCACGGCCATGGTGGAGACCTCGTTGCCCGAAGGCTGCTCCCGCCGCACGCGGGCGGAAACCGTCTGCGCCTCCTCCCCGGTGAACCAGCGCACCAGGTCGATATTGTGGACCCCGTGCGCGAAAAACGTGCCCAGGTTCTCCGGGCGGCTCTGCCAGGGCGGCAGCGAGCCCAGGCCGCCCGGATTCAGCGTGAAGGCGTGGATCATGCGGATGCGCCCGATCGCCCCCTCGCGGATCAGCCGGTACGCCTCCCGGTTCACCAGCCGGAAGCGCTGGCCGAACATGATCATCAGGTTGACGCCGGCGCGGCGCGCTGTCCCGATCAGGCGGTCGCAATCGGCCACGCTGGTGGCCATAGGCTTATCGAGCAGAATGTGTTTGCCGGCCTCGGCTGCCAGCAACGCCTGCGCGGCGTGCTCGCTGTGCGGCGTGCTGATCAGGACCGCGTCAATATCGCGCCGCTCGATCAGCTTTGCAGCCGAGGGTTCGCACGCCACGCCGTAATCGGACGCCAGTTGCGCCGCGCGGCTTCCGCCCGCCACGGCGATCAGCCTGGCGCCCGGCAGGTAGCGCGTCGCCGTCTCCGCGTTGGTGCGCCCCATGAAACCGGAACCGATAATTCCGATGCGGATTTCGTCCATGTTCGTTTAATCCCGAAGATCCAGCAGCCGGCGCGCGTTGCCCCCGAAAATAGCCTCGCGGTCGGCGTCGCGGATGGCTGCGTGTTCAATCTTGCTCACCCCGGCGGCGGCGTTCTGCAGCGGCAGCCCGCTGCCGAACAGCAGCCGCTCACTGCCGCACTCCGCCACGATCTTGGCGATGGCCTGGAAGCCCTGGATGCAGGAGGTTTCCAGGTGCACGTCCGCGAAGCGGCGCATCAGCGCCAAACCCACGCGCAGCTCGTGAAAGTAGTTCAGCCCGGTCAGGATCCACGGCACCCGGGGATGCCGCTCCACCAGCGCGGCCATCCAGCCCAGGTCCAGCATGGGCATGCCCCAGTTCATGAGCACGCGCAAAGGCAGTTGCACGGGCCACCGCCGCGCCTCCGCCTCCTCGCACACCTGGTCCACAAAAGGCTCGTAGAGCAGATGGTAGGTGTGATACTGCGGGTAGAGCCGGATGCCGCGGAAGGGCGCGCTCTCCGTAAAACGGAACTCGCAGGCATGGAGCGCGTGACTCAACTCGGGCGGGCCCACGGTGGCAAACGCGATCAGCCGCCCCGCGTGCGCCGCGGCCGCTTCCGCTGTCTCCCGGTTGCCGTCCGGCCAATTCACGAACAAGCCGCGGGTGGAACTGACCACCGCGCCGCCGATGCCGCACCGGTCCATTATCCCCACCACGTCCGCCGGACTGCCGCAGGGCAGCGGCCAGTAGGGCCACTTGCCGATGTATGCGTGCACGTCCAGGATCATGCCGCCAACCCGATCAGCCGCGCGATATTTCCGCCCAGAATCAGCTCCCGGGCGCGCGCGTCAATGGCCGTCTCGCGGATCTTGGCCAACTGCACCCAGGGATCGAGCAAAGGCGTGTCGGTGCCGAAAATGATTTTCTCCGGCCCCAGTTCCGCGACGCAGGTCTCCAGAAAATGCGTGTCGATGGTCGAGCTGGCGGTCTCCAGGTAGAGGTTGGGAAAGCGCTTCGCCGCCATGATCGCCCGGTTCCAGTCCCCCTTGGCAAAGGGCTGCCCGCCGGCGTGCGCCATCAGGAAGCGGCACTCCGGCACGGCGGCCATCAGGTATTCGCACTCGAGGGGCGTGGTGTGCGCCAGCACCACGAAATCCAGATCCACGCATTTTTCCAGGATGGGGATCATGGCCGGCTCGGCGATGGAGGCTTCCGGGGTGGAGTAGATCTTCAGCCCGCGCATGCCATAATCCTGGCGGCAGCGTTCTAGTTCTTCCAGCGCCTCCCGGCCGAATCGTGCGGAGGGCAGGCTGGCGTAGCCGATGATGCGGTCCGGGAACCGGCGCATTTCCTCGTACAGCAGCCGGTTCCCTTCGTGCATGTCGTAGAACAGCGCGGTCAGGTCCGTGCAGAAGATGCGGCTGATGCCCAGCGCGTCCGCCACCTGCACCAGCATCTCGCCGGAAGCGTCAATTTGCAGCCGGGCGGACTTGCCGATATGCACGTGCGCGTCGATCATCGCAGGGTTGCCGAGCCGCGGCCGTCAGGGGGGCGGTTCCTTTCCACGGGTATATCAAATCCTGTTTGTATCAGTCAAATCCAACTCCGCGACCCGGCCGTTCGGCGCGAACAGGGGCTGCCGCGCCACCGGCGGCTTTCCGCTCGACCGCAGTTTCTCCTCGACCGCCGCCGCGGCCTCGCGCAGAGCCTCCGCCGCTTGCTTCAGGTGGGCTTCATGGAAGCGCACCAGCGGCCCGGCGATGCTCATGGCCGCCACCGGACGCTCCTCGGCGTCCAGAATCGGCGCCGCCACACAGAAGGCCCCCAGCATGCTCTCTTCCCGGTCCACCGCGTAGCCCTGTTCGCGGATCCGCTCCAATTCGGGCTTGAGCGCGGTCAGCGTGGTGATCGTGTGCGGCGTCCAGCGCGCCATGCCATACTCGCGCATCAGGCGGCGCACCTCGGGCAACGGCAGGTACGCCAGGTGCGCCTTGCCCAGCGCGGTGCAGTGCAACGGGTCGGTGCCGCCCACGGTCTCGGCCAGCCGGAAGCGCTCCAGGCTCTGGCGCACGTCGATGTAGCGGATCTGGCCCTCGGCCAGGATACCCAGATTCACCGTCTCGCGGAACCGTTCGCGCAGCGCCTCCATGTGCGGTCCGGCGATGGCGATCAGGTCCGTGTGGCGCAGCTTGGCGTTCGTCAGGTCGAGCAGCTTGGAGCCCAATTCGTATTTCTTGTTGCTTTTGATGATGTAGCCGTGCTGGGCCAGCGTGTAGAGCAGCCGGAAGACGGTATTGGTGTTTTGCTTGAGCCGCGTGGCGATTTCCTTCAGGGTCAACTGCGCTTTCTGCTCGTGCACAAAGACTTCCAGCACATCCAGCGCCCTGCCCACGACTTCGATGTAATAAACGTCTCTTTTGGGTTTAGCCATGCCGTGTAACCACGCCCCTATTATTGCGCTTCCGCATCCAGTTTTTCCGGCCGCGGTGTTCGCTCAAACCGGAAGTCACTTACTCCCACGCGCGCATTCACACTTGCTTTGAGCCCGCTAAGATAACCGGGCAGATCCGCAATGCCGCTGCGGCTCCAGGCGGCCGCCGCCGCATAGTCTCCCTCCACTGCCTGGCCCGGACCAAGGCGCCGCCGGCTGATGGCCGCGCGGTTACCCGATTCCCGCGTGGCTACGCTTTCCGGGCCCTCCCAGTCCGCCGGAGCGAAGTACACCGCCAGTCCCAAGGGACCCGTACGCTTGTCCTGTTCGCCCGCCACCACCAGGCAGCCTTCGAAGAAACGCAAGCTCTCATCCGGCAGATCGCGCACGCCAATCCCCAGTTCGTACACGTGCCCGGGCGCCACATTCACCGGAACCGCCTCGAACCGGCAGCGCACGAACCCCTCGCCCGCGTCGATCGAGTAGCGCGCCTGAAGCCGGAAAACGTCTCCCGCCACCGTCCACCGCTCCAGCGCGGCCTCGACGATGGCCCGCAGCGGTCCCCGCGAAATCACGCGGTAGTGCGGCGCCATCTCCGGCTGCGGTTTGTGGGCATAATCCGGGACATTGAACGGCGGCTGATATACCTGTCCTTCCCGCCGCAGGAAAATGCCGCCCAGCCCCAAAGTTTCCCCAACGTGGAAGATATCCCGCCCTTCTTCGAAATCCCGGCGGATCGACAGGTAGCCCACGAGGTCGTTGTGCAGGCCAGGATGACCCGCGACGCGGCCCTGGACGTCCAGGAAGAATGCGCCGTAAGTGCGGTAACCGATCAATTCCGACTCCAGCGTGACGGTCTGGAAATTGTATCCGTAATTATGTTTGGCCTGCACCCGGCGAGGGTAATAAATCTCGTCGTGCAGGGTGGTCGAATAATAGATCTGCACGCGGCGGCGCTCGCCGGGAGCCAGGCTCACGGGGAACTCGAACTGATCAGGAAAGCCGTCACCGTCCAGGTCGTCCGCCTGCGAAGGCAATACCGAAGGCGCCCTGCCGCCCTCGTTCACGAGGACCGCAATCGCCAGCCTACCGGGGAAGTTCGGCGCCACGGCCTGCGCCGGCACGACCGGCACGGTGGCGAGGGCGCGCACCGGCCCGGAGCCGGGGTTGGACACCTCCAGGTTCAGCCGGTAAGCGAAATTGGGAAGCACCCAGTCGTCGGCGGCGGGGCTGCCCTGCGCACCCGCTGCCGGCGCCGCGGCGGCCGCCGCCAGCCACACCAGCATCTTGGGAATCTGCATCGCCGCTCCCATTTTAGCCGCCCAAACTGCGTTTGACAGGACCGGCGTTTGGCAGATTGTGCCCGGCTGTTAGAAAATCTCTGGAAGCCATGCGTTCCAAAACCGCCGCCTTCGCCGCCGTCCTCCTAGCAGCCGGTGCAACCTTTCTTACGGTGTGCAGCAAGCCGGGGCGCCCTCTTACGGGGCTCGCCGCCTTACACCTCCCCCCGGGATTTGAGGTCGAACAAGTGGCCGGGACGAACCTGGTCCAGTACCCCATGATGGGCGCGCTCGACGAGCACGGCCGCCTGTTCCTGTGCGAGTCCTCCGGCAATACCTTGAACAACCAGCAGATGGCCTCCCGGCCGGACTACCGGATCCGCATGCTCGAGGACCGCAACGGCGATGGGATCTACGATCACAGCACGGTGTTCGCCGACAAGCTGACGCTGCCGGCCGGCGCAGTGTGGTATCGCGGCGCGCTCTACGTGGCCTCGCCGCCGGACGTCTTTCGCCTGGAAGACACCGACCATGACGGTGTGGCGGATAAGAAAGAGGCCATCGTCAGCGGTTGGACCATGTCCTCCAACGCGGCCAGCCTCCACGGCCCGTTCCTCGGTCCGGACGGCTGGCTGTACCTCACCGACGGCCGCCACGGTTTCCACATCAAGACCCGGGACGGCCGCCAATATGACGGCATGGCCTCCCGCATCTGGCGCCTGCGGCCCGACGGCACGGGCCTGGAGTGGTTCGCCGGCGGCGGCTTCGACAATCCCGTGGAGCTTGCCTTCACGCCCGCTGGAGAAGTGATCGGGACCATGACCTACTTTAAGGACCCTGAAAACGGCGAGCGGGACGCCTTGCTGCATTTCGTCGAGGGCGGTGTCTACCCCAAATGGTATCCGGTGGTCAGTGAATTCAAGCGCACCGGCGACCTCATGCCTGTGATGACCAAGTTCGCGCGCATCGCGCCGGCCGGCCTGGCGCGTTATCGCGGCTCCGCCTTCGGTCCGGAGTACGAAGGGAACCTGTTCAGCGCGCAGTTCAATCCGCACCGCGTGCAGCGCCACATCGTTTTCCGCGAGGGGGCCACGTTCCGCACCGAAGACCAGGACTTCCTCACCTCCTCCGATCCGGATTTTCATCCGACCGAGGTCATGGAGGACGCCGACGGCAGTCTGCTGGTCTTCGATACGGGGGCCTGGTTCATCCATGGCTGCCCCATTTCGCGCGTGGCCAAGCCGCAGATCAAAGGGGCCATCTATCGCATTCGCAAGACCGGCGCCGTAATTCCGGATCCTCGCGGCGAAAAGCTGCAAATGGAGAAACTGCCTCCCGCCGAATTAGTCAAACTGCTGGCGGACCGGCGCCCGTTCGTGCAGGATCGCGCCGTGGAACTGCTGGTGGAGGCAGGCGCTCCCGCCGTCGAAGCGCTGGCCGGCTTCCGCCGCGCTTCGGGTATCCCGCAAGCCCGTGCCGCCGCGGTCTTCGCGCTCTTCCGCATCGGCACGCCGGAGGCGCAGGCCGAAGTGCGCGCGGCCCTGGAGGACGCGGATTTCGAGGTGCGCGCCGCCGCCGCGCGCTGCGCCGGCATGGCCGGCGACCGGCAGGCCCTGGACCGGCTCGAAGCCATGGTGCGGGATGATCATCCCGTGCCCCGCCGTCAGGCGGCCGCGGCGCTCGGCCAGATTGGCGATCCGCGCGCCGTGCCGGCGCTCTTGGGGGCCGCCGCGAACCCCCAGGACCGCTTCGTCGAGCATTCCCTCATCTATTCCCTAATCACTCTGCGCCAGTCCGGCCCGCTGGTGGCCGCCCTGCACAATCCGCAGGCCCCCGTGCGCAAAGCCGCGCTGATCGCCCTGGACCAGATGGACCAGTCTCCGCTCACCCGCGAGCAGGTGGCCGCCTTCCTCGAAGCCGGCCAGAGGGATTTGCGCGGCGCCGCGCTGTGGGTGATCTCCCACCACCCCGCGTGGGGAGGCGTGGTGGTGCGGTACCTGGACGCCCGCCTCCACGATGCGCATCTCGGAGAGGACGAACAGGATGCCGTGCGGGACGCCCTGCGCGCCCTTAGCGCCGATGCCGGCGTGCAGAAACTGGTGGCCGGCCTGCTGGCCGACTTCACGCTCCCGGAAAGCCAGACCCTGTTCCTGCTGGACACCATCGACAGCAACACCATCAGGGAACTGCCGGCCGCGTGGGTCGAGCAGATGAGCGCGCTGCTCTCGAGCCCCCACGCCGACGTACGCTTGCGTGCGGTGGAGCTGATCCGCGCGCGCAACGTTCCGGTGCCGGATGCGCCGCTCGAGCGCATCGCCGCCGACGGCACGGCTCCGGACCGCCTGCGCGCCACGGCCCTGGGCGTGCTCGTCCTCCGCAACCCGCAGCTCTCCGGCGCGCAGTTCGCCTTCCTGGTGTCCCACCTGGGCGCCGACGCGGACGCCGTGCTCCGCCAGACCAGCGCGCAAGCCATCGGACGTTCCGCGCTCTCGAAGCCGCAGTTCCTCACCCTGGCGCGGCAATACCTGCCCCACGCCGACCCCCTGACGTTGACCACGCTGCTCGAGTGTTTCCGCAAATCCAGCGATCCGGAGGTGGGGTCGGCCCTGATCGCGGTGCTGCGGAATTCTCCGGCCGCGCTGGGGAGTCTTGGGGAAGACCGCCTGAACGGCATTCTGGCTGTGTACTCCGAGGCAACCCGGCAGGAAGCCCGGCCCCTGTTCGCGGAACTGGCCGCCGCGCAACGAGAGCGCATCCAGAAATTGCAGCAGCTCGAGCCCCTTCTCACCGCTGGAGGGGACGTGGGCCGCGGGCGGCGCATCTTCTTCGGCGAGAAGGTGGGCTGTTCCGGCTGCCACACCATCGGCCGGGAAGGCGGCCACGTGGGCCCCGATCTCACCGGTGTGGGCGCCATCCGCTCGGGCCACGATCTGCTCGAAGCCGTGGTGCTGCCCAGCGCCAGCTTCGTCCCGGGCTACGAAGTGTATAACGTGGATACGGGCAACGACCGCCTCACCGGCGTGATCCGCTCGCAGTCCAAAGACGCCGTGGTGCTGGTGACGGGTCCCAACGGCGTGGTGCGCATCCCGCGCAGCCGCATCGTTTCCCTGCAACGCTCCACGGTGTCGCTGATGCCCGAAGGTTTCGACCAGACGTTAAGCAGATCCGAGCTGACGGACCTGCTGGCTTTCCTGCAGCAGGAGAAGCAGCGCCCCACGCGGGCGGGGCTGTAGGGCGGGCATCCACGGCTCTCTAACGCTCGCGTTACTATTTTGGCGCGCAGCCGACTCGCTGGCAGCAGTGGCGAGAGGGGATGAGAAGGCCGGGGCCAAGCCCCGCATTCCTCACAGTGCGACCGACGACGACACCGGTGCGGTGCCGGTGGACGTCTTACGATACAAATAGGCCTATAAGGTCATTGCAGAGGTGTTCCATGAATCTGCTTCGGGTTTTCCGTTCGTGGCCCCTGGGGATCCGTCTGGCACTCTTCGGGGTGTTCTTTGCCGCCGTGTGGGTCCCTATTTTGCACACGTGGTTTCGCGGTCCCTGGGGCGCCTCTGTCCGGAACGTACACCCTTGGGAGTGGCCGGTCTCCACGGCGGCGACGGAAGGACTCGATCCAGAGAAGCTGGCCAAGCTTGTGACGCGCATCGGCGCGGACGAGTGCTGCCCGCACCTACAGGCCCTCCTGGTCGCCCGCCACGGTCGGTTGGTAATGGAGGAGTACTTCCATGGCTGGGGTCCGGATCTGCTGCATACGCTTCAATCGGTCACGAAGAGCTTCACCTCGGCACTGGTGGGCATTGCCCTCTCCCGCGGGGAGTTCAAGGACGTCGATGAACGCGTTCTGGAATACTTCCCAAGGGGCAACGAATATGCCGCCTTGGACGAACGAAAAGCGTCTCTTCGGCTGCGCGACTTGCTCACCATGCGCACTGGCGTTGACTACGACGAAAACGGAGTATTCTCCCCCCACGCGCGGCTGAACCTGCTGCCGTGGGGCAGGGATGCCTGGTACCTGCGCCGCCCGATGCTCTCGTCCCCGGGCACCCTGTTCCGGTACGACAGTGGTGGTGTCGTGCTCCTGTCCAGCATGCTGAGGCGCCGGACGGGAATGCACGCCGAAGCCTACGCCGAGCGTTACCTCTTCGCGCCTCTAGGCATAAAGAGGCAATCATGGAGGGCAAACCTGGCCGGTCACACGCATACCGGCGGTGGCCTCTACCTGACTGCGCGCGATACGGCCAAACTCGGGCAACTGTACCTTCAAGGCGGCCGGTGGGGTGATGCCCAGGTGGTCCCCGAAGCATGGGTCCGCGAATCTCTTCGACGGCACGTGGCGTTCGACGCACACGGTCGTGGAGTCATCGGCTACGGCTATCTCTGGTGGGTTCTTTCCGACGGCGTCTACGCCGCGATCGGCCGATGGGGGCAGTACATATTCGTAGTTCCCGAGCAGGATCTGGTAGTGACGGTCTTCTCGATGGCACGGCCAGGAACAGATCCGAACAAGCCGATTGAGATTCTCTATGATCACATCATGCCAGCAGTATCACGGGACATGGCGATGCCTGACGGTAGACGGTCATGATCCCATCGGCTGCAACCGACTCCGCGGCGTCCGGCTGAAGCGGAGCACTATTGCACCGCGGCCGTGATGCCGGCCTGGCTGACGCTTCCACCGACCCGCACCACCACCGGTACGGCGCCGCTCGCTCCATCCGGGATGCGCGCGTTTACTTGGATGATGCCGGCCACCAGGCCCGGGGCCGTCCCGGCGTAGAGCACTTCCGCGCTTTGTCCGTTGATCTGCACGGAAACCGGCAAGGCGGGCTGTGATGGCGTATCGCCGGCCAGTTGCCCATCCACCAGGGATGGAGAGATCGGGCCGGTTCCGGTGGCATAGAAAACCACCACGGATCCCGCCGAGGCCGGGTTATCGCTGGAGTTGAGCGTGCCGTTCTCGTTGACGATCAGCCCTTGGCCCGTTCCCGAGCCGTCCTGCGAAAACACCGCCGGCGATGCCGCGGCTACCGGCACAGCCACGGGGGCCGACGCCTGTCCCTGGTACTGGACCTGCACCTGCGTGGTTCCCGGCAGCAGCGCCAGGGGAGTGATGGCGCTCACCTGATTGGGGCCCACCCAGAGAATCGGTGCGGGAATGCCGTCAAACAGCACTTGCGTGGCGGCCAGTTCCGTCGCCACCAATCCCGCGCCATTCACTTGCGCGGAAGCCTGGTCCGTGGGCCCAAATCCCGAGCCGGTGATCATCACGACCTCCGCGGGCGAGATGGCGCCCTGCACCGAACTGGCGCCGTTGGCCACCGATGTGACGGCCGGTGCGGCCGTGCCCACACCCCCGGCAGGCAGCAGCCCATACACCACCAACTGGTTCGAGAGCGTCGGCGTATACACCCGGCCGTTCGCCACGGTGGGGCTGACGAATTTCACGAAGCCGCCCAACCGGTCCCGCCCCGGGTTGTCTTCGCTGGTCCATAACTGGTTGGTCAGGTCCGAGGCATCGAAGGCGTGCAGCGTTCCGGGCACCGACGCGATGGTGTGATCGCCGGTTGTCTCCCACACGATTCCTGTTCCGTCCTGCCCACCGGCCGCGGAGACCGCGATCCCGATCCGCGGAATGTCGGCCCGGGCTATGCTTTGCGAAAAAGGCGCCGTTTCGAAGCTTCCGTTCACGATGCGGTAGCCCTTGAGCACGCCGGCCTGCTCCTGCACGTAGACATAGGTCGCATCCGCCCGGTTCCACACGGCAAAGTTGAAGATGCCGCCCCACTGGATCGCCGGAAGACTTTGCACATTCCCCGCGGTGTCCGCGCCTAGTTGGCCCATGGAATCCCCGTTCACCAGGTAGAGCGTCCCCGCCTTGTTGCCCCCGATGATCCGGTGCGTTCCGGGCACGAGCGCCGGCCCCGCGGAAAGGTCGTAATCCCCGTCGGTCAGCGTCTGCCAGTTCGCCGGCGTAAACCAGTCCAGGACTGAAAGGGTGGAACCAGAGAATTTGAGGAAGCTCTCACCGAAATCGGGCTGCCCGTCGTAATCTCCGTTGCCGGTGACGAGGTACAGGCTGCCTGTCTCGTCGGCGGCCAGGCCGCGGCCCGATTGCCAGATCGCGCCGCCGCTGGCGTTCGGGGTGGTCACGAAGACACCGGTCATCTGCGGCAGGTTGGAGGCGGTATAGGCGATCAGCCAGCCGTGATAGGTCCCGTAATCCTGGTGCGATCCGAAGGCGGCGTAGATCATCCCGTTGGCCAGCAGCAGCCCCGGGCGCTGCAATTGCAGCGTCGGATCGAAAACGATCGTGTTGTCCTGGCTGCCGTCGCCCGAGCCGCTCACCGCCGCCGAAACCACCACGGGGCCGTTCATGCGCTCCTGGCCGCTGGTCAGGTCCAGCGCATGCAGCCGGAACACGCACGTGCCGTTCTCGAACGTCTCGGCGATCACGTACAAGACGCCGAGCTGCGGATCAATCACGGGGGTGCTCAAGATCCCGATCTCCGGCTGCACGTCCTTCATGTTCAGAAACGTGGCGGGAACCGAAGTTCCCAGGCTCACCTGCCACAGGGGCGTGGGCGACAGCGAGTCCGCGTCAAAGGCATACACACTGTCGTGCATGGTGGCCACGAACACGACGTCCCGCGTGCCCTTCCCGGGAATGCTCAAGCCGCCGGCGTAAAGCGGCTGGGCGTAGATCTGGCCGTCCACCGGCAAGACCCCGATTTTGCCGAATTGTCCCGAATTTACGTTTTTTGGCGAAAGAATGGTTTCCTGCAAATTGGCATTTGTGCGTTCAACCCCATAGTTGGCCGTCAGCACGCTGACCTGGGCTTCGAGCGCCAGCCCCCCATAAAGAATTAGGAATAAAATTCGCAAGCTCACTCGGCAATAAGACGTTGCATTTTTTCGTTTGGCTACTGCTTTTTTCAAATTTCCAGCCGACCGGCAGCCTCCTTCTGTGGGTTTGCGTGCAGTACAATTCCTTCCCGTGAAGGCAACTGTCATGAAATCCGCCCTGCTGCTGGCCGTCTCCGCGCTGGCCGCCGCTCGCGCCGTGCCGTTGGATCTTTCCGGCGTCCGGCCTGGTCCCGTCACTGTCACCTCCACCGCGGCGTCCGCAACCGTGCACTGGAGCGACGAAGCCGGCCGCGCCTGGACCGCCGAGTTTTCGCTCGATCCGCAAGCTCCGCTCATCACTTCCATCGCCATGGGCGGCGCGCCCGTCGTTGAGCACGCCCGGCCCTTCTACCAATGCCAGACCGGCAAACGCCGCGGCGGCTGGGACGCATTTTTCGATTTCCCTCCCAGTCATCCGGAGGGCACGCGCGCTTTTCTGGGCGAGTTCGCCCTCCAGTCCGCCCGCGCCGTCACCATCGGAGACCGCCTCGAAATCACTTTTGAGGGCCTGCGTATGGGTGTCTTTACGGGCAGCATTCGTTACGTCTTCTTTCCCGGCAGCCGCCTCGTGGAGCAGGCCGCCGTCATGACCACCCACGAGCCCGATACGGCGTATTTCTACGATGCCGGCCTGCGCATCGCCGTGGATCGCGACCGCCGCCCCGGCGGCAACATGGAATCCCGCGTCTGGTACTACGACACCGCCGGCAAGCTGCGCACGCTCTTCTCCAGCGGCCCGGAACGCCAGCCGCTTCAGGTGCGCTATCGCGCCATCGCCGCGCGCACCGGCACAGGCAGCCTCGCGGTTTTCCCGGCGCCGCACCGGTACTTTTTCCCGCGCGATTACACGACCAACCTCGGCTACGTCTGGCACTCCTCCTGGCGCGGACTCGTCTCGCTCGGAATCCGGCAATTACCTGATGACGCCAGCCCGTACTATCCCTGGTCGAATGCGCCTCCCGGCACACCACAACGCATGAGCCTCTTCCTCCTGCTCCATCCAGCCGACCCCCACGCAGCTCTCGACGACGTGCTGCGCTTTACTCATTACGACCGATTTCCGGCCCTGGAAGGTTACACCACCTTTGCTCCGCACTGGCATTTCGCCTACACCGTGCAGGCCATGGAAAAAGGCGCCGATTGGGTGCCCCCCTTTAAGACCGTGCTTCAGGCCATGGGTGTCAACGCCGCCATGATCATGGACTTTCACGGCGACGGGCACCCCCGCGATCTCACCGAACTGCGCCTGCGCGAGCTCCAGGCCTTCTACCGTGATTGCCGCGCGCAGTCCGGACCGGATTTCCTGCTGATTCCCGCCGAAGAGGCAAACGTGCACTTCGGCGGGCACTGGGCCCTGGCCTTCCCCAAACCAGTCTACTGGTTCATGGATCGCAAACCCGGCCAGCCGCAGCGCGAACACGATGCCCGGTTCGGCACTGTCTACCGCACAGGCAACGCCGCCGAGTTGCTGGACCTGGTCCGTGCGGAGAACGCCTGGGTCTATCAGACGCATCCCCGCACCAAGGGCTCCACCGGCTTCCCGGATCAGATTCGCGAATCCGCGCAGTTCCTCGACCCGCACTATTTCGGCGCCGGCTGGAAGGCTTTGCCGTCAGACCTTTCCTCGCCGCGCCTGGGCGACCGTGCCTTCAAGCTCCTCGACGACATGTCCAACTGGGGCGTGCCAAAACGCCTGGTGGGCGAAGTCGATGTTTTCCAGATCGACCCCACCCACGAGTTGTACGCCCACATGAACGTCAACTACGTGAAGCTTCCCGCCCTGCCCGCGTTTGACGATTACGGCCGCCTGCTCGACGCTTTGCGGCGCGGCGATTTCTTCACCACCACGGGCGAGGTTCTCCTACCGGAAGTTAGCATCCGGGATGCGGGAGGCGGCCGCATCGCCGTGCATGCCCGCATCGTCCACACCTTCCCGCTGGAGATGGCCGAAATCGTCTGGGGCAATGGGTCCGAAACCCGCCGCAAAGCCATTCCGCTCACCTCCACGCATCCCTTCGGCGATTTCTCCTTCTCCGCGGAGGCCGATGCCGGGGATTGGAAGTGGGCCCGCTTCGCCGTCTGCGATGTGGCCGCCGGCGGCGCTTTCGTCAATCCGGCCTGGCGCTCCCACTGACGCCGTTACGGTACCATGCAGGTTTGCGCGATGAAGATTACCAATGCAGAAGTGCTGGTCCTGAAGTCCCCCGGACTGTACAACAACCCCGAGGACGCCGAAGAACCGCTCGGGCCCACCTACATGGGCGTGGTCCGCATCTCCACGGACGCGGGCATCACCGGCTACTCCGACATGGAAACCTCGGCCACGGTGGCCAAGGCCGCCATGGATGCCCCGCGCTGGAGCGAGCCGGGCATGGAGTGCTTTGATGGCCTGGCCTCCCTGATCATCGGGGAAAACCCGCTGGAGGTCGAGCGCCTCTGGTACAAGATGTATCGCGGCAGCATCTACTACGGCCGCCGCGGCGTGGCCATCCAGACCATCTCGGCCATCGATATCGCCCTGTGGGACATCCTGGGCAAGTTCTACCAGCAGCCCGTGCATATCCTGCTGGGCGGCAAGTGGCGCAGCCGCGTGCGCGCCTATGCCAGCACCCTGTTCCGCCCCACACCGCAGGCCATGCGCCAGGCCACCCGCAAGTACCTGGACGAAGGCTTCACGGCCGTCAAGTTCGGATGGGGCATCTTCGGCCGCGATCCCCAGCTCGACGTGCGGCTGGTGGAGGCCGCCCGAGAAGAGATGGGCACCCACAACGATCTGCTGGTCGATACCGGCTGGTTCGTCGAGCGCACGCCCAAACAGGCCATCCAGATTGTGCGCTCGATCGAGCCTTTCCGCCCGTTCTTCGTCGAGGAACTCCTGCACCCGGAGGATTACGACGGGTACCGCCAGGTGGCCCAGGCCGTCGATACGCTGATCGCCTGCGGCGAGCAGGAAGCCACCGAGTGGGGCTTCCGCCAGTTGATCGAGCAGGGCGGGGTAGACATCGTGCAGCCGGATCTCACGCGCTGCGGCGGCCTCACCGTGGCGCGCAAAATCGTGCACATGGCCGAGCGCGCCAACGTGCTGGTGATCCCCCACTCCTGGTCTTCCGATCTACTGACCGCCGCCTCTCTCCACCTTAACGCCTGGCAGCGGCGCGCCGTATTCGTGGAGTTCAATACCTCGCAGGGTCCCTTGAGCCGCGCCATGGTCAAGCACCCTTTGCAACTCAGGGACGGCTACCTGGATGTGCCCGAAGGCCCGGGCCTGGGAGTGGAAGTCAACGAAGCCACGCTCGACCAGTACCGCATCGTCTGAGCCGCGCGGTGGTTACGTGTCGCCTCGGCATGCCGGTGCAGCAGCATCCGTTTGGCGTCCGGCCAGAACTCGTGCAGGACGTTGCCGCCCACCTTCATGAGCATGCCGAAACTTCCCCACTTGAGGATTTCCACCGGCCCCTGCACATCCGGGGGGCTCCACTGCGTGGCCACCGCCCAGGCGCCGAACACGCCGGCGGGCATGGAAAGCGCGACCGTGCGCCCGCCGCTCGAACTGCGGCACACGAACGCCGTGCCCACCGCGTGCTTGGTGCGCTTCCAGATGCCCTTGTCCGTCGAGGCGAAGTAGCGGGGATCTTCGTGGTGCAGCGCGGAGACGCCGCTCACGATCAGTTCGCTGATCACGAACTGCCCGTACTGCGAGCCGAAGCGCATGCCGAAGGCGTCCGGACCACGGCCCCAGTCCTCGGGGAAATTGCGCGCGTGATCGAACAGCGTGCCGGGGACCGTTTCGAGAAAGGCCTGCGGGCTGACCAGCTTCTTCAGGAACACGTCGGCGCGCACCCGGAAGTCGGGCTTGGAGTTGGCGTTCGCCGCAGACGCGGATTCGGCCGCCTTGATCTCATCGTCCGCCAGGGAGATCCCAGAACCGGCCAGCAAGCCGAATAGTATGAAAACGCTCAATTGCCGCAAAGAGACACCAAGACTGCGCAGACGCGCCCTGAACCCCGGAAGTTACCTTGATTCGGGCAGATTCTCCCGGGAACCCCGCTTCTTCCAAATATAGTAGATGGGGACGCCGGCCGCGATGATGGCCGTGCCCGCCAGCGACGGTCCCGGCCGGCTCACCAGGGTGTTTACCACCAGCCACCCGGCAAACAGCGCGAAAAGCAGGGGGGCCAGAGGGTAGCCCCACATTCGGTAGGGGCGCAGCCGCTCGGGATCCCGGCGCCGCAGCACGATGACGCCGAACACCGTCATGCCATGAAACAGCCACATGGCGAATAAGGCGTACGAGACGATGGTCTCGTACGAGCCGCTCACCGCCAGTATGGAGCACCAGACGCCTTGCACCAGAATGGCGAACGACGGCGCGCCGAAACGCGGATGCACTTCCGCCATCCGGTGAAAGAACAGCCCATCGCGCGCCTGCGCGTAGTACAGCCGGGGACTAGTGAGAATCGCCCCGTTGGCCGCGCCCGCGCTCGAAAACATGATGGTCAGCGCGATCAGCGTGGCGCCCAGCGGCCCGAGCGTGTGCTCCGCCGCGGTCGCCGCCACGTGCTCCGTAGCGGCGATTCCGGCCAACGGCAGAACCCGGAAATACGCCACGTTCGCTAGGAAATAGAGCAGGACGACGAGCCCCGTGCCCAGCCCCAGCGAGAGCGGAATATTGCGCCGCGGGTCGCGGATTTCTCCCGCCACGAAGGCCACGTACTGCCACCCGTCATAGGCCACGAAGCAGCCCAGCATGGCGATCACCACGCCGTTGAGCGAAAGCGACGCCCGGATCGGCGCGGCTGCCGGCGGCGCCCCGATGTGCACGAACGCGCTGGCAATCAAAACCACCAGACCTCCCGTTTTCAACGCTGTAAACAGGTTCTGGGTCCGCGCACCGGAGCGTACCCCGCGGTAGTTGACGAGCGTGAAAAAGGCGATCACTGCCACCGGCGCCCACCACACCACCCCGGGGACCCGTGGAATCACGTACGAGAGATAGATCCCAAAGCCCACCGAGACGGCGGCGATGGAGCCGGACTGCACGATCAGAAACGAGACCCATCCGCACAAAAACGCGGTCAGCGGTCCGTAAGCCTCGCGCACGTACACGTACTGCCCGCCGGATTCGGGAATCATGGCGCCCAGCTCCGCGTAGCCCAGCGCTCCGAAGAAGGAAATCAGCCCGGTAATCACCCAGATGGCCAGAATCAGGGGCTCCGAGGGGAGGGCCCGCGCAATCGATCCCGGCACCAGAAAGATGCCCACACCGATCGTGGTGCCCACCACGATGCAGGCCGCATCAAACAGCCCGAGTTGGCGTTGCAACTCGGGGGTGCGGGAAGCGGGGGTTGCCGTGGGAGTCAACTTGGTTTGTTATAGGCTGCCGCGGGTGGTACTGTCAATCCGGCCCTTTTGTGGGGTACTGAACGTTGGAAAACACCATAGTACTTGACGGAGTCTATCGAAATGATAGACTAGGGCCTTGTTGGCCAGCAGAGGGGCTGTCGCATGGAATATGTGCTCGGGTTCTTGATCGCCACGGCTGTCGGGCTCACCGGGGTGGGAGCCGGATCTCTCACCGCGCCTATCCTGATCCTTTTCTTTCACAGCGCCCCGGCGGCAGCCGTCGGCACGGCGCTGGCCTTTGCCTCGGCCATCAAATTGTCCGTGATGCCGCTCTATCTGCGCCGGCGCCAGGTGCATTTCCGCACTCTGCTATTGCTCTGCGCGGGCGGAGTTCCGGGCGTGCTGGCGGGCTTCTATCTCATCCGCCTGCTGGACGCCCGCAAACACGAGAGCGTGCTGTTCCTGTTGCTCGGCTCGACCATCGTCATCATGGCCCTGTACAACCTGTACCGTTCGACGCGCAGCCGCGGCGAGCTCCTCAATCGGGACCGCTCGCGCTGGCTGCCGCTGATCGCCGCGGGCATCGGCACGGAGGTGGGCTTCTCCTCGGCCGGCGCGGGCGCGCTCGGCTCGCTGGTACTGCTTAACTTCACGCCGTTGTCACCCGCGCAGGTGATCGGCACGGACATGTTCTTCGGCCTGGTGGTCTCCACGGTAGGTGGCGGATTTCACCTCTCCGCCGGGCACTACGACGCCGCCATGCTGACCAGGCTGGTGATCGGCGGCATCGCCGGAGCCTTTGCCGGAGCCAACCTTTCCGCGATTCTGCCTTCGCGTCCGCTGCGCATCGGTCTTTCGCTCTGGCTGGCTTCGATGGGCGCGGAGCTCTGCTGGCGCGCGCTCTGAGGCTCACTCACTGCGCGGAAATCGGAATGTCCACCTGGTCGTGAAAGCTGTACGGCGTCTGAATGGCGAGCGGCACGGATCCCGTCACGATCACGTCGGCGGGAATGGTGATGTTGATCTGGTAGAGGCCGGGAAAACCGGGCGCCAGGCCGGCGAATTGTACGCTGGCGGGGCTTCCACCTACGTACACCGCCAGCGGCGCCGCCACCAGGCTTAAGGGATTGCCGCCGCCGGCGGTCCCGTCCGCGACGCCCGGATTCACCGCGCCCAGGCCCGTCAGGTACACCAGCACGGTCTCTCCCGGATGCGCGGGGCGCGCGGGCGTGACCAGCGAGTAGTCTGCGTGTAGGATGGCTCCGGGCCCACTGCCGCTCAAGTCCTGGGAGAAGACGCCCGGCGCCGTGGGCGCCACCGGCACGGTCACCGTGTTTGAGCGCCCGCCGTTGCCGGTCTCCACCACGATGGCCGCTTGCGGGCCTTGGGTGGCGTAAGGCACCAGCGCGTTGATCTGGCCGGGGCTCACGAAGTAGAGGGGAGCCTGCCGCCCGTTGATCAGCACGGAGACTCCGTTGAGGCTCGGCGGATAGGGTGGCTTCGCGGTCTCTGATCCGCTGGCCAGTCCGGAGCCGTAAATCGTAATGTATTCGCCTGGCGCAATCGGATTACCCGGCGGCGCGGAACTGGCCGCGTTGGTGACACCTTGCGGGCTCACGAACACCCCACTGCCCGAGACGGAAGGCATACGCAGCCCGCAATACAGCTCGAACGCCTGGGGGTCGCTCAAGTTCACCGCGGCGCCCACAAAGGCGTTGCCGCCCGCGCCCACCGCCACCTGCGCCAGTTCCGCTGTCCCTGCTCCGCCGGCGTTGAGCTGGTAGGCGTACGCGCCCGTGAAGTCGATCGCGCCGTTCAGCCCCGTGCCGTGCAGCCGCCGCGACCACGTCAGCTTGCCCTGCGAGTTAGCGAACGCCGACCCCGCATAGCTGCTGGCCGCGCCGCTCTCCACACGCAGTCCGGCGCCCCAGAAGAAATCGTGCCAGGAGGCGTTGGACGCGCCAGTGGCCGCCTTCACCCCGATCAGCAGATCGATGCCCCCGGCGGACCCGCCCAGTAGCAGATTCCCGTCGCTCGATACATAGATCGTCCGGCTGCCGCTCACGAGCGGCGCCGATGTGCCGAACGTCACGGCCCCCGCGCCGTCCGCCGAAATCGCGTAGCTCGCGCCGCTGAGAGTCTCGGTGAGCGGCGCGCCCCCGGCTTGGTCCGCTTCGTGGCCGGTCACCGTGAGGCTGCCCAGGTGGCCCTGCCCGTCTGCGGAAAGGCTGAATAGCGTATTGCGCGCCGCGGCCGCCGAGGCCCCCGGAAACTCCAGCGTGGCCACCCAGTAGCTGCCGTTGAGCGAGGCGTTCGAGGCGGCGGCCCCGGGCGCCGGAATCGCCACCAGCAGCTCGAACGTATTGCCGGTAATCTCCGTGGCCGCGCCCACCACGCCCAACTGGCTGTAGCGCGCATTCAACGTCTGGCCGCTCTGCAAAGGGTCGGAGAGCGCCACCCCGCCGGCGGGGT
>JAJPJX010000089.1 GCA_021324015.1 Solibacteraceae bacterium | reverse complement strand
GTTTCGGGAATTGGTTCGGGTAAGTCTGGGGTTTCCCCCCGGAGACTGCCGCCAATAAGCCCCGTTACGTTTCACCCCGCCCCGGTCCCCGCCAAAACGCGGAGGACTGGGGCGGTGACGATCACCTCCCCATCCGCAAGACACCCCTGTTACAGCCGTAGTGTATCCGCAGGCCAAGCCTACGCCGCCCCGAGCTTCCGCAGGATCGTCTCCGCGTGCAGCGCGCCGTCCGGCGTCTCTTCCTGTTTGAACATCAGGTACAGATCCCGCCCCTGCGCCCGCAGTTCCCCGGCGTGCACGGCGATGCCTTCGATGTCCGCCGCCGTATATTCCGGCTTGCGCAGCCGGAAATAGATGAAATCCGCCGTGATCACCTCCGGCACTTCCAGTTTTTCCGACTCGGCCACGCACAGCGCCGCCCCGTGCTGGGCGAGCAAATCGTAGATCCCGGGCTCCAGCCAGGAGGTGTGCCGGAACTCGAAGGCGTAGCGCAGATCGGCCGGCAGCAGCGCGAGGAAATCGGCCAGCAGCGCCCGGTCGGCGCGCATCTGCGGCGGCAACTGGAACAGCAGCGGCCCCAGCCGCCGCGCCGAGCGCAGCGGATCGATGGCGCGCAGAAACAGGTCCGTAGCCCCGTCCGCATTCTTCAAACGCAGAATGTGCGTGATGCGCTGATGCGCCTTGAGCGCAAACACGAAGCCCGGCGGCGTCGCTTCCACCCAGCTCGCCAGCGTGGCCGCGGCCGGCATGCGCCGGAAGGTGTAATTGATCTCCACACAGTTCAGCCGCTGCGCGTAATAGCTCAGGAACTTCTTGGCGGGCACATCGGCGGGATAGAACTGCGGCTTCCACTGCGGATACGCGAAGCCGGAAGTACCGGCAAAAATCTGCGCCATGGCTTACCATTATCAATGGTCGGGCTTCTTCCATGCTGATGCACCTGATCGTCAACTGGCTGCTGAGCGCGCTGGCCCTCTGGATCGTGGCCCAGGTGATTCCCGGCATCTCGGTCAGCAGCTTTGGTACGGCGCTGTTCGCCACCGTGATCATCGCCCTGGTCAACTCCACCATCGGTTTCGTTTTGAAGTTGTTGACCTTGCCGCTGACTCTACTGACCCTGGGACTGTTTCTCCTGGTGGTCAACGCCTTTCTGCTCAAGCTGGCGAGCCTTTTCGTGCCGGGCTTTGCCGTGCGCGGATTCCTGGCCGCGCTCATCGGCTCGGTGGTGCTGACGTTGCTCAGTTCCCTGCTGCGGCAGGTGGTCTTCTCCTAGGTTTGCGCCGCGGCGTGCGGCAGCGTACAGTAGTGGCTTGTGTGATGAATGAGCTGACGCCGCAGACTCCCGAAGAACTCGCCGAAGCGCTGGGAACGGCGGTTTCGCGCCGCCAGACCATCACGCTGTGCGGGCGCTCCTCGAAGCGCCGCATGGGCGGCCCGATCGCGCCCTCCGACGTGACCATCTCCACCGCCGCCCTTCATCGCGTCTTGCAGTACGAACCGCGCGACCTCACCATCAGCGTCGAGGCCGGGCTTTCCTGGTGCGAGCTAAGCCGCCTGCTGGCGGAGCACCGCCAGATGATTCCGCTCGATCCGCCCTATGGCGACACGGCTACCGTCGGGGGCGTCATCGCTTGCAACTCCAGCGGGCCCCGCCGCCGGCTCTACGGCGCCGCGCGCGACCTGGTGATCGGCGCGAAGTTCGCCACCCTCGAGGGCAAACTGGCGCAGTCCGGCGGCATGGTGGTGAAGAACGTGGCCGGCCTCGATCTGGGGAAGCTGTTGATCGGCTCCTTCGGCACCCTGGCGGCCCTCGCGGTGGTCAACTTCAAGGTCCTGCCCCAACCCGTTTGCACACGCACATTTCTGCTGTCTCTCGACTCCGCCGCGAGCGCCTTGGCGGCCGGCGGCGCTATCCGCAAAGGCGCGCTGCTGCCCGCCGCCCTGGATCTGCTGAGCCCGGCGGCCGCGGCGCGGGTGGGCCGGGAAGGCTGGCTGCTGGCCGTCGAGGCCGGCGGAAATCCGGCCGCGATCGAGCGCTACGCCCGCGAACTGGCTGCCCTGGGAGATGTCGCGGCCCTGGAAGGGCCTGGGGAGACGGCCTTCTGGAAATCTGTCCAGGACTTCACGCCGCGCTTCCTGGAGGCTTACCCCGCGGGCGCCACGGGCCGGGTTTCGTGTACCCTGAAAGAGCTGCAGGCAGTCGTGGAATCGACACCGGCCGCGGTGGTGGCCCGGGCCGGCTCCGGTGTCGTATACGGTCATTTTCCCCAGGCGGAAGAAGCCGGAGACTGGGTGTCCACGGCGGCCGCCCGGGGCTGGAAAGCCGTCGTGGAGTCCGCCCCCGAAGAACGCAAGGAGCAATTGGATCTGTGGCCGGCTCCCGGCAGCGACTTGGACGTGATGACCCGGATCAAGCACATGCTCGATCCCGACAGGCTTTTGAACCGTGGCAGACTCTACCGTCGTATCTGAAATCGCCGCCGGACCCGATAAGCCGCAGCAGGTGGATCTCGACCGCTGCGTGCACTGCGGGTTGTGCCTGAACGCCTGCCCCACCTATCGGGAGCTGGGCGTGGAAATGGATTCGCCGCGCGGCCGCATCTACCAGATGGTGCAGGTGTCCAACGGGGCGCCCATCGGGCCCTCCTACCTCGAGCACATCGGGTTGTGCCTGGCCTGCCGCGGCTGCGAGACGGCGTGCCCCTCCGGCGTGCAATATGGCCGGCTGGTGGAAGCCGCGCGCGCCGAAATCGAGGAGCGCGTCCCGCGGCCGTGGCTGGCGCGCGTGATGCGCCGCTTCATCTTCGGGCATCTGCTCCAATCCCCCGCCACCATGACGGTGCTGGGCACGCTGCTCTGGATGTACCAGGCCAGCGGCCTGCAAAAGCTGGTGCGCGCCCTGGGCCTGCTGAAGCCGTTCGGACGGCTGGCCAGCCTGGAGCGGCTCTCGCCCCCGGCCGAGCCCCCGTTCTTCTTCAGCCAGATCGGCAAGACCTTCCCCGCCGAAGGCCCCACGCGCTACCGGGTGGCGTTGCTCGCCGGCTGCATCGCCAACGTCTCCTTCGCCCGCCTGAATGAAGCCACCGTCCGCGTGCTGCAAAAGAACGGCTGCGAGGTCACCGTCCCGGCCGGGCAGGGATGCTGCGGCGCGCTGCACGTGCACAGCGGGCTGCGCGAAGACGCCCGTAAGCTGGCGCGGCGCAACATCGATGCCACCCTCGACGGCGGCTTAGACGCCATCCTCACCAACGCCGCCGGCTGCGGCTCCACCTTGAAGGAATATCACGACCTGCTGGAGCACGATGCCGCCTACGCGGACAAGGCCGCCCGCTTCGTGAAGATCATGAAAGATGTCACGGAGTTTCTGGCTTCCATCGAGATGAACCGCAACATGGGCTCGCTGCCGGTGACTGTCACGTACCAGGATTCCTGCCACCTGGCCCACGGCCAGAAGGTGCGCTCCGCGCCGCGTAAACTGCTGGAGGCCGTGCCCGGCCTGAGCTTCCGCGAGATGTTCCTCTCCGACCTCTGCTGCGGCAGCGCGGGCGTCTACAACGTGGTCCAGAACGAAATGGCGATGCAGCTTCTGCAAAACAAGATGGCCCACGTCAACGCCACTGGGGCGCAGGTCATCGCCACGGCCAATCCCGGCTGCATGCTGCAACTGCAAGCCGGCGCCAGCCTGCACGGGCGCGGCCAGCGCGTCGTGCACGTCGTGGAACTGCTGGACGAAGCCTACCGCAACGCCGCCGGCCCCGCGGCGTGATATTGGGCGCGATCCGGAAACTTACCGCAAACACGAACACTTGGCCTACCGAGCCGCGACCGTGAGGAAGCGGTTTTTCAAGATGTCATGCACGATCTGCCGCTGAGTTGAGAGAGTGTTGATGCGCACCCACCACTTCCTGGTCTTTGTACTGCAACTGGTACAGCTTCCAGTAAATTCCCCGTTGCGCCAGCAGTTCCTGGTGCGTGCCCATCTCCCGCAGGCGGCCTTTGTGCATCACCAGAATGCGGTCCGCCCGCTGAATCGTGGAGAGCCGGTGCGCGATCACGATGGACGTGCGGCCTTCCACCATGCGGCTCAGCGCCTCCCGCACGCGGAACTCCGTCTCCGTGTCCACGCTGGAGGTGGCTTCGTCCAGGATCAGGTAGCGCGGGTTGTGCGCCAGCGCCCGGGCGAAGCTGATCAACTGTTTCTGGCCCGTGGAGAGGCCGCTGCCCCGCTCCCGAATGCTGTAGCCGTACCCGTCGGGCAGCGACTCGATGAATTCCCGCAGATTCACCTGCTCGGCCGCCTCCTCCACCATCTCCCGCTCGATCCACTCCGTACCCAGCCGGATGTTGTCTTCGAGCGTCCCCGTGAACAGGTAGGGATCCTGCAGCACGACTCCGAAATGCCGCCGCAAGTCCTGCGGATCCAGGCTGCGCAGATCCACGCCGCCGATCCGGATGGCGCCCTGCTGCACATCGTAGAAGCGCAGCAGCAGGCTGATCAAAGTGGTTTTGCCCGCGCCCGTGTGTCCCACCACCGCGATGGTCTCGCCGGGTTCGATACTGAAGCTGACGTCCCGCAGCACCCAGTCCTCGCCCTTGTAGGCAAACCAGACGTGGTCGAACTCGATCCGCCCGTTGGTTTCCGGCACGGCACCGGGAATCGGCGGCGCCACAATCGAGGCCGGCGTGTCGAGCAGCTTGAAGATCCGCTCCGAGGAGGCCATGGCCCCTTGCAGGATGTTGTACTTCTCGCTGAGGTCCTGAATGGGCCGGAAAAACCGCAGCCCGTATTGCAGGAAGGCCACCACGATACCCAGCGTGAGCCGCCCGTGCTCCACGCGAAACCCGCCCCAGGAAAGGATTCCGGCCAGCGACAGCATGGAGAGGAATTCCACCACCGGGTAGAACCACCCGTAGGCCGTGATGGTGTCCTTATAGGCGTCCATGTGCTCGCGGTTCACCTGGTCGAACTCCACCGCGCTCTTGGCCTCCCGGTTGAACAGTTGCAGCACCACGATGCCGGTGACGTGCTCTTGCAGGTAGGCGTTGATTTTGGCGATGGCGATGCGAATCCGCCGGTACCCCTGCGCGACCTTGCGCCGGAAGATCACCGTCACCAGGATCACCAGCGGCATGACCGAGAGCAGCAGCAGCGTCAGCTCCGCGCTCATGCGCAGCATGATGCCGATGATCAGCGCCAGCACCAGCACGTCGCCCAGGATGGTCACCAGGCCGGAGGTGAACAGGTCGTTGAGCACGTCCACGTCGGTGGTCACGCGGGTGACCAGCCGCCCCACCGGGTTGCGGTCGTAGTAGGCCACGTCCAGACCCTGCAGGTGGCTCATCAACTGCTTGCGCAGGTCGAACATGGCCAGTTGCCCGATGTACTGCATCACGTACACCTGGCCGAACTCGAAGACGAAGGTGCCTGCCAGCACCCCCAGGTAGAGCATGCCCACGGCCGCCAGGCCGTCCCAGGGGCCGGTTGGCAGCCAGGCATCCAGCGGCGTGTGCATCAGGTCCTGGCTGGGCTCCAGGTAGCGGTCGATGGCCACCTTGGTGAGGAACGGACCCACCACCTGCAGCACCGACTGCAAGACCAGGAAGACCAGCGAAAGAAGCACCAGCCAGCGGTAGGGCCGCATGTAGCCCAGCAGGCGGCGCATCAGGCGCGAGTCATATGCTTTGCCGAGGACCTCTTCTTCCACTGGTCTTAGTTTGCGGGATCGGCCGCCGCCTTGTCCACCGCCCCGGTGGGCTTATAATGAATGCCAAGGCACGAGGAGGAATCGAGTACCCATGCGACGTTTTGGAGTTCTTCTAGCTGCGGCTTCCCTGTGTGCGTTTACGGCGCTGGCCGAGACCTGGTCCGGCACGCTGGTGGACGTCATGTGTAAGAACAAAGACCTGGCCGGGCATACCACCAAGTGCGCCCTTGGCTGCGCCAAGAGCGGCTACGGCGTGGTGACCGCCGATGGCAAGTTCGTGAAATTCGACGAGACGGGCAACGCCAAAACCCTGGCCGCCCTGAAAGCCACCAACAAGGAGAAGGATCTCAAGGTCAAAGTCAGCGGCGCCATGGACGGCGAGATGATCCGCGTTCAGTCCGTCGAGCTACAGTGACGCTGCCCGCTTACGGATCTCGACCCAGGCCGGAAACACCTCCGGATTTTCCAGCCAGACGAGCATCCACTGGACCATCTCTTCCTTGAGGGCGCGTTTCTCGGGGTTGCGGGCGGCGAAGCGCGCCCGGTCTTTGGCGCCGATCACCTGGCGCCGGCAATAGCGCGCCTTTTCGCGGTCTTCGGCGGCCTTCGCCGAGCTGTAGACCGCCAGCATTTCCCGCAGCGATTCCTCCAGTTCCGCCAGGCTCTTCTGCCGCACGCCCGCGTAGGGCTGCTCGAAGGGCAACCCGGTCTTCCGCAGCAGTTCCCGCAAATAGCTCTCGGAGATGGGCGCCAGGGCGCGCAGGAGTTCCCGCCACACGGCTTCCGTGATGGCGGCCGGCTGCCGCGCGGCCAGATAGTCCCCCAGGGCCTGCTTCCGGGATTTATCGCGGGAGGGCACGCCGGTACTTCTCGACGGCGGCCGTCTGCTCGGCCAGCGTGTTCGAAAACTGGTGCCCGCCCGAGCCGTCCGGCTTCGCCACGAAATACAGGTACCTGGTGGGAGAGGGCGCCAGCACCGCTCGGATGGAGGCCACCCCCGGATTGGCGATCGGCCCCGGCGGAAGCCCGGAGTGCTGGTAGGTGTTGTACGGATTCCGGTTGGCCAGGTCCGAACGGTAGATGGCGCCCCGGTACCGGCCTTCCAGCAAGGTGGCGTAAACCACTGTCGGATCGCAGTCCAGCTTCATGCCCATCTCCAGCCGCCGCAGAAACACCGCGGCAATCACCGGCCGTTCTTCCGGCAGTTTGCTTTCCTTCTCCACCAGCGAGGCGAGCGTGACCGTGTCGTGCACGTTGGCTTCGCTGTGCAGGGCCTTCCAGCGCTCCCGGAACCGCGCCGTCATCAGGCGGCACAGGCTCTCCGCGGTGGTGTGGCGGCTGAGCCGGTAGGTATTCGGAAACAGGTAGCCCTCGAGCGTCGGCGCCGCCGGGTCCAGGTCGCGGATCAGTTCGGGCTGGCGTGCCGCGGCCAGGAATTGGTCTGCCGGGAAGAGACCCAGCCCGGCGGCCGATTGCGCGATGTCGAACATGTTCTGCCCCTCCGGCACAGTCAGTTCGAGGTAATAGATGTCTCCCCGCGCAATGCGGTCAAACACCTCGAACACGGTGGCCGGCCGGCGGAAGAGATATTCGCCCGCCTGGAGCGTACGGCCCCGTTGGAGCAGGCGCACCAGTCCGAATTCCCACGTGTTCCGGATCACCCCGGCGTCCGCCAGCAGCCGGGCCATTCGCCGCACGCTGGTGCCTTTGGGCAAGTCCACGAAGACCGGCTCTTCGAATCCGGCGTACGGCTGATGCAGCCGGAAGGCCAGGTAGCCGGCCGCGCCCGCGGCCAACAGCAACACCACAGCCAGGCGCGCGGGTTTCACAACGAATCCAGGTAGCTCTGCAGAAGGATCACCGCGGAAAGCCGATCCACCGCCGCGGCCCGCTTCTCGATGCCGATGCCGCTTTCGCGCAGGACTCGCGAAGCTTCCACCGTGGTCAGGCGTTCGTCCCAGAGCTTCACCGGCAGCCCGGTCGCGTCCCCCAGCGCGCCCGCAAATTCCCGTACCCAGGCCGACTGCCGTCCTTCCCGGCCGCTCATGTGCAACGGGTTGCCCAGCAGGATCAGGCCCACTTCTTTCTCCCGGATCAGGCGGCCCAACTCCGCCAGGTCGGCGCGCTTGTTGCGCCGCTCCAGGTTGGGCAGGCCCTGCGCCGTGATGCCCAGCGGATCGCTGATCGCCAGCCCGATGCGCTTCCTGCCCAGGTCAAGCGCCAGAATCCTGCTTTTCGGGGTTTCCATCAGAACGGTGCGGCCGCCTGGGAGGCTCCCGCGTCGGCGGCCAATATCATTATAGACGCCGCCATGGTAGATTCGAGTCAAGGGTCCCGTCGCAGAGTGGCAACCGTCATCCGGCCTTTGAAAGCCCCGCGCGAATCCCGCGGAATGGCTGCTTCCGTGATCGCCTTCGGGGTGGCCATCGCGGTGCTGTATTACGGCCGCGTCTTCTTTATCACCTCGCTCACCGCCATCATCATCGCCTTTATCCTGGAACCCTTCGTGGCTTTGTTGATGCGGCTGCGCATGCCGCGGGGCCTGGCCGCCTTCCTGGTCTGCACGGTGGCGCTCACGTGGCTCTACGTGCTGGCGCTGGGCGCCTATTCGCAAATTTCCGGCCTGGTGGACGAGCTTCCTAAGTACAGCGAACGCATCGGAGAACTCGTGGAGGCGGTGCAGCACAGGGCGGAGACCCTCGAGCAGCAGACCTACGAGTTGCTGGTTCCCGGCCGCCAGCGGCAGCGTGAGCAGCAGCGGCTGCAGCTCCAGCAACTGCAGCAGCAGCAGGCCGCGCAGTCCCGCCGCAAGCGCAAAACCGCCGAGCAGGCCCCCGCGCTCCCCCCCGGCGTACCCGGCGCCATCCCGGAAGTCCGCATCCACGAAGAGCGCAGTCCCCTGGGCGACTACATCTACAATCGCCTCGGCTCGTTCTACCAGATTCTCCTGATGGCTTCGTTCGTCCCCTTCCTGGTGTACTTCATGCTGAGCTGGCGGGATCACATCCACCGCAGCTTCCTGCAATTGTTCCAGGGCGAGGACCGCGTGGTGGCGGCCCGCAGCCTGCAGGGCATCGCCGACCTGGTGCGCGCCTTCGTAGTGGGCAACTTCCTGCTGGGGCTGCTGCTGGCGGTGGTCAGCTCGCTGACGTTTTATCTCATCCATTTGCCCTACCCCCTGCTAGTCGGCCCGCTCAGCGGCTTCCTCAGCCTGGTGCCCTACGTGGGCCTGCCGCTGGCCGCCATCCCGCCTCTGTTTGTGGCCCTCACGGCCCTGCACACCGTGCCTGGCTATCTGCTGGTCTTCTTCCTGGTGGCGGTCTTCCACCTCCTGGCTATGAACCTTCTCTATCCCAAGATCGTGGGTTCCCGCGTGCACCTTAATCCGCTGGTGGTGACCTTCTCGCTGATGATCTGGGGGTTTCTCTGGGACGCCGCCGGCCTGCTGCTGGCCATCCCGCTCACCGCCGCGCTGAAGGCGGTGTGCGACAACGTAAAGGGCCTGCGCCCCATCGGCAAGTTCCTGGGCGACTGATCGTTGCTAGACTCGAAGTTTGTTCCGGCATGGCGGGCACTCCTGATTCCGCGGCGCGATTCCTCGCGGGGCTCCTCGAACGGGCGCGCCAGCGCAAAAAGAAAATCGTGTTCCCCGAAGGCGGCGATGCCCGCGTGCTGGCCGCGGCCGGCCGCCTGGCGCAGGATGGCGCGCTCGCGCCGGTCCTCGTCGGCCGTCCCGGCGCCAATGCTCCGCCCGGCGTCGCCTTCGTCGATCCAGCCGCTTCACCCCGCGCCCGCGAATACGCCGCCGTCTATCACGAGCGGCGGCGCTCCCGCGGGGTCTCCTATATCGAGGCGGAACGCATCGCCCGAGAGCCGCTCTATTTCGCGGCTATGATGGTGGCGGCGGGCGACGCGCACGGAATGGTGGGCGGCGCTGCCAACACCACCGCCGAAACCCTGCGCGCCGCCTTGCATGCAGTCGGGCCGGCGCCCCACGCCCGCCTGGTTTCGAGCTTCTTCCTGATGGCCCTGCAGAACCGCGCTTACGGCCACCACGGGCTGCTCACTTTCGCCGATTGCGCCGTGGTGATCGAGCCCACACCTGCCCAGTTGGCGGAAATCGCCCTGGCCACCGCGGAGAGCACCCGCAAGCTATTGGAAGTCGAGCCCGTGGTCGCCCTGCTGTCGTTTTCCACCAAGGGCAGCAGCCCGCACCCTCTCGCGCGCCGGGTCGCCGAGGCGGCCCGCATGGTCCGTGAGCGCGCCCCCGGCCTCCTGGCGGATGGCGAACTGCAAGCCGATGCGGCCGTTTCCGCCCTGGTAGGCCCCTCCAAGGCGCCCGGTTCCCCCGTGGCGGGCCGCGCCAACACCCTCATTTTCCCGGACCTTTCCTCCGCCAATATCGCCTACAAGCTGCTCGAGCGGCTGGGCGACGCTGCCGCCATGGGGCCGTTCCTTCAGGGCCTGGCCAAGCCCATCAACGATCTGTCCCGGGGTTGCTCGGTGGAAGATATCTATAACGTCGCAGTGGTCACTGCCTTGCAGGAGTAGAAGGCCACACATGCTGCCCTTCCGCCTCGTCTACCACAAAGGCTACGACCTGGGGCTCGGAGACCACGTGTTCCCCTCCCAGAAATACCGCCTGATCCACGACTCCCTCCTCCAGGAGCGGTTCGCCCAGCCGGAGGATTTTGTGGAGCCCTCCCCGGCCTGCGACGAGGATCTGCTGCTGGTGCACGACGCCGGCTGGATCTCCCGCCTCAAGAACGGCACGCTCACCTATTACGAGATCGTGCAACTGGAAATTCCTTATAACCGGCACGTGGTGGAAGGGTTCATTCTGGCGGCGGGAGGCACCCTGCTGGCCAGCCGCCTGGCCCTCGAGGACGGCATTGGATTCAACGTCGGCGGCGGCTTCCACCACGCGTTTCCGGCGCACGGGGAAGGCTTCTGCGCCATCAACGACATCGCCGTGGGCATCCGCCGCCTGCAACGCGACGGGCGCATTCGCCGCGCCATGGTGGTGGACTGCGACGTGCACCAGGGCAACGGCACGGCGGGCGTCTTCGCCGGCGACTCCTCCGTGTTCACGCTCTCCATCCACCAGCTCAACAACTACCCCGCGCACAAGCCGCCCTCCAGCCTGGATATCCACCTCCCCGACGGTGTGGGCGACCAGGAGTACCTGCATCGCCTGGGCGAAGGATACCGCGCCGCACTGGCCCTGTTCCGCCCGGACCTGCTGGTCTATGTCGCGGGCGCCGACCCCTACTGGGAGGACCAGCTTGGCGGATTGGCGCTGAGCCTTGAAGGACTGGAAGAGCGCGACCGCCTGGTGATGTGGACCGCCCTGCAGCACCGCGTGCCCGTCGCGGTGGTGCTGGCCGGCGGATACGCGGTCAACGTGAACGATACCGTGCAGATTCAGAGCAACACGGCCAAAGTCGCCAGGAAGGTCCTCGACCACGCCGGGTGGAAACGCGCGGCTATGCCCTCGTCGCCTGGGTCTTTTCCCCCAGCAGAGCATTGATCCGGCGCAGAACCTCGAAGGCGTCGGCTATGTAGAGTACGTCCGCCTTGCCGCGTGCCCAGCCGCAGTTCGGGTCCAGGTTCACCGCCCTCCGCTCGCCGATGAAGCGCCAGCCGACCACGTGCGGTTCCTCCCCATGACAGCAGGTGGAAAGCCCCTTGGGATGCCGGGGAGTGGCGCCGGTCTGTCCCACCTGGTTCAAATGTGTCATGCACCGCAGTACCGCCTGTCCTTCGCCGCTCAAATCCACCAGAGACTTGCTCCCCCCGAGGGAAGCCTGTGTGCGGCGCAGAAACTCCAGGATCAGCCGTTCCGCATCGTCCGCGTGTGTGGCGCCGTCCGACTGCTTCTTGGTCCAGCCGGCGCCCGCCACGAACAGGAGGTCCGCCTCCGGCCGGATGGTCTGCTCCTCGGCCTGGGGCGCCCGCAGACCGTTCACGGTGGTCCGTATCGCGCCTTCCGGCAGATCCACGGGGACGTTTTCGAGAGCGGCGCTCGCCGGCGCGCCGGTCCAGGCGGGGTGGCAGCCGGCCTCGAGCAGCACGATCCAGGGGCGCTGCGGCCGCAGGAGCACCGCTTCCATGCGCTGGCGATAATACCAGCGGGCAATGGCCGGGGCGCCTTCGGAGGGGAACACCCTGGTGGCGTGCGTATCCACGCGTCCGCCCAGGCGCAGCGCGACCCCCGGCAGTACGCGGGCCCAGCGCGAAGTGGCCGGGGCCAGGATGAGCTGTGCGCCGGAGGCGCGGCAGAGGGCCTCCGCCGCGGCCGCATCGGTGGCGTAGCGCGGCTGGCGAAACATTTCGCCGCTCGCGCCGAGAAAGCGCGCCGCGCCGCACCCGCCCAGGCTGCCGGCAGCCGCCTGCGCATCACCGCCCACCAAGCCAATGGTCAGGCTCCCTCCCAGCGACCGGGCCGCTCCCAAGGCTTCCCGGGCGATCTTCGCCAGAGACCCGTCGGCTTCCGTATGTACCAGCAGCAGAGTGTCGTCCATGTCAGTCTCCGGAGATCCAGGCCAGGATTTCCCGCGCGATTTGTTCGGGGGAGAGGTCTTTGACGATGCGAGTCTCGCGCTGCTGCCGCGGCAGGGAGACCTCCACGAAGCGGACGCCCCCGCCGCCCACGGCCGCGGCCTTGGCACGCTGCAATGCCGGCAGGATGCCACGCATGTTGGCCATGCCCACCTGCGGATTGTTGCGCGGCTCGGGGAGGTGGCCGGTGGCCCAGCCCAGCAGCGCGGGCGGCCCCGCGCACACAGAGACCTGGTGCTTGCCGCCCTCCACGCGCTCCAGAATTTCGAGCGAGCCATCCGGCTCGACGCGCAGTTCGTCGACCCCCTGGAACTGGTCCAGGATTCCCAGGCGCTCGCCCACCATCTGCATGGTGGCCCCCGCGCCGCGGGAGGCCGATTCCTAGCCGCCGAACACCAGCAGGCGCGCGCGGTCCAGCCCGGGAATCGCCTGGATGGCCTGAGCCAGCGCCTCGGCCACCTCCCAGGCGTCCGTAAAGCCGCCCGCCGGGCCGTCCAGCGCAACGAGTTCGAAGGGGGCCTTCTGCGCCACCGTCATCATGACCTGCTGCAGCTTCGCTTTGGGGCCCAGGCTCACCAGCCACACCTTGCTCCCCGGGTTGGCTCGCGCCAGGTGCGCGGCTTCGTAGAGCGCATGCGCCGCCCACGGGTCGAGCACCGCGGGCAGCATCAGTTCATTCTTCAGCACTGGGCCCTGCGGGCCAGCGGCCGGTTCCAGGGTCTGCAAGGGATCGGGCACAATACTCCCGCAGACCACAATCTGGTAGGAAGGCATCTCTATCTATCTTCAGTATAAACAGACCGAATTGTCTATTTCCACCACAACCACCAGCTTCGGCGTTCGCCCGTTGCCCGGGGTCACGATTGAGCCCCAGCGTGTCATGGTCTGGCACCGGGCTTTGCTTATCGCCGGGTTGGCAAAACTCACCGCCGGCTGACAGAGTGCGTATCTTCCGTCACTCATCGTTCGGCTAACGGGTTGACTACCTTCGCCGGGTTGACATATGATCCTCGCTAACATCGGCGGATCTCACCGGTTCTTGCGGTCGTCGGATCTGGGGAAAGTCCGCGGGTCGCCACTTCACGCATTCCCGTACAGCAACGCGCCGCCACTGTGTTGGTGCTTACAGGAACAAGTCGTAGATCTAACAGACTTGGGGTCGCGGAATCCGAGGAGGAAGGAACCAATGAAACTACAAGATACGCAACACCGTCAGAAATCCGCCTCCGGCGCTGTCTCGCGCCGTGGCTTGTTACAAGGTGCCGCAGCAATCGCCGCCCTGCGACCGTCCTCTGCACGGGCCGACCGGGGAGACGACAAGGATGACAGAAGCAACAACCCCCATGCGCCTATTCTGGCTTATGTGGGCACCTATACCGGCGCAGTCGGGGCCGGCGGCAATGGTCAGGGAATCTACCTCTTCAGCATGGATCCTGGAAATGGCGCGCTGACCCAGGTCAAGGTGGTCTCGACGGTTCCCTCGCCGTCGTGGATGGCCATCCATCCGCAGGGCGGATTTCTGTACGCACTCAATGAGATCTCCAACTTCAACGGTGGGACCACAGGCTCGGTAAGCGCGTTTTCCATCAATCGCTCCACCGGGGACCTGACCTTGCTCAACGTGGTGAGTTCGCAGGGCGCGGGTCCAGCACACCTGAGTGTCGATCCCTTGGGACAATACGTCTTTGTGGCCAATTACGGCGGTGGAAGCATTGCCGTGCTGCCGGTCATGCCGGACGGCTCGCTAGGCAACGCCACCTTCACGCAGGTGGATGTGGGCGCGGTGGGACCGACGCAGGCTACCGATGCGCCTCCGGGCAGCTTTGCCATCAGCGGCCACGACGCACCGCACGCTCACATGATTCAGGCGGATCCGGCAGGGCGCTACGTCTTCCACACGGATCTGGGGCAAGACCGCATCTACAGTTGGGTCCTCAACCGGGCGAGCGGCCAACTCACGCCCAACACGCCTCCGTATGTCACCGTACCCCCGGGAGACGGACCCCGCCACTTCGCCTTTCATCCAAACGGCAAGTGGTTTTATTCGATTCAGGAAGAAGCATCTACGATGGAATTTTTCGAATACAATCCGGCTACCGGGACCCTGACCTTCCAGCAGCTCCTGTCGACCCTGCCGCAGGGTTTCGTGGGCACCGACTTCTGCTCCGAGATACGGATTTCAGCGGACGGCAATTTCGTGTACGGCGCCAATCGGCTGCATGACACGATTGCTGTCTTGGCCGTGGACAAGAAGAGCGGCATGCTGACATGGATCAGCGAGGTATCGACGCTGGGGGACTATCCGCGCAGCTTCACGATCGATCCAACGGGGAACTTCCTGTTTTCCTGCAACCAGCGAGGCGATGCGATCACCTCGTTCGCGGTCAACGGAGATGGGCGCCAGTTGCGGTTTACCGGGCAGTACACGCCGGTAGGCAGCCCGGCAGTCATCGTCTTCCTGACTTGACCCGCCCGGATTACGTAGTCAGCCGGTCCGGGGAGATGGGCTGCATCTCCCACATTTCCAGGCTCTCGAGCCGTGGACGGCCTCCGGCGGCAATCAGGCTGATGTCGATGTTCCCGGGCCGGGGGCGGTAAATGCGCTCCGTCACGCAGGCCCGGCCATTGGCGTAAATCTCCACGACGGAGCCGTCCAGGAAGATGCGCAGATCCAGCGGTTCGCCCGGCGGCAGCGCCAGGTGGCCCTCCCTCGCGCGGTTCTCGGCCAAGACGCTCAGC
>JAJPJX010000113.1 GCA_021324015.1 Solibacteraceae bacterium | reverse complement strand
TCTCGGCATCAGAGACGCGGTTCCTCTGATGCAAGAGTATCAGATTACGTCACCGTTTGGGTCTTCACAATACGTCACTGTATTTACGAATGGATGTACTAAGCTATTGCAATTGCGGGATCTCAGCCCCGCTACGGCGTGCGCTTCCGGAATCGAATGTCCGGACATGAACAGTTTCGGGGGCACGTGCAAACGTCAATGCGCGGATGTCGGCGCCAAGCCTTTCGGCGGCGAGACATTCCAAACAAACCTGGTCATGCCGGAGCCCTGCCGGGTGCTCGGTGATCCGTTCATCGCTGACGCAGGATGAGGGCACGGTACCGGCACCCATGGGGTCTATCGCGGGCCAATTGTTCCTGGGGCGGCAGGGCGTTCTTCAAGACAGTGCTGCGGATGTGGCCCCAGCCGCCGCACGGGGGCAGTAGCGGCTCAGGAGAGCGTCCTGTACGCCCGGACTTTCGCGGCTAGCCGGTTGGCGTCGTCCACGCTCATTTCGCCCTGCACCTTGTAGAAGACGCCGCCGGTCAGGGTATTCCGGCGGATGCCTTCCAGAAAGGCATCTAGGGGAACCTGAAGCACGAAGGGGAGGTCGGGCGCGCGCTTGCGAAATTCGGGCAGGATTTCGAAGGCGGGTGGATAGCCCCGGTCGTCACCGAGGAAGAGGCCCTTCAGACCACGCAGGGAAGCAACGGCCTCGAGCAGGTGGCGGCCATTACCGTGGAGGTGCAGCACGCCGCCGTCAAACTCGTCGAAGATGCGCTGGACGGGAGCGCGCCCCCATTGTTCGAAGTAATCGACCGAGGTCATATGAAACGGATCGACGCTCTCGGAGATCACGCGTCCGGGGACCCACTGCGTCATATTGCTGCAAGTGCCGCCGGCGGTGAGTGGGACGGCTTCGAAAAACGTGTGCTGAACCTTACGGTTGACTTCGAAGGCAAGATCGATGGCGGCGCGAACGGATTCGGGCGCTTCGAACAGACTGGTGTAGGTGCGGGTGGCACCGACCAACTCAAAGACAAAGTTCAGACCGTCGATCAGGATGAAATGACTGACGCCGAACTTGCCGCGGGCGCCTTCGACGAAGATTTCCAACTGGCGCCGGTAGCGGTCAAACCACAGGGTGTGGTCATAGCCGCGCAGTTCGGGAAACTCGGACCATGCCGCGAGAAGCGGGGGAACCATGGAGGAGATCCAGCCGTTTTCCGGATGCGGCATGAAGCGGACGTCGCCGCCCACCAATCCTCCGTACAAGCCCTGGTCGAACTCGCTCAGGTAGGCGACCGGGACGGAATCGTCTTCGAGCGCGGCACGGGCCGAGAGCAGGTCGTCCCAGAAACGAATGCGCTGGTGCGGGTCGGGGTACTCGCAGAAGGGTTCGGAGTATTGCGCGGCGAAGCGTTGAAGCGCCGGGCTGGGGACCTCGAAGGAGGCGAAGATGCGATCCAGCGCGCGGCGCGAGTAGAGCGCGCACAGACCTTCGAGGACTGCATCGAGTTCCGGCTTATAGCGCATTTCAGCCATTGGAGAACCGATTTTAGCAGGCGGCCGGTCGGCATCGGACGTGCGAACAAATCAGATACACTGGTCGTGAATATGCGGACGATGGTGGTTTGCTTCAGTTTGCTGGCGCTCGCGGGTGCGCGGGCCGCGACACTGGACGTGATTCCTCAGCCGGCATCGTACGAGATGCGGCCGGGGTCGTTCCGGCTGCAGGGCGGCGTGAGCATCGTGGTGCCGCCGGGTGTCCCGGAGGCGCTTCAGGTGGGTACGTACCTGGCGAACGCGGTGGCGCCGCCTACCGGCTTCCGGTGGAGGGTGGTGGAGGGCACGCGGCCATCGCTGCGGCGCGGCGAGATTGTGCTGGCCTTGTCCGGGCGGGCATCCGCCAATCCGGAAGGTTATCAACTCGAGGTGAGCGAGCGCGGCGTGCGCATTCAGGCTGCCTCGGCGGCGGGGCTGTTCTACGGAGTGCAGACCTTGATTCAGTTGCTTCCTCCGGAAATCGAAGCCAAGAGACGACAGGAGGCGGGGTGGAGCATCCCGTGCGTCCGGATTACGGATTCGCCCCGGTTCGCCTGGCGCGGGCTGATGCTGGACGTGAGCCGGCATTTCTTCCCCAAGGAGTTCATCAAGCGGTACATCGACGAGATGGCGCGCTACAAGATGAACGTCTTCCATTGGCACCTGACCGACGATAACGGCTGGCGGATCGAGATCAAAGGCCTTCCGCAACTGACGCAAACCGGCGCGTGGCGTGTTCCGCGCCTGGGGAAGTGGGGCCGCAGGGAACCGGCGCGGGATGGCGAAGCAGCGAGCGAGGGCGGCTTCTATACGCAGGAGGACATCCGCGAGGTGATCGCGTATGCGAAGGAGCGGTTCATTACCGTGCTGCCCGAAGTCGAGATGCCCGGACACGCCCTGGCGGCGCTGGCATCCTATCCCGAGTTGTCCTGCACGGGAGGCCCGTTTCACGTTGACCCGGGAACGGACTTCTACCAGAAGGTGGACAATTCCTTCTGTGCGGGGAACGAGCGCACGTTCGAGTTTATCGACAAAGTGTTTACCGCGGTCGCAGCGCTGTTCCCTTCGCAGTATGTGCATATCGGCGGTGACGAGTGTTTCAAGGGATTTTGGAAGAACTGCCCGAAATGCCAGCGGCGGATGGCCGACGAACACCTGAACAACGCGGAAGAGTTGCAGAGCTACTTCGTGCGGCGCGCCGAGAAGATCCTGGAGTCGAAGGGCAAGCGGCTGATCGGATGGGACGAGATTCTGGAAGGCGGGCTGGCGCCGAATGCGACGGTGATGTCGTGGCGCGGAATGGAAGGCGGCATCGCGGCAGCCAAGATGAAGCACCAAGTGATCATGAGTCCCACGAATTTCGTTTACCTGGATTACTATCAGGGGGATCCGACGCTCGAACCCTCCACGTTCGGGCGGCTGCTGTTGAGCACGTGCTATCAGTTCGAGCCGGTGCCCGAGGGCGTGGAGCCGCAGTACATTCTGGGCGGGCAGGGGAACCTGTGGACCGAATCGGTGCCCAATCCGAGGCATGCCGAATACATGACGTGGCCGCGAAGCATGGCTTTGGCGGAGGTTCTCTGGTCTCCGAAAACGACGCGGAACTGGGACGATTTTGTGCGGCGGGTGGGGGCGCATTTCAAGCGAATGGATGCCGCCGAGGTGAATTACGCGCGCACGGTGTACGACGTGGCGATGGCGCCGGTGCTGGATGCCGCGGGACGCCTGGCGGTGAAAATGAGCACGGAACTGAGCGGCTCGGACATCTACTACACCCTCGACGGCACGAATCCGGACCGGTTCCTGCAAAAGTATGTGGGTGAGCCGGTGGCGATTTCCGGGGATGCTTACGTAGTCAAGGCGGTGGCGTATCGGGACGGGCGGCTATCCGGGCGGGTGTTGACCCTGACGGTCGAGGAATTGAGGGCGCGCCTGAAAAACAAATAGCACCGCTGAGACAATGCTTACGGCAACGCCCGAGTGATCAGCAGCTTCCTGAATTCCGAAGACCGCGGGAAGTGCGCGTAATCAGCCCGGCGCGCCTTCCAAGAGCCCGGAGGGCTTTCCGCCGCGCGCGATCATACGGTCGAGCGCCAGCAGGTTGAGCATGAGATGGCGGGGATGGTGATAGTTCTCGAGCACGGCGAGAACCCGCGTGCTGCGGGAATTTAACGCCGAAGCGGATTCTCCCTTGGAGGCATCTTTCAGCCCCTCATTTAGATCCGTGTTGCACACGCGCCACGCCGGGATGAGCCCAGAGAACAGTGTCGTGACGATGGCCAGAACGGCGCTGAACAGCAGCACACGCGCATTGAGCGTCACCGGATTCCCTGGCGGCAATGCCACCGGGTTCAGGTTCACGAACACGCGAACGGCGGCTGCAGCAAGCCCCACGCCCAGTGCCGCGCCGAGCCCGGATAACACCAGCGCCTCGGTGACTTGCTGCCTGACCAGGCCCGCCCGGCCAGCGCCAAGAGCAGCACGAATTGCAAACTCCTTGCGCCTCTCCGCGCCGCGAACCAGCAGCAGGTTGCTGGCATTGAAGCAGGTGATCAGGAGCAGCATCCCGACCGCGCCCATCAGCAGGATCAGCGAGCGGGAGAGATTTCGCCCGGTGAGCCAGATGAAATCCTCCTGCATTCCGTGAACTATAGGAACGTACTGCGGAACGCCGTCCGGGGCAGTCTGGTTGAGGTTCGCCCGAATGGCGCTTAGCTCCTCCTGCGCGGCGGCAATGCGGGTTCCGGGCTGGAGCCGCCCGACCACGACCACCGAGTGTTCATCGGAATCCCGGATGTAGGAGTCGGCAGGGTCCATCGGGCGCCATAGCTCCATCTGTTTGGGATAGAGCTGGAACGCGGCGGGCATGACGCCAATGATGGTGTAGGCCCGATGATCCAGCACCACAGATTTGCCAAGAACTCCAGGCGCGCCGCCGAACTCCGTTTGCCAGAAAGCGTAGCTCAACACAGCCAGCCCGGCGCCCATTTTGTCCTGCGGCTCCAAGGTGCGTCCGAGCGCCGCCCGGCTGCCCAGCAGCGTGAAGAAATTGGGGGTCACGGGCACCGCGAATACGCTGCGCGTCCGCCCGCGGCCGGACATAACGGGATGCGCACTCGCCCAACAATACGCGGCAAACCCCTCGACCGTGCGGCTTTCCCGCCGCCAGGACTGGAAATCCCGCCAGGAGTTCCAGATGCCAGTGGATTCCAGCTTCTTTGGATCGCTTTCCCAGACCGCGATGAACCTTCGCGCGTCTCTGAACGGGAGAGGGCGGATCAGCACCGCATCCAGAATACTGAACACCGCGGCATTAGCGCCGATCCCCAGCGCCAGGATGACGACTACCATCGCGGCGAAGCCGCGCTTCCTCGCCACCGTGCGAAACGCGTAAGCCAGATCGCGGCTCAGTTGCTCTCGCATAGGAGTTGCTCCAGATTATCCCGCACAAAGCGACTATCCTGAATAGCGTATGCGCCGATTCCTGCTGTTACTGCTCTCGGGCATGTCGCTCGCCGCCGCCGAACCGGATCTCCACCAGATGCTGATCTCCTGGCTGCGAGAAGTCGCTTTCCGCCAGTTGGCGGCGCGCAGGCAGGAGGTGGCGGCCATCCGTACCTGCGGGCAGTTCGAACAGCGGCGCGCGCAGGTGCGTACCCGGCTGCTGCAAATGATCGGCGGGCTGCCGGCGGAGCGCACCCCATTGAACGCACGGCGCACCGGGAGTCTGGACCGTGGCGACTACCGCGTGGAGAAGATCGTTTTCGAAAGGCCAGCCCCGGTTCTACGTCACCGCCAACCTCTATGTGCCCCAAACCGGGAAGCCGCCGTACCCCGCCGTCCTTCAGCCTGTAGGACACAGCCTGGCGGCCAAGAACCGGGCCTTTTATCAGAACCTTTCGCTGGGTCTCGTGAAGAGCGGATTCGTGGTGCTTACTTACGATCCGTTGGGCCAGGGAGAGCGGCGGATCTTCTACGATCCGGCGCTCGAAGATTCGAAAGTAGGCTCCACCACGATGGAACACCAGATGGTTGGCATCCAGAGCCTGTTGGCCGGTGAGAGCATTGCGCGTTACATGATATGGGACGGTATGCGCGGCATCGATCTGCTGCAATCGCGGCCCGAAGTGGACGCGCGGCGAATCGGCGTATCGGGCTGTTCGGGAGGCGGTACGCTCACCACTTACCTGGCGGCGCTGGACGAGCGGGTCCGAGTGGCCGCGCCTTCCTGCTACATCACGGACTGGGAAGACCAGTTGCAGGGCACCGGCCCTCAGGACGCCGAGCAGCAGTTCCCGAACCAGTTGGCCGAGGGCGTGACGCATGCTGACCTGGTGGAAGCCTTCGCGCCCAAGCCTTACCTGATTTGCTCGACGACCGAGGATTTCTTTCCCCTGGCGGGGGCGCGCAGGACTTTCGAAGAAGCCCGGCGCATCTATGCGCTCTTCGGCACGCAGGACAGCATCGCCTGGTTCCACACCGGAGGCGGCCACGGTACGCCGCAACCAACGCGCGAAGCCATTTACGGATGGATGAAGCGCTGGCTCCAGGACGCTCCGCCCGGACCCTCTCCCGAGCCGGCGTTCCAGACCGAGTACGAGCAGGATCTTTCCGTCACTCCAACCGGGCAGGTCTCCACGTGGCTGGGCGGGGAGACAGCCAGTTCCCTGAACATCCGGCGTTTCTCAGCCATCGCGGAGGCGCGCCAGCCGCTACCTCCGGCCCGCGTGGTGGACGCGGTGCGGCGGCTGACTCATTACGAGGCGTCGCACAATCCACTACGCATCCGCGAGCGGGAGGAGATTCGCCGCGAGGGCTATCGCCTGGAGCCGCTCACTTACGAAACCGGACCCGGACGGCTGGTGCCGGCGCTGCTGGCCCTTCCCGACGCGGGGCGTTCGCGGCAACAGTGCATCGTGTATGTCGATGCGTTGGGAAAAGACGCCGCGGCCAGGCGCGGCGGCGACCTAGATCAGCTTGGCCAGCTCGGATACACGGTGCTGGCGCTGGATCCTTCGGGTATCGGCGAGACCGCGGCGAACTGGTCCAGCTATTCCACTCCGTGGTTTGGGCAGGACAAGGCAGCCTGGCTGGCTCTGATGGTAGGCCGTCCGCTCGTGGGCATCCGCATGGACGATATTCTGCGCGGCCTGGACCTGCTGCGGGAAAAGAACCTGCTCTACGGCGGATCCTGTGCGGCATTCGGCAAAGGCTCCGCCGCCGTGGACCTGTTGCACGCGGCTATCCTCGAAGCCCGGATCAGCCGCCTGTACCTCGAAGACGGCCTGGTCTCCTATGAATCGATCGCCCGTACACCGATCCACCGGCGCATCTTCGATTCGGTAGTTCCCGGCGTGCTGGGCGAATACGACCTCACGGACCTGGTGGCCGCGCTGGCCCCGCGCCCCGTCACCCTGCTCAATCTACGCTCCCCACTCGGGAACACGGTGCTTCTCCAGGATGCACGTAAGGCCTATCGTCGAGCGGAGGAAGTCTACTTGGGTGCCCAGGCCGCCGGGAAATTGACGATCGGCTTGCGCCGCGAAGAAGAGCCGCTGGCCGCTGCTTATCTGGCGCTGCGGTAGTTTAGGTACATGCATTATCGAATCCTGCTTGTCTTCCTCGCCGCAGGTGTTCTTTCCGCCCAGAGATCTTCCCCGGACAATCTCGACTTTCTGCATGGCCTTTCGGAGTACGAGCACGTGCAAGACATGCTGCCGGCGTACATGCAGGCGCGGGCTCAAAAGCTTGTGGAGGTGCGCAAAGGTTCGCTGGATGTGTCCAACGCGGAGGCTGTCGCGCGGCGCCGCGCGTATGTGCGTGAGCACATGCTGCGCGCGCTCGGCGGACTGCCGGAGCGCACGCCGCTCAATGCCCGCGTGACCGGCACGCTCGATCGCGACGGCTATCGCATCGAGAAGATTATCTTTGAAAGCCAGCCCCATTTCTACGTGACGGCCAACCTGTATCTGCCCAAGAACGGCCAACCGCCTTACCCGGCGATCCTCTACCCGCTGGGACACGAACCGGGCGCCAAGGCCTATCCGATCTGGCAGCAGAACCTGGCCACGCTGGCGCGAAAAGGCTATGTGGCGCTCACCTGGGATCCGCTCGGCCAAGGGGAACGAATCCAGATCTACGATGAGGACCTGCGAGACTCGAAGCTGCGCGCTTCGACCACCGAGCACACCGAACTGGGAATCCAGTGCCTGCTCACCGGGCAGCACGTCGCACGGTACACCATCTGGGACGGCATTCGGGCCCTGGATTACCTGCTCTCCCGCAAAGAAGTGGATCCCACCCGGGTGGCGGCTACCGGCAACTCGGGCGGCGGCACGCACACGACCTACCTCTCCGCCCTGGACGACCGCATCCGCGTGGCCGCCCCGTCCTGCTACATCACCTCCTGGCACAGAATGCTGGAGACTATTGGACCGCAGGATGCCGAACAGGTTTTTCCCAACTGGCTGAGGGACGGGCTGGACTATCCGGACTTCCTGTACGCCTTCGCGCCCAAGCCGTTCCTCATGTTGACCGCGATCCGCGACTTTTTCCCGATTGACGGCGCGCGCGAGACGTTCCGCGAAGCCCGGCGGGTATGGAATGTCCTGGGCGCCGCGGAGAAGCTGGACATGGTGGAGGCCGACGACGGGCACGGATATTCGCAGCCCCGCCGTCTGGCTGGCTACAACTGGTTCGGCCGCTGGCTGAAAGGCGCGGAGGACCACGCGCCGGAACAGGAGATCACCCCGGAAACGGCGCAAACCCTCGATTGCACGCCCACCGGACAGGTGGCTACTTCTCTGGGTGGCGAGACCGTTTTCACGATGAATCAGAAGCGCGCCTTGCAGCTTCGCGAAGCGCGGCCGAAACCGGCAAGCGGCGCGGAGCTCGCCGCCTATCAGCAGCGCATCCGGCGGGCGGCCGAGCAGCGCAGCGGCCTGGAGCGCCCCTCCGGGCCGGCACAAGTGACTCCATACGGCACCATTCACAAGAGCGGCTATCGCATCGAGAAGCTGACTTATGAGAGCGAGCCCGGAATCCTGATCCCGGCTTTGCTCTACCTCCCCGAGGGCGGCGCCGCGCGCAAGCCGGCCGTGCTGGTGGCCGACGGGCGCGGCAAATCGGCCTCTGCCGCCGACCAGGAGCAACTGGCCCGCGGCGGCTTCGTGGTGCTATCGGTGGATCTGCGCGGGATGGGGGAAACGCGCAGCCGCCTGGAGGTAAATGCCAGCGATTTCGTGCGCTATTTCGGCGACTACGAAGACGGTATGACCGCCATCCTCATGGGCCGCACGCTGGCGGGCATGCGCGCGCGTGACATTTTGCGCGGCCTGGATGTGCTGGCAGGCCGGCCGGAAGTCGATCCGCAGAGAATCGGCGGGCTGGGACGGCAGGCTGCCGCGGTTCCTCTGCTCTACGCTGCCGCCCTCGACCGGCGCCTGCGCTCCATAGGGCTCGAAAACATGCTGCTCTCCTACGACGCCGTCGTGAACAACCGCATTCACCGGCAAGTCTTCGAGAACATCGTGCCCGGAGCGCTGGAAGACTATGACCTGCCGGACCTGGTTGCGGCCATGGCTCCACGCGCCGTCTGGCTCAACGACCTGACCGCGCCGGCGGGAACCCCAGCCTCAGCAGGGGAAATTCAAAGCGGCTATGCCGAGGCGGTCAAGGCTTTTGGGTTCGCGGGTGCGCCGGATCATCTCCGCATGGAGGTGCGGCGCGGGAGGGACGAGGATGCCGCCAGCTACTACCGGTCCCTGTATCGCTGAGGTGGCGCGTCCCAATCCTGGCAGCTAATTCCGTTCAAGTCCCAGGCCACCCGCCCGTCGCGGATGGTGAGTTCCGCGACCATCTTCAGCGTCCCGCGCATGCGACGGTTCGCCGAGTCGATGAAGCCGAACTGGCCGCGTTCGACGCGCAGCACGGCCACGTCCGCCGGGGCGCCGACCGAAAGATTTCCCAATTCCTCGCGGTGAATTTCACGCGCCGGATTCCAGGTGGTGCGCAGAACCGCGTCGTCCACGGACATGCCCATGTTCAGAAACTTGGAAACCAGGTTCATCATGTCTTTCATTCCCGCATTCATGCTCGTCACGTGCAGATCCGTGGAAATCGAGTCCGGGGGAAATCCCTGCTTCATCGCCGGCACCGCCTGGCGGAAGAGAAAACTGCCGCCGCCGTGCCCCACGTCGAAGATCACGCCCCGTTTGCGGGCCTCGAACAGATACGGGAGTAAGTGTCCCTGCGCATCCAGCATGGGTACAGCCCCCAGGTAAGTGTGCGTGTAGATGTCGCCCGGACGCAGCTTTTTCAGAACCAGGTCCTGAAAGGGGCGCTCGGGCCGGAAGGTCGCGAAGTCCACCATCACCGGCAGGTTAGCCAGTTTGCCTGCCTCCACCGCACGCTCCACGGCGATCCACTCCGGTCCCGCGTAATGCGCGATCTTGATGCCCACGATCACGTCTTTGTGTTTCTTGGCCATTTCCGCGGTGCGCACAGGATCCATATCGCTGGTGTTCTGCTCGACATCCTGACGCCCTCCCATGCCGCTGCCCACGATATTGAGCATGGCCAGGATGCGCGTCCTGGAACGTTTGAACATCTGGTCCTGAAAGTCCTCGAAATTCCGCCATCCGGAACTGCCCGCATCCACCACCGTGGTGACGCCGGAGCGAAATGTGAACCCATCGGGGCGTACGCAGAACTCGCCGGTGTACTCGCGGCCCATGGTGCCGGCGAAGACGTGCTCGTGAATGTCCACCAGGCCGGGAGTAACGTAGAGATTGGTAACGTCCACTATCCTGCGCGCATCCGTAGCCGGGATGTCCGCTGCGACCGCGGCGATGCGCCGGTTAGCGATGGCCACGTCGCGCACGGCACTAATGCCGTTCTTGGGGTCGATGACGTGGCCACCTTTTAGTAGGAGGTCGTATTTTGGCTGCGCCAGGGCCGTGCCTGCGCACCCTACCAGAAGGATTGCCTCTGCCAGATAAGTGTTACGCATAGTCCCTCAGCATACTGCTTTTGCGCGCCCGGGCGAAGGACCAGCCAGGCCTGTGCCAGCCCCGCCGGCGCATTCACGCCCATGTCCGCGGGGAAGGCCGCGGCCACGAGGCTGCGGCCCGCAGCATTCGAAAATGCTTTCTTTTAAAATAAGTATCGAACCGTGCGGGGAATATAATTTGCTTGGGGGACGCTGCGTCTCCAGATTCAAGCGGTTTGCGGTTCTCTCTCCACGGCCGCTTGCGGCGCCATTCGGTCTCACTGTGAGCGTATCTTTATTGAGGAAGAATCCCCGTGACTGTTCGAGGAAAAAAAATCGTTCTAGCTGCGAGCAATTCGGAGTCCAGCGAATACATGCGCTGTACCTGGCGGCAGATGCTGCTCGCCACACTGCCCGCCCGCTACGCCCGTTACATGGGGGCGGATTGGAGCAGCACCAACCAAATAGCCGCCGACGGACAGGCGATGTACGTCCCGAATGGGCTGCGTGTCGCCGAGTCTCTGCTGCTCCGCCAGTTTTCGGCGGAAGACATTGCTGTCTGCTATCCCGATCAACTGGACCTGTTCGTCGGGGAAGATACCCGCGCGGTGGGAATCCACGCGCATAACCCGCTGGGCATCACCTTCGCCACGGATGTCTAAGCAGGCCTGGCCCGGGGCCCTGGCAGATTGAGCACAAGCACCTGCAGGACGAGTGGTCGATCGACTGTATCGTGGACGGCGAGGCCGAAGATCTGGTGCTGCCGCTGTTCAGCGCCGCGGTAGCGGGGCAGGACCTGCCGCGCAAGATGGAGGGGCACAGCCCCCCACTGGAGAGCATACCGCCCATTCGGCACCGCTCCACGCTCGGCGTCGTCGAAATCACGCGCGGTTGTGGGCGCGGATGTCAGTTCTGCTCCGTGGCGCTCCGCCGTGGAAAGAGCCTGCCTCTCTCGCATATTTTGGAGAACGTCCGCACGCAGGTCGCCGAGGGCGCCGATACGATCCTACTCACTACCGAAGATCTCTTTCTCTACCAGCAGGGGCCGCACTTCCAGACCAACGTTCCCGCGATCGAGCGCCTGTTCGATTCGGTGGCGGCGGTCAACGGTGTGCGGTATGTGGGCTTGACGCACGGCACGATTGCCCCGGCGGTCCTGGATCCCGGCATGATCGAAGAACTGTCCCCCGTCGCTGTGGGCATAAGCGTCAACCAGCATGAAGCCTCCACGCATCCGGAGCACCGCTACGCCGTGATGTTCGTGGGCCTGGAGACCGGCTCGGTGCGCCTGTTCAAGCAGTTCATGAAGGGAAAGGCCTATCCGTTTCGCCCGGAACAATGGCCGGACGTGGTTCTCAAGGGCATGGAAATCCTGAACCGGCGTAACTGGTTCCCGATGTGCACGTTCATCCTGGGACTGCCCGGCGAGACGCCGCAGGACACCCGCGAGTCGCTGGATCTGCTGTTCGCGCTCAAGGACGCCAAGTCGTGCGTGATCCCAACCCTGTTCGTGCCGCTGGAGGACACGCGTTTGGAGAGCAGGAAAAGCGCGCGTGTCGCTGAGTTAACCGACTTGCAGTGGGAATTTTTCTTTACCTGCTGGCGCTACAACCTGGACTTTTTCCGCAACAGCAGATCGGTGCAGTGGCGATTCAATCTCCGCGTGCCGATTTATTACTATCTGCTGGGCCGCCGGCTGTTCGGCAGCGTTATGAAATACCCGCTCCTCCGCCTGGCTCACTTCCCGGAGTGGTTCCTGCGCCGCAAGTTGTATCTGGACTTCAGCGGGCGCACGGCGCCCCGCTGCGTGGCGCCGGAACAGGTGGCCGTCCCCGAGCACCGGCAGCGCCCCGAACTCCCCATTCTGGGGGCCTGACGCCATCCGAGGCATTCGCTATACTTTGGGAGGACAGGCGGTTGTTCCTGGCCCGACGGGGAACTTTTCCACGAACCCTTTCGTATCCCCAAGGAGTGACTCATCACCATGACTGAACTTGTCGCCCCCCATCTGGATCAGATCAGTGCCCTTCTCGCCGAAAAAGGCTACGCAGTCACCGAGCCGGCGCCCAACACCCTGACCGTCCGTGAAGTTGCCAGCGGGATCGCGGTACAGACCGTGCTGGAAGGTAACATCCTCTTCCTCTCCCTGACCTGCGTTACCGTACCTCCATCCGCGATCACCGCGGAGGTGATGCGCAAGATGCTGGCCGCGGATAACGGGATCTCCACCTCCTACTTCCAGTTGTATTCGGCGGCGGACGGCAAAGTGGCTGTCACGCTGAACAATTTCTGCAAGTTGCAGGACATGGGCCCGGAGGACGAGGACGATGTTCTGTCCTGTGTACACTTCCTTCTGGTGGATGTGTTCGAAGCCCGCAGGCTGCTCGGCGGAGCGCTGGCATAGCACGGGATCGTCTGAGAACGGAGATAGTGCATATGGGATTCTTAGCAGACCTTTTCAATCGCGCCGGACGTGTGGCGCGCGGCCAGGCCAACGAAGGGATGGGAGCCATCGAAGACGCGACCTTCGAAGCCACCGTCCGCCAAACGGTCGAAGATATGAAGGCCGAGTTGAACAAGGCGGTGAAGGCCTCCGCAATGGCTATGAGCAACCATAACCGGCTGGAGGCGGAATACCAGAAGTACGTGCGGCAGTCCGAACAGTGGAAGGAGCGTGCGCGCAAAGCCCTGGATGCCGGCAGCGAGGATCTGGCTCGCAAGGCCCTGGCCAAGAAGCAGGAGTGCGATCAGCAGGTCGCCGCGATGCAGGCCTCCGTGGACGCTGCCCGTCAGGCCAGCGAAACCCTCAAACAGCAGGTGGTGGAGTTGAAGCGCAAAATCGACGAAGGGGAACGCACAGCCACTACGCTGGTGGCTCGCAAGAATGCGGCGGCGGCGCAGCGCAAAGTGTCTGAAGCGCTCGCCGGGGTGGGCAAGGCGGACAATGCGTTCGCGCAGCTTTCCCGCTTTGAGGAGTCGGTCTCCCGGGAGGAGGCTACCGCCAAAGCTTTCAACACCCTGGCCGCCGCTGGTAAGGACGAAGGTCTCGAGTCCGAATTCGCCGCCCTGGAAGGCAAGAGCGTGGACGCTGAGTTGGAGGCGCTCAAGCGCGAGCGCTTGCAGCCGCCCAGCATCCCCAAGGCCCTGCCCCCCTCGGGGGGAGAGCCGGCTGGGACCTAGTTCCCCGGGTGCTGCATGATCACGTTTACGCTGGTCGCCATTCTTGGTGTATTGCTGGTCATCGTGCTGAGAGAATTGTTCAAGAAGCAGGCTTCGGAACCGCCGCGCGCCCTGCCGAAGGAGGATCTGGCCAACCTGCGCGTCACCGACGCACGCGTGGGTGACACCCTTTCCGTCACGGGAGCCGGCGACGAATTCTCCGACCTGGACTTCACCGTGGACCGTCGCGACCGCTGGCAGGCGGGCGAACGGCAGTGGGTCGAACTAAGCGGCACCTACAAGGAGCGCCGGGTCTGGCTGCGCGTGCGGCAGGACGACGAGTTGGAAGTAAGCGCCGTCGTGCAGCCGAAGAAACTGACGCTCGGCGACCTCGGCCTGACCGAAGAAGACCTCGCCGAGATCGATGACCGGCAGAATACCGAGGATTCCTTCGAATACGACGGCAAGGTCTGGTACTACCGGCTGAGCCGCGAGAGCACCCTGTATCGCGACGGGCATGCGCCGCCGCAAGGCTCATACTACTGGGAGTTTCAGGAGGAGGGGGGCGGACGGCTGCTTTTCATCCGGAAAGCGGAGGGTGAGCCTTTCACCGCCACGGTGGCCGTCCGGCTGAACCCGGCCGACGTCACAGTCTACCGGGCCGGCTGAGAAAGGCAGGTGCGCCATGCGTAGACGAGGGCTCGAGTTCCTGGCCATCCTTCTCACGTCTCTGATCGTCGTCGTCCTGTTCGCGGGGCTCGACGACCTCCCTCGCAATTTGCGGCACGAAATCGGCGCCGAGCACCAGACTCTGGCCGCGGCCGCGCGCGAGTTCCAGCAGACACAGTCGGAGGTTGCGCGTGATCTGGCGGCAGAGCCCGAACTGTTCCGCGCGCGCTCCATGGAGACCGCCTTCCCCGAGCGGTTCCGCAAGGCTCAGACCGGGCTCCAAAAGGCGCAGCAGGAGATGGCGGTCCTGGACCGCCTCAATCAGGCCAACCGGCGCCGGGACCGCGACCAGGCGCAAAAGTTGCTCACCGAGGAGCGTGGCTTGCGAGCCGCGGCCTCCGCGGAAGCCTCCGACATGCTCCGGGAGGCGAATCGCTGGCTGGACTTCAAGCGCACCCTGCCGGAACAGATGCGCCGCATGGAGCAGGATTACCAATCGCTGCACGCGGCGGATTTGGGAGCCATCACCGCTCAGGTGCAGCGCGTGGAGGCCGATTGGCCCGAAAAAAAGACCGACCTGGAAACACGTCTGGCCACGCTGCAGTCCTATCCTGCCGAATCCGAGAAAACCTGGCAATCGGTGGAGCCGGAGCGCCGCAAGGCCGCCGCCGTTGATCCCAAAGGGCTAAATTACGGGGCACTTTACGACGCCGGGCAGTCATTGCATGCTGCCGCGGCGGCGCTGCCGGCCAAAACCGAGGAGTTGAAGAACCTCACCGGCCAGTTGTATGACTCGTGGGACAAAATTCTGGTGGATCTGGAGGTTAGGCGGGCTGGCGAATCGCGCGATTATAACGAGAAAATCCGCACGATTCGCACGCATCTGACCGACGTCGTAGCCAAAAAGGGTGAGACCACGACGGACGAAAAATGGATCCAGGTCGACCGCGCCACCTACCAGGCCAACGAGAAGAATCTCGGCATGGCCATTGCGCACAAGTCCGCGGGCAAGTACGATTCGGAGGCCGACCAGGTGGCGCAGCCGGCCGGCTTTGCCTACATCGCGCCGCCTTCCCAGCAGTCCAATCAATACGGCTATTGGGAGCGCCGCGACGGCGGCAGCTTTTGGGTGTGGTACGGGCAGTATGCGCTGCTGCGCGACCTGCTTTTCCGCAACGACTACCGGCCGCTCTCCACCGGCGAGTATCAGGATTACCGTTCGACGCAAAGCCGCGGCCAGACCTATTACGGGCGGGACAGCCGTGATGGCCAGCCCAAGTACGGCACTTCCGGCACCGTCACACAATCTCGATACAAAGACAGCACCTACGCGCGCAGCGGCGGCTTCCGCGATTCCGCGTATGCTACCACGCCGGGCACCTACCGCGGTTCCCGCTACTCGAGTCCGTCCGCCCGGAGGCGGGAGGATCAATCCTCACCGCGGCGCTTCGGCTCCGGGCAGGCGCCTTCCTCGTCCGGCCGTTCCTGGAGCCCGCCCCGTTCCCCGGCGCCTCACAGAGCTCCCTCAGGCGGAGGTAGACGCTTCGGCGGAAGGCGCCGCTAGCTCCGCAAACGGAGCCCGCAGCTCCGAAATGTTATCAATTTCTCATCGATTATTGTCTGTCTTCAAATAAAATCGTCTGGGATAGTATAATCATCGATGGTGTTTGGCGGCTAAACGTGGTGCCATCCGTGTTGCTTTTTTCGCTATATCTGCTGGCGGAGCGCAGCGGCTCCAAATTTCATGGGACACTCTTCCTGTCCGGGAATGATGGCAGTCTGCTGGCGATACTGGGGGTGCTTCTGGCGGCCCTGGTTGTGGCCGTTGCCGCCCTGGTTGCCTGGAACCTCGTTCGGGCGGTGCGCCATAGTTCGCTGGGCAGGCAGTGCCCCGGCTGCCACGGCACCGATATCCGGCCTTCCTGGCCGAAGGGCTGGATGGACAAGCTGATGGAGTTCTGTTCCTGCGTTCCGTACCGCTGCCGGGCGTGCCGCCTCCGGCACTATCGCTTCCGGCAGTCCGGAGATCCGGCGGTGGCTGAACGCGAGGATCCTGCGCGGGCTTCCGTTTTGCCCGTGTCGCCGCCACCACCGCCTCCTCTTTCGAATGACCGCCTTGGAGCGGCGCCGCTTTTCGCCATCGACAGCAACGCGCTGCCCTGGGAGGAGCGCTTTAATGAAAAACTCGGACGAGCCCTGTTCCGCAAGAATCTCATCATCGATCCAGACACCGGGATGGAGGTGCGCCTGGTTCGTTATCCCTCCGGCGTGGTAAATCCCCGGCACACGCACCCTTGCGCACATGGAATGTATGTACTCGAGGGGCAGCTCTTCACACATGCCGGTGTTTACGGCCCGGGAAGCTTTGTCTGGTTTCCGGAGGGTTCCGTGATGGAACATGGCTCGGCCAATGGCCAAGACGTCACGGTTCTCTTCATCACGAACAAGCCCTTTCACATCCACTACCGCTGATTCCGTCAACTCCTGCGGCCCTCTGCCCGTGGCGGGCCATCGGCGCGTTTTTGTTTGACTCTCTCCGCGGTTCGTGATAACAAAGCAGTCATCACTTTTTCGGAGGTTGTAGCCTTGTATGTGCGCGCGACTTAGGCTTTTCCTCACTTTCTTCGTCGCTGCTCTATCGCTGTTCTCCCAGAACGAGCGGGGTAACATCACGGGCGTGGTGATGGACTCGACGGGAGCCGCGGTGCCAGGCGCGAGCGTCACCATCATCAACCGGGCTACGAATCTGGCCGAACACGTAGTCACCACCTCAGTGGGGGGGTACAACGCTCCTAACCTCAGCCCAGGTATTTACCGGATGGAGATTACCGCTCAGGGATTCAAGCGCTTTGTGCAGGACAACGTAACTCTGGCTGCCGCGAGCACCGTGCGCATCGATGCCGTGCTCCAGGTCGGCCAGGTGAATGAGACGATCGAGGTGAGCGCCGCGGCAGTCCAGATACAGACCGAGAACGCCAAAGTCTCTACCTCCGTCGAAAACCGGCTGGTGGATGACCTTCCGCTGGTGGTCGGAGGCGCGATGCGCAGCCCCTACAACCTGGTGGCCATCACGCCGGAGGCAAAGGGCAGCGGCAGCGCCATCTCTCTGGGGGGCGGGCAGGCGGCCGCCTGGAACGCCACGCTCGACGGCATCTCGGCCACCACGAATCGCTCCGCCGACGCCGGCGAAATCGCCTACCTCAGCCCGTCGGTCGAGGCGATCACCGAGTTTACGGTAGATACCAATGGCTTCAAGGCTGAGTATGGGCAGGCCGGAGGCGGGGTGATGACCTTCGTCTCCAAGTCGGGCACCAACGACTTTCATGGTGTGGCATACGACTTTCTGCGCAACGACGACCTGGACGCGCGCGGGTTCTTTGCCCGCACCCGCTCGGTATATAAGCAGAACGATTTCGGAGCCACCGCGGGCGGACCGGTGATTCTCCCCAAGATTTACAACGGCCGCAACAAGACCTTCTTTTTCGCCTCGTACGAAGGTTTCCGCAACCGCGTCGGGTCCAATGGGGTGATTAGTTCGGTGCCTACACCGGAAATGTACCAGGGTAATTTCTCCGACTGGGTGGATCAGTCGGGCAAACTGCTCACCATTTACGACCCTTCCACGACGCGGCCCAATCCTTCGGGCGGCGGATATGTTCGCGATCCGTTCCCTGGAAACCAGATCCCGCAGGCGCGAGTCAGCACCGTCAGTCAGCAGATGATGCAGTACGGACAGGTGGTTAAGCCGAACATCCCCGGCCTGGTGCCCGGCACCAGCGCATACGTGCGCAACAACTACGTCACCACCAACGGAACCACGCTCACCCCCACCGATAAGGGCAGCATCAAGATCGATCAGCAGATCGGATCGAACCAGCGGCTGGGTTTCTTTTACAACCGCACGGCCTTCCGGCTGGAAGTCGGCCCCGACGGCCCGCCCGGATTGCCCGTGCCGTTGTGGACCGGGCAGGTCCAGGCCTTCGACACGTCGGCCTACCGCATGAGTCATGACTGGACGATCTCCGCGCACCTGCTGAACCATTTCTCGGCGGGCGGCAACAAATTCTTCAAGGATAGCTATTCTCCCAATGTGGGGCAGAACTGGAAGAGCAAGGTGTGCATCAAGAACGTCGTGGATTGCAATGTCAATCTGCCGAACGTGTCCTTCACGGAGTTCAGCGCCTGGGGTGGATCCGCCGATAACGGCACCGAGCAGCCGCAGTGGTCTATTCAGGATGACCTGAGCTATGTGCACGGCTCCCACACCTTCAAGTTCGGCTACGCTATCGAAAGCCAACGGGCCAACGGCTTCGGCCAGCAAAACATCTCCGGCCACGCCGGATTCAGTTTCCTGGAAACGGCCGTGCCGGGCGCCACGGCATTCACCAGCGGGAGTTCCTTCGCCTCATTCCTGCTCGGCCTGGCCGACAGCGGAAACACCGAAACCATCCGCTATGTCGGGCAGAGCTTCGATTACCACGGCTTTTACGCCCAGGATGACTGGCACGTGTCGCGCCGCCTGACCCTTAACCTGGGCCTGCGCTACGAATTCACCTTGCCGCCCTTCGAGACGAATGACCAGTATTCCGACTTCACGCCCACCAAGCCAAACCCGGCGGTGAACAATTATCCGGGCGCGCTGCGCTTCGCCGGCTATGGGCAAGGCCGCGAGAACACGCGCAGCCTGGTCCCCGGCTGGTACGGCGCCTGGGGGCCGCGCTTTGGCCTGGCCTACGCCCTGCCGGACAATAAGACTACCATTCGCGCGGGATTCGCCCGCTCTTTCAGCAAGGTGAGCGTAGTCAGCGGCAGCAATCACTATGCTGGGTTTATCGGGCAGTACAGCTTTTCCTCTGTCGATCAGGGCATCACGCCCGCCTTCAACTGGGACGCCGGCCTGCCTCCTTATCCGCTCCCACCGCAGATCAATCCGGCCTTCCAGAACAATCAGAACGTGGACTTCTGGAACTACCACGACGCCACCCGGGCACCGGAGTCTCTCAACTGGACTCTCTCCATCCAGCGGCAGGTGACGACGAATACGGTGGTGGAAGTCGCCTACAACGCGGTCGTCGGCACCCACTTGCAAGCCGGACTGCTGAACCTCAACCAGGTGCCGACCTCTATCTACAACCAGTTGCTGGCACAGTATGGCCCCACACAGACGCTCAACCTTCTGCGGGCGGACATTAATTCCCCGCAGGCGCGCGCGGCCAACATTCCCATTCCGTACCCGAATTTCACCGATCCGACCGTGCAGCGCTTCCGTACGGTGAACCAGGCGCTGCGCCCGTATCCTCAGTACCTGACCGTGCAGACTGCCGACCAGGGCGGCGATAAGAGCGGCCACTCTACGTATCACGCCCTGATGCTGCAGGCACAGCGCCGCCTCTCTGCGGGACTGACGTTCCAATGGAACTATGTTTTTTCCAAGCTGCTGACCGACTCGGATACGTACTACGCCAACATGGGCCTGGCCGAGGACCAGTACAACCGGCATCTGGAGAAATCCATCGGGGCTTTCGACCAGACGCACGTCGCCAAATTCAGCACACTGTATGAGCTGCCTTTCGGCAAGGGCAAGCGTTGGCTCAGCCGGGGATTCGCCAGCCAGTTCCTGGGCGGATGGCGCGCCGGCGCGATCCAGATTTATTCCAGCGGATTCCCGATCGGCCTCACGCGCAACAATCCGCTGCCGATTTTCAATGGCCAGGACCGCCCCGTGATCACCAGTTACGACGGCTGGCGCGCAGCGACCAAGAGCGGGAGCTTCGATCCGGGGGCGGACCTGTTCTTCAACCGGGCGGCATTCCCCACGCAGCCCAATTCCGTGTTCGGCAATGCCACGCGCCGCAACCCGAAGGTGCGTGCGTTTCCCAACTTCAACGAAGACGTGAGCCTGGCCAAATCTTTCTACATCGGCGAGACGCGGCATTTGGACTTCCGCGCCGAAGCCTTCAACCTGTTCAATCGCGTGGTGTTCGGCAGCCCCGACTCGAACCTCGACAGCAAGACTTTCGGTGTGGTCAGCAGCCAGCTCAACAACCCGCGCCAGATGCAGCTTGCGCTGAAGTTCTACTGGTAAGCCGGCACACCGCCTGGGACCGCCGCGCCTCGGGAGCGAGGTGCTCCACTACTTGCCGCGGCCCCGGGCCTGCGCCGCCGCTGCCGCCGGAAGCTGCACGGCGGCCTCCGCCGCCAGGATCTCGGGCGGCAACTCCACCGAGCTGTCGGTGAGCTGCGCCAGAGCCGCCTGCGGCAGGCACTCCGCTTCTTTGACGAAAGTCATCCGGCCGGCCGCCGCATCGAAATCAACGCGCACCCAGTCCCCGCCGCGGATCTGGCCGGACGCGATCAGGTTGGCCAGAGGGTGCACCAGTTCGCGCTCGATCGTGCGTTTGAGGTGGCGCGCGCCGTATTTCAGGTCCGTGCCATCCCGTAGCAGGAGGTCTTTCACTCCGGGGCTGATGGAGCAGACGAATGGCGTGGGCGAATCCAGGATGCGCCGCTTCACTGCGGTCAGTTCCAGGTTCAGGATTTGCCGCAGTTCCCCCTCGCCCAGCGGGCGGAACACCACGACCTTGTCGATGCGGTTCATGAACTCGGGCGTAAACTTGCGCCGTGCGGCTTCGGTGCCCGCCCGGGCGATTTTGCCGTTCAGCGCCTCTGCGCCGCCGCCCGCCCGCTGTTGCCGCTCCACCTCTGAGGCAGCGAACCCCAGGTTTGGCCGCATGATGGCAGCCATCTCCGCGGCTCCCAAGTTGCTGGTCAGAAAAATCATGGCCCGGGAGAAATCCACCCGCGTGTTGTCGCCCAGCGTGAGCGTGGCCTTGTCCAGAATGCCTAGCAACAGATTCCAGAGCGCGTCGCTGGCCTTTTCGATTTCATCGAACAGGACAATGCTCAGCTTGACCTTTTCGGTGTGGAAGCGGTTCAACGCTTCCTGACTGAGATAGGGCTTGGTCTCTTTGTGTCCCAGGTAACCGGGAGGCGATCCGATCAGCTTGGCGATCTCGTGGCTGTGTTGAAATTCCGCACAATCCACCTTGATGACTGCCCGGGCGTCGCCCACGAGGCTCTCCGCGAGAGACTCTACCAGGCGCGTCTTCCCCGTTCCGGTCGGCCCCAGAAACAAAAAATTCCCGATCGGTCTTCCCGGGGGGTTCATTCCCGCCAGAAATTCCTGGTAGGCTTCTACCACTTGTTGGATGGCTTCCGACTGCCCGACGATTCGCGCGTGCAAACCGGCTTCCAGCGTTGCGGCTTCCTGCCCGGTTCGCGTCGGATCCAACGGCTGATTGAGGCGCAGCATAAAAACCTCCCGGCGTTTCCGCCTTGGAGCCCCTTCCCCTCTCCGCTCCGACATGAGGTACGTGGACCGTAATACAGCGTGTACAACAGTTACAAAATTTTAACGAAATCTTCGACTTTGCCTGGCAGTGCAGATACAATCGACAGGGACCAGCGTGATGCGCCACCGTGCGGAACTACCCCGAAAACTCGGCCTTGCGGATTGCATTGCGATCGTGGTGGGCACGATTATCGGCTCGGCCATTTTCATTGTTCCTGGCGCCATCGCCCGCAGCCTGCCATCCGCCCCGCTGATGCTGGCGGTCTGGCTGACCGCCGGACTGCTCTCTCTGTTCGGCGCGCTGGCTTTCGCGGAACTCGGCGCGATGCTTCCGGACACCGGAGGGCAGTATGTGTACCTGCGCGAGTCGTTCGGCCCGCTGTGGGCGTTCCTGTGCGGCTGGTCGTTTTTTCTCATCATCCGTTCGGGCGGCATCGCCACAGTCGCCGTGGGCTTCTCGATTTACTTGGCGGCGCTTTTCCCGATCCCACCCGCCTTGGTCCCGTACACCGCGCCTGCTTTGATCCTGCTGCTGACCTGGGTTAACTACCGGGGCGTGGAAGGCGGTGCGCTGGTGCAGAAGATCTTCACGCTGCTGAAGGTCATCGGCCTTGCCGTGCTGATTGCCGGCGCCTTCCTGCACCCGCAAACCCAACCGGTCTCCTGGTCTGTTTCCGCCGCGGAGTTCTCCTGGGCGCGCTTTGGCGTGGCTATGATCGCGGGCCTGTGGGCGTACAACGGGTGGATGGCCATCGGCTTCGTGGCTGGCGAGGTGAAGAACCCCGGCAGAAACGTGCCCCTCTCACTGGGCATCGGCATGGCAGTGGTGTTGGCCGTCTATCTGCTGACGAATCTCGGATACTTGCGCATCCTGCCGATCTCCGAGATCGCCGCCACGGATAAAGTGGCGGCCGTGCTCGCTTCGCGCACCATGGGGGCGATGGGCGTGATGCTGGTGTCCGCCACCATCGTGCTCTCCACCATCGGCACGGACAACGGCAACATCCTTACAGCCTCGCGCATCTACTTTGCGCAGGCCCGCGACGGCCTCTTTTTCCGCTCGATCGGCAAGGTGCACCCCCGCTTTCAGACCCCGTATGTTTCCATCCTGGTCCAGGGCGCGTGGGCGGCGCTGCTCTCCCTGAGCGGCTCCTACCAGAAGCTGTTCTCCTTCGCGATGTTCGCCGCCTGGATCTTCTATGGGCTGTGTGTGGTCGCGGTCATCGTCCTGCGCAGGAAAGCCCCGGCTCTGCCGCGTCCCTACTGGATGTGGGGTTACCCGGTGACACCCGTACTCTTCGCGTTGATGACGGTCTGGTTTATTGTCAACACCCTGGTCGAGGAACCCGTGCCCTCGCTCTGCGGCCTGCTTCTGATCGCCTCCGGCATCCCGGTGTACGTCATCTGGAGCAAACGAACTGCTCCCGTGCAAGAGGCGTTCGCGCCTATCGTAGACTAGAACTCTATGCGCGACTATGGCAGCTTGGAGAGGCAGTTCATGGATGTGCTGGGGGCGTCCCGCGCTCCGGTGGCAGTGGCGTTTCGGGATGCACCGCCCGAGGGCGTCTCACCGTTCGCGGGAATGGTTCCCTCGGGATGCACTTTCTGGCGCCTGGCCGCCGGGGGACGCTCCTTCTACACTGTCCAAAAGGACCATTACAACTGCCCCATCGGCAGCTACACGCACAACGTCGCGCTCCCGCCGGAACGCGCCGGCGAGTTGATGCGGACGCTCACGTTGATGAGCGACGTCGGCTACATTCGGATGGAGGAAATCCCCGGCGTGTTCAAGCTGGCGGCTCCGCCGTCGGTGGTCGTCTACGCCCCTCTCCGCGACACTCCGGTGGACCCCGACGTGGTGCTGTTTGCCGGACGTCCGGGACGCATCATGGTACTGATGGAGGCCGCCGGGCGCGCCGGTATCGCCGCCAACCTGCCCATGCTCACCCGCCCGACCTGCATGGCCATCCCTGCGGCGATGAACCAGGGGAGCGTCGCCAGCGCCGGCTGCATCGGCAATCGCGTATACACCGGACTGGGCGAGGACGAGTTTTATATGGCTGTTCCGGGCAGCCGACTGGAAGCTCTGGCGCTGAACCTCCAGACCGTCTCCGGCGCCAACGCGACCCTGGCGCAGTACCACGAGGCGCGCCTACCATTGCTTGAACTGAAGTGATCGCGACCGTCTTCTCGCTGCCACCAGCGGCGCATTCAGAAACTCCAGGAACGGCGCCATCGCGCGGAACCGCTTCATCACTTCGCGATAAAGCTGGGGCGTGGTGACGATGGCGGGATCCAGCACTGTGTATAGCAGGTATTGCCTGAAGCGCAGCAGGTCCGCGGCCGGGTGGTCCGGCAGGAAGCCCTTGGGGACGCGGGTGAGTTGCTCGCCCTGCACATTGCCCAGCAGGCGGAGCACGGCGGGGTTCTTCGCCACCTCCCGAAACTCCTCGTGATGCTGCGCCAGGTGCTGCCGCACGGCCAGCAGCACTTCTGGGTTGGGCATGTAGATGCCTCCGCCGACCTCCACCTCCTGGTGCGACACGCTGAAGTAATATCCTGCCGCGCCGTGCTTCTCGAACCCCCGCCGCCCGAACGAAGCCGCGATGTGCGTTTTGTACGGTGTTTTGTCCTTGCTGAATCGCGTGTCCCGGTAGATCCGGTAAATTGCCGTCTCCGGTTCGGTCACGTAATCCGGCGCGAACTCCATCATTTCGCGTGTCATGGTGCGGATCATCTCCACCATCGGCGCTTTCACTTTTTCGTCGAAGATGTGTTTCCGCGGCTGAAACCACTCGCGCTTGTTGTTCCGGGCCAGACCCCGGAAGAAAGTCACGGCTTCGACCGGGAACCCGGAGAATCCGGCTTGCATTGGCACCCTCCTCTATAATTGAAACAATGCCCAGGACGGAAGAGACGGCTGCGCGTCTCGCCGAAATTCCCAATGTAACCGTTTTGCGCGGCGCGCCGCTCTCCCGGTACACCCGTTTCGGCATCGGCGGACCCGCCGATATCTACGCCGAGACCGCGGAAGTGGAATCCTTCCTCCGCGCGCTGGCGCTGGCCCGCGCGAGCGGCTGCGAGGTGATGGTGATTGGCCTCGGCACCAACCTCATCGTTTCCGACGAAGGCTTCCGCGGCATCGTGCTGCGGTTCACCTCGGACCGCCTGCTGGCCGCGGGCGGGCGCGTGATGGCGGACGCAGGGGCCGATCTCCAGGCATTGGTGAATTTCACGATCGATCGCGGCCTCCGGGGCCTGGAGACCCTCTCGGGAATTCCCGGCTCGGTGGGAGCCGCTATCTACGGCAATGCCGGAGCCTACGGCCACTCCATCTCCGAACGGATCCGCCTGGTGCGCTTCTTCGATGGCAGCTCAGTGCGCGTTTTCGACAACGCCGCCTGTGAGTTCCACTATCGCGAAAGCGTCTTCAAGCGTCACAAAGACTGGATCATTTTCTCCGCGGAGTTGGCGCTCGAGGCGGCCGACGCCGTTGAATTGCGTCGGACCGCCGACGGCATCTTCAGCGTGCGCAACGAAAAGTTCCCCGTCAGCATGAAGTGCGCCGGCAGCATCTTCAAGAACCTGCTCGTGGCCGAACTCCCAGCGAAGGTGGCGGAGCAGGTTCCTCCCCACGTAGTCCGGGAAGGGAAGGTGCCCGCTGCGTGGTTCCTGGAACAGGTAGGCGCCAAGGGCCGATCCATCGGCGAAATCCACGTGGCGAGTTACCACGCCAACTTGATCTACAACGCGGGTGGGGGGACCGCCAGAGACCTGACGGCCCTGATCGCCGATCTGAAATCGCGGGTGCGCGAGCGATTCGGGTTCTCGCTGGAAGAAGAAGTGCAATACGTCGGTTTTGCGTCGGCCCCGGTTCCCGCCCGCTAGAATGAAAACATGTGCCTCCTGCTCCTCCTGGCCTTGCTGGCAGGGGGAGACCTCCACGATGCGGTGAAGGCGGGCGATCTAGCCCGGGTTCAAGCCCTGGTGGCTGGCGGCGCGGATGTGAACGAGCGGGATGCGCTCGGCTCGACGCCGCTGCATGATGCTGCCTGGGCCGGCCAGAAGGAAATCGCCGCGTTTCTGGTCGAGCACGGCGCCGATGTCAACGCCCGGCACCTGGAGGGCGGTTCCACGCCGCTGCACTACGCCGTCATCAAGAACCAGAAGGACCTGGTGCAGTTTCTACTCGACAAGGGCGCGGACGTGCGCGCCACCTATCGCTCGGGAGAAACCCCGCTGCACCTGGCCTGCGAGCGCGGTTACAAAGACATGGTGGAACTGCTGCTCGGGCGCGGCGCCGACCTGAACGCCCGCGACGCGTCCGGAGCTTCGGCCCTCGACGAAGCCTCGTGGCGCGGCTATCGGGACATCGTCCTCCTGCTGCTGGACAAAGGGGCAAAGCAGGACTCCCAGAACCCCGAAACCGGCGCCACGCCGCTGAACGAGGCCGCGGCCAAAGGGCAGCGGGACGTGGTGGAACTGTTGCTGGCGCGAGGCGCCGACCCCGCCATCGCCGACAAAACCGGTGCCACGCCGCTCGACAACGCCACGCGCTTCCGTCATGCCGAGGTCGTACAGTTGCTCGTGGCCAGGTTCGGCTCCGCCGGGAAAGAACGGCCCGCGGCCCGCTTGTTGCAGGAGGCCGTCCTCAAGGGCCAGACCGACGTGGTGGAGCTACTGGTCTCGCGGGGTGCCGACGTCAACGCCCGCACCAGCGAAGGCTCCACACCCCTGGGCGATGCCGCCTTGAAGGGCTATCAGGAGATTGTACGGCTGCTCCTCGAGCATGGCGCGGACGTCAATGCCCGGAACTCGTATGGCGCTACACCGCTGCATGACGCGGCGCTGGCCGGGCACCGCGAAGTGGCCGCCCTGCTGCTCGATCACGGTGCGGACATCAACGCGCGTGACGCGGATTCCGGCGCCACCCCACTCTACAACGCCGCCTCGTGGGGCCGCCGCCAGGTAGTTGAACTTCTGCTCGATCGCGGCGCCGACCTGAACCTCCGCAACAAGGCCGGCTTCACGGCTCTCCACGGCGCGCAAACCAACGGATACGACGACATCGCCGCTCTGCTGCGCGCCCACGGAGCACACTAGCGGCTTGTGGCGCAAGTCCTAAAACCGGTCAACTTGACCGGTCGCTTTCTCCCAAGCGACTGATTCTAAAGGCTCGCTCTTGCCGTTTCCGGTCAACTTGTCCGGCGAACCATTTCCACCTGCGGCTGGGGCGTCGGGTCTGGATGACTGCCTTCAACCGCGAGGTTGTAGGAAACTGGAAGCAGTGGAACCTCTTTACGTTCGGGTCAACCCACAAGACAACGTTGCGATCATCGTCAATCCGGAGGGGCTGCCGGCGGGCGCCAGCTTTCCCTCGGGACTGGTGCTGGCGGAAGGTATTCCGCAGGCGCACAAGGTGGCGCTGCGGGACCTCGAGGCGGGCGAGGCGGTGGTGCGGTACGGTCAGGTCATCGGCCACGCGGCGCGGCCGGTCCGGGCGGGAGCCTGGGTACGGGAGGATCTCCTGGACCTGCCGGCGGCGCCGGCGCTCGATGAACTGCCGCTGGCTACCGCCGTTCCGCCTTCGCCGGAGCCGCTAGAAGGATGTACTTTCGAGGGCTACCGCAATCCGGACGGCACGGTAGGGACCAAGAACATCCTGGGCATCACAACCACCGTACAATGCGTAGCCCCGACAGTGGAGTACGCGGTGAGGCGAATTCAGGCGGAGATTCTGCCACGCTATTCGAATGTGGACGGGGTGGCGGCGATCACGCACACCTACGGCTGCGGCGTGGCCATCGACGCGCCCGGTGCGGCAGTGCCGATTCGCACGCTGCGGCATATCAGCCTGCATCCGAACCTGGGTGGCGCGCCGCTGGTGGTGAGCCTGGGGTGCGAGAAGTTGCAGCCCGCGCGGCTCTTCCCGGAAGACGCCACGGCGGCGTTTCCCATCTTGCAGAGCGAGCCCTACGTGATCCGGATGCAGGACGAACAACTGCGCGGCTTCGGCGAAGTCGTCGCCGCTATCCTGCGGGCGGCGGAGAGGCGCCTGGAACAGCTCAATCAACGTCGGCGCGAGACCTGCGCCGCATCCGAACTGGTGGTGGGGCTGCAATGCGGCGGCAGCGATGCTTTCTCCGGCGTCACCTGCAATCCCGCGGTGGGATATGCGGCGGACCTGCTGGTGCGGGCGGGTGCGACGGTGATGTTCTCCGAGGTCACCGAAATCCGCGATGCGGTGCATCTGCTGACGCCCCGCGCGGTCAACCCGGAGGTAGCGCGCGCCCTCGTCCGCGAGATGCGGTGGTACGACGACTACCTGGCGCGGGGAGCGGCGGACCGCAGCGCCAACCCGACGCCGGGCAACAAGCGCGGAGGCTTGGCAAACGTCGTCGAGAAGGCCCTGGGGTCGGTGGCCAAGGCGGGGTCCACGGCGCTCATGGCGGTGGCCGGCCATGGCGAGCGGGTCACCTCGAAAGGCCTGGTGTTCGCCGCCACGCCGGCGAGCGACTTCATCTGCGGCACGCAACAACTGGCGTCCATGAATCTGCATGTATTTACAACGGGGGAGGGGAGCCCTTACGGCCTGGCGCTGGTGCCGGTGGTGAAGGTCTCGTCGCGAACCGCTCTGGCGGAGCGCTGGCCGGATCTGATCGATGTGGACGCCGGGCGCATCGCGACTGGGGCGGCGACTATCGAGCAGGTGGGCTGGGAGATTTTCCGGTTTTTGCTGGAAGTGGCCAGCGGCCGGCGCAAGACCTGGGCGGAGCACTGGGGCCTGCACAACGCACTGGCTCCCTTTAATCCGGGCCCGGTGACGTAGGCTCTGGCATGTTGAAGATCATCCCGGTATTGCTGCTTCTGGCCCAATACCAGATCCGTTTCGGGGCTGACTTGCGTCTCCCGGGCGATCTGCGGATCGCGGAGCCGAGGGGCACGCGGACGGTGCGATTTTTGTGCGCTTCGGGACGCAAGCCGGCGGCGGGCAGCGCGCTGCACCTGTTTCTGGAGCACTCGCCGGGGCTGGACGGCAACCGCTCCTTTCTCTCGGTGAGCCTGAACTACGGGGTGCTGCGCAGCATCGGGCTGGAGGACAGCAACCGCAGGCTGAGCGAGATCGTGATCCCGGTGCCGGCCAACCTGCTGAAGCCGGAAAACGACCTGGCATTCACCCTGGAGCAATGGCCGGCGGAAGGGGCCTGGACCACGATCAGCGCACGGTCCTACCTTTCGATTGCCTGGGAGCCTGGCGAGCCCGTGAGAGACCTGGGGCGGCTGCCCGCGCCCCTGGTGGATCCGTACAGCTACGAGCCCAAAGTCTTCGATGTGCTGCTGCCGGCGGAAGCCTCCTCGCCGACCCTGGAAGCCGCGGCGCTGGTGGTGGCGGGCGTGGCCGCCCGTGTGCCGGCAGAGGCGGTTTCCGTGAACGTGGCGTTTTCGCCCGGCGAGGCAAAGCATCCGCTGCTGGTGGTGGGGACGCCGCTGGAGCAGCCCGACTTGCGGAAACTGCGGCGCCCCTGGGGGCAGCGCCTGGCGGTGGGGGAGGGGGCGGCCGGAATTGTGAATTCACGGGAGGGAGAGTCGCCGCCCCTGGTGTACGTAACCGGGGGATCGCCGCAGGGCGTTTGGCGGGCGGCGCGCGGCCTCGTGGCAGGGGGTCCACATCCCGGCGGCCCGTTGATGCGCATAGCGAACGATCCATCCTGGAAGCCGGCAGGTGTGCGGGAGTGGCAAGGATACGTGCCGCCGCGAAGCCGCTTCAGCCTGGCGGACCTGGGGTATCGCGACTGGCTGCCGGTGGGTGCCCAGGATGGGACCGCTGCCACGGTGCCGCTCGATGCCCCGCCGGATGTGCGCTTGTTGCCCTACGGCGCCCAAATGACGTTGTGGTTCCGTTTCGGCGCTGGGGCGGGGACCTCGGGCGGCCAGATCTTCGTGGAGTTCAATGGGGTCCGGCTGCGGCGAATCGCGGAGAGCGATCTGGGGCGCAAATCCGCGGACTCGGTGACCATTCCCATTCCGGGCAGACTGCTGGAGACCCACAACCTGTTGCGCGTGTTCTTCGAAGACAAGCAGGGCGCGCCCGCCTACCTGCTGCCGAACAGCCAGTTCTACCTGCCGCGGGACTACCGGGCGGACCTTCCGGATCTGAGTTTGTTGCGAATCCACTTGTATCCCTTCAGCGTGCAACCGGACCTGGCGGACACCATCGTTGTGCTGCCGGATGCGCTGGATGCAGGCGTCTTTGGCGCCCTCGTGAAGCTGGCGGCGGGCGTAGGAAGGCTGGCGCCGTACAGCTGGCCGGCGTTCCACGTGCGGCGCGCGGCCGAACTGCGGGATTGGGAGAAGAGACAGTACCACTTCATCTTTTTGCGGGTGGCAGCAGTGCGGGAGGCGTCCGTAGAGGAGTCGGTCTCGCCCTGGAACGGGAGGAAATTCGTGCTGTCCATTCAGGCGAAGGACAGCGCCGACCTGGAGCAGGCGGTCGAGAGATTATTCGCGCCGGGCGGACTCGATTCGCTTCGCGGTGACACGGCTTACCTGGGGCCGGAGGGTATTCTGTGCGTCTCTCTTCGGCCGAAGGTGCGGATAGAAGAGACGTATTACCTGACCCGCCTGGAAGCCTGGCTGCGTGCCAACTGGCTGGCGCTGCCGGTGATTCTGGCCCTGGCCAGCGGGATTCTGTTTGTCGGGCTGCGGCTGGTGCTGGAGCGGTACAAAAGCACCGGCAGCCTTGCCCGTCTCAACGGGTCGCGTAGCGGGTGAGCGGTCCTAGGTAGTGCTGGTAGAGGGCCGTGCCGAACCAGGCCCAGTTCTGGAGATAGTAAGCGTCGTCTTCGCCCCAAAGGCCCTTGAGATAGATGGAGTCGAGTTTGCCCGCCATGGCGGCGGCGACCCCGGGGTTGGATAGGCTGACGGCCGGAAGCAGGGCGGCAAGCATCTCGTAAGACTGATACTCGGCACGGGGTGCGCCGCTGGCGCCAATGACCGCGGGAATACTGCCATTCGCCGTCCACCGGCGGATGATCCAGCTCAGATTCTTCTGAAGGTACGCCGCGGCATCGGGGCCATGATTCAGTTCGTAATCCAGGGCCACCCTCCAGAAGGTGCGAAAGGCGTCGTACGAAAAGGCACTGCTTTTGTCGTCGCCCAGGCTTAAGGCGCCGGAGCCCGCATCGAGCTGAACCCAATCGGGCGGGAGGTGTGTGGCAGTGAGGCGCGAAACCTCGGCGAGAAAAGGGTAGGAGGCCGCCGCCATCTGATCCCAGGAGTGGTTTTTGTCGTGACGCGCAAAAATGCGGTAGGCGTACGGGGCATAGTAGGAGGGATTCACGCGGCAGTCCGAGCCTTTGCAGAGACTGTCGCCGGCCAGCAGGTAGCACCGGGAGGCGACCCGGATGACCGCCTGCTTCCAGAGGTCGGCCAACACTGCGCGGGCTTCGGAGAGGTAGCCAGGTTCCCGCCAAACGTCGGAGGCGAGAATGAGCGCCAGAGCCGCATCCTGATCGGCATCGGTGGCGAAGGCCGGGTCCAGAGCGTGCCATCTTCCGTCCGCATCTTTCCCCCACTTCCAGGCCCACAGGTGATCCTTGCGAACGCCACGGTTGAGGTTGTTCAAAGCCCAGGTGTGTGCTTTATCGAACGCGGCGCGATCGTCGAGCCAGACAGCGCGCAGCATGGCGTAGGCCTGGCCTTCCGAGGTGGAGATATCCTGGGCGCGGCGATCGATCACACGCCCGTCGCTTTGCAGGAAGCGGTGTTGGTAGGCCAGCCAGCTTTCCTCCAGACGGGGCGGCGCAGTCTGGCGGCGTCCGGCGCCGGCGGCGCAGGCGGCCAAGAGCAGGGTGAACATGGCGAACACGACAGCGCCTATTTGAGGACCTCGATCCATTTCCAAAAGTATAGTTTTCGCGCGTGACACGGGCGGGAGGCCCGGGCTGCGTACAGCGTCTCCCAGAAAGCCTTCTCCGACGTGTAATCCGGCCAGGAGAAGCGAAGGGCGAGCCTGCCTGGCCCGGCTTGGACGGCCCTGGCATCCACCTCCAGCCAGACGCCGGAGGGGGATGCGATTCGTACCGGGCCGGTCTTGGGCACGGCGCGCAGGGAGGCCGGCCACCTCAGTGTGGCTCCGGCGCCGCTGATGGCGGTACACGTAAACTCCCGCCCTCTGTACCAAACGCGGCGGCGGCCCTTGAGGACGGGTGCCTGGGACGAACTGCCTCGGCGTTCGCGCGTCACTCTCCAGAAGGTAGTGAGCAGGTACCAGAATGAGCGCAGGACGCGGTCGGTGGAATAATGCTGGCCAAGCCAGCCTCGGTCCCCGCTGAAGATGAGTTCCACCAGGCGGCGGTGGTCTGCGGGGCTCAAGCCGGAGAAAGAAAAAGCGGCTTCCGGCAGGCCCGCGGGATTCCACTCGTAGCGTACGCGCCGGGCGGGAAGATCAGCCTCCACACCGAAATCACTGCAAATGTGGATGCGGCATGCTTCGGGTAGCGCACAAGGACCGTCGAGCAGGACGCGCACGCCGGACTCGCTCAGGTCTAGTGTCCGGCAGGGCACCACGCCCTGTTCGAAGCGCAGGTCGCAGGAAAACCTGCGCATCACGCGCGGAGCGCGTCGCTGCTGGGGCTGCTCCAGGCCTACGCACACCGCCGCCACCAGGATGAACAGATTGCCCACAACCCAGATGCTGTTGAGCAGGATGGAGTCCAGTTCGGCGGGGTTCGTGCCGTTCTGCCAGAAGGCCAGCAGGCGCAGCGGAAAAGCCACCACCAGGCCGCCCAGGGAGAGTGCCAGCAGCAGAAGCGTAAACCAACTGTTGCGCAGATCAAAGCGTGCCCTCTCGACGTTAGCGCCTTTCTCGGTCACGTTGAACTTGCCCAGGCGTGGATTGAGTATGGCGAGGAGCGTGACACCGGCAATGTAGGGCGCGATGGAAACCTCGTACACGGCGGCCCAGAAGGAATGGCGGTAACGCCGGCTGATCATGGAATTGGCGATGGTGGAGAGTCCGATGTGCGGCAGGATATAGGCGATCACGGCCAGGGCGTCGGCACGAATGGGATGGGCCCCGAAGTAAAGGTAGGTGAGTGGGGCCAGCATGAGGACCAGACGAGGGATCCCGAAGAAGAAATGCAGCATGGCGTTGAAGTAGTTCAGGCGCTGCGGAAGGCTGAGACCACGCTTGAATAGAGGGCAGTCCAGGCGCAGGATCTGGGCCATACCGCGGGCCCAGCGCATGCGCTGGCGAACGTGGGCGGCAAAAGTTTCCGTGGCCAGCCCGGCCGCGAGCGGCATGCGCAGATAGACCGAACGGTATCCCTGAGAGTGCAGTTCCAGTGCGGTGTGGGCGTCTTCGGTGACGGTTTGGGTCTTGATGCCGCCGATGGCGGCCAGCGCGGCGCGGCGCAGCACCGCGCAGGAGCCGCAGAAGAAAGCTGAGTTCCAGAAATCGTTGCCTGGCTGCACGACGTGGTAGAAGAAGTGCTGCTCCGGCGCGATGCGGCCGGTGAGGCTCAGGTTGCGCTCGTATGGGTCAGGATTGAAGAAGTGCTGCGCCGACTGAACAAGCGCGACTTTTGGATCCTCGAAGAATCCCACGGTTTTGCGCAGAAAGCCGCGCACCGGGACATGATCGGCATCGAAGATGGCGATCAGTTCGCCCGAGGTGTGTATGAAAGCATGATTCAGGTTGCCGGCTTTGGCATGCCGGTTATCGGGGCGCGTGACGTAGTTCGCGCCCAGGGATTCGACCATTTCGCGAACTTCGCGCCGGCGCCCGTCATCGAGCACGTAAACCGTTTTGCCGGGGTAGTCGATAGCCAGGGCGCCGAGGAGCGTGCGGCGCACGATTTCGACCGGCTCGTTGTAGGTGGGAATGAAGACGTCCACGGAGGGGAAATTCGCCGGCTCCGGCGGAGTGCGCTCCGTCAGTTCGATGGTCTGGAAATAGCCCAGGAAGAGGATCAGCAGGCCATAGCTTTCGGCCCCGAGCAGGAGCAGGGAAACCGCGGAATCGAGCGTGTTGTCGAGATTGGCGGTGTAGGAGACGCGCCAATAGAAGTAACGCACCGACGCGAAGCAACTCAGGAACACGATGAGCGGCCGCATGGGTGTGCTGAAGCTGGCGAGGATCGCGAGTGCGATCATCGCCAGCGCCGCTTCAGCCTGCTCGCGCGGAGCCAGTGGCACGACAATGGCCGAATAAACCAGCGGCAGCACCAGAATGAGCAGGAGCGCGATGGCGAGCAGCCACCCTTCAAAGCGGCGCTCCTGAGGCAGCGAAAAACGTCCGCCGGACCTCTGGTGCGGGAGAGGCGGGGCGATCACAGGCGGGCCACCAGGCGCAGGAACAGAGACTGTTGCACGAAGGGGCCGAAGTTGTCCCGCAAGTAAGTCACCGGCAGCGAGAAGCGGTCGCTTAGCCGGAGCGTGACCGAGGCGAAGAAGCCATCGGCCCGGCGGCGCTCGGAGCCAGTGTAGTCCTGCGTGCCGATGAAGCCGGAGACCTGGTACTCGAACGCGGGATTTGGACGCCCGCGAAGTTCCACGCGAGCCACACTGGAAACAAACTGTGCGGGGCTGAAGTAGCCGCCGACGCCGGGGTTCGTACTGAGAGCGAGGGGGGAGATGTTGTCCCCGCCGACCTGCGCCGGCAGCAGGGGCAGGCCACGGGCGTCCATCAGGGACACGCCGCCATAGCCCAGCAGGTTTTTGTCGAAACCGAAGTAGTCGAGTCCGTAGCTGGCGCGGAGCAAGGTGACCGGAGAGTCGTCCGGCTCGGCGACGAGGTTAAAACCCGCGCCGGCGCTGGCCGTCTTGAACAGGTTGGACTCGACGTTCTCCCCGGTGCGAACGCCGCCACCGCCTTCCGCGGACACGTCGAAGCGGCTGGTAATCTTGAATACTCCGCCGGCAAGGCCGCGATTATCCATCACCAGGCCGACGAGCTGGCCGGCGAACGGGCCACGCGTCGGGCGAATCCCGGAAGCGGACAGCAGGGATTCCTCGACATTCGTGCGGCTGCCGCGGAGGTACAGACTCGAGCCGTTGTCCGTTTTGAATTCCAGGCTGCCCAGGGCATTCACGGTGGTGGCGCTGGTTGTGAAACGGGAAGCACCGGCTTCGAACTGCACAGAGGTGGATTCGCTGACGGACTTGTGAATGCCGGCCGTGAGGTTGATGGCCTGCTCATCGAAAACCCGGCCGGTGGTCATGTACGACGTGCCCAGGGCACGAAAGTACAGCGTGCTGTCGGGGGACCACTTGTAGTTGACGCGGGCGCCGTAACGCAGGAAATCCAGGCGGTTATTCAGGTCGCCGGTCTCGGTGTGATAGTCGAAGATACCTTCGACGCTGGAGCTGGTGTAGTCGGAGATCTCCTGTTTCAACTGCTGCACTTCCTGGGAAGTGACTGGACGGTCGATGCCCGAATCGTCGGACTTGGCATCGGCCGCCGAAAGCCGCTGCAGAGATCCCGCAGTCAGGATGGCAAGGGCAGAGACAAAGCATAGGTTCGTTCGCATAGACGTTCTCACAAATCAAAACGCTGCCGCGGGAGCTTCACGGCTGCGGCCCCTGGACCTCCCGGTTGGAGGCCTCGACTTGGCGAAGGAGAGTTCGGGCTTCGCTGGCGCGGCCCAATTTCCAATAGAGCTGGGCGAGTTCGTAGGTCACGCGCGGCGTGGGCCGGCGCTGATAGAGTTCCTCGAGATAAGGGAGCGCAGCTTTGTAACGGCCGGCCCCGGTGAGCGCGCCGGACAAGGCCATCAGCAAGCGGTCGTCCCGCAAGCCGAGGTTGTAGGCGGACTCATAGCTCGCGGCAGCTTGGCGGTATGCATGTTTTTCCAGGAGCGCGTCGGCGTATTCGCGAACGACCGCCGCATCCGTGGAATAGCCGGGCAAAACACGCTCGTATTCCTTGATAGATTGCTTCAGGTTGCCGGCGCCCTTCAGAGCGCGGGCGTAAGACAAGCCGGCCTCGGAGTCGGAGGGCGCGGCGCTGCACACGCGGGAGAGCGGCGTAAGGGCGGCCTGATAATCCCGCACGGCGAGGAGCCCCTGGCCGTAGGCCAGATTGAGGTGCAGATCGCCGGGGTCGTGGGCCAGGAGCGCACGGTAAAGCGGAAGGGCGGCGTTCCAGTCATGCCGGGCGGCGTAGAGGCCGGCCAGTTGCAGGCGCACTTGGTCGTCGCCGGGTTGGGCGGCCAGAAGGCGCGTGAGCAGGGGCTCGGCTTGACGGCTGCGGCCCTGCTTGATCAGCCCGAAGGCGAAGTCGCGCTGGTCGGCAAACGACATCCGCCGGGCAACTTCCGGCCTGGCAAAGAATTCCGCGGCCTCCCCGTTCCTGTGCTGCCAGGTGAGCAGACGCGCCAGGTGGAGTTGGACTTCGGCATCGCCCGGCCGTAAGCGCAGATAGCGGCGGTAGTGCGATTCGGCGGCGGACCACGTGCGCGCCTGGTGAGACTCGATGCGGGCCAGTCCCAGCAGTGCCGGGGCATTGCCGCCGTCCAGTTCCAGGACCCGCTCGAACTCGCGCGCGGCCACCGCCTCGCGCCCCGCCTGGAGCTCGCCGCGGGCCAGCCCGAGTTGCGCCGGCACCGAGCGCGGGTCGCGCGAGAGAGCTTCGCGAAATTCCAACAGAGCCTGCTCCACGTTTTGATTCTTCAGGTCGGCATCCGCCGCGGCGACGAGTCCGGCCAGCGTCGGCCGGGATGGCACGGCCGCCGGTATCACGACGGCAGGTGTGCGCCGCTTCCACAGCAGAAATCCCGCGAAGGCGTACGATGCGGCGATCACGAGGGCAGACAGCACCAGCACCAGGCCGAAGCTGCGACGAAAGAGGCGCACTTCCATATTTCAGGTGTTCCGGACGCAGCCGGAGAAAGCGAAAGCAATTTCCGTGCCGCCCGCAAGCGGTTGAATCTTCAAGGCCGGATGTATGCAGGAGAGCGGGAGTGCGCCGATGCGTTTCTACACACTGCGTAAGAAGCGCGTGGGCCGGCGGCTAAAACAGGAAATAGCGCTGGGCCAGCGGCAGGCGTTCCGCGGGTTCGCAGGTGATGGCCTCGCCATCCACGCGGACTTCGTATGTTTCCGGATCCACCTCGATTTTCGGCGTGGCGTGGTTGTGCACCATGTCGGCCTTGCCGATGCGGCGGCAGTTCCTGACGGCGGTAGTCCTCTTGCGCAGGCCAAGGCGCTCCGCAAGGGAAGCCTCCACCGCGGCCTGCGAGAGGAATGTCAGGCCGGTGGCGGCGGTGGCGCCTCCGAAAGAGCCGAACATGGGCCGGTAGCAGACTGGCTGGGGCGTCGGGATGGAGGCGTTGGCGTCCCCCATGACGCTCCAGGCGATGAACCCGCCCTTGATGACCATCTCGGGCTTGGCGCCGAAGAAGGCCGGGCGCCAGAGGACCAGGTCGGCCAGTTTGCCCGGCTCGATGGACCCGATGACATGCGCCATACCGTGCGTGACGGCCGGATTGATCGTGTACTTGGCAATGTAGCGTTTCACACGAAAATTGTCGTTGCGCGTGGAATCTTCAGGCAGCGGGCCGCGCTGCTGCTTCATTTTGTGCGCGGTCTGCCAGGTGCGGGTCACGACTTCGCCCACGCGTCCCATGGCCTGGGAATCGCTGGAGATCATGCTGAACACGCCCAAGTCGTGGAGGATATCCTCTGCGGCGATGGTTTCCGGGCGAATGCGGCTCTCGGCGAAGGCCACATCCTCGGGCACCTGGGGGTTCAGGTGATGGCAGACCATCAGCATGTCCAGGTGCTCGGCGATGGTGTTCACGGTGAACGGCCGGGTCGGGTTGGTGGAGGAGGGCAGCACGTTGGGCTGAGCGGCGATGCGAATGATATCGGGCGCATGGCCGCCCCCCGCTCCTTCGGTGTGATAGGTGTGAATGGCGCGCCCGCCGATGGCGGCGATGGTGTCCTCGACGAAGCCGGACTCATTGATGGTGTCGGTGTGGATGGCGACCTGCACGTCGTACGTGTCGGCGATCCGCAAGCAGGCGTCGATGGCGGCGGGAGTGGTGCCCCAGTCCTCATGCAGCTTGAGGCCGCAGGCGCCGGCCACCACCTGCTCGGCCAGCGGCGGTCCTTGCGCGGCGTTGCCCTTGCCCAGAAAGCCGAAGTTCAACGGCCAGGCGTCGGCGGCCTCGAGCATACGCGCCAGATTCCAGGCGCCGGGCGTGCAGGTGGTGGCGTTGGTGCCAGTAGCGGGTCCGGTGCCGCCACCAATCATCGTGGTGACGCCGTTGGAGAGAGCTTCGTAGACCTGCTGCGGCGAGATGAAGTGAATGTGGCTGTCGATAGCCCCAGCGGTCACGATCAGGTTTTCGCCGGCGATGACCTCGGTGCCGGCTCCGACCACCAGTTCCGGATCGACGCCCGCCATGGTATCTGGATTGCCTGCCTTCCCGACTTTGACGATACGGCCGTCCCGGATGCCGATGTCGCCCTTGACGATGCCCCAGTGGTCGATGATGAGGGCGTTCGTGATGACCAGATCAAGTGTGCCGATGGAGGCTTCGCGCAGCTCTCCGCTGGACTGACCCATCCAGTCGCGGATCACCTTGCCGCCGCCGAAGGTGATCTCGTCGCCGTAGTGGGTGAAGTCCCTTTCCACTTCGATGATCAACTCGCTGTCGGCCAGGCGCACACGGTCGCCGGTGGTGGGGCCGTAGAGGTCGGCATAGGTGCGGCGGGGAATCTGGAGACTCACGAGCGGCCTCCTCGGGCGAATTGTTCGCCGCGTTCCAAGGCAGCCGGGCGGATTGCCGGGTCGTCCAACGCACCGGAAACCAAGCCGTTCAGCCCGTGAATCGCACGAGAACCGGCAAACTCGACCAATTCGACTTCCTTCTCTTCTCCCGGCTCGAAGCGCACTGCGGTCCCGGCGGGGATGTTCAAACGCATCCCGTACGCCGTCTCGCGGGAAAACTGGAGAGCGCGGTTGACCTCGAAGAAGTGGAAGTGACTGCCGACCTGAACCGGGCGGTCCCCGGTGTGCCGTACCAGCAGACGTGCGGTGCGGCGCGCGGCGTTGGCCCCGATGGGCGTTTCGGCAAGGAGGTACTCCCCGGGCCGGATTCCGTGGGCGCGGATGGGATCGTGCACGGTAACGAGCTTGGTTCCATCCGGGAAGGTGGCCTCCACCTGCACTTCGTGGAGCATTTCAGCGACGCCCTCCATCACATCCTCCGCGCCCAGGATGGAGGCGCCGAAGGTCATGATCTCGGCCACGGTTTTGCCATCGCGAGCCGCCTCCAGGATCTCGGCCGTGAGGATGGCTACGGCCTCGGGGTAGTTCAGTTTCAAGCCGCGGGCGCGGCGCTTGCGCGCCAGTTCCGCCGCCGTGAAGATGAGCAGCTTTTCTTGTTCGTGCGGTGTGAGGTACATACTTTCGTCTTCCTTGGGAGGGCAGACATGCCCGTCTACAAAACCTTTCGCGGAGGAATCGCCTCCCTGCCGTAAAGTTCGTATTTTGCCGCATTCCAGAGCGCCGTGAGGCCGGGGAGAATCAGGCGGCCGCGGCGTGCCAGCGCCCGGACGGCGAGGCCGTGCTCGGGGAGCACGCTGACGGCCCAGAGGACATCGGGAAGGCGGGTCAGGGCCGCGGCGTGCTCCGAAAGTTGCTCCTCGAGGGTCCCCCAACGCGCTTGGGGAAGACCCACCCGGCAGATGTAGAAGCTGGCGAAATACTGGTAGGGCCCCAGGCGCGCCCAGGATGCCGGCGGGTCAAGCGCGGGCGTGAGACGGACGCGTTCGAGGGCCAGCGGCCGGCTTTCGGCCCACAGATCGAAGCAGAGGTGTAGCCATTCGTAAGAGAAGCACTCGCCGCGCGCCTCGCGGCCCGGGGCCACGATTTCCCACCAGAACAGGCCGGCGCCGCGCGCCAGGTCGATGCGGGTTTGCTGGCGGTAACGGGAACCGGCGAAAGGAATCAGCGGGTCCGGAAGGTATTCCAGTAGTCCGTCTTCGGCTACTGCGACGGCGGCCGTCTGGTTGGCCTCCCCGTCACCAGGGCGGCTGCGGTAGAGCCGGGTGGCTCCGGTGGAGGTCACCTGGGCCTGTGCGCCGCAGCCGACTTCGATCCGCAGGTGGAGGGAATCCCCGCCGAGGATGCCGCCGGAGAGGTTGTGGAGGTGGACGAGCGCCGCCCCATCCGCTAGCGGGAAGGCCCGCACGACTTTGAGCGGTGGCTGCTGCGCGCGCACGGCCACGGTGGTGCGGTTCTCGAGCGGCAGATGATCGAAAGCCAGATGTAGCCTGCCCTCCAGGTGCCGCGGCAAGATTCGCTCCGATTAGCTGATGAACAGGCGCGTGCCGAGCCCGGGATGGCGCATGGCTCCCCACTCCGCCAGGGGCACAAAGCAGGTGATGTCAGCGACCTCCCCGAAACGGTTACACGCCGCGAGCAGAGCAGGTTTCAGATTCCAGAGAATGCGCCCCGCCTGAGTCTGGCCGAGCGGAAGGAGACGCTGGCAGGCGGAAACCAGGCTGGCGAAGGACTGGTGCAGAAATGCCTCGGCGGCGGCTTCCTCGGGTAGTTCCAGCACGCGCGCGGCGAGGCCGAAGGCGGTGGCGTGGTGGATCTCGGCACGCCCCGCGCGCGCGGCTGCGAGGGCTTCCCCCAGAAGAGGCGCATCGTGTAGGGCACAGAGGAATTCGAGAAAACGGCGCCCCAGCGTGGCGCTTCCCGCGCGGCTCTCGCGCGCGGGCTTCAGAGCGCTCAGCCGCAGGTTTAAATCAATCCAGGCCTCACCGGCCGCGGGCAGCCGATGCGCCGCGCGGCTGAAGACGGCTTCCAGGGCTCCGGCTTCCGAGAGCCATCCAGCGAAGAAGTCTTCCAGCCGGTCCACGGTCAGCAAGCCTTCGGCGGCCAGCGTCTCCAGGCCGAAGGAATGGGCCAAGGCGCCTATGGGCAGGGCGCTGTCGGCAAGTTGCAGCAGGCGCAGTTGGGCCAGAGGTGTGAGCACGGTCATGGCAGGTGTGTAAGATGATCCTTATGCATCAACGCGCATTCCGGGTAGGCGTCGCCGGACCGGTGGGTTCCGGCAAGACGGCGCTGGTGGACCGGCTGAGCCGGCGGATGTGGCCGCGGCTCAACCTGGCTGTGGTCACGAACGATATATACACGAAGGAGGACGCGGAGTTTCTGATCCGGCAGGGGACGCTGCCGGCCGAGCACGTGCGCGCCGTGGAGACCGGGGGCTGTCCGCACGCGGCGATTCGCGAGGATGCTTCGATGAACCTGGAGGCCATCGCAGACCTGGAAGACCACATCCCGGGGGTGGAACTGATTTTTGTGGAGAGCGGCGGCGACAACTTAGCGGCGGCCTTCAGCCCGGAGTTAGTGGATGCATTCATTTACGTGATTGACGTCGCCGGCGGCGATAAGATACCGCGCAAGGGCGGACCGGGCATCACGCGCTCGGATCTTCTGATTATCAACAAGATTGACCTGGCCGGACAGGTGGGGGCTTCGCTCGCGGTCATGGAGCGGGATGCGCGGAAGATGCGGGGGGAGCGGCCGTTTGTGTTCACGAATCTGAAGACCGACGCCGGGCTGGACCGGGTGATCGCGTGGCTCGAAACGCAGATGGAGGCCGGAAGGCGCGAACTGATCGACGCGCATCGGCCCTATGCGGGCCATCCGCATTCGCACGAGCATGGTCATACCCACAGCGGATAATACCGCTCCTCACGGTCGCGGCTCGGTAACAATCTGCACCCGCGACCGCCTGGGAGCAGTACCTTCAACGCACGCGTTCCTATGATCAGACAGCCAGGTGCTTTTGCGCAACCTCCTGGCTCAGTTCGTCGGTGGTTCCCTGCGCAACGATGGCGCCCTTGTCCATGATGTAGTAGCGGTCCGCGAGACGCCAAGCGAATTCCAGGTACTGCTCCACCAGGAGCACGGACATGGTGCGCTGCTCCTTGATCCGGGCGATCACGTCTTCGATCTCGTCGATGATGGAAGGTTGGATGCCTTCTGTAGGCGCGTCCAGGATCAGCAGCTTGGGCTCGGCCAGGAGGGCGCGGGCAATGGCCAACTGTTGCTGCTGGCCGCCACTGAGATCGCCTCCGCGCCGCTTCAACATGGTTTTGAGCACCGGGAAAAGCTGGAAGACGCGGTCCGGTATCTCACGGGTCCTGGCGGAACGGGTGGCCAGGCCCAGAATCAGGTTCTCCTGCACGGTCAGTTGCGCGATGATCTCGCGGCCTTGCGGCACATACGCCATGCCGCGGCGGGCGCGCTCGTACGGAGCCCAGCGCGTAATATCCTGGCCCGAAAGCGTAACTCTTCCTGCTCGGGCGGGCAGCAGACCCATCAGGCTCTTGAGCAGGGTGGTCTTGCCTGCCCCGTTGCGGCCCATCAGGCAGACCACGGTACGCTCCGGGACGTTGATGCTGACATTCCGCAGAATGTGGCTCTCGCCGTAATAGACGTTCAACCGCTCAGTGGTTAGCATGGCTCTTATGTTCGCGGCCAAGGTAGATCTCGACCACCCGAGGATCGCTTTGTACCTTTTCCAGCGCCCCTTCACAGAGCACCGTGCCTTCGTGCAGCACAGTGATGGTCTGAGCGATCTGGCGGACAAAGTTCATGTCGTGCTCGATCACCAGCACCGAATGCTTGCCGGCCAGCGAGGTGAGCAGTTCGCCGGTTTTCTCGGTCTCCTTGCCGGTCATGCCGGCCACCGGTTCGTCAATCAGCATGAGCCTGGGGTCCTGAATGACCACCATGCCGATCTCCAGCCACTGTTTCTCGCCGTGGGAGAGCGCGCCGGCCTTGTGCCAGGCTTTCTCCGCGAGCCCGATGTATTCCAGGACGGAAAAGATCTTGTCGCGCTCGCCTCGCTTCGAAAAAAGCGTGGCGAAAACTCCTTTGCTCTTCTGGTGGCAGGCAAGCTCGAGATTCTCGTAGACCGAGAGGTGCTTGAAGACGGAAGGGGTCTGGAATTTGCGCCCGATGCCGAGCTTGGCCATTTCGTGCTCGGCCAGGGAACTCAGTTCAGTGAGCTCGCCGAAGATCACCCGCCCCTCGCTAGGCCGCACCTTGCCGCTGATGACGTCCAGCAGAGTGGTCTTGCCCGCGCCGTTAGGGCCGATGACCACGCGCAGTTCGCCCGGATACATGATGAAGTTCAGGTTGTTGAGCGCCTTGAAGCCGTCGAAGCTGACCGTGACGCCTTCCAGGTAGATGATGGATGTGGGCATGGCGGGGTCCGTGTCAGCGCAGCGTTTCCTGCTCGGCCTCCCGGAGTTCCGGCTCAGGCGCGGCCGGCGCGCGCAGGCGCGCGGCGAGCTTGCGCGCCGCACGCAGAAGACCCACGGCGCCATCGGGAAACAGTAATACGACGCCCACGAACAGGGACCCCAGGAAGTAGAGCCAGAAGGCGGGGAACTCCTCGCTGAAGGCGCTCTTGGCGCCATTGACCAGAAGGGTGCCCAGCACCGCTCCGGAGAGCGTGCCGCGGCCGCCCACGGCCACCCAGATCACCATCTCGATGGAGGGGACGATGCCGACATTGGAAGGCGAGATGATCCCGACCTGGGGCACAAACAGCGCTCCAGCCAGGCCTGCCAGAGCGGCCGAAACGGCAAAGACGAAGACCTTGAAGCCTACCGGGTCATAGCCCAGGAAGCGCAGACGGTTCTCGGCGTCGCGAATCGCGCCCAGGACCTTGCCCAGCCGCGACCGCACGATCCAGCGGCAGAACAGGTAGCATAAAGCCAGCACCACCACGGTAGCCACGTAGATGCCCTTCTGGACGGCGTTATCCGCAAGATCAAAACCCAGCAGGGTCCGGTAATCGGTGATACCGTTGGTGCCACCCGTATAGGGCTGCTGGCCGATCAGCAGGAGGCTGGCCACCAGGGCGAGCGCCTGGGTGATGATCGCGAAATAGACGCCCTGCACCCGGCTGCGGAAGGTGAGGAAACCCAGCAGCGTGGCGCACAACGCCGGCACCAGGATGGCGCAGAGCATGGCGGCCCAAAAATGGTACATGGGCTTCCAGAACCAGGGGAGCTGGGTCAGGCCGTTCCAGGTCATGAAATCCGGCAGGTCCGTCTGGTAGGTGCCGGCGGTGCCCACCTGCAGCTTGAGATACATGGCCATGCAGTACCCGCCCAGGCCGAAGAAGACTCCGTGCCCCAGGCTGAGCATGCCGGTGTACCCCCAAATGAGATCGATTCCCAGGGCCAGGATCGCCAGAGCCAGGAATTTGCCGAGCAGATTCAGGCGGAACTCGGATAGCGTGGCGGGAGCTGCGAACAACAGCAACAGCAGGATGGCGCCGAGCAGCAGCCATTCTTTCCAGGATTTCTGGCCGGGCATCAGTCGAGACTCCGGCTCTTGGACGGGAACAGCCCCGAAGGCTTCCATTGCAGGAAGAGAATCACCAGGGTAAAGACAATTACCTTGCCCATCGTCGCGGTGCTGAACGATTCGAACAGTGTATTACACTCGCCGATGCCGAAGCTGCCGGCGATCGCTCCGGCCAGTTTGCCGACGCCGCCCAGCACCACCACCATGAAGGCGTCCACGATGTAATTCTGCCCGGTGGTGGGCCCCACCGAACCCATCAGGCTGAGGATGCAGCCCGCCACGCCGGCAAGGCCGGAGCCGAGGGAGAACGTGTAGGCATCCACCTTGGCGGTCGGCACACCCAAACAGGCGCTCATGTCCCGATTCTGCGTGACAGCGCGGATCTTCAGGCCGATGTTGGTCCGGAACAGCAGGGCGTACATCCCGGCGATCGCAAGCGCGGTGAAGACGATGATGAACAGCCGCAAATGTGGGAATTCCAGCCCGGCGGAGGGCTGCCAGCGGCCGGTGAGCCAGTTGGGGCTGCGCACGTCTACGTTGTTCGCCCCAAACACCTGGCGCATCGCTTGTTGTAGGATCAGGCTCACTCCCCAGGTGGCCAGCAGCGTCTCGAGCGGGCGGCCGTAGAGATGCCGGATCAGGGCGCGCTCGAGCAGCAGGCCCATGAGTCCGGCGACGACAAACGACATCGGCAGGGCCACCAGGAAATAGCCGCCGAAGTTCTGCTCGCCGAATTGCCGGACGAACAGGTTTTGCAGCACATAGGCCGTGTAAGAGCCGAGCATCATCAGTTCGCCGTGGGCCATGTTGATGACGCCCATGAGGCCGAAAGTGATGGCCAGCCCCAGGGCCATTAGGAGCAGGATGGAACTGACGCTAAGACCGTTGAAGAGCTGGCCGACAAGGAACGTGGTCGGGGTCATAAGAATTCGAGGACAGGCGAAGCCGCCTGTCCCGTAGGATCACGCCTTCTTCCTGGTGACTGTGCCGCCGAGGTCCCAGTTGCAGTCGCGGTCCGGATAGAGCAGAGTGTTCCACGGCTGCGGGCGAACGGGGGAATCGGTGGCATAGACGACGTTGAATTGCCCGTCGGACCGGATTTGGCCGATGCGCACGGTCTTCCAGGTGTGCTGGTTCTTGGGGTCGATCCGCACCAGACCTTCGGGGGCTTGGAACTCCTGGCCCAGGGCACCCTTGCGGATGGCGTCCACGGTGGTCGCGCCCGCCTTCTGCACGGCTTGGGCCCAGAGGTGAACCTGGAAGTAGGCGGCTTCGATGGGATCGTCGGTGACCCGGTTCTTGCCGAAGCGGCTCTTGAACTTATCGACGAACAGTTTATTTTGCGGGGTATTGACGGTCTCGAAGTAGTTCCAGGCGGCGTAGTGTCCCTCCGCCACGCCTCCGCCGATTCCGCGGAGTTCGTCTTCGGCGACGCTGACCGCCATCACCGCCATATCGTGCGCGGTGATGCCGGCGTTGCGCAGTTGTTTGTAGAAGGCCACGTTGCTGTCGCCGTTGATGGTGCTGAAGACCACGTCGGGCCGGGCGGCGCGGATTTTGTTCACCACCGTGCTGTATTCCATGTGTCCGAGCGGCGTATATTCCTCGCCGACAAGCTGGCCGCCCTCGGCCTTAAGCTGCGCCTTGATGATCAGGTTGGCCGTGCGGGGGAAGACGTAGTCCGAACCCAGCAGATAGAACTTCTTGCCGCGATTCTTGAGCAGCCACGTGACAGCGGGGCCGATCTGCTGGTTGGGGGCGGCGCCGGTATAGAACACGTTGTGGGAACACTCGTTGCCTTCGTACTGCACGGGGTACCAGAGCAGGCCGTTGAGCCGCTCGAAAACCGGCAGCACGGCCTTCCGGCTGGCCGAGGTCCAGCAGCCGAAGACCGAGCAGACCCGGTCGCGTTGCAGCAGTTTGCGGCTCTTCTCTGCGAAGGTCGGCCAGTCGGAAGCACCGTCTTCCACCACCGCTTCGACCTTGCGGCCCAGCACGCCGCCTTTGGCGTTGATCTCCTCAATGGCCATCAGTTCGACATCGCGCAGCGAGGTTTCGCTAATGGCCATGGTGCCCGAGAGGGAGTGCAAGATACCGACCTTGACCGGCTCTGCGCCCAAGGCCCGGGGCATCAGGTTGTAGCCCAGTTCGGGCAGGAAATTCGCGGCTGCCGCGCCCGCGCCAAGCTTGACTGTTTTCCGAAAGAAATCTCTGCGGCCGGGGTTGGCCGGCCGGTCGTGACGATGAGACACTACTTTTCCTCCTGTCCGAATGAATAGAAAATGCTTGCCATGACCTGATTGCCGGTGAACAGGTCGCCGTTGGTCCAGTTTGTGCGGAGATAGTTGTATTCGAAGCCGAGTTTGACGTGCGCGAAGGCGTCATACACGGTGTTGGCGAAGACCCGCTGGTTGTGCTTGTAGTTCAGGTTGTTGTTGGAGATGCCGTGCAGGTCCTTGTTGTTCGGGTCGTCGTCGCCCCAGCCGGAAGCGAAGGCCCAGCGCGCGTGGGAATAACTCAGCTCGCTATACCCCACCGTGGTGCGGATGGGACTGACGCCGTTGAGCGCCTGCCCGAACCGAAAAAATTCGTCCCCGAGGGCCTGGCCGTGTCCCAACTTTCCGGACCAGTGGAATCCCTTGGTGAGCGGCAGGACCCACTCGATGTTCACCAGGTCGGACCGGCTCCGGACCGTCGTCGAAGGCACCGTGAATTGCCGGTAAGCCCCCGAAACCGCCAACAGACCCTGACCGCCGGCTCCCCAGTTCTGATAGGCTATGCGGGTTCCCAGATAGGGCATCTTGACCGGATCATTGAACGGATCGGAGACGTACGGACGAGGTTGCAACGTGAATCCGCGTTCGAAGCGCATCACCGTGCCAAGCACTTCCCAGTGCTTCCCGAGTGCCTGCCGCACAGTGACCTGCGGGATGCGCTGCCACAGGTTGCCGCCGTACCCCATGATCGAAAAGTCCAGGATGTCGGGAAGCAGTGAGGCCACCGGCACCCAATCCATTCCGGCGGTCACCTTCGTGCGGTCCTTGCTGTACTGGATGTATGCCAGACGCAGGCGCGGCGTAAAGAGGTTCGCCTGGTCGGTGCTGTAAAAGTCGAACTCGATGCGCGCCTGGACACTCTGATCGTCCTTCGTGTAGTTGCTGACGAGCCCCAGCACCGTGAAGCGAGGGTTGAATGTCGATGAAGAATTCGGCTCAGGTCCGGCAGCCGTGGAGTAACCATTGAACTGCCGCGGGTCCAGCGGATTGGTGCCGCGGCTGCTGTAGATCCCATCCAGTTCAACGCGGCCGTAGGGAGTGACTTTAACACGTCCCTCGTTGTTTTGCGGTGCTTGAGCCGGCGCTGGGGCGGCGGTGGCGCTTGAGGGAGCAGGCGACGGCGCGGGCGGCGCCGGGGCGCTGCTGGCAGTATCGCTGTCGGTGCCGCCGTCGCCCCGCATATGCGGTGCGGCAGCCAACAGCAATGCGGCGGCCAAACAGTTTCGAATCCGGCTGTTCTTCATGCGCAAACTACTCCTCACGTGGAAAAAAATTGGCAGACTAGTGATCCGTTCACCTATCGGATTGAATCAATTGAAGAGAGTTGACAACTTCGGCGCACGACATGGGCGCCAGAAAAGCGCAGTTGCCGCCGGTGCGGTTCGCAGACGGGGAGTACCTTTCCGGCTACTGCAATGTTGTAGTCGAGTCTAGCTTTCAGGCAGGCTGAAGTCCAATCGTAAATTTCAATGGACTGCAAAAAAGTTTTTGTTGCAGAGTGGTTACTTGATCAGCAGGTGACCGGCTCGGAGGAGAGATGTTGGGCATCCACCATGGGCTTGGGGCCCTCCGCGAGACGATGCAGGGCGGTGCGCAGCCAGAGTTCAAAGGGCAGTTCGTAGCGCTCGTGATCCAGGCGCCAGCGTGCCGCGGCGCCGATGACCTCTCGCATCATGTGGGTGGCGCTGCCTCGCCGCTCAGCGGCGATGGGCACGCGCTTGAAGGCCAGGCGCAGGTATTCGCGCATGGTCTGAAGACGCTGGTGGGTGCGGCCTTTGAGCCAGGGCAGTTCCGTGTAGCGCGGGAAGAACTCCGCCCACCCTTCCAGCGAGGCGGGTACTTCGACGCCCAGTTGAGACATCTGTTGCATGATCGGCGCGCCGGGATAGGGGGTGAAGATGTTCGTCCAGAACTCGGCCCCGGGATAGCGGCGGCACACATCCATAATCAGGCGGACGGTTTCCCGCCGTTCGGGCTCGCCTTCACCAGGAAAGCCGAAAATGATGTTGAAGGATGGCCGGATGCCAGCTTGGGTGCAAAGATCCGCCGCGCGGTAGATGCTCTCGTTGGTCTGGAACTCCTTGTGCATGAGCTTCAGGACCTTTGGAGAAGCGGATTCGGCTCCGTGGCAGATCTGCGTCAGACCGGAACAGCGCAACAGCTTCAGTTCGTCGAGCGCGAGCCGGTTCACCAGGTTGGTGGAAGCCTGAATGCTCCACTCAAATCGCACGGCTCGCGACAGCAATCCCTCGGCGATGGCGAGCGCGCGCTTGCGATCGACCAGGAAATTGTCGTCCACCACCCACACCAGTTCCAGGCCGTAGCGAGCAACCAGGTCCGCGAGTTCCTCGGCCGTACGCTCTGCCGGCAGCGCATTCCACTGGCGTCCGTAAACTGCTTCATCGGTGCAGTAGGCGCAGTTGTATGGACAGGCGAGGCTGGAGATATACATCGCCCATCGGCGGCCGCAAACACGTTCGTAGGCGTCGAAATCGGCCAGATGATAGGCCTTGGGCGGAAGTTCCCGGATCGGCTTGAGTGCCCGCGGCGGATTGAACACCAGCCGTCCGTCCTCTTTGTAGCCGACACCGGCGATGCCCTTCAATCCGGCGCCCTCCTCCAGGCGCTGGACCACTTCCAGGAACGCCTCTTCGCCCTGCCCGCGCACCACCACGTCCACGCAGTCGGCTGCCAGGGTTTGGTCCGGCAGCAGGGAAGGATGCCACCCGCCGAGCACCACGGGCAGGTTCGGGTAGAGTTTCTTGGCCATGCGCGCGATCTGCACGGTCTCGCGGATCATCGGGCCGGTGACCAGAGAGACGGCGAGGCAAACCGCTCCGTCGAGTTCCGCCAGCACGCGCTTCTGAAACTGCGGTGTGATGGTGGAGTCAATGATCCGGACCTCGTAGCCCGCGGCGAGCAATGGCGTCGCCAGGGCCAGCACTCCGAGCGGAGCGGTGGCTTCCATGCTGGAAAAGGCGGGGAAAAAGAAGACGACTTTCTTTCGCGCCATGAAGCGCCCTCGCGCTGCTATCCACCATTGTACCGGCGCTATCCGGCACCGCCGCGCGTGCGAGAGCAAATTTACAGGTGTGACCCCATCGCGGCCTCGCGGCGCCCCTTGTACCGCGGTGCCGCCGCACTTGTTACAATGCAGGCCGTCGCCCCATGAGATGCACTTACTTGCTCCTCTGCGCCTGCCTGCTGGCATCCTGCTCCGGAATTCGCAGCACGCGCCCGCGCCTGGACGGGCAACTGGCTCTCGAAGTCAGCCGCATCCAGGCAATCGACAATCACGCGCACCCGATGCGCGTGACGGTGCCAGGGGAGAAGGACACCGAATACGATGCGTTGCCGGTGGAAGCCATGGAGCCGTTCTCGATGCCGCTGCGCCTGCGGCCCGACAATCCGGAGTTTGCCAACGCGTGGCAGAGGCTCTACGGCGGCAAGGAAGCGAAAAGCCGGGTCATCCAGGAGAAGGGCGACGCCTACCCGGCGTGGGTGCTGGATCAGCTCAAGATTCAGACCATGTTGGCCAACCGGGTGGCCATGGGCCGCGGTCTGGCCAAACCCAGGTTTCTGTGGGTGCCTTTCGCCGACGCCTTGCTGTTTCCCCTGAACAATGAGAGTCTGGCGCGCCGGAATCCGGAGTATCGCTCGTTTTTCGGAGGCGAGGAGAAACTGCTGAAGCAGTACCTGGCGGATGCCGGCCTGCAGGCGGCGCCGCACGCGCTGGGGGATTATCTCAGCAAAGTGGTGACCGCCACCCTGGAACGGCAGAGGCACGATGGCGCCGTAGCCGTGAAGTTCGAAGCGGCTTATCTGCGCCCGTTGGATTTCGCGGACGCCGCACAGGCGGAGGCGGAGCGGGTATATGCCGCCGGCCAGGCCGGCAAGTCCCCCGCTGACACGCAGTACAAGATCCTGCAGGACTTTCTGTTCCGCTACATCGCCGCGGAGTGCGGCCGCCTGGGCCTGGCGGTGCACCTGCACGTCGCCGCCGGCGCGGGAAGCTATTTCCAGGTTGGAGGAGCTAACCCCCTGCTGCTCGAGCCGGTGCTCAACGATCCGCGGCTGCGCCGGACCAATTTCGTGTTTGTACACGGGGGCTGGCCATTCACGCGGGAAATGGAGGCGCTGCTCACCAAGCCCAACGCCTACTGCGACTTTTCGCTGCAAACCTATCTGACCTACCCGGAGGAACTGTCGCAAGTGCTCCGCGAGTGGCTGGAGTTCGTGCCGGAAAAGGTGCTGTTCGGCACAGACGCCTCTCCGTTCAGCCCGGACGTGAACTGGGAAGAGACGGCGTTGATTGCGGCGAATTCGGGACGCGAAGCTCTGAGCGGCGCGCTCACGGGCATGCTGCGCGACGGCGAGGTTACCCGCGAGCACGCCGTCCAACTGGCCCACATGGTGTTGCATGACAACGCGCGGAAGCTGTACGGACTGCCGTAGATCCGGAACAGGACACACGTGCAAATCCGCCCGGTCTTTCGAGGAAGATCGTGTTGGCCGCCCGGGCGCCTGATAAAATCGAAGCAGAAGCGGCACACAACAGGATTCTGGGACCCCGCAACGAATGCTCACCGCCACAGACCGGCTTGACTTGGCCTTTGATTTTGCGTTTGAAGATCTTTACCAGCAGGAAGGGCTGGTCCGCCTGGACCAAACCTTTTTGGAATACCTGAGAGCGGCTGAACCAGCGCTCGCCGGCCGCCTTATAGCGGCGCGCATCGCGCCCGCGGCGCTCTCGCGCAAGGAACATTCCCTGCTCCTCATCGACTTGGCTCCGCACCTCGAAGATTTTCTGGCGGAGTTGTTCGGCATCACGGCGGAGTTGCGAAGTCTTCAGCGAAAGCATCACGAACTGGCGCCGCTGTTGTGGGCGAAGCGCCGGTTTGTGCAACGGCGGGCGCTCGCGGGCGTCACGGCTGCCGATGCTGCGGCCATCGACGGGCCGGGAATCGCGGAGCAACTCGAACGCCTGTTCGCAGCGCCACTGACCGAACAAGCATTCGCGGAGCACGTGGTGCGCTGGCTCGAGCAGGAAGCCGACCATGACGAGGCATTGCGGCTGGCGGCTCGTTACGCCGCGTGGGCCACACTCTCCCCCGAAGGCATGCGGAAGCACCGCGGCGGCGTGCTCTTTAAGGTCCCTCACAAGCTGGATATGCAGCGTCTGGTGCCGGTGGAGCCGCTGCAACTCGACGGCGTGACGCAGTTGCGGCTGCCGCCGGAACATTACTACCGGCGGGACGGCTTTGGCCTCACCGACCCGGGCACGGACCTCACTGGCGCGTTGGACCAGGCTGATTACTGCATCAAGTGCCACAACCAGGGCAAAGACAGTTGCTCGACCGGACTCCGGGAGAAGAATGGCGACTTCCGAATCAATGCCTTGGGAGTGACTTTGGCGGGTTGCCCCCTCGAAGAAAAGATCTCTGAGATGCACCTGGTCAAGGAGCGCGGCAACCCGGTCGGCGCGCTGGCCATCATCGCCACCGACAATCCCATGGCCGCGGGAACCGGGCACAGGATCTGCAACGACTGCATGAAGTCCTGCATTTATCAGAAGCAGGATCCCGTGGACATCCCGCAGGCGGAGACGCGCACGTTGAAAGACGTGCTGGATCTGCCCTGGGGCTTCGAGATCTACAGCCTGCTCACGCGCTGGAACCCGTTGAACCTGAGCCGGCCCGTACCCAGGCCGGAAACCGGCAGGAAGGTGCTGGTCGTGGGCCTGGGGCCGGCGGGATTCACCCTGGCGCATCACCTGATGCAGGACGGCCACGCGGTAGTGGCTGTGGACGGCCTTAAGATCGAGCCTTTGCCGGAGAGGCTCTCGGGCGTGGACGCATCCGGACGGCGCGTGCCCTTTCTCCCGATTCGCGACATCAGCGAACTCCGCGAGCCGCTGGGGGACCGTTTGATGGCTGGCTTCGGCGGGGTGGCGGAGTACGGTATCACGGTACGCTGGGACAAGAATTTTCTCAAGATTCTCCGCCTTCTGCTCGAGCGCCGGGATCGCTTCAGCATGTTCGGTGGTGTGCGCTTCGGCGGCACCCTGACCATCGAACAGTCCTTCAGCATGGGCTTCGACCACATCGCGCTGTGCGCCGGCGCTGGACGCCCGACCGTGATTCCCATGAAGAACGGCCTCGCGCGCGGCGTGCGGCAGGCGTCCGATTTCCTGATGGCCCTGCAATTGACCGGGGCAGCCCGGGCCGACTCGGTGGCGAACCTGCAAGTGCGCATGCCCATCGTGGTGATCGGAGGCGGGCTTACGGCCATCGATACGGCCACTGAAGCTCTGGCTTACTACCCGGTGCAGGTGGAGAAATTTCTAACACGCTACGAAACGCTGGTGGCGGAAAAGGGCGAGCACGCGGTGCGCGCCGCCTGGACGGCGGAGGATGCGGCCGCTGCGGATGAATTTCTGACGCATGCCCGCGCTCTGCGGGCCGAGCGCGAGGCGGCACGGCGGGAAGGCCGCCCTGCGCGGATCCTGGAACTGCTGAATTCCTGGGGCGGTTCGACCATCGCTTACCGGCGGCGCCTGACCGAATCGCCCAGCTACACGCTGAACCACGAAGAGGTGGCGCGGGCCATGGAACAGGGGATCCGCTTCGTGGAGGGCGTCTCACCGGAGGCGGTGGAGATCGACCGCTTCGGCCACGCGGCGGCTTTGCGGCTCCAGCACCAGCCCTCCGGTGCGCCGGTGACTCTGCCGGCTAAAACGATTCTGGTGGCGGCCGGCACGCAGCCGAATACGGTTCTTGGCCGCGAAGACCCGCAGCACGTCTTTCTGGACGGCCGCTATTACCGCGCCCTGGATGAAGAAGGGCAGCCGGTGAAGCCGGAAAACCACCCGAAGCCACATGCCGCTCGAGTCCTGATGTCTATAGAACCCGACGGGCGGGGCATCAGTTTCTTCGGCGACCTGCATCCCTCGTACAGCGGCAATGTGGTGAAGGCCATGGCCAGCGCGCGGCAGGGGGCGCCGGTGATTTCAGGCCTTCTCGCCCGGCGGGAGAGCGCCGGGCCGGCGCCGGCGGAACTGGTGGCGCGGCTGAACCGGGACCTGCGCCCCACCGTTCATGAGGTGATCCGGCTGACCCCGAATATTGTGGAAGTAATCGTGCGCGCGCCCGCGGCCGCGCGCGCCTTTCACCCCGGCCAGTTCTACCGGCTCCAGAACTTCGAGACCCTCAGCACGCGCGTGAACGGCACTACGCTGGCGATGGAAGGCCTGGCGCTCACCGGCGCTTCGGTAGATGCCGCGCGCGGCCTGGTCTCTCTCGTCGTGCTGGAGATGGGCGGTTCCTCGGATCTCTGCGCGCTCTTGGAGGAGGACGAGCCGGTGGTGCTCATGGGACCGACCGGCAAGCCGACGCTGACGCCCGCGGGCGAGACCGTGCTGCTGGCCGGCGGCGGGCTGGGCAATGCTGTGCTGTTCTCGATCGGCCAGGCGCTGCGGGCCAACGGTTCGCGCGTGATCTACTTCGCCGGCTACAAGAAGCAGGTTGACCGCTACAAAATCGAGGAAATCGAGAAGGCTGCGGACCTGGTCGTGTGGTGCTGTGACGAAGCCCCCGGATTCGCGCCGAGCCGCCCGCAGGACCTTTCGTTCGTGGGGAACATCGTGGCGGGCATGGCGGCGTACGGCCGCGGCGAGTTGGGACCGGTGCCCATTCCACTTCTGGAGGTGGACCGCGTGCTGGCGATCGGTTCGGACCGCATGATGGGCGCCGTGGCGCAGGCGCGGCACGGCGTGCTCGCGCCGCTGCTGAAACCGCAGCATCACGCCATTGCCAGCGTCAATTCGCCGATGCAGTGCATGATGAAGGAAATTTGCGCGCAGTGCCTCCAACTGCACCGCGATCCCGCAACCGGAAAAGAGAGCGTGGTCTTCTCCTGCTTCAACCAGGACCAGCCCCTCGACTGCGTTGACTTCGAAAGCCTGCATAACCGTCTCCTGCAAAATGGTGTGCAGGAGAAACTCACGCAGCAGTGGATCGACCGCAGCCTGCGACAAATCGGTGCGCGCACGTAGCCGCGGCGCCGTTACGGCGTATCGACTTTCACCACGAAGTAGGTGATCTGTCTGCCGGGTTCGAGAAAGAACTGGTGCGGCGTCTTTGCCGGAATGTGCACCACATCCCCGGCGGATACTGCCTTGCGAACGCCGCCGTGAATCGTGCCGCCGCGAACCTCGTTCGGCTCCGTGGTCTTGCCGCCAGAGATTTCGCCGCCCACAAGCAGGGTCGCCGCGCCGCTCTGGATCACAAAAATATCCGTTTGCGTCTGGTGTAGCTCCGGGATGCCGCTCTTGTCCCGGTGCGAAACCGAGAGACCGTGGTTGCCGAACTTGATACCCTTCCCTCCCGGGGGAACGCCTTTCGGCCAGATCAGAAATCCCGCCGGATCGGCCGCGAAAACCGGCACGAATGTGAGGCCCAGCAGTACAACCAGCGTTTGTCGGATGCGAGAGTTTTGCGTCACGCGGGCATTATACTTAGCGCCGGTGCCGCTCGTCGAGAACGCGGATCATGCTGCGCAGATCGCCCGCTCCACGGACCAGCACGACGGCGGCGATCACCGCGAAGCTGCAGCCGGCTGCGGCGAACCAGACCAGCCAGAAGTACCACCAGAAGTCGGCCGAAGTCATAGGGTTTTCTCCATCATCAGGCGCCGCACCACTCCAGGGCGGCGGCGGCCAGGACTTCCGCGGTCTCCGTCACGGAGCGGACCTCCACGTATTCATCTTGGTTGTGCGCGCCGGCGCCCCGCGGGCCGAAGACCGCGGTGGGAATCCCGAATTCCCGCTGCATCAGGAACGCATCGCAAGGATACGGCGCCGCGGTGACCACAGGTTCTCGGCCAAGCACCCCGTTCGCAGCCAGCGCCAGGCACTGGCTCCAGGGATGCTCAGGCGCGAGTTCGTGACCCAGCAGCGGTGGATCGTACATCGGCCGCCACTCCGGCGGATGCACGCAAAAGAACGGGTCGTTCCGGCAAAACGTCTCGAAGGATTCCCGGATACGGCCCAACACGTTCGGGACCTCCTCGTGCGGCAGGAACTGAAAGTAGACCCGGAGCCTCGCCGTCAATGGGACGGTCAGCGGCGCCTCCAGATCCATGCGGTTGGCTTCCAGGGCCAGAATCTGCACCGGGACAGGATCCGGAAAGGCCGCATACGCCCGCCCTCGGGGGACGCCTCGGCGCTCGGCGGCGCAGGCGCCGACCCAGGCGAGCAGGCGGCCCAGGTGCGTGGCGGGGCTCACCACCTCGGCGGCGGAAAAGAAGTGCGCGGGATCGCCGGCCGAGCAGATCAGGTCCACCAGGTAGCCTCCGCGCGAGGCCAGCGCGATCTCGAGTTGGGTACCTTCCCCGATCACACAGGCGTCGGCCAGGTCGCCCCGGAGCCGGGCCGCCAGCGATCCCCCGCCGCCGCCCCACTCCTCGTCCACCACCGATTCGCAGATCAGGTCGCCGCCGCACCGAATCCCGGCGCGGTGGAGCGCGCACACCACGGCGAATTGGGCTGCCAAACCACCCTTCATGTCGAAGCTGCCGCGCCCGTAGAGACGCCCGCCGCGGATCGCCCCGGACCAGGGGCCCTCGGTCCAGGCGGCGCGGCCGGCGGGCACCGTGTCCATGTGGCCGTTGAGCAGGAGGCTGCGGCCCCGCCCGGAACCGGAGACACGCAGGACCAGGTTTTGGCGGCCGGCGTAGGCCCGGTCGCGGCGGGCGCACGGATGTCCCGACTCGCCAACGGAGCTGACATCGTAAAGTTCGGGGGCCAGACCCTGAGCGTGTAGAAAATCCCGCAGCACGAGCTGCCCCGCGGTTTCGTTGCCAGCCGGCGGCACGGCTACCGTGTCGGTGCGCACCAGTTCCTGGAGCAGCCGGATGACATCGGCTTCCAGCGGGGCCATCAGCCGCCGGGCATGGTGGCTAGGGGTCACCGGCAGCCTCCGTGGCAACCGCGGAAAGTTCGGGACTGGGTTTGCCTGCCAGCGAGCCCAGGAACATACCCGCGAACGCCAGCAGGAAAGCGCCCAGCCCGGAGTAACTGGCCGGCCAGTGCAGAAAGAAAAAGCCGGTGGTGGCTACCGCTCCGGCCAGCATGGCCGAGTAGGCCCCGGCCGTATTGGCCCGCTTCCAGTACAGGCCTCCCATGATGGCGGCGAGCGAACCACCGAGAAAGATCGTTCCGGTGAGATTCAGGTAGAAGTACGCCGGTCCGGGGAGCGTATACCAAAGGCCCCAGAACAGCACGAAAAGGCTGACGAACAGGTTGGCGGCACGGTTCAGCAGCACCTGGCTGCGCGAGGAGAGCGGAGTGCGGCGCAGCGGCAGAACGATGTCCTGCGCGATGATCGAGCTCCAGCCCAGCAGGTAGGAACTGTTCACGGACATGGTGGCGGCGAGCATCCCGGCTACGACCACGCCGCGCACGCCCTCGGGTAGAATCCGCGCCAGCAGGGTAGGCATGGCCTCCAGCGAATCCTGGCGCGCGCCCAGCACGGTCAGGGCGGCGATGCCCCACAGCATGGGCATCATGCCGCGGCCCAGGAAAACCACGCCTGTCCACGTGAACACCTTGCGGCTGGTTTCGGAATCGCGCGCCGAAAAAGTGCGCATGGCGGTAGTCTGCCAGCAAGTGTCCACGGCCAGCCAAATGAAAACCTGAAACAGGATGTAGGCCCAGCCGTATTCGGGGTTCGCCAGGGGGCTGAACCCGCCCTCGCCCATCGTTTTCCACACCGCATCGTGCATGTTGGCCCACCCGGCGGAGTGAATGCAGGCGATGGTCACGACGATCGTACCCAGGCTCAGGGCCACGAACTGAATGAAATCTGTGATGACAATCGAAACCATGCCTCCCAGGACCGTGTAGATCAGTTCAAGCAGCAGGATGCCCGTCATCACGGCCTTCAGGTACTCCAGCGGGATACCGCTAATGGTGGCCAGGAACATGCCTTCGATCTTCAGGAAGACTCCCATGTTCAGGATGCCGCCGATGGCCACCAGCACCCCGGTGAGGACGCGCAGATTGCGGCTGTAGCGGACCTGGAAATACTCCGGCACGGTCATCAGCCGAAGTTCGCGTAACCGCTTGATGATGAAGCCTGTGCGGCCGATCACGATCATCACGCAGCCCGCCACCAGGCCGTTGATGAAGGAAGCAAAACCTGTTTTATAGCCGAGTTCGGCGTAATACATGAAGGTAATCGTGCCGATTTCGGTCGCTGCCAGCGTGGAGATCCCCAGGTACAACCCGACCTCCCGGCCGGCCACCAGAAAATCAGAGAGGCCTGCAATGTAGCGCTTGCCGTACAGGCCCGCGCCCATGGAAAGCAGCAGGTAGATCAGGATGATGGTCCAGTCCAGCGCGCTAAAAATCACGGGTTCCCCTACGAGATGTAGATGTTGAGCCTACCAACTGAGGGAGAGCCGCCGCAAGTCAATTCACAAAAAGAGAAATATACCTGAAAGCCTTTGACTTTCGCGCAAGGTTGTGATAGCGTTCTCCACAAGCGGTGGTGAGAGCGACAACAGACCGGCCTTCTCTGTGCGGCCAGCTTGCCACGGGCGCGACCCAAAGGGATTCGTGGCGCCGGTGCTGAGCTCGCCAACCGGAGTGAGTAGCGCCCGGCGAAGAACGACACAGACGGCTGCTGCCCGCCTGCGGCAGCAATCGAACGCCAGAACGGGGATTCTATGCTGACAGCGAAGAAGTTTGCAGTTGCTCTGGGAATTGGGCTGGTCCTGATGGCCGCCCGCCCAGCCAGCGCACAGGACTATCGCGCGCGCGTCCAGGGCCTGGTGACCGACCCGAGCCAGGCGGCCATCGTGGGCGCCAGAGTTACTTTGCTCAACACCCAAACCGGCGAGGACTTGGCCAAGTCCACCAATGAGGCTGGTCAATACCGGTTCGATTTTGTCGCTCCAGGAATATACAAGGTCACGGTGGAGGCCTCGGGATTCAGCCCCTTCGTTCAGGAGAACATCACTGTACTGACCCGCGGCGACGTCACGGTCAACGCCACCATGGCGGTCGGGCAGGTGACCCAGGCCATCAACGTCGCGGAGACCGCCATGGAGGTGGAGTTCAATACCACCACCATGTCGCAGACGGTCGTCGGGAAGATGCTTTCCGACCTGCCCGTCGTAGCCCGCAACCCCTACACCCTGGTTCTGCTCGACCCCGCCGTGGTCAATCAGTACTGGGACATCTCGCACCGCAACCCCTTCTACATGCAGTCCTCCAACGGCATGGACGTGGGCGGCAGCACGGGGGGCAAGAACGACATTTTGCTCGATGGCATCCCTATGGGCGTGCTCTCGCGCGGTTCCTACGCGCCGCCCATGGATGCGGTGCAGGAAGTCGCCATCCAGCAGAACAGCGTGGATGCCGAGTTCGGTGAGAGTGCCGGCGGTGTAATGAACGTCTCCATGAAAGCGGGTACGAACGAATTCCACGGCACCGCCTACTATTTCGGCCGCAACCCATACCTCAACGCCCGGAGCAACTCGGTCATCAACTCCAAGAACACGGTGCGAAACCACATCTGGGGCGGCACGGTGGGCGGACCCGTCTTGAAGAACAAGCTGTTCTTCTTCTTCACCTACGAGCAGTGGCGAAATACGCAGCCCAGCAGCACCATCCGCACGCTGCCAACGGACCTGGAGCGCACCGGCGACTTCTCCCAGTCGCTGAACATCAACGGCGGCCTGCGCGCGATCTACGATCCACTGACTACGGTTTTCGATCCGGCCAGCAACACGTCCACCCGCCAGCCGTTCCCCGGAAACAAGATTCCGCAAAACCGCATCGACCCGACCTCAGCCATCTTCATGAAGGACATTTGGCAGCCCAACGGGCCGGGGGACAACATCACGCACGTGAACAACTACCGCCTGAACTATCCGTGGTGGCTGCACTACCACAACATTTCCGAACGCACCGACTGGAATGCCAGCGACAAATTGAAAGTCTTCGCCCGCTACAGCATCTTCCGCACCCGGCTGGACAACCCCAATTACGCGAACTCGCCGGCGGTGCCTTCGGACAACGGCGGCTTGATGGATGCGCTGAACGCCGGCGCCGACGCTGTTTGGACTGTCAATCCCACCACCGTCGTCCATCTCAATTTCGGCACCAGCTATGTGGAGGACGATTACAATTCCGACTGGTCCAAGATCGGCATGAGCGGCTGGGCGAAATTCTGGCCCAGCAATGCCTGGTACACACCCTATCTGCAGAAACTGGACGCGGTGTACTATCCGTCGTACAACGTGGCCAATTCCGGCGGTAGCGCCGGCTTCGGGCACGCCAGCGGCTGGTGGTATCGCCCGCGCAAGTACAGCTACCAGGGTTCGCTGAGCAAGGACAAGGGCCGCCACTATATGAAAATCGGCGCCTCTTTCCGCCACTCCTACGACAACAGCATGGCCCCCAACTCGGGCACTTTCTATTTCAATCCCGAGAACACTGCCGACACGTTCATCAGCCCGAACACGAAGCTGAGCGGCGATGGTTACGCGTCCATGCTGCTCGGGTATATGACCAACAGTTCCGTGGCCATGGTGCAGGACTGGACCTACGTCCACGACAACGAGTACGCCGTGTTCTTCCAGGATGATTTCAAGTTGAACCGGAATATCACTCTGAATATGGGGCTGCGGTACGAGTACACCTCCGCGCCCACTGATACGCAAGACCGCATTTCGCGCTACCTGGACCTGACCAATCCGATTCCGGAGATGCAGGCCACCCCGCCGGTGATGCCGAGCCAGGTCACCTCCATTGCCCAAGTCCCCTACAAATGGAACGGCGCCTGGGTGTACGCGGGGGATGGTGGCGTTCGCACCCTCTATCCCGCGCCCAAGCTCAATCTCCTGCCGCGCCTCGGGATCGCCATCCGGCTGTCCGACAAGTCCGCGCTGCGCGTCGGTTATGCCCGCTACGCAGTGCCCATGGTGGCCTCCATTGGACCGGCCTACGATCTGCCGGAATACGGCTTCAGCGCGTCCACGTATACGCTGCAACCCTTGCAGGGCGTCCCCCAGTCGGTCTGGAACAATCCCTTCCCGTCCTCGACCAACCCGCTGCTGCTACCGGTTGGCAAGGGCTATGGACGCTACACCAACCTGGGCAACACCGGAACGACGTTATGGTTCAACCAGGACCTGAAGACGGCCATGAATGAGCGCATCAACGTGACGTATCAGCGCAGCATGCCCCTCGGCTTCCGCTCCGACACCACGTTCTTCATGAACTACGGATATAACGAGCCGGCGCCGGACATTTGGGGTGACGGTTCCGGCAGCAGCATACAAATGAACCTGGCCGATCCGAATCTGCGGTACACGTACAAGAGCCAGGTGGACCAGGCAGTGCCAAACCCGTTCTATCAGTACCTGACTCCGGACAAGTTTCCCGGCGCCCTGCGAAACCAGAAAACCGTCACCGTCTGGAATTTGCTGTCGCCCTACCCGCAATATGGGCCTCTCCAGCAGAGCTATCGCTCGGGAGTGCAGAACCGCTACTATGCCCTCCAGATCAAGGAGGAGCGCCCCTTCGCGCACGGCTTCACCCTCGTCATGGCGTACAACTACAACCACGAAGCCAACAGCAACTACTTCAACGCCATCGATCAGTACAACGATCGCTTCACCATGCTGGACAGCAACAACCCCCGTCATCGCCTCAACATTGCCGGCACGTGGGAACTTCCCTTCGGCAAAGGGCGGGCGTACTGGAATCACCTGCACCCGGTACTGAACGCGATTGTGGGCGGCTGGACCACGGCCCACATCTTCATGTGGAACCACGGCCCCTTCGTCCGCTTCGGCCAGTACAATGTGAGCGGCGACCCGGCTAACAACATCCCGGCGGGCATGTATTTCAACCCGGGGGTGTTCTCGATCGCGACTCCCTACACAGTGCGCACGAACCCCTACCAGTATCCGGGCGTGACCGGGCCCAACTACTGGAACATGGACAGCACGCTTTCGAAGAGCTTCAATATTACTGAGCGTATCCGGCTGGAGTTCCGGTTCGAGGCGTACAACATGCCGAACGGCTTCGTGCCAACCAATCCTGACACCAGTGTGACCAGTTCCACGTTCGGCCGTTCCACCAGCCAGCAAAACTACGGAAGGGAGTTCCAGTACACGGCGCGAATTCATTTCTGAGTCGCGGGAACTCCCCGCCGCTCAGATCATTTCCGTGAGCAGTTCGGGGCGCGGGTGGGCGATGACGACCTTGTTCACCAGCAGGCCTTTCTCGCCCACCACCCGGGCCCCGGCTTCTACCGCGCTTTGCACCGCGGCTACGTCTCCGGTGAGGCTGAAGAAGGCCTTTCCACCGAGCGCCATGGCCAGCCGCACCTCGATCAGCTCCACATTTGCCGCCTTCACGGCGGCGTCTGCCGCTTCGATCAGCGAGGCCACCGAGAAGGACTCCACAATCCCCAGCGCTTCCAACGCCTCCACCTTGGTGGTGCCGGCGATGGCCGCGAAGATCGATTCGTGAATGTTGGGGATCACGAAGGAGTCAATCACCGAGAAGTTGCCGGAGCTGACGCCGGAAGAGACGCTGGCGCGCACGGCCCCCACCTCTCCACGCACTAATACCATATATTTGCCGGAGCAAATAGTGCGCGCCAGGACCAGTTGAACGTCTGCCGTTTTGAGCATGGCGTCACACACCTGAAAGCCCGCGGCGATGCTGCTGAGTTCGATCAATCCGACGGAGTTGAATGCCATATCATGCCACGATTTCGATCGAGTCTTCCGCGATGCGGCGCACGCGTCCATCCATGCTGGCGTGAATGGCAGCGCCTAACTCGGATGCTGCCACCCGGCCGATGACTTGGCCGCGGCGCACCTTGGCGCCTTCCTTGACCACCGGCTGCGCTGGTTTACCCGCGTGTTGGCGGAGCTTGACGCGCACGCACGCGGGGTGAAACTCGGACGGCGCAAACGGCGCTTCGACATCGTACTCTTCCACGCGCAGCCGCTTCCGCAACTGGCTCTGCGGCACGCGGCGGTACTCCTTCATGGGATGCACCAGGACCGGCTTTTGCTGGACGAACTTCAGCCCCGCGGCGCGCCGGTCGGCCGTACCCTGATCACAGGCCTCCCGCGGATACAGATCCTCGGGGCAGGCGTAAAGGGAACACAGACCGCAGGAGCAGCACAGCTCCGCCCACTGGTTCCAGTTCTCCGATCCCGTCAGGGTGAAGCCCAGGCTGCGCATCACCTTGTGCGGCATCACCTCGTAGCCCAGCAGATAGCGCGGGCAAAACTCCGTGCAATAGCTGCATTGGTCGCAGGCGGATTTGCCGATGCGGTTCATGGAATCGAGCGGCCGCTCCCGCCGCGCGATGAGATAGTGATCCCGCGGCAGCACGATCAGGCCGGCGGTGGTCTTGGTGACCACGTCGCCTGGGTCGAACGAGAGCGCACCCATCATGATGCCGCTTACGAACATGCCGTAGTCGGAGACCGTGGTCCCTCCGGCGAACTCGATTAATTCGCGAAAGGAAACACCGACGGGGGCCCAGAAGGACTTGGGCTCGCGAACGGCGCCCGCCACCGAGACGAACTTATCTACCACCGGCCGGTCTTGGGTGGCGAGGTGCACATTGTATAGGGTTTCCACGTTGTTGACCACGCAGCCCACCTGGAGAGGAATGCCCGCGGGCGGAATCAGGCGGCCAGTGGAGGAGTAAACCAGTTCGTACTCGTCGCCGGAGGGATAGAAGTCGCCGAGCACAACCAGGCCGATTCCCGGCGGCAGGTGCGCCTGGATGGCCTGGAGCGCGGCGGCGTTCTTCGCCTTGATGCCAAACTTGCCCTGGACCGCGCGCGTAGCTTCCATCATAGCGGTCATCCCGGCGAGAATCGCGGCGGGGAAATGCCGCATCAGCTCGGCGTCTTTATGGATGAGCGGCTCGCACTCGGCGCCGTTGGCGATCATGAATTCCACCGCGGCCTGGGCCTTGACCGAGGTGGGGAAGCCCGC
>JAJPJX010000210.1 GCA_021324015.1 Solibacteraceae bacterium | reverse complement strand
CCTCGCCTTCGGGAACCCAGCGTCCTGGGCGACTTCACCCCGGCCGAACTGCCGGAAGTCCTGCCGCCGGTTGCGAGTTTGCCCGAAGCCGCTGCTTGGTTGAACGAAAAGGAACTCGTTCGGTTTCTGGAGGACACGCGAAGCGAGCGCATTGCCGAGATCGAACGCATCGCGGCTCACGTGGAGTTGTCTCTCACCGAGCTATTGCAGCGAGCGGACGAAGAGATCGGGCGGGCCGCGACGGAAGTCGAACAGAAGGTGACCGGCGCCGAGGGCCGTCTGGCACAGGCCGAAGCGCGGCATGCCGAGCTCATGGTGCGGCGCGAGCGCCGGAGAAAGGAACTGGAGCAGCAACGCTCGTTGTCCCTCCAGGCTGTCGAACGGTTCGCCAGTGTTCTCGTATTGCCACATCCCGCCCGCGAGGCTCCAGAGGTGCGGCGGCTTCAACCCGACTCTGAGACCGAGGCAACCGCAATGCGCGTGGTCATGGAGTACGAGCGCTCTCAGGGCCGGCAAGTGTATGACGTGCACGAAAAGAACCTCGGCTACGATATCACCAGCCTGGATCTGAACTCGGGCGAGCTGCGCCTGATTGAAGTGAAAGGCATCGGCGCCCCAACCGGTACCGTAGTGCTCACCCCCAACGAACGGCGTGTCGCGGAGGACCGCCGCGACTGCTACTGGCTCTATGTGGTGACCCACTGTGATACGAACCCAGTGTTGCGGCCGCCGATCAAAGATCCGGCCAGGTTTGAGTGGAACGAGGTGACCAAAGTGGCCCATTATTATCTGTCGGTGAATACCCTGACGGCTCAACCGCCCCCGGAGACAATGCCATGACTACACTGCGTTCAGAATCGCGAGAGTGGGTACTCAAAGCCCGGAGTCCCATCTGGACAGGGGATGTAGACCGGAAGGGAGAGCGCACGGTTACGACAGGTTTGCTCGGTTCGCTCCGCTGGTGGTTCGAGGTCCTGGTACGCGGGCTGGGCGGCAGCGCATGTGACCCGTCGGATTCAGACGGCCGCTGTCCGGACAAGAGCGGCAAGCACTGTGTGGTATGCGAGCTATTCGGATGCACGAGCTGCGCGCGGAAGTTCCGGTTCGACGTGCTGGACGTGTTGAATGAAAACGGCAAGATCAAACGGGATCAGATCAAGAAGGATGAGAAGTTCCGATTTCGTTTCACCCTGCTGCGTCCGATGCGTGACGAGGAGTGGGCATTGCTCGATCTCACATTGCGTCTGATCGCAGGTTATGGTGCTATCGGCGGGAAAACGGTTCTGAAGCCTTCCGATGAGAACAATCGGAGCAATCAACCACATCATCAGGATTACGGGCTGATCGCTGTTGAGCAGCGTCCTGATGGCCCGTCAATGAAGAAAGAGGCTCTCCAAAGCTACGTAGTATCGGGATGGCGCTCAGTCGATCAGAGTGATTTCATCTGGGCGTCGGTCGGGAACTTCTGGTGCGTTGGAGCCAGATTCCTCACACGAGAGAATTCGACCAGTAGCACTTTCAATAGGATCCTCGGCCGCGACCAGCGAAAGACGTGCACCGACTGCGGAAACATACACAACCCGCCGACAACGTGTCCCCAAACCCGGAGACACCCGAGGCGCCACAGCGATCGGAATCCGTCTGCGCAGCCAGAGAGGTGGTTAGCCGGCGGGCGAGCAGAGAGCAAAAAGGTCTTCAGCTTCAAAGATCCGCCACGAACATTTGGCTTCGTGAATCCAGACCTGATGAATCTGGACGACATGCGCAAGCGGTTGAAAGATGTCTGGTCAGACCTAGCGGACGAAGAGTTTCTCACCGGTCCAACCATCATCGACCGTTTACTCGCCGACGCTATGGGAGGTGCTCAATGAAGTTTGATCTGTACGCTGAGCTGGCATCTCTCCAGGCATGCCCCACGACGTCGGCCTTACCGGGCGGGCTGGCATCGGGGTTTGTAGACGGCTGCACGATGTGGTTCATCAAGGGTGAGATGGATCCAAACTCCAAGACAGCGAACCAGGAGAAGAATGAGGCGCGGGGCTGCTATCAGACGCGCGCGGCCGCCAGCACGCTCCAGCTTCCCTCCGAGCTCAATCTGGATCCGGCCCTGGGACCGCCTCTCCCGGAGGACTGGCTTGCGATCGAGATCAAGCTTAAGCTGCTTTCGCCCTGGTACTCGAAGGACGACCGCCCATTCCACGTTTTGGACAACCCGGTGCGGAAGGACCGGGTGTTTGGTGTTCCTTACATGTCAGCGGCAAGCTGGAAGGGGCTTCTTCGCTGGGCCTGCCGGATGCAGGCCGGCTTGCAAGAGCACCTTCAACGGAACGGCGGCAAGATGAACGACTGGTCCGACCCGGATTGGATCATTCATCTGTTCGGCAACGAGAAGGGGGAGAAGGAGGATTTCCTGCGAGGGTCGCTGGCCTTCTATCCGACTTGGTTCGACAGAGTCAGTTTCGAGGTGATCAATCCGCATAGCCGGAAGACACGCGCTGGCACGCAGCCCATTCTCTATGAGGTCGTTCCGCCGGACACCGAGGGCGTGCTGCGCCTTCTATATGCGCCCCTTCCAGGAGCGGATGGTTTTGGATCTGCGGAACGCATCGACGCGCTCCGGAAACTGCTCGATGCAGCGGAACAACTCCTGACAGTCTACGGTTTTTCCGCCAAGCGTACCGTGGGCTGGGGCTTGGCCGAGGTCATAGGAACCAGAGCCAATGGCGGAGAGTGGGAGCCAGAGAATTCAATTCAAAAGCTCAAGGACAAGGCAGCACTTCTGGGATCAAAAGTGGAGAAGGCATGAGCGCCTCGGACGGGAAGCAGATGATGGAAAAGTTGCGCGAGAACAGGTCGCTCCTGCTTGCCTGCGAAGCCATCGGCTGGCTCCACATGACGGGGAAGGCGCACCCCGACTTCCTCCGGCAGCACGGCGGCGCCGGCGTGAGCTACGAGACTAAGGACTGGCATAAGACTCTCATGCCGGCCTGGAGCGAGCGGCTCGCTTGGCTCAGGTCGCCCAATTGCGGGATGTCTCTGCCCGGCAGCTTGGCTGAATTTCTGGAGAAGTACGATGCGGGGCAATCAGAGAGCAGCTTGGTCGGTTTCCTTCAGGCTGCCCATGCGATGGCCTCGGGTATCGAAAAGAACCTGCCTGGCTCCACCTCGGCGTACCTCGGCCAGGACATAACGCACATGTGGCTGGCTTCGCCGTTCGGGCATCCGGTGAGGAATTTGCTTGCCGATCTGCCGCCCGTCCTGGCACCGGGCGCCTTCGAAAGCCTGCTGGAGCGAATCGGGAAATTGCTCGACAATCTACACACGCTCGCTGGGACAGCGGGCCAGGACGTGCATCCGTGGCAGCAATGGCGCGAAGAAGCCATCGGCACGGGGGGCTGGCTGCGCGAGGCGTTTCTTTCTACACTCGCTGAAACACGGCTGCCGAACAACGACGTAACGTTGTGGGATCAGTCCTACGTAGCAGCTGCCCTATTCAAGTCCGCCGTCGCTGGGGCTCGTCTGGCAGGGTGCAACGAGTGGAATAACCTGAAGCAGCAAACGCGCTGGCGCGTACTCACCATCGGCCTCGGCAGCAGGCACTACGAGGCGCGTGCCGTGAAGATTGGCGATTGGGCGGGCGCCCGGCGTGACATAGATGGCTTCTTTGATCAAGTCCGGCGCTTGATCGAAGTGGACCTCGCGGCGGGTTCCCTGATCTACCGGGATGACGAGACGCTGGCCTTCACCTTCCCAGGCCTGCGCCTCGACGCGACCGGTCAGGATTCCAAAGGCAGTCTCGACGATGCGGCCGCCGAATCAGTCCGAGGTGAGATAGAAGGCGAAGTAGAAAGCTTTGCAAGGGGCAAACGGTTTGAGACACCGCCACGTACGCTGCTGTCCGGCTCCACGCGATCGTTCATCGGCATGGTGGAGCAGCTCCGCAAAGCACGCGAGATTCTCGCCATTCCTCTGCACCGGACATGGGTGGTCCCGGAGCCCGGCTCAGCCGGAGGCCACGTCTGTCCCGTCTGCCAGGTGCGCTTTAATCAACCCCACGCGAATGACCGAACCGAGAATGCCCGCAAGCAGCGGGTCTGCGCGGTGTGCGCGGATCGGCGCAAAGGACGGCTCGATGCCTGGCTGAATGGTGACGGGGACACGATCTGGATCTCTGAAGTCGCCGATAGCAATGACCGTGTAGCGTTGCTCGCCTTCAGTCTGGATATCGAAGCGTGGATTGGCGAGAACCGAGTCGATTCTCTGCGCGCACAGAGTGTCCTCGATTGGCGCTGCTTCAATCCCGTACTTGCCGAATATTGGGTGCGTGATCAGAGCAAGCGCAGAGTCGAAGACAATTCGGTTGATGCCAAGTCCCCCAGGGATTCGCTACTCCGGCATGTACTGGAGGTCCTAAGGCACGCAGCAACGACGGATTACAAGCTGGATCAACAGGTTGACCTTGTCCTCGGCAACCTTCAGGAAGGGTACCGACGTGAGAAATCAATGGAAGAGTTTTTCTCCAAGATCGTCGAAGACCGCTCTGGCGCCCCGCGATGGGATGGCCTCGATGACGATGCACGGGCTCGATGGATCGTCCATCAACTCTTCCGCAAATTACCGTCGCCTGGCCGTATCCATCGCTTCTGGCGCGCTGCTGAGACCTTCTTTGATGAACTGTTGGTCCGCTTCCGTGAGATAGCCTCTGCTCATCCCAATCGGTGGAGAGTCCGGCGGCTACTGCTCGAACCGTTTGGGCAGGACGGCGGCTGGGAGGACCGGGAAACCTATGCCGGCCGGCTGGGAGTCGCTCCGTTTGAGGTGCTGTACCGGGCCGATCGGGGCCGCTTCGTGACGATTTGCAATCTGGCTCGTTGTCTCGACGCGGATGAGTCAGCGCGAAGCCTGCAAGGACAATCCCTGAAAATGAAGAGTGACGACGGCCGGACGCGCACTCTCACGATTCAAAGCGTAGGCGAACCCGACAAGATTGCCGCCTATGCGCCGGTGATTCCTCTCGAACGAAGCCCGCAGCGGTTCCGGGTGCTTGTTCCTCTCGAATGCGCTCCAGCGTGCATCGAAGCGGCGACCGAAAAATGGCAGGAAGAGTTCGGCCGTGTCTGGGATCGGATGCCGCTCCGTACGGGCATCGTCGGATTTCCCCGGATGACGCCCTTTCAGGCGGTGATCGAGAGCGCTCGTAACCTGGAAGCGGATCTGATGGAAACGAAACCCGAAGTGTGGCGCGTGAAGGATCGCCGCACAAAGGAGGGGGTGACGGCTTTGACGCTGGTTCGTTCCGATCGCGCCTGTGAGACGGCTCTCGTGCCCACCGGCTTGCCCGACGGCCGCGATGACGTTTTCTACCCGTACTTCCAGGTCGAAGATAACGCGCTCCGGCACGCGCGCGACTTCCAGCATCCGAACGGAACAGTGTACCGGCATGCCACGGCTCTCCGTGCCGGCGATGGCGTCGTTGTCCGCCCGAGCCGTGTCACCGCCGTCTTCCTGGACGCGACTGCTCGCCGATTTGAGGAGGCCAGAAGTTGGCGCCTTTCCGATTTTCGCCGCATGCGGGACACCTGGACCCTGCTGGAGCGGGTGACACCGAGCCTGGGCGCCTTGCGCGGCACGTGGGCCGAGTTGGAAGAGCGGCAAGCTGCCTGGCACAACGCAGACGGGAGCTGGGTGGACGGCGCAGACAAGGAGTGGATCGAATTCGCGCGTGCTGTGTTGAGCAACCGGCTGGGCGTTTCCGGGGCGGCGCTGGAACACCTGGTGGAAGCGGCCCGCGACGGCAT
>JAJPJX010000080.1 GCA_021324015.1 Solibacteraceae bacterium | reverse complement strand
TACCGCACCCAGGGGCAGGGGTTGCATTCCGGCACCGGGTCGTCCGCCACGGTCGTCCGGGTAGTGGCCAGGAAGGAAAGCGCCAGCAGCGCGATCATGAAAGCTTTACGGATCATTTCAATTCGCTCCTAATACCTTGAATTCGTTGACTTTGCCTACCGCACCCAGGGGCAGGGGTTGCATTCCGGCACCGGGTCGTCCGCCACCGTCGTCCGGGTAGTGGCCAGGAAGGAAAGCGCCAGCAGCGCAATCATGAAAGCTTTACGGATCATTTCAATTCGCTCCTAATACCTTGAATTCGTTGACTTTGCCTACCGCACCCAGGGGCAGGGGTTGCATTCCGGGACGGGGTCATCCGCCACCGTCGTCCGGGTGGTGGCCAGGAAGGAAAGCGCCAGCAGCGCGATCATGAAAGCTTTACGGATCATATCGTTATCTCCTGATTCAGTAATTCGCGGCAGCCACTGCCGTCCGCGCAATTTCATGCTAAGGTGAAAGGCGGCCGGGCGGGGCAAGTCGGATTTAGATTTTCGGAAAGTAGAACAACTGAGGATTTTCCGGCTTGTCAAGAATGTGAGCACTGCCACGATTCCAAGAACTTGGGTATAAGAGGTATAGAATTGAGAAGCAGCCTCACGGCGGAAAACCGGTGGTCGGCAAATTGGAGAAGAAATTCGAGCGAGGCGCGGCGGCGGATCTGTGGCGCCACACTCTTGCCCAGATCCCGACGGTATTCGGCCGATTGGTGTACCTGTCGACCTTGCGCAATGCCAATTCCGGCTTGTACGAGCACCACGGACTGGCGCAGCTATTCGGCGAGGAAGAGGCCGACCGCACGCTGCGCCAGAGCCACATGCAGGTCTTCAACGAATGGCTGTGCTTCCGGCTGGAGCGCCAAAAGGCGGATGTGGAGGAATATCTGGCGGGTCTCGAGGGCGGCCCGCGGACAGTGCTGAGCACCTGGATCCGCCTGGCGCCTTATCGCGCCGTGGTGCCCACCAACGCGCGCGACGTGGAGAAACAGCTTTACAACACGGACCTGGAGACGGTGCTGGAACTGCTCAGGTACGATTACGACGTCGCTTCCCCTGATCCAGAAGCATAGCCACGCCCACCACCTGCCCGATCACGTCGATCTCGTCCGGGAAGGAGTACACCTCCGGGTAGCACATGGAAGCCGGATGTGGCTGCAATACCATCTGGTTTTCGTTCAGGGTGCACCAGCAGCAGGCGTAGCCTTTGCGGTGCTCGAAGAAGTAAATCGGGCGCTCGAATTCGTTCGACCAGCCCATATTCACTACCTTGCGGCGGTTCTCGTCGATCAGCACCAGCGCGCCGGGCTGAATCAGCGGATACATCGACCAATCTTCCGAGCCGATGAATGCGTAGCGGTGGCTTTTCAGATCGATGCCGCTTAGCAGGGAAAGCGGTAGTTTGCCCCAGCGCTGGATCATGCGGCTGAGGTACGTGGTTTTGCGCAGATCCAGCCCCGGATCGAGAGCCAGCGGAATCTGCACTTCGCCCCGGCCGTCTCCGCCAAAGCCGATCAGGTGCGTGCGCTCGATGGCGATGGTGGCGGCGTCACCGCCCAGTGCCGCCAGATCCACGCCGTACCATTCCAGCACTTCGCTCAGGTCCAGGCGGTAAATCGCACACAGGCAATAGAGCCGGTATATGCTTGGTACCGTACCTTTGTTCTCGATGTCGGAGAGCCGGCTGAGGGCGATCACAAACTCGTCGTTCTGGTGTCGCTCGGCGATCTGGATGCTGGCTTCCTCAACGTCCCGATAGCGCAAATTGAGGCGCTCCCGGGCTCGCTTGAGCTTCTGTCCGGCATCCTCCATGATATGATCCTGTGTCAGCGAGTCGGCTGCCCGGCGCACGTGAATTCACCCGCGTGAGATCGTTGTCCAATGGGATTATAGCCGTGTGACTTGCCGAGCGGCAAGCGTCAGGGTGTAATTTTGTTCTGAATTCAGAACAGAGCTCGGGCAATTTTGGAAGGTCGAGGTGGTCTTGAGAATCGTCGTAGGAGTATCGGGAGCGAGCGGCGCGATCTACGGTCTGCGTCTGCTGGAACGGCTGCGGACGCACCCCGCCGTCGAGATCCACCTCATCGTCACCCGGTCCGGCGAGAAAACCCTGTTCCTGGAGACGGGAAAGCCCATATCGGAGGTGCGGGCCCTGGCGCACTACTCCTACCCCCTGGAGGACATCTCCTGCCGCCTGGCCAGCGGCTCCTATCCGATTGATGCCATGGTAGTTGCCCCCTGTTCGATCCACACCATGTCGGCCATCGCGGCGGGCATCAGCTCCAACCTGCTGATTCGGGCTGCCGACGTGACCCTCAAGGAACGCCGCCGCCTGATTCTGGTGATCCGCGAAAGCCCCTTTCATCTTGGGCACTTACGGACGATGGTCAGCCTTGCCGAGATGGGCGCGGTAATCGCTCCGCCGGTCCCGGGATTCTATCATCAACCCCAGACCGTCATGGACCTGGTAGATCACAGCGTGGATCGAGTACTGGATCTGCTGGGTTTGCCCGATCCACGCGCGCGCCGCTGGGAAGGAGCCCCCCGATGAGCCGCCCCCGCCGCCGGGAACGCATTGCCTTTCAGGGAGAGCGCGGCGCTTTCAGCGAAGAAGCCATCGGCCGGCTTCTGGACCCGGGCGTGGACGTCCTGCCGTGCCAGCGCTTCGAGGATGTCTTTCACCATCTCAAAGAAAACAAAGTGGATGGCGCCGTAATTCCGATCGAGAACACGCTCGCCGGCTCGGTGTACGAAAACTACGACCATCTGCAGAAGTTCGAACTGCCCATCGTGGCCGAAACCAAGGTGCGCATTGTCCACAACCTGATCGCCGCACCGGGTGTGCGCTACTCGAAGATTCGCCGGGTCTTCTCTCATCCGGTGGCCCTGGACCAGTGCCGGCATTTCTTCGCCCGGAACCCGCACATCGAAAAGGTCACCTTTTACGACACGGCGGGCAGCGTCAAGATGATCATGGAGCAGCGCCCCCCGGATGCCGCGGCCATCGCCTCTACGGTGGCGGCGTACACCTACGGCGGGCACATTCTGCGCCGCTCCATCGAGGACGACCGCCAGAATTTCACGCGCTTTTTCCTGCTGCGCACACCGGCGTACGCCAGCCGCATGCCCCGCCGCAAGGGCCGCGGCATCCAGTGGAAAACCTCCCTGGTCTTTACCACCCGCAACATCCCCGGCGCCCTGTTCCGCTGTCTCGCCTCCTTTGCCCTGCGCGATATCAATCTCACCAAGATCGAGTCGCGCCCCCTGCGCGGCAAGCCCTGGGAGTACCTCTTCTACCTGGATTTCCTGGGACACATCGAGGAGCTCAATGTGCGAAACGCGCTGGGCCACCTGGCAGAGATCGCCGACATGACGCGGGTGCTGGGGTGTTATCCGCGCGGCGACTGAGCCCGGACCCGAACGGGCAGCGCGGATTACACTGAAAGCACGGGTGAACCGATGCCGCTAGACGAAGTCATCGAGGAGCAGGCGCTGGCTGAAGATTCCGGGCAGACCGCCGAAGAGCTGCCCATTCTCACGGTCCGCGACACCGTGCTGTTTCCGCATGCCATGCTGCCGATCACCGTGGGGCGGCCCAGTTCCCTGGCGCTGGTGCAGTCTCTGGGCGAGAACCGCATGCTGGGGGTGGTTTCGCAGCTCGATCCGCGCACCGAGCAGCCCGCTCCGGGCGATCTCTACGAAGTCGGCACAGTGGCCATTCTGCACAAGGCCATCCAGGTGCCCAAGGAGAGCCTGCTGCTGTTTTGCGAGGGCGTGGCGCGCATCCGCACGGTGGAATTCACCGTCACCGAGCCCTTTCTCAAGGCCAAAGTGGAGCGCATGCCTGAAATCGAGCCGGAAAAGACGCCCGAAATCGAAGCTCTGCGGCAGAACGTGGTGGGACTCTTCCAGCAGGTGGTGGCGGCGTCTCCCAACCTTTCCGACGACCTTTCGGCCATGGTGCAGCATGTCCTGGAGCCCGGCAGGCTGGCGGATTTCATTGCCGGCACGCTGCCCGGCCTGAGCCATCCCGAACGCCAGGCCCTGCTCGAGCAGTTCGATTCCCTCACCCGCCTGCGGGAGGTGCTCAAGCACCTGACGCGCGAAGTCGAGCTGCTGGAACTGCGCGGCAAGATCCAGTCCGAGGTAAAGGGCCAGATCTCCCAGAGCCAGCGCGAGTT
>JAJPJX010000094.1 GCA_021324015.1 Solibacteraceae bacterium | reverse complement strand
GACGGTAGCGTGGCCACGGCGGCTCAGAGCTTGCCGGCTCCGCTCGTGGCACTCCTCGGCGCCGGGTCACGGTTTTTTGTTGGCAACGTGCTGTACGCCGGACCGTCGCCGGGTATGACCGACGCCGTCACGCAACTGAACGTACGCTTGCCCTCCGACCTCGCGGGCGACCGCGTCCCGATTTACTTTCTGCTCAAAGGGGCCAGTTCGCAATTCGGCGCGACGGTCGCGATTCAGTAAGTGGTTTTGCCAATGGCTCCAGAGCTGATCTTCTACGATGGGCACTGCGGCCTGTGCCATGGCTTCGTGAAATTCGCTCTGGCGCGGGACCGGGAAGGCGCGCGCTTTCGCTTTGCACCCCTCCAGGGCGAGACGGTGCGCGAGCGCGTACCCGAGAATGCTCGCGCGGCCCTGCCGGATAGCGTGGTCGTGCTGACCTCCGACGGGCGCCTGCTGGTCCGCTCCACCGCCGTGCTGCACGTCCTGCGTCAGCTCGGACCTTTTTGGCGCCTGCTGGCGGCCGTGTGTATCCTGACGCCGCGCGCCTGGCGCGACTGGGCCTACGACCGCGTAGCTGCCCTGCGTCGACGCCTTTTCGCCCCGCCGCCGGATGTCTGCCCTCTGGTTCCAGCAGAATGGCGGGGCCGCTTCCTGCCGTAGCTGCTCACCGCGGCCCGTTCGGGACGGGCTTGATGTACTCCATGCGCGCCAGCGTCTCCCGGGCCAGGGCGCTTTGCCCGAGTTTGCGGTAGACCAGGCCAAGCTGATAGTAGTAGCTGGGCTCCATGGGCCGCAATTCAATGGCCCGCCGCAGCGCGGTCACGGCTTCGGGATACCGGTTCGTGCCGGCGTACACCTTCCCCCGCAGGTAGAATAGGTCCGCGTCCGCGGGGGCTGCTTTCTCCGCCCATGCCAGTTCTTCCAGCACGTGCGGGTAATCCGGCGGGTCCGTCCGCAGCATCGCCTGGGCAATCAGCACGTGCACCATCGGATAGGTGGGCTGGCGGCGCGCCAGGTCTCGCAGTACCTGGACTTCCTGTTCGGTGCGCCCCATTTTGCGATAGGCCTCCGCCAGACGCAGATACGCTTCGCTGGTGTCCGGAGCCTTGCGCAGCAGTTCTCGCAGCACCTCGACGCCCGCCTGAAGCTGTTCCGCCCAAATCAGGTTGTTGCCCAGCGGGAGCAGCAGGTTGTGCGTATCAGGCAGGCGGCTGCGAGCCTGCTCCAACACCTCGGCGGCCTCTTTGAACCTCTGCGCCTTTTCGTAGAGATCGGCCAGCGCGAGGTACGAATTCTCCGCCAGCGGCGCCAGACGGATGGCCAGCCGCAGATGCTGGATGGCAGCCTCGCGTTCGCCCAGGCTTTCGTAGCTCAGGCCTGCCACTCCGGCGGCGGAGGCTTTCACCGCATCGGAAAGGCCCGGCTGCCCTTCGAGGGCGGCAGCGTGGCGGATGGCGTCCTCGTAGGCGCCCACGTTGTTCTCCAGCACCGCCAGGGCGACGGCCGCTTCCGGGCCGCTTTCCCCGGCCTGTGCCGCGCGCAGCGATTCGGCCAGGGCCAGGTCCAGCAGCTTGTTCTCCGCCAGGAAGCGGGCCAGTGTGGCGTGCAGTTCGCCGTCCTTGGGAAAGTGCCGGGCCACCGCGCGCAGCGCCTGTTTGGTTTTGTCCGCATCGCCTGCGGATACGTTCACCCGCACGAGCATGGCCAGGGGCAAGTTGCTCGAGGGCAATAACGCGGCGGCCTTTTCCAGGGCCTGGCGCGCGGCCGGATAATGCCCGGACGCAGCCTCCGCCACGCCCAGTCCGTAAAACGCCCGTGCGGCCTTGGGCGCCAGACAGGTGGCTTCCCGGTAGCGCGCCGCCGCCGCTGCGAACTGTCCGCGATCCATGGCCGCCTGAGCCTCCCGGTCCAGTTCTTGAAACTTCGCCAGGGACTCCTGCGGCCCGAGCTTCGAGGGCGCACACTCGGCGGCGAAAACGGGCGCCGCGGCAAAAACGGCCAGCCAGAAAATCTTCACCGCACCTCGCAGCGTACTGGCAGGCAGAAGTTCAGCTCATAGCCGTCCTTGCGCGCCGGGTCGCGCGTGAGCGGCTGCGTGCGCCCGGCGCCGTCGGTAGCGCGGCTCATGAGCACGTGGTCGCCCGGGCTGGCGTTCCAGGAATACCGCCATGCCACCCAGCTCAACGGCTTGGGGATACCGGCAAGCTGCGCCGCGGTCCAGGTGCGGCCCCCTTCGGTGCTCACCTCCACGCGGCGCACCGGTCCGCCCCCGGTCCAGGCAAAGCCCCGCACTAGGTGCCGCCCGGCGGGCAGCTTCATCTTGTCCGCCGGCCAGGCGATGGCGGATTTCACCTGGATCTCGGAAAGCCGCACGATCTTTCTTTGTCCGCCGGGTTCCGCCGTCACGCGGTTATACACCTGCTCCATCCCGCTGGCCTGAAAATTGTTCGGCGCGCCACCGGGGCCCAGCACCACGATGCGCGTCAGCCACTTCACCGCATCCATGCCGTACCAGCCCGGGAAGAAAGCGCGCGCCGGAAAGCCGTTGCGCCGCGGCAGAAAGCGATCGTTCAGCTTGAAGGCCACCATGCTCTCCGGCTGGCGGCACTTGGCCATGGTGACCAGTTGGCAGTACGGCAGGCGGGGCGAGTTCTGCATCAGGCGGCCGGTATCGGCGCCCTCCAGCAGCACCCCCTCGGCTTCGCGGTCCGTCCCGGCTTCGTCCAGCAGGTGCGCTATGGGCACTCCTTCCCAGACGCCGTTGCTCACCGCCGAGCCCCCGGCCACGTTGCCCGCGCACTCCAGGACCGCTTCGAGCTTTCGGGTAGGCGCCTCCAGCAGATCCGCCAGAGACAACTCCAGCGGGCGCCGGACGCGCCCCTCGATCCGCAGTTTCCAGCTATCCAGCGAGAGCCCCGGCTCGCTGAAGTGATCCCGCACGAAGAACAGGTCCGGCGGCGTAATCCCACCCTCGATGGCCTCGAGCGGAAACGAGAGGTTTTGCGGATCGCCCCCCCGCGGCGCCTGGCCCAAAAGCACCGCGGCGCCCGGAAGAAGCAGCAGACTACGTCGCGTCATGTGGCCCCGGGAACGGGCGAAACCGCCTGTTCCGCTAAAAGATCAATTTTAGAGCCATCTGGATGATGCGGGGATCGCGCGCCGACGTGATGCGGCCGAAGTTTCCGTCCGGCACGCCCGTGTCCGGGTTGTTCAGCAGCGTGTGGTTCAGGACGTTGAAAAACTCCGCCCGGTATTGCAGCTTCCAGCGCTCCTTGAGCGTGAACACCTTGTGTGCCGCAAAGTCGATGTTGAACGTTCCGGGACCGGACAGAATGTTCCGCCCCACGTTGCCGAAGGTCCCCAGCTTGGCCGAGGCGAATGCCGAAGTGGTGAACCACTGGGCGATCTTCTGCCCGCGCGAGCCGCTGGTGAGCGAGGGTTGGCCCACCACGTCCGCCAGGTCGTTGCCCACGGCGGTCAGCGAACGGTCGTCGTTGGAAGTGAACAGCAGCGGGAATCCGCTCTGCCAACTCCAGATGCCCGTGGTCTGCCAACCGCCGAACAGCGCCCGGGCCACGCCGTGGCTGGGCGACGGCAACTGCCACAGGTAGTTCAGCACGAAGCGGTGCGGCACGTTGAAATCGGACACTGCGCGGTACGCGCCCACGTTGTACGGGTTGATCACGTTCACCCCGCACAGGTCGGTCAGGTAGGATACCTGGTCGATGGCCTTGGCAAACGTGTAGTTGGCATTCACCGTGAATCCGTGTGAAAAACGCTTCTCCATGGAGACTTGCAGCGAGTTGTAGATGGAGTTGCCGCCGGAAATGTCCTGCACCACTTCCTGGAAATTCTGGTTCGGGCGGCGGTCCTGCTCATTGTCCGCCGTTGCGTTGGGCGCGGACATCGGTGCGTTCACGTCGCTGTTGTAGCCCAGATGCGTGCCTTTGCCTCCGGCGTATCCTAGGCGAACCAGCAAATCAGTGTGCAACTGGCGCTCCACGGTAAGGTTCCAGGCCATGGTGCGGGCCGGACGCCAGTCCGGCGTGTAAGAAACCGCCAGGCTGGGCGGCTTGATGAATTGCACGCTCGATGGGGGCACGAACGGCGCGTACTGCGCCGGGAACGGATTCTGCGGATAGCCCTTGTAGGGATCGTCGAACGGAACGCCGAAACGCTGCACCTGCGGACTCCACGGGGCGCTGTCCACCATGTTGTTGTAGGCTTCCACGAACGGCGGCTGATAGAACATGCCCCAACCGCCGCGGATCGTGGTGTTGCTCTTGCCGCCCGCGTTGTAGGCGAAGCCCACGCGCGGCGCGAAGTTCCAGTAGGCCGGTTGGCTGCCGCCCGACGGGCATCCCGGGTCGCCTTCATAGAGATATCCCAGCGGAGCGTTCGGAAAACGCTGCGACGTCAGACCCGGCCGGTAGCACTCGGTGCGCCCCAGCGTGTCCGAGTAAGGATGGAACGGATCCCAGCGCAGGCCCAGGTTGAGCACCAGGCTGGGAGTCACGCGGTAGTTGTCCTGGATGAACAGGCTGCCCAGCGTGCCGCGGCGCGCCGCATATTCGCCGCCGCCCTGGATGAAGCGGTCCGCCCAGCCCAGCATAAAGTCCGCCCGCGGATCGCCGCTGTACCCCGCGCCGCGGAAGCGGTAATTCGCGTTCTGGCGATAGGTGTTGATGAGATCCACCTGCATCTTCATGATGTCGCCGCCGATGGCAATCTCATGCCCGCCGCGGATCCAGTGCACGCTGTCGGTGAAATGAAAGTTCTGGCGGTTGAACTCGCCCGGGTGCCCGGTGCCGACGCTGAAGTACCCTGCCACGCTCAGCGTCAATTCCGGCGGCGTGGAACTGGCAATCGGAATCCCCAGATCCGTCCAACTGAACGGCGCGCCGCTGATGATGGTGCCGTTGATACGGTTGTAAGAAAAGATCGCGCTGTTCAGCAGGCTGGGGCTGAAATTGTAGGTGTGGCTGACCGAAACGCTCTGATCACGGTCCGTGAAGCCGCGCGCCGACGCCACCAGGTCCGGCTTGCCGACCACCGGGTCGCGCGTGTAGCCGGAGTAGAGATACCGGCCGTAGAAGCGCTGCTTCGAGAGGTTGTAGTCCACGCGGCCCATGAACTGGTTTTCCGTGTCGTCCACGGGCCGGTCATAGTTGATGAAGGCGTCCGAGCGCGGGGAGGTGGGAATGTACGGCAGCAGTTTCGCCGTCACCGGATCGATCCGGCTGGCCGGAATGATGTTGCCCGGGATGGGCTGCTTGGTAACCGGGTCCACCAACTGCTTGGAGAGCGAGGAAAAGTCCCCGTTCCGCTGCGCATTGGTCAGCACCGTGGCCGTATTTCCCAGCGATACGTTGCGCAGGATGGTCCCCTGGTAGGTGCCGAAGAAGAACAGCCGGTCCTTCTTGATAGGCCCGCCCAGGCTCCCGCCGTACTGGTTGCGCTTCAGAAAATCGTGGTTGTTGGCAAAAAAGTTCCGCGCGTTGAGATCGCCGTTGCGCAGGAACTCGAAGGCGCTGCCGTGCAGTTCGTTGGTACCCGACTTGGTCACCACGTTCACAATGCCACCCGCGCCGCGCCCGTATTCCGCGCTGTAGCTGTTGGTCTGGACGCTGAACTCTTCCACCGCGTCCGGATTCGGGAAGGGATTGTTGACGTTCGTGTAGTGATCCTGGTTGCTGCCGCCGTCCAGGTTGTAGTTCACGTTATCGGCGCGCGCGCCGTTCGAACTGATGGATTGCGCGCCTGGGTAGGTGGCCGTCTGTTGCGTGTCCCCGCTGCCGCGCGCGTTGCCGGCGGTCGTATCCACGGTGCCGGGCGACAGCAGCACCAGCGCCGCGGCATTGCGACCATTCAGGGGCAGTTCGATAATCCTCTGCTGGCCCACCACTTCGCTCAACGTGCCGCTGCGCGTCTCCACCAGTTGCGCGTTCGCCTCCACCGTCACCGATTCCGAGGCTGCGCCGATCTGCAGTACGATGGGCACCGTCACCGATTGGTCCGTGCGGACCTCAACGCCCTTTTGCTCAAAGGTGCGGAATCCGCTTGCGACCACCGAGACGTTATAGATGCCGACAGGCAGCAGCGGAAACACGTATCCCCCGTCGCCCCCGCTACTTGCGGTTCGAGTGAGGCCGGTGGCCACCGCGGTCGCCGTGATCTTGGCGTCCACTACCGCGGCTCCGCTAGGATCCAAAACTGTTCCGGCGATCTTCCCCGTAGGATCGGCGGCATACACCGCCGTCATGCAGACAAACAGTGAAGGCAGCAAAAGCCTGACGTGCATCCATCCCTCCTTTTGCGTAGTCGAGTAAAGCGATTGGGGCTAGTGTCTCTTGATTTTTCAATCCTGTCAAGAGCGCGGAGGGGCCGGCAGGGGCCGGCTCAATGCAGCACCACGACGTCGTAAGCGCCCAGCGAGGGCAGAACGAACCTGCCCCCGGAGATGGCCAACTCGCGGCCTAGCCGCACCGAGCGCGCCGAGTGGTAACTCCCCTCTACGGTGACCTCAATATTCCGCATCTCCACAGGCTCGAAATACGCCGTGTCCGCGTGCCCCGTCAGATTCACGAAGTGCACCAGCGTGCACCCCTGTTTCGGCTGGCGCATGAGCGTGATCTCCACCAGCGGATGGGCGTTGGTCTTCAACTGCCGCCCATGCGGCAGGATCGCATCCACCACGTCCGCCAGCAGCCCGGCGTGGCCCTGCGAGCTCAAACGGTAGTACAGGCTGCCGATGTCCCACGGCAGATACGCGACCCGGCCTTTCCCGTAGTCCGCCCACAGCAAGCCGGGTTTGTCGGTCTCCACCTTGTCGGTCCACACGAGTTCGGGCGGCCCGAAGCGCGCCGGCGGAATCAGCGTCAGCAGTGCATGCGCGGCGGGCGGAAACTCGACGTATTCGCCGTCCAGCAGGATCAGGCTGGTGTCGCGCAGAGACGGAAAAGCGGCGCGGTCCCGCACCCGGAAGTAGGCCTGCGTCCGTGGCCAGCGCCGCACCGGCTGACCCACCGCGAAGGCCGGCGGCGAGGTTCCCGCCACCAGCAGGTGCCCGCCCTCTCGCACGTAAGCCTCGGCTTCCGGGGGCACGCCTTCCGGAGCGATCACCAGTTCGTAGCTTGCCAGGCGCCGCGCATTGTCCGCCACGGCGAAGGGGATGTGCTGCTCACTCAAGAACCGGAAAAATCCACGGTACGCGCTTCCCCGCCCTCCCAGGAGCAGCACTCGCGCGGCGCTCTCCTGGCCCACATACAGATCCTCGTGCCGCGCGTGCCACTCGTAGACCGGCCGCGCCGCTATTAGTGCGCTACCGTCTTCCTGGTCCATGGTGCCGTGCATGTTCAGCGCCAGCGCCCCGCCGTTGGCCATGTTTTCATACAGCCGCAGGCGGATCTCCGCCGACGGTACCGTGACGAAGCGCCAGGGGAAATCCACGAAGCTCATGCAAAGGTTCACGGCCATCTTGTCCGGCTCGGAATTCCGCGCCCGGTTGACGTTGTCGCTGGCCGAATAGGGCCATAGCGGAAGCGGCCGTCCCACCGCGGTATTGGACTCGGACATGATGCCGTCAGTGAACTGTTGGATGTAGGTGAAGAAGCCCGCCCGCGGGCGCCGGCGGTGGATCAACGCGCCGATCTCGCGCCCCACCTCGCGCGCCGAATCCGCCAGGAATTCGCGGTATTCGGTGTCCGGCGTGGCCGGAATCTCCCGATGGTAGCGCGCCCGGAAACGCTCCTCGCAGCTCCGGCAGTGGCATGGTCCGATGGGATTCCCGCTGTAGTCCGTGGCCGGGTTGCCGAACATGTTGAAGAACAGGCCGTCCACGTCGTAGCGGTCCAGAGCTTCCTCCAGAATCCGCAGCGCCTGCTCGTGGTAATAACCGCCGTTGATGCAGGCTGAGTAAAGCCCGTTGTAAATCACCGGGGCGCCGTTCGTTTTGCGGATGAACCACTCCGGGTGCGCATCGTAGACTGCCTTCTGCGTCTTGCTGAAATCGAACCGGCCGATCACCCGGATGTGGCGGGCGTGCGCCTCGCGGAGCACTTCGCCGAACAGGTCGCGCCCCGCCGGAAGATACGGGCTCGGGTAATGGAACGGTGCCCGCGTGGGATAATACGCCACGATCCCGCCCATGCCGAACAGCAGCGTGTTGGCGGGAAATTCGGCCACCTGCCGGATCAGGCGGGCCGCGTCCAGCGTAGCGTCCGTCTCGCGCAGGTTGGTTTGGATGAGCCGCACGGGCTCATCCATCCACCATCGCGGCTGCGCCCCCGCCGCGAGCGCCGGAATCAGAGCTGCCAGGGCCAGTCCGCGCATTGGCGTGCTACCGCAGATGCACCGGCTGAAGAATCGCCCCGTCTCCCGCCGAATCCCAAGCCGCGAAACGGACCCACTTTTTGCCCGAGGTCTGAAACGGAATGCGAAATTGTTTGTGACCGAACGGCGCCAGGCCGGTGGCCGAAATGATCTTCCGGTCCGTGCGGTCACCGTCTCCCCACACCAGTTCCACGAACTCCAGCGGGAAGGTCCACTCCACGTCCGCCGCAAAGGTGCGTTCCGCGCCCGAGCCCTCGATGCCCCAGTTGCGGAACAGCACCTCCCCGCTGGTCACAAAGAAGTTCCCCGCCCGCATGGAGCGCAGGATCGGACCCCAGTCCTCCCCGAACCCCGGCACGCGGTCCAGCTTCACGTAGTTGACGAACAGGTGCGGGTAAGTCTCGTCATCCGGGAACTTTTGGTAAGTATCGCCCTCCGCAATCATGTACTTCGGCCCGGCCCAGTTGTTCATGTCGTCCAGCAACTCCAGGCAGCGCCCCTCGCAGATGCGCTTCTCCGAGAGGTCCACCGGCAGCGATTGATAGGAGCCGCCCAAGAACCGGTCGCTGCGGAAGTGCGCCGATTCGCGCACGGCATCCGGATAGCCGGAGGAGCCCTTGGTGCGCGGGTGTGCCTGCCACATCAGTCCCTGCTCGCGCCGCAGCATCTCGAGTTCCTCGGCCTGGGACCCGACATGGTACACCTGCCCGTACTGAGGATCCTGCGCGATGAATTGCTGGCCGGGCTGTTTCACCTTCGACCAGAACACCGGCCGTGGAAACACCGTCGTGTAATGACCGCCCAGCGTGGCATCCGGCTCCTCGCCGGGCATGATCAGAAAATCGCGGTCCGAAAACCGCCGGCAGCCGTCGAAATATACCTTCTCGTCGTGGAACCGCAGCGGTCCCGGGTCGTTGGCATGCCCGTCGCCGTGAAAATCCGACATCATCGCAATATTGATCCCCAGCGCCCGGAACGTGGGCAGCCAGGTGGGCTGATAGTCGAGGGTCCCCTGGTCGGACAACTGTTCGTTGAAATGCGTGTGGAAATGGCTGACAGCCACCTTGTAGCCCGGCATGGCTTTGTAGGTATCGCCGTGCGTGAAGGCCAGCACCGCGTCGTCGGTCGCTGCGGCATTGTCCGCGCTCAGATAGTAGTAGACCGCCATGTGTTGCCACGTTCCGGGCGGCGCGTTGTACAGCGCGAAATTTCCCAGGTTGTGCCGCGCCTGGCTTGACCGGCGCTTCCACACGTCGTCCGATATGCCTCCGGCGCGGTACTCCTCTTCGTGCTCCGGCTGGCGCACGCCCGCCGTGAAGGAGGTATCGCTGTCTTTGCGGTAGAAGACATAACCCAGGTTCAGCTCGATTTCACGCGCCCAGAAAAACTTGTGCGGCGGAGGAAAGACCGCCACCGAGCCCTGCGCCGTTTCTACGATGGCGAGCCGGTTCCGCGCGCGCAGCCCGACCGGGTCCCGGTTCACCGCCCCGCCGAACTCGTATTTCTGCCACGCCCGCGCTACATCCCGCCACATCACCACCTTACTCTGATCGATGCGGAAGCCTTTCAGCCCGGCGTTGTACTTATAGGCCACCGAAGGCTCCTCCGTCCGGGCAATGGCTTCCTGCCGCAGCAGGTTTGTGCCTTTGTACACCGTGAAGCGCAAATCGCCGGAAAAGATCCCCATGGAGAGGCCGGGAAAAGTGACCTCCAGGCGCGCGCCGTCGGTCTTCACCGCGCATCCCGTCGCGTGATAGGTAGCCGTCGCGCGGCGGATCTCCTCCGGCCTGCGGGGCATGTCCGGCCCGGCGTTGGCCGCGCCCGGGATCTCCAGCGGAGCGTCCCAGAAAGCCTTCCACTTCTCCTTATCCAGAAACTCCGGCGAGAGCAGGTTGAGCTTGCGCAGCGGGTCGAGTTGTTGCTCGGAAATGCGGCGCCGTCCACTCACCACGTCGAACTCCGGGCTGAGGTCGCGCGCCAGCACGGCCCACCCGCCGCCTTTGCGGATGGCCAACTCGCGCACCTCGGGCTGATCGCCGCGGATGGCGAAAATCGCGCGCAGCGCCTGGTTGTGCGCTCCCTCCCAGGTCACCGCCAACCCCTCCGCCGTGGACTCAGCCTTCAGTCCCTCCACGGGCTTGTACTCGCGCAGATCGCAACCCGGGCCTTGCGCTCGCGCCGCGCTTCCGGCCAGCAGGGCCAATAAGAAGTACATCTGCCTGTTCATGATGCGTACCGTTCTATCACAACCATCACAACCAAAACTTAGCAGGATGGAGTTGGGTGTATACTACATGGCCAAAACGGAACCCGCTGCGCATCGTCCGCCGCGGAGTTTCCGGAAGAGTAATCCGTGCCCGGGAATAAGGAGGAGATACAGGAAATGAGGAAGCAGGCTCTCGCGATCGTTGCAGCGTACGTCTCGTTCGTGCCATTTGCCGGCGCCCAGGTCCCCACCGCCACGCTGGCCAACACCGTTACCTTTCAAGCCCTGTCCGCCAATCAAGTGCTCGTGCGCGGGTCCAACGGCAAGCTTTGGCTGGAGCAATCGCCGTGGGGAACCGTGCCTCCCAGCCGCGTGCAGGTAGACGGCAATGTCAGCACCTTTCACGCGTTGTCCGCCACCCAGGTCGTGGTCCTCGGAACCAATCGGAAACTCTGGCTGGAGCAGGCTCCCTTCGGCACCGTACCTCCGAAGCGAGTGGAGGTCGACGGCCAGGTGCAGATGTTCCAGGCGCTTTCCTCCACCGAGATGGTCGTCCTCGGCACTGACGGGAGCCTCTGGCTGGAGTTTGCCCCCTTCGGCACTGTGCCTCCCAGCCGGGTGCAGATCGACGCCGGCGTACAGGGGTTCCAGGCTCTGTCGGACACCCAGATCTACGTCGCCGGTAGCGACCAGAAGTTGTGGCTCGAGCAAGCGCCCTTCGGGGCGGTGCCGCCCGCACGCACACAGGTGGACAGTTCCGTGCAGTCCTTCCAGGCGCTGTCGGCAACCGAAGCTCTAGTCTTGGGAACAGACGCGAAGTTGTGGTTGGAAGAGGCGCCATGGGGAAGCGTGCCTCCCGCACGCTCGCAGGTGGACGGAAACGTACAAGGCTTTATGGCGCTAAACGACAGCCAGGTGTACGTGTTGGGCGCCAACGGAAGGCTATGGTTCGAGCAGGCGCCGTTTGGGAAGGTGCCGCCGGCGCGCTCCCAGGTCGATGGTCAGGTACAGTTTTTCCAGCCTTTCTCCACCACCCAAGCCGCCGTGCTGGGAACAGACGGAAAGCTCTGGCTCGAGCAGGGACCCTGGGGAACTGTCCCACCCCCGCGGCAGGAAGTTGATGCCAACCTGGAACAGGGCCACCGCGGCATCATCGTCGAGACCGCGAACACCTATACGCCTTGCTTTGGGTCCGGCACCGACCTCGCTAACTCGAATCAGAGCGGAAGTAACTTCCTCAGTACCTTTACCAGCCCGAACGTGGCCGCATTTTCGCTGTTCAGCCAACGGCAGGACTCCAACGTGTCGGATATCAACTTTCTCGATCCCAATACTTCCGGGGCCAATAGCAGCGACGCGGACCAGAAGGCCTTTGACCAGGCCGGTCTGGCGGTCTCTTACTTCCAGGGTCATGGACTGGTGAGTATCAAGCCCGTACCTGATCAAGTCTGCACGACCAAGTCTCAGTGTACGAGTCCGCCCGCGGGCGCCAACGGGCCGGGTCTCTGCGTCATCACCCCCAGTTCGGCCGCCAGTTACGGCGCCGGAAATGGAGTTTGCCAGTACGACTCCCCCCGCGCGCTCGCCGTCTGTGGAAGTAATGATGCTAATGGTCACTTCGTCTACCTCAGTCCCAACATGGCGCTCGGGGAGAACGCTACCAACGGCCCCTGGCGCGGCGCCGCCCTCAACGGCGGGACCTCCCTCGCCATCGTTCACATGAGTTTCGGCATGATGACCTTCTTCCCGGACGAGTGGTTCAACATTTTCGCCGGTCTGCATCTCTATGAAGGAATCATGATCAGTTGGGGCGACACCAACGACTCGGTGAATTTTGGAAATGCGGTCGCCAGCCCGTACGCCGTCAACCCCTACTCCAGCGTCTCTCAGGGATACATCAACTCCATCAGCAGCGTTACCGACGGAGGCGGATGCAGCGGCGCTACCAGTTGGGGAGGTGGCATCAACGGGTGCGGCTGCCAGGTGGCCATGAGCATGTCCAACAACGCAGCAAACGCTAACGTTTCGCTCAACGAAAGGTGGCTCGATCTCAAGTTTGACCTGGCTCCTCTGAACAGCAGCTCCTGGTACCAATATGTGGCGGGTTGCAACTACAACCCGACGCTGTACCCCTGGAATAACTGATTCCCAGACGCGGGGATATCGAAGAAAGGAAACGACAATGAGTCAGAACACAATGCGAATGGTCGTGCGGATTCTGGGAGTAACCGCGGCTTGCGTTTGTTCGGTCGCAGCGCCCCAGTCGGGAACCAGCCAGAGTTCGGCGCCGGCGCGCGGGTATGTCCACGATTTGAGCCGCTCGCGCTTCAAGATCGGGCAAAACATTTCTCTGGAACTGGACTCGCCCCAACTCCGGCGCTGGCGCGGCAGCCTGGGAGCGTGGGCGATCGACCCCACCAACAACTGGTCCATGGGCCTTCTGGATGCGGCCGCCCCCACCGGACCCTACATCCTGGATGAGGCGGCTCACGGCGCTCGCGTCAAGGCCTACTTCATCGACGCCGGCCTGCCCGCGGACCAGATCCGGGACGTTCGCGCTACTTTCCACGGATTCGGCGGGGGCGCAGTGAGCGGGACATCCGTCGCCGCCCCGTTTCAACTGGAGAGCATTAACTCGATCCTCACTCGCGCCGTCAATGGCGTTCCGGTCATCGAATCGGTGGCCTGGGCCAAGATGACCACTTCCGGCGACGTTGACATGGAATGCGTCTTCTGGCCGCCCATCGATGCTGCCGTCGTCGAGCGGGCGGTGGCCTTCCAGCGTGCCATGGCCCATCCCGCTGCTCGAGCCGCTTATCTGGCCAAACTGCCCGGACAGGTTTATCGCGACGGCGGCGTGGTGATTCATCATACCGATGCTTCCATCCACGCGGCGCCTACCGCCTATGTCTCCTACGATGTGACCCTGGCGCCACAAGGACATGCGGCCATGCGCCACTTCGACGAGTCGGGGACCGAATTCCGCCTGCCGCAGGAGTAAGCTCCTCCGCGGCGGCGGCAACGGGCACACCAAGCGCACCCTCCCGTAACGCCGGCTCCCTTGCACCAAGACTACTGCTGATCGGTTACTCTGTTGACCCGCTCGACCAGGTCGAGCCGCACCTGCTCGTGCGCTCCCGCCGGCGTGAGGTAGTGGAACATGAACCGGTCCTTCCAGTAAAAGACCGCCGGCTGAGGAGCGCCTTCCCGGAGAACGATCAGATAGGGCGGGGGCGTCGGCCCCGGCTTTTGTGGACTGGAAGTCTGCCTGGGGATTGTAGGCGGCGCCATGCGTCCGCTGACCAGGCCCAGCAGTTGCATGTTTGCCGCGGCTTGCGATGCTGCCGCAAGCGCGTTGGGAAGATCGTCATCCTGGTATGCCTTGCGCAGAATGGCCAGGGTCTTTTCCTGGACTTGCTGGATGCCGGAGATCACCGGATCCGCCGGCACCATCTCCTGTGCGGGCGGGGGACCGGAGAAGTGATAGTTCTGCATTAGCCAGGAATCGTCCGGTTCGCGAGATTGGGCCGAGGCGATCCCGGCCGTTAGAAGGATTGCGGTGCAGGCAAGGCTGAAGCGGGCAAGCACGGCTCTTACCCTCCTCCTTCCACGCTACCTCCGGCCGCGCGGGGCCGCAAGGGCGCAACGCCCGTAGCCGTGCGATACCCCTCATAATGGTTGTCGGAGAGGATTTGCACATGGCCGTCCTCGGCCCATTCTCGGCAGCGACCAATTTTTCCCTGGACCTCGAGGGCTCGCCCGATACTCGTCCCGGAACGTGGGGCGACGCCGGATCGGCGACCGACACCATTCAGTTCGAAAACGTACCCGCCGGAAACAGCGTCCGGATTCTGCGCGTGTATGGCGATTTCATTGCCTGGCCGAAGGGATTTGTGCCCAACTATGGGGTCGGCCCCGCGGAAGGCAACTACGCCGCCGTCTCCTGGGGGCTCCTGACCACGGCGCCGGGAGGCAGCCAGCGGGTGAACCCGGCCGCTGATAATGCCATGGTCTGGATTCAGCAGGCCGTGCGGGTAGATCCGGTTCGCGCCCCCTTCGACTTTGACACCAGCGCCGGCGGACTGTTGCAGCCGGATAACAAGCTGCAATCACAAATGGCGGTCTTCCTCAATACCATCGGCCTTCCGATACACATGGAAGCAACCTTTGTCATCGTCTACCAGTACGAATCGGCGGGCTGACAGCCAAAGGTGAATTACGGCGCGTCTGCCGCGCAGCGAAAACCCACCGTGCCGGCGCGGTCCTTGGAAGGCGCTATCAACAAATATTTCCCGTGCTCGTCCAGGCGGTACGCCTGCGGGAAGTACCAGTGAGAGCCTTGCGGCTGGTAGTAACTTCCGCCGCGCAGAATTCCCGCGCGCGTATGTTCGTCCACATACTCATCCGTCCACTGCCAGACGTTGCCCACCAGGTCTTCTACCCCGAACGGGCTCGCCCCGCGTGGATGCGCCGCAACGTTGTCCGGACCGCGCAGGCTGTGGCCCGTCTCGGGCCGGGGCACGGCTGCCGGATCCCACTGGTTGCCCCAGGGGTACCGCCGCCCATCCGAGCCTTGCGCGGCATACTGCCACTCCCACTCGTGCGGCAGGCGCTTGCCCGCCCAGTGCGCGTAAGCGCGCGCGTCTTCGATCGAGACCCAGGTCACCGGCTTCGTCCCCCAGCTTTCCGGATAGGCGCCATTGGTCCAGTCCTTCAGAAAGTTGTGGCCGTCTTGCGGCCGGTAATGCGTGGCCTCCAGAAACTTGCGGAACTGCTCGTTGGTCACCGGGTAGCGGTCCAGGTAGAACGGCGCCAGGCGCATCAGGCGCAGGTGGTGGCGCCGCGGCGAATCCTCCCAGGGATACTGCACGTCCACGCCGATCTCGTTGAATCCCTCAATCTCGATGCCGTGCACCTCGAAGCGGAACTCGCCTCCGGGGATGCGCACCATCCCCGGCGGGGCGGCCGCCGCCTTCGCGGTCACAGCGGTTTCCACCAGGCGCTGCGGCAGCACCGGCCGCTCGTGGGACAGGCTTTGCAGCTTCACCTTCGCCAGTTCGCGCATCTCGGCCAGGAAGCCGCCCGGCGCCGAACGAGCTTCCAGTACTGCGCCATAGCCCCACGGCTCCATCGCAAAGCCGAGCGTCACTTCCTCCCCGGTCTCCTCCGGACGCAGTTCGATGCCGTTCCACAAGTCGAAGTACCGCATGCCCGGGCGCCGCCGGATACGGATCTGCCGCCCCGACACGCCATATTCGTTCCGGTTCACGAACGTCCAGATGGTTTCGCCGGCGGTCGGAAATTTGCTCGCATACACTCCCACTTGCAGCGTGGGCGTGTGCGGCTCCCACTGCGGGCTCACCAGCAGCGCCGAGAAGCGCCGCTCGATCTTCGCGATCCGCCGCAGCGCCTCCGCGTCGCGCGGATTGATCTGGTTCCAGATGCCCCAGATGTTTTCCCAGCTCTCATATCCGATGCCGTTGAAAAAGGCGTGTTGCAGGTCGTCGGTCTTGTCCCGCGCCCAGCGCCGGCAGATGTTCACCATGTGGCGTGTTTCCAGCCACTTGTACCGGCTCACTGTGGGCACGGGCGCGTACTTCCAGTAGCCCCAGGTCATGTTATTCCACGCCAGCATCTCATCGGCATCCAGGCCGCTCTCCGGCTCCAGCACCAGCGGATGGCCGGTCTGATCCGAAGCTTCGCGAAACACCCGCGGCACGCCGCGCAGCGTATCGCCGTTCAAGCCGTCGGCGCCGATTTCCGCAAACAGCTTCGCCGTGGCTGTCCAGTTGGGCACGCCCTCTTCGCGCGTCCCCTGGTCCCAGAGCATGATCGGAAACAGGACCCGCACGCCGCGCCGGTGAAAATCCGCGATCATCTGCCGCAGCCCGGCAATCCCGCCTGGCATATCCCGCAGCAGGTCGTTCTGGTTGCGGTTGTCGATGCCTATGTTCGGATAGGTGTGCCAGATGAGCACGCTGTCGATGCCGCCGTAGCGCTTTTCCAGGTCGTCCAGGTAGCGGTCCACCGTGTACTTACCCGCCACGGGATCGTAGAAATAGCGGTCCTCCACCATCATCTGCGGCTGCACGAAGCTGCTCTGGGCCCACAACAGCTCCGGGCGGCGGTACTGCGCGTCGTCGTATCCCATGCGGATGCGCCGCTCGAAGCGCCAGTGCTGGATGTCCGCCAGCCAAGCCGGAAAGTCCGCCGGGGACGGCGGGCCGGGGATCTCTTCGTTTTGCGGAGAATAGCGCGAGTCCTGGGCCCACAGGCCCACGGCCAGCGCGCACAGCAGAGCAAATCTCATAGATGTGCGGGCCAATCGCCCGTCACCCATGTTATTTCAGCTTGAGAACTTCGTTGAGGGAGCCCTGGCGGTAACCTTCCAGGTCCAGCGTGACGTACTTGAAACCCAGCGCCTTGAAGATCGCCGTAAACTTCGCGGCCATCTCCAGCGTCAGCGCGCGTTCCATCTCATCCCTCGCGATTTCCAGGCGCACCACTTCGCCATGGAACCGCACCCGGAACTGCCGGAAGCCCAGTGCGCGGATCTCTTCCTCGCCGGCTTCCACGGTCTTCACGTTCTGGATCGTGACCGGAGTGCCGTAGGGGATGCGCGAGCTCAGGCAGGCCGAAGCCGGCCGGTCCCAGGTGGGTAGCCCCGCCGCGCGCGAAAGTTCCCGGATCTCCGCCTTCGTCAATCCGGCTTCCACCAGCGGCGCCCGCACCTGGTGAATTTTGGCGGCGTTCTGCCCCGGGCGGTAATCGCCCAAGTCGTCCTTGTTCACGCCGTAAATGATGTGCGCGATCCCGCGCTCGCGCCCCACCTGCTCCAGCCGCGTAAACAGCTCGTCTTTGCAGTGAAAGCAGCGGTCCGGGTTGTTCTGGACGTAGTCCGGGTTGTCGAATTCGTAGGTCTCGATGTATTCGTGCCGGATGCCGAACTGCCGTACGAAGGCCTCGGCGTCCCGCTTGTGCGACTCCGGAATCGAGGCCGAGTCCGCCGTGATCGCCACGGCGTTCTCGCCCAGCGCCTGGTGGGCCGCCCACGCCAGGTACGCCGAATCCGTGCCGCCGGAGTACGCCACGATCACGCGCCCCATGCCGCGCAACACCGCGAGCAGCTTTATTTCCTTCTCGCGCAACTGGCTGGGATTCGACAGCTCCACCAGTGAGGTCATAGCGAAATTATAGCCCTTCTCGTTTCCTCGGAGGCAGGCGGGCCCTGCCCCCGGCTCTTATTGCAGCGGCAGATCGCTCTGCCCGTTGGCGCCATTCCCGTTGCCGTTGCCGTTTTCCGCCTCCGGAATCACCGAGGCGGCCGCCACCTCGTCGCCCTCCTCCAGCCGCACCAGCCGCACGCCCTGCGTCGAACGTCCGGCTTGCCGGATCTCCGAGGACTCCAGGCGGATGATCTTTCCGTCCTTGGTGACGATCATCAAATCGGAATCGTCCTTTACGTTCAGGATTGCCACCACCTGGCCGTTGCGGGCGCTAGTCTTCATGTTGATCACGCCCTTGCCGCCGCGCGCCGTCAGCCGGTAATCCTTCAGCGGCGTGCGCTTGCCGAAGCCGTTCTGCGAGATGGAAAGGATCAGGCCCTCTTCCTCGACCACCACCATGCCTACCAGGTAGTCGCCCTCGGCAAGGTCCATGGCGCGCACGCCGCGGGCCGGCCGGCCCATCGGCCGCACGTGGCTTTCGGCGAAACGGATCGCCTGCCCCTGCCGCGAGCCCAGGAAGATGTAGTTGTTGCCACCGGTTAGTTCCGCGGCGATCAGTTGGTCGCCTTCGTCCAGGCTCACCGCGATGATTCCGCGCGACATCGGGTTGTCGAACTCCGTCAGCTCGCTCTTCTTGATCACCCCGTGCTTGGTGACCATCACGATGTACTTGTCCGCCACGAATTCCCGCACCGTCAGAAACGCCCTCACCGTCTCGTCCGGCTGTAGATTGATGAGGTTCGAGATGTGTTTGCCCTTGCCGCTGGTGGCGGCGTCCGGGATCTCGTACACCTTCAGCCAGTACACCCGGCCCTTGTCCGTGAAAATCAGCAGGTAGCTGTGCGTGGAGGCCACGATCAGGTGTTCGACGAAGTCCTCCGTGCGCGTGCCCATCCCGATGCGGCCCTTGCCCCCGCGTGCCTGCCGGCGATAGGTATCCACCGCCGTGCGCTTCAGATAGCCGCCATGGGTCACCGTCACGGCCACGTCTTCCACCGGCACCAGGTCTTCCAGCCGGATCTCGCCCGTATCTTCGATAATCTCCGTGCGCCGCTCGTCGCCGAAGTCTTTCTGCACCTCCCGGAGCTCTTTGATGATTAGGTCCCGCAGCACTTTCTCCGAGCCCAGGATTTCCAGGTACTCGGCGATACGCCGCTGGATGTCCGCCAGTTCGTCCAGAATCTTCTGCTGCTCCATGCCGGTCAACCGCTGGAGCTGTAGCTCGATGATGGCCTGCGCCTGCCGCTCGGTGAACTCGAAGCCCACTATCAGCGAATCGCGCGCCTCGCGTGGAGTCTTGGCCGCGCGAATCCGGCGGATCACTTCGTCCAGGTTTTGCAAGGCCTTCTGGAAGCCCAGCAAAAGGTGCTCCCGCTCGCGCGCCTTGCGCAGCTCGTACTCGGTGCGCCGGCGCACTACCTCCACCCGGTGGTCGATGAAGTACCTGATGGTGTCCACCAGGCCCAGCTCGCGCGGCTGTCCGTTGACGATCGAGAGCATGATCACGCCGAAGCCGATCTGCAACTGCGTGTGCTTGTACAGGTTATTGAGGATCACCTCCGCCTGCTCGCCGCGCTTCAGCTCGAAGACAATGCGCGTGCCCTCGCGGTCGCTCTCGTCCCGGATTTCGGAAATGCCTTCGATCCTCTTGTCGTTCACCAGCGCGGCGCACTGCTCGATCAGGCGCGACTTGTTCACCTGGTAGGGGATCTCCGTCACCACGATGTGCTCGCGGTCCTTCCCCACGCGGTCGATGGCCGCGCGCGCCCGCAGCTTGAGCTGCCCGCGCCCCTTGGTGTAGGCGTCCACAATCCCCTGCCGGCCCAGAATGAACCCGCCCGTGGGAAAATCCGGCCCCGGCACCATTTCCAGGATCTTCGCCAGCGGGGTATCCGGCTTCTGAATCAGGGCGATCGCCGCATTGATGATCTCGGTGAGGTTGTGCGGTGGAATATTCGTAGCCATGCCCACGGCAATGCCCGCGGAGCCGTTCACCAACAAGTTCGGCACGCGCGTGGGCAGCACTTCCGGCTCCACTTCGCTGTCGTCATAGTTGGGCCGGAAGTCCACCGTCTCCTTGTCAATGTCCTCCAATAGCGCCGTGGAGATGCGCGCCAAACGCGCCTCGGTGTACCGCATGGCCGCCGGCGGATCGCCGTCTATCGAGCCGAAGTTCCCCTGCCCCTCCACCAGCGGATAGCGCATGCTGAAGGGCTGCGCCATGCGCACCAGCGAATCGTAAATGGGGGCGTCGCCGTGTGGGTGGTATTTTCCCATCACCTCGCCGGTGATTTTGGCGCACTTCCTCGTGGGGCGATTCGGCGTCAGGCCCATCTCGTGCATTCCAAAGAGGATGCGCCGGTGCACCGGCTTCAACCCGTCGCGGATATCGGGCAGCGCCCGCCCTACGATCACGCTCATCGCGTAATCCAGGTAGGAGCGCTTCATCTCGTCTTCGATGTTGATGGGGACAAGATTCTGGTCGCCGTCTCCGCTGAGCGACATCTGGGGCCCTGGCGGCGTCGGAGGCGGTCCCTGGACCGGGTTTTCCTGATCTGGCAAGTGATCTCCTTGGGGAGGTTTAAACTCTATTGTACCAAGAATTTAGGAAAACTGAAGGACTCCCGGAGAAAGGCCCAGAGGGCCCCGGGGACCGGCCGGGTGTCCGGTCCCCGAAAGCCTCCCGGGGCGCGGGTTATTCACCCACTTTCGCCGGCGTGCTGCCCGGCAGAATCGATCCCTCCGGCCCCGAGAATCCCAGCGGGTAACGGACCGGACCCATGCTGGCCATCAGTTTCGGCGCCCCTGCCCGCCGGAAGGTCACATGCGAGCTGGCTTCCGTATAGCCCAGGTACCCGTAGCCGTTGGTGGTCCGCGGATACGCGGAAAGCCGCAATTGGTAGGCGCAGGTCACCGGCGGGAACTTGGGCGTGGTGGGCGCGACCCTCCATTCGTCCCCCGGCCCCTGCCAGTCGCCTCCCGGATACGAAACCGACGCCAGCGCCGGTGCGAAGACCAGGTTGTCGCCGTAGTAGGCGTTCAGCGCATAGCTGTAGAGGTCTCCCTCCGCGTCCCAAACCCGGATCTGCACCTCCACCGGATCAGCGGTCTCCAGGATGTCCACGATGTCGCAGGGTGCCACCATGGTTCCGCGGTAGCGGATCGCCAGAATACGCACGTCCGGCAGGTTATTGTCCAGGAACAGCCCCAGCGTCTGCGCCACGCTGGGCACCACCCCGCCCACGGCGTTGTAGAATTCCACGCGGAATTCGTGCATGCCGGGCTCGAATCCGTAGGAATTCCATTGGAATAACAGGTCGTCGATCGAGTAGTCCGCTCCCGGATCCGGCAGGTTGTACTTGTTGTCCGCATCCGGGGTGTAGCTCTCGATCACATACGTCGACCCGCTCCAGCGATAGTTCGACCAGATCTGCGTCAGCGGCGCGAACGCCTGCGCGCCGGTCCGGTGGAACATACGGTACTTGCGCGCCCCCGCGTTCCACAGATTCCCCATGGTCACGCGGTTGCCGATCAGGTGCATGACCCCCGTGAACGCGGCGTTCTGCACATATGGATAATACGTGTGGTCGGTGGTGGCGCGCCCGTTGGTGATCACCGTGGCGGGAATCAACCCTACGCCGCCGATGACTGCGCCGGCATGCGTTCCATACTCGTCTTCCGGCCCCGCCGCCAGCACGATCTCGGGAAGGCGGGAGAAGTCCAGGTAGAAATTCGCCGGGTAATCGTACACAAAGGCCGGGCTGGTGGAGGCCACCCGCAGCCCGAAAGGCACTTCCGTCATGGGCGCGATGGCTCCCGGAGTGACCCCGACCTCCGCCAGGTCCAGGCGCATTTCCCAGATGCGGTGCGGAGCCGGCGATGCCGGACTCGGCCCGAACCCCTGCCGCGCCAGCGACGTGGTGGGCTGGTTCAGGATGCCCGTCCAGACTCCCGGACCCAGGTAATACTGCCGCCCCAGGCGGATCGGCAGCATCGGATAGATCCCGTAATTCACGTCCCGGTTGGGCGTGATGCCGCGATTTCCGTTCACGTCGAACGAGAACCAGAAGTAGTCTCCCACTCCCGGGCTGCTCCCCGTATCCATCACCAGGTCCAGCGCCAGGTAGAGAAACTTCTGGTCGTTCTTGACCATCAGGTAGCCCCCCGGGATCGGCAGGATGCCCGCGCCGCTCCACTCGCCGGGGCTGAACGAGCCGCTGATCAACATCGGAGCCGCGGCCCAACCGCTGCGCACCACCGATGTCACCGTCGGCGGACTGCTCACCAAGGTTGCCATGGATTTCTCCTTCCGCAATCCGAATTTCCGGCTAGATTTCAGGTATTTCTGTCTGAATTAGAATACGCCCGGCAGGTTCCGGACACAAGGGTCTGATGTTAGGATTTCGGCCCGGCGGGAGTGTTGGCTACAGCCCTTCGCGGAGTTTTTCGAGGTCCCCGGCCTCCCCGAACTTGAGGCCCTTCCAGCCCCCGTCGATGTTGCGCAAGAGGCCGGTCAGCACTCCGCCGGGTCCCACCTCGATAAAGCGCTCCACCCCCTGGGCGGCCAGGCAGCGCATGCTCTCGGCCCAGCGCACCGGGTTGGGCACCTGCTCGTAGAGGCCTTGCCGCGCCTCGGCGCCCGTGCGGATTTCGCGCGCCTGCCAGTTGTTGACCAGCGGGCAGGCCAGGTCGGCGAAGGCCGTGGCCTCCAGGTCCGCGGCCAGCCGCTCCTGCGCCGGCCGCATCAGGCTACAGTGAAACGGTGCGCTCACCGGCAGCGGCACGGCGCGCCGCGCCCCCGCCGCCTTGGCCAGTTCTACGGCCCGTGCCACCGCCCCGGCATGCCCCGCGATCACTAGCTGGTCCGGCGAGTTCAGGTTGGCGGCGCTCACCACCTCCCCCTGAGCAGCCTCCGCCAGCACACCCGCCAGTTTGTCCTCCGGCAGTCGCAGCAGCGCCGCCATGGCGCCTACCCCCGGCGGCACCGCCTCCTGCATGTAGCGCCCCCGCCGGCGCACCAGCCGCACGGCGTCGGCGAAGGCCAGGCTGCCCGCGGCCACCAGCGCCGAGTACTCCCCCAGGCTGTGCCCAGCCACGTAGTCCGGCTGGACGCCTTCCTGCCGCAGCACCGCCGCCGCCGCGGCCGAAACTGCCACCAGCGCCGGCTGCGTGTTTTCCGTGAGTTTCAGCTCTTCTTCGGGACCCTCGAAGCACAGGCGCGAGAGCGCAAACCCCAGCGCCTCGTCCGCCTCCTCGAAAACGGCTCGCGCACACGCGAAGGCCCCCGCCAGCGATTTGCCCATGCCGGCAAACTGGGATCCCTGCCCGGGAAACAGAAACGCGATTTTCGGCTTCAACTGACGATTATAGCGGCCTGCGCCGGCTCAATGGATGGTCCGCGTCTTGCGGTTCATGTAATCCATGAGGAGATACTGTCCAAGTGTATAAGGGGTCGTGAAATAGGCCTTGCCCCGGCAGATCTCCGTCACCTTCTGCACGAAGTTCACCAGCCCGTAATCGCTGGCCAGCATGAAGGTGTTGATCAGGATGCCCTGCTTTTTGCAGCGGTTCACTTCTTCCAGGGTTTTGCTGATCACCAGCGGATCCAACCCGAAGGCGTTCTTGTACATGCGCCCGTCGTCCAGCGTCAGGCAGCTTGGCTTTCCGTCGGTGATCATGATGATCTGGCGCATGTCTTTGCGCTCCTGGTTGAGCAGCCGCTGCGCCAGGATCAGGCCGTCGCGCGTGTTGGTGTAGTAGGGGCCCACTTGCACCCGCGCCAGTTGGCTGATGGCCAGTTCCTCGGCCGAGTCGTGGAACAACACGCAGCGCAGGCTGTCGCCGGGATACTGCGTGCGGATCAGGTGCGCCAGCGCCAGGGCCACCTTCTTGGCAGGCGTGAAGCGGTCTTCGCCGTACAGAATCATGCTGTGGCTGCAATCCAGCATGAGCACGGTGGCGCAGGAACTCTGGTATTCGCACTGGCTCACGTACAGGTCGCGGTACTCCAGCTCGATGGGAACCTTGGCACCTTCGCGCCGGATGGCCGAAAACAGCGTGCGGCTGACGTCCAGGTTCAGCGTGTCCCCGAACTCGTATTGCCGGGAGGCCCCGGAAGCTTCGATGCCCGTCGCCAGGTCCCGCGTGTCGTGCCGCCCGAAGCTGGACTTTCCCAGCGAGCCCAGCAGGTCCTTCAGAGTCTTGTATCCCAGAAAATCCAGCGACTTGTCGGTGACTTCGAACTTCACCTGCGTGTCCGGAGCCTGTCCCACGCCGGGCGCCGGCCGCTCCGCGCCGGGCTCCTCGATGGTGATATGCTCCTCGTCCACCAGCTTCTGCACCAGCCGGTCCACGAGTTGCTGCATCTGCTCGGGCGAAAGCTGCTGGAGCCGCTCCATCATCTCCTGCAAATGCTCGTCGCTGAACAGTTCGCCGCGCTCGAGCGCCGCCTGGATGGCCTGCTTGAGATCCTCAAGCGTGTGCTCGTTCATCTCGCTGAACTGCATGTACTGGGATTGAAAGCCGCTTTCCAGCAGGAAGTCGGCCAGGGCTTGCAGCAGGTCCTCGGCTCCGATGCCGAAGTCTTCTCCGGTGAACCGGGAATACTTGATCTTCATAGGCGCCCCTCCCGCGCCGGCACGGGCCTAGTTGTATTGCCGCCGGAAGTTCGGACGCTGGCCGCCCTCTTCCCGCCCCGGACTCTCGCGTTTGCGCTCTTCGGCCGCGTAGCCCCGCTCCTCGGTGCGACTGATGCGCCGGTGCGCGTAAAGCCCCTCCAGAATGAACTCCGCCGCCGAGGCGCGCAGCGCGTCCGGCTCGTTGGCTTTGAGCCCCAGGGCCTCCACTTTCTCCATCAGCCCCTGAATCAGCGAGAGCTGCCGCACCATCTCCGCCGCGGGCATGCTCTCGTCCAGCTTCAGCGAGCCGCCCAGGTCGAACCATTGCACGATCTGCGATACGCCCACGCCGTCGAAATACTGATCGTAGACCTTGCCTACAGCCACGCGGATCAGCTCCCGGGCCACCGTGTCGCCGCCCTTCAGCTCACCCTCGTACTCCAGTTCCAGCTTGCCGGTAATCGAGGGCAGCGCGGCATAGATATCCAGCACCCGGGGCACCGCCACGGGTTCCTTGGTGAGCAGCGCGCGGCGCTCGGCGCTCGAAACCACATTTTCCAGCACGGAAATCGGCAGCCGCTGGGAGACGCCGGAGCGCTTGTCCACGCGCTTGTCTTCCCGCGCCTGAAAAGCCAGTTGCTCGACCACCGCGCGGATGTAGTCCGGCACCCGCAGTTCCGCCGGCGAGCGCCGCTGGAGCCAGGCTTCCTGCCCGGTGATGGCCAGCGCCTGCTCGAGCGAGGTGGGGTAGTGCGTGCGGATCTCGCTGCCGATGCGATCCTTGAGCGGCGTGATGATCTTGCCGCGCGCTGTGTAATCCTCGGGATTGGCCGTGAACACCAGCAGCAGGTCAAGCGGCAGCCGCACCGGGTAGCCTTTGATCTGGACGTCCCCCTCCTGCATGATGTTGAACAGGCCCACCTGGATCTTGCCTGCCAGGTCCGGCAGTTCGTTGACCGCGAAGATCCCCCGGTTGGCCCGCGGCAGCAGCCCATAGTGCACCGTCAGCTCGTCGGAGATGTCCTGCCCCCGGCGCGCCGCTTTGATCGGGTCAATGTCCCCGATCATGTCGGCGATGGTCACATCCGGAGTGGCTAGCTTCTCCACATACCGATGCTCCGGCGTGAGATAGGCGATGGGCGTGTCGTCGCCCTCCTCCTGGATCAGGTTGCGGCAGCGGCGGCAGATGGGGCGGTACGGGTTGTCATGAATCTCGCACCCGTCCACGTACGGGACCACCTCGTCCAGCAAAGTGGTCAGCAGCCGGATCAGCCGGGTTTTGGCCTGTCCGCGGAGTCCTAGCAGGATGAAGTTGTGGCGCGAGAGGATGGCGTTGACCACCTGCGGCACCACGCTGTCCTCGTACCCGATAATGCCCGGAAACAGTGGCTCCGCGCGCTGAATCTTGCAAATCAGGTTGCTGCGGAGTTCGTCCTTGACGGACCGGTTGGCGAGGCGCTCTTCCGAGAGGGCGCTCTGGCGAAGGGTACCCAGCGTGCGGGGTAAATCCCAGGTGGCTTTGGTCAACTGAACCCCCCTCTGGCGATTGTACCAGAGCCGCCCTTCTCCCGGTGGCTTCCGCGCAGAGCTCCGGCCGGTCCTCCCCGCCTATTCCCTGGGGAGCCTTAGGTAATAACCCGTAAGCAATTGTGAAATTGAATACTTCCTGGCCCGGTACTCACCAAAATAAAGGGCGAAAGTAGGCTTTTTTCCACATAAAATAGCTCTATCACACCGAAAAGACAGAGGGGATCTCTGAAAAAGGACGTGCCGGTCCAACGCAGCTCGAAGTGCGGCCGCCGGATTTCCAGGTGTGCCTTTTTTTGCGCGTTGTTCGCGCTGGCGCCGGCCAGCGCCCAAACGCAGAGCACCAACATCGAAATCGACAGCACCGTGGTCACTTCCGGGGTGAAACGCCTGGGGATCAACCTGGGGCAGCCGAACTATTACGATTCCGGCCAGATCATGAAAAACCTGATCTTCCGGAATCCAGGGTTCGAAGGCGAGACCTATCAGTCCATGATCCGGTGCGCCGCCACCACGGCGACCAGTTGCACCGATGACGACCAGTGGTCGGCTTGGCCGGCGGGCTTCTGGAGCGGCGCCACCTTCGAGTTCGTGTGGGGTGCGGCCAAGGGATTCAGCGGCACGGTTCTGAGCTCCACGGCGGTCTCCCCCGGAGCGGGCATCACCCTGAACTTCGCCACCGGCGGCGCCACGCCCAGCCCCGGCGATTACCTCATTTTGCGCATGACCGTGCCCGGCAACGCCCAGGCAGGCTGGTGGACCACCGCCTGCTGTGGCGCCGCCTTCCAGACCGAATTCTCGGATCTGCCTCCCGGAACCCTGGGCAAGCAAGCCCTGCGGCTGGTGGCTGGCAGCCCGGGCCAGAGCGCCTCCGTGCTCTCCTACTTCGACACCACCGCGGGCATGACGTTTTTGCAGTTGCGGGGCACCTACCAGCTCAGTTTCAAAGCCAAAGGCGCCGGGGGCGCCAACACCCTCGGCATCTTCGTGGCGCGCCAAACCTCTCCCTCGGCCACCACCTATCTCAGCCAGACCCTCACCCTGCCCGCCCAGTGGACCAACTATACGCTCAGCTTCACGGCCAACGAGAGCAACCTGATCGGCCCGGTACAGGTCGAGTTCACCGCCAATGGGTCCAACGTGCTGCTGGACGATGTAAGCCTGGTCCAGACCGACAGTTCCCCCGCCAATCACACGGTCTTCCGGGATGCCGTGGTCAGCACCCTGCTGGCTCTGCACCCGGGCGTGCTGCGCTACTGGGGCGGCCAGTTGGGCGAGACCCTGAATAACCAGCTTACGCCGCAGTTCGGCCGCATGCGCGCCGGATATTCGGCCTACAGCACGGAGATGGACGATATCCAGTACGGCCTGCACGACTTTTTGGAGCTTTGCCAAGCCGTCTCCGCGGAGCCTTCGTACGTGGTTCCCATCACCTTCTCCGTGCGGGAGATGCAGAACCTCATCCAGTACCTGGCCGGCCCCACCAGCACTCCTTACGGAGCACTCCGCGCCGCCCTGGGCCACCCGCAGCCCTGGACAACCGTTTTTCCCGCCATCCACCTGGAGTTCGGCAACGAAGCCTGGAACTCCACCTTCAAGGGCGGCAACATGGAATACCCGGTTCCTTACGGCAACCGCGCGAGCGAACTCTATCAGGCTGCCCGCAACACCCCGGGCTACGATCCCGCCCGCTTCGATTTGGTGCTGGGCGGACAGGCGGTCAACGTGGGGCTCAACCAGCAGATCGTGGCCGCCTCCACCGCGCATGACACCCTCACGCTGGCGCCTTATCAGATGAACCAGGTGGATTCTTACAGTACCATCGAGGACCTGTTCGGCCCCACCTTCGCCGAGCCCGAGGAGATCTCCGCCCCCACCGGGTACATGGGCCAGAACGCCGCCATGTTGCAGGGCGCCACCACGCCCACCCGGCTCAGCGTGTACGAGGTTAATCTGAATACCGTCCAGGGCGCCATCTCACAGGCCGCTCTCGATCAGTTCACCCCCTCGCTCGGGGCAGGCCTGGCGGTGGCCGACAATATGCTCCTCCTGATGCGCCAGTTTGGCGCCCGCGAACAAATGCTCTGGCAACTGCCGCAGTACGATTTCCTGCGCAGCGACGGGAAAACCGTGAAGCTCTACGGAGCGGTCATCGACATGGGCGCGACCTACCGCCGCCGCCCCCAGTACCTGGCGCTGCAAATGGCCAACAACGCGGTCTTCGGTGACATGGTGCAGACGGGCCAGAGCGGCGCCAACCCCACCTGGGATCAGCCCCTGCTGAACGGCGTCCAGTACAATGGCGCGCACTACCTGCAGTCCTACGCGTTCTCCTCGGGAAACCAGCGCTCCGTGGTGATCTTCAACCTCTCGCGGACTTCGCCGCTGCCGGTCACCTTCAGCGGCCCCAACGCACCGTCGGGCCAGGTGAAGCTCCAGCGCCTCGCGGCCGCCGCCATCACCGCCAACAACGAAAGCGCCGCCACCGTGTCGCCGGTATCTCAAAATCTGGCGGACTTTAGCCCCGCCGCCCCGCTTCCACTGCCCCCCTACAGCCTGACGGTCCTCACCTGGACGCAGCCGTAACCCACTGCAAACTGAGCCGCGACCGTAGGGAGCGGTGTTTTCTACGGTCCCGGAGGGCGGAGGGTCTCGGGGTTGAACTCGAAGGTGTCGGTGTTGGTGCGCACCACCAGGCGGCCTTCCCCCAGCGCCCGGCCGGAGGTTTCGAAAAACACCGCCCCGTCGGTGGATTGCCCGGAGCCCAGCTTGGTATCCACAAAGGCGATCGCGGAAGCCGCCGCGGCCGCCTTCAGTTTGGTGGAGGAGACCTCCGCCAGGGCGGCCTGCCGCCGCACCTCGTACCCATTTGTGGATTTCATCTTGGGGATGCCGTACAACGCCGCCTCGTAGGCCGAAACGAGCTTGATCACGTCGTTCCGCCCGCCTTTTTCGATCAGTAGCTCCACCACTTCGCGCGCCGGCCACGCCCGCAGCGCGGTGCCGTCCTGCCGCTGGAAGGAGAAGTCCACCGGCCGGACGGTGTACGGCCCCGGCGATCCGTTCGACACGGCCACCTGCAGGATACTGAACTCCCGCACGTGCGAGGGCAGGTGGGCGTACATAATGGTGACCCCCCGCTTGGTCAGGGTCTGATATTTCAGTCCGTTGGACTCAAATTCGATCACCTGGCCGGAGACGGCGAAGCACCAGCCTGCCAAAACCGCCCATCTCCATGCCAGCCGTAACTTCATGCCACCATATTACGATAGGTAGATGCCAGGCACACAGAACGGAGGGGAAAGAAAGTGAATGCAGGCGTCCGTCCCAGCCGTTTCGGGCTGCAGGAACACGGCATCCCAATAGACAGACCCACAGGTGACCCGTAACGCGCTCGCCCGGAAATGCCGCTCTGCTGCATGCGGGCGAAGCGCAGGGCCGCTGCTTCAAATGGGGCCGCGAGCGCGCGCTCGCGGAAATTTCCGAAAGCTACAGCACACTGAAGCGAGATTGTGCGCTTCAATGGGGCCGCGAGCGCGCGCTCGCGGAAATACAG
>JAJPJX010000117.1 GCA_021324015.1 Solibacteraceae bacterium | reverse complement strand
GGTACCGGGGGCGGCTCTCTCAAAGTGCTCCCATTCGTCGCAGTCAAACAGCTTGTCAGCCAGGTAATTCAGTCGTCGCTCTGCCCACAGATTCTGCTATAGAGCCCAAAAATGATCTCGCCGCGCAGGCCCTGCGACGGGCGGGCATCCGGCCTTTCCCGAATGATGTCGTCGGTCTCAAGGATTTCCCCAATGCGCTCGGTGGCGACCGAGGCCTGTGCAATCAAGTTGGTCATCTTCGCAAGGTCCTGCACGGGCTTGAAGAAGCGCGCCAGATACGTGAGAAACACGATCAGCCCTCCCGCGGTCATGGCGCCAGCCGTCACCAACCCCGCGCCACGCCAAAGCACGAAAGCACTGCAGAGAGCGACCGGAAGCGCCGAGGCAGGCGCAAGGGACGACTTGATTCTGCGCGCTCGGAGCGCCGATTGGACAGCGGCCTGGCTCACCCTCCCGAGTCGCTCCTCCTCGAAATCTTGCGTGCCGAAGGCTTCGATCACGCGCTGCGACTCCAGGCCGTACATCTCGACCGCGACGATCTTCGCCTGGTTGCGCCTGACCTCTTTAGTAGCCGTTTTGACGGCTCTCTTGAAGTGATAGATAAGCAGAAGCAGCACGGGCGCCACGGCTGCCGCAATCAGCGTAAACGCCCAGTTCAGCCACGCCATCAGTGTGAACATCCCGACTACCGACAACACGTCGATCAGAACCGCCAGCACCCCGGACGACGCGAAATCCTGAACTATCTCGATGTCGGTAGTCAGAGTACTCAGCGACGTGCTCACCTGATGCTTGTCGTAGTACGACAGCGCAAGGCGCTGGAGATGATGGTAAGTCCGCATGCGGAGGTCGTGCGCGACTCTTTGGGCTAGGTTCTCGCTCCAGTACGAATCAAGGTACGACGCCGCGGCTCCAATCGCCGCGATTCCGACCGTGAAGATACCAGCCCACAGGGCAAGCCCCCCGTCGCGGTCGTCGGCACAAAGCGGGCCAGCCAAGGGGGCAGTCGCCGCGAGTCCACTACATTGTCGAGCACGACCTTGATCGGCCAGGGCGCCGCCAGACTCATCGCGGTCTCCGTCACCATCGCGAAGAGCACCGCGCCCAGGACCCGCCGGTACGGGTGGAGAAGGGAACCGATGAGACGGATCACGTCAGTCGTGCCTCTGCTCGGCAGTTGCAGTTGTTCGCGGTTCCGATTCGGTCAAGCGCCGCAACTGAGCGATCCTCTCTTGAATGGCCCGTGTGTATGTAGCGATGTCCGTATCGGTGGCGCCGCTCGCCCGCAATCCCGCCCGCAGTTGCTCGTCGGTGACACGTGAGAGATAAGTCAGTAGCCAGCGGACGTCAGCGACGGAGATGTTCGACACGATGTCCGGATTGTGTTTACCCCGGTAGCCCCACTGAATCGTCGCCGCAGCAGTCAGGCGTGCGAAGTCGTCAGACTCTGCGGCGTAGCCTGCGGGGTCCCACTTGTCGCGGCTGAAAAAGCCGCCCGATTTGCCCATGGTGGCCCCCCAATCATCGAATGAGTAAAAGCGTTCGCCGGTGCTGGGGTTCGCATAAGTGGATGTGTTGGCACCTCTGCCGTCGCGCGCATCCTTGGCATCCCAATTCGAAGTCAACATCATCAGGATTTTGAGCCCGTTCAACTGCGGAGTTCCAAGAAAGGGATTGTCGTTCCACGACCACGGCTGCCCCTTCACCGCCGCCAACGTTTTGTGATCGTGCAGTTTGAACCGGGCGAACCGGAACGAACCGTCTCGGCTGACGAACGCCCTCGCCCGTTTCAGGCCATGAACGCCGGTAATCGTGCCGCTGGCCACATAATAGCTGGGCTCGGTCAGGTAGCCGAGTGCGTGCAGCAGGCGTGCGGCGAACACATCACCGTGGTTCTCGCCGCCGAATTTGACGATCCATCGGTTGCCCTTAGCGTCACGCACCCGGATTTTCGGGTTCGTGCCGTTGAAGTCTTCGTCCACAAACTCGAACGGCGGCCGGGGTGCCCTGGCCTCGCCCCCTACCCCCCAGATCCAGTCCTTGACCGTGATGCCCTCCGGCGCTTGCCAGAGAATCGCCTGCCCAAAGCCAGTCCGGGGAACAACTGTCAGAATGGAAATGCTCACCAGCGGCCAGGTGCACATCAGAAGTGCCTCCCCAGCCACTTCGGGCGGAATTCCCGGAATACATTCCAGCCGATGTCCACGGCCATGGTGAGGCCGAAATTGTCCGCCGCGTCTCCTGCTCGGGTCTCACTTGGCGGCTGCCAGATTCTTGAAATGAAAGAGGCACCTACTGCCGATCCGAACCGGGAGTAAGCAAAGTGCTCCTGCCCGGCATCGTTGCGCGCTACGAACACCGAAAACACCGCGTGCTTCAGACGCTTTCCGAAGGGAGTGTCGGTCGAAGGGAAGTACCGATTATCTTCGTGCAAAAGCGCCGCGCCGCCTGCTTCCATGCTCTTGCGGATAACGTGCTCGGCAAGCTCGCTGCCAAAGCGGTCGCCGTACGCCTCGCTGCCCTGCCGCCACTCCGTCGGCGTGCCGTTCAATTGACTGATGCCGGCGCCGGCGCCTGCCCGCAGGATCGCCTCGGGGCCGAGCGCGCCAACGAAGTAGAGACGCCAGCGGTCACTCGCAGTGAGAGGCGAGTACGCGGGTTCGTTTGTGGCGCTGGTGGCGCCCACTACTCCAGTCTTGTCGGATGCGCTCGTGAGTGTATCGTGGAGCGCAGCAACGCTATTAGTCGTCTGGGCGATCGCGGCAATTTGCCAGCACAACAGCCCGCATGCAACAAAAGTCGAGCTTCGCATTGTTTGAGTTTGCTCCCATACTCCAGCCGCAATTAGGGAGCCAATCTGAGTGCGCTCTGTTGGAGAGCGAAGCTCTTCTGTCGCAACAGAATGCGATGCGGGGCTCGGTGAAGGCAGGTGTCGTGAGGTGTCGGAACCGTCGGCAAATGACCGAAGACCGACGGTCGTGCGGGCTGGGTCTCTACGCCGGACTTCGCCATCCCGTGGGATTCCAACAGTTTTCGATGGACGCGGGATCGGCAGCGGAGTGGCTCCTCTAGTGCCCTATGGCGTGGGAACTATGATGATCAAGTGCACTTGCGGCCTGATACTGACAGCTTTGCTGCTGGCGGCGTCCGATGGAGCGATGATCCACCGCGTTGATGACCATGTTTACCGCGGCAGTCAGCCGCGCAAGGAGGACTACCCGCTACTTGCGAAAATGGGCATCCGAACCGTGCTCGACCTACGGGGCGGGCCGATTCACAAACCAAGGGAGCAGAAAGAAGTCGAGGCCGCCGGGCTGCGCTACATCAGCGTCAGGCTCTCCGGGTTCTTCGCTCCGACCTACGAGCAGATGAATCGCATTCTGGGGATGCTGCAGGGCAGCGGCACCCCCGTCTTCGTCCATTGCCGGCTCGGCGATGATCGTACTGGCTTGGTTATCGCCTGTTACCGGATAGTCCATGACCACTGGACGAATGAGCAGGCGCTAGCGGAGGCTCGCCAGAACGGCCTCAGGCGGTTTCAAGTCCTAATGCGCCGATATGTGCGACACTTCGACCCCTCCCGCATCCAGCCAAACGGCGTCAACTAAAACTCATGTGGCCAACGTACAACACGTATCGTTGGCCTTGATAATGAAGCCGTTTTGTCGTCGATCTTATCCGCCTCGCCGCTACGGCGGAGTGCTTCATCCCGTTTCGCGGCGCGATTCAACACGGCATTGCAGATGTCCCTGGCCGGGAGCCGGCAAACCCCGCGCATCACTTGTTCGAGCGCCCGGCGCTCCCCGTCATCGCTGCCGTCGTAGACACCATCCGTGTATAAGAAAAGGAAGTCACCTGGGCGAATCAGCGCGATCTCCGCGACATCCGAATCGTCCGCTGCGCGCTGCCGGAGATGCAGTGAGGAACACCGTGTCCGGTCGGGATGATCCTCCGGGACCTCCAGCCCGAGGGGCAAAAAGTGAACCATACGGCGCCTGTCGACATCGGCGAACGTGCCCGCCTGCGAGAGGAACATGAGCGGCGGCGGGTGCCCGAAGTTCACAAATCGGAATTGGCCGGAGGGGCGCCCTTCGCCGTACAGCATCGTCGCGATCTCGCGTACCGTGCCGTTGCTGTCGATTCCGAGCGCATTGCGAGCCGACACCGAGTGCGCCAGCCGCAGATTGATCCGTTCGAACAACTCGGGCGAGCTCCTGCCTTGCCGGTCAAGTTCAGCCAGCATAAGCGCATGAAACGCGTCGTGCACGGTGGAGGCGATCTTCACCGAGATCAGACCGTGCCCCTGGGCGTCCACCAGCAGTACGCGGTCTGTGGTGTACAACGCGCACAGGTTCTCGGCTATCCGCGCCTGCTCAAAAGAGCGCACCTCCCGGTATGCCGTCTCCATGTCGGGCCGGAAATCCGGCCGCGCTCTCAACCATTCCATCTGCTCGTCGACCCGGCCAGGCACAGATGCCGCGTTCTCCGGCAGTTGGAGATAGACCTTCGAGAGTTCGAGCGCGCCGGATACGCACCCCGATATCGTAACGCTGTTGAAAATTGATGTACTCGAATAGATCGCCGCCGGCCGTTCCAGCAGGAATTGATTTCGTACATGTCGATCCCGTCCAGGCGCGGAATCACTCCCTCCGCGGGCATCAACCGCTCGTGAAAGTACTCGCCGATGCTGGATTCGATGGATGCGCTTGCCATGGAACTCCGGTTAGCACATCGGCTGCCAAGGTTTGGCGGTGGAAAACGCCGCTGCCGCGGGAACGGCATCGCTCAACTGGGGCCAGATGAGCCGCCACTTCGGATGGAGAGGACCGCGTCGACACGTCGACAAAATGGCGGTCCCCCGCCATCCTTCGTTTCCGTCGTGCGGAACGCAACAGATGAATTCCACGCAGGATTTCAAAATCTTGCGGCGATCTCCGCGCCGATGGCCCGTTGGCACGGCTCGTGCCTTTGTCGCCAGCGGATATGGCGCAGCCATGACCTCGCTTTGGTTCTCGCCTTCGATTCGCCCGCACCTGCAGGCGGGCCGCCCGCCTCTGTGGAGGCGAATCCTCGGCGAAGCGCGACTGTGCGGAGTCCACCGTGGAGGACAGCGTCATGCGTCTGGGCTGTGCAGAATGGACTGGGCGAGCGTCCTAGAGGAGTCGTCCACTGAACGAGGATCGGAAAGGAGCTACAACCATGTCACCTAGGCGAAAGCGAGAAAAACGGGCGGAGCCTGCGAAGGTATCCGTCGAAGTGGCCACCATAGAAGGTTCGGCCGGTGCTTTGGAGCGCGATGAAAGGATCCGGGACCGGGCGTACGAACTCTATCTGCAGCGCGGGCAGGAACCGGGATATGAGTTGGAGGACTGGCTGCAAGCAGAACGCGAGATCGATTGCGGCCCGCGTTAGCGGACACTACGACAAGGCATGGCTGTTAATCGGAAGAGGTAAGGGCACGATTCCGCATTGTCGCCGCCGCCAGTCGCGCTGACCAGGTAATGAGTGGGCATAGACTGCGGCGACAGCGATCGGCGCCCCTCGGGGAGCAAGATAAGTCGGACGGCCACTTGGACCAACGGGCGAACTGTCTTTAATGGATGAAGTGGGCTCCAATCCAGTTGGCCGTCCACCGGCGTGCGGGACACGGCATGGCAAGCAGCCCTCTCCAGGGGCACTACTACGCCTCCACGTGCATGCCCATTTTAATCCAGCGTGCTGTGCCGAAAATCCGAGATTGCACCCTATGACGTATCCTGATGCATCGGCTCATTTTGCCTGACAACTCCAGGCTCTTTCGGCACCTTTTGAGCAATTCAAAACTATTTCAGAAGGCCCCTTAAGAAATCTCGGGACAAGAAGGAGAAGCGCCGCCACATCCACCAAGGCGCCGCCTCGTTCACATTCGAGCCTCAGGACCGTTCTGCTGGACGGGTCTGACGCCAGCGACGACTGATCTCGCTGAGATCCGATCTGGCCGTAACTAACGGCTTCGGATTCGGGGCGCTTCGCGGCCTCTGTTGACCGAGACGTGCCTCATGGTGCGATATGGACTCGCACGGAGGCACGAAGAGCCGCGCGCCCCTACACTCAGCTCTAGCCGTGAGGAGATGGCGCGCTGTTCTGTTCGTCGTTTTATTCGCCCGCAGCCGGTGCCCGGACCTCTCCGCCGCCGAAGGACTGCAACGCGAGGTAGCTGAGGCCAAACCGCTTGATGTTGTCGTGCTGTTTTTCGAATTGGTCGAAGTGACCTTCTTCGTCGCGAACCAGTTCCTCAAACAAATGCTTGGTCGAGGAGTCCGCGTCTGCGCCGCTGTCGAGCGCCGCCTGGTTGTACGCTCGTGCGCTCTCTTGCTCCATGGCCATCGCCTTCACGAGCATAGACTCGGGTTCGAGGATCTTCTGGATCGGACCGCCGGGCGTCATCTCGACATCGCCCTTGAGGAACAGAACCCGTTCCGCCAGAGCTTCTACATGGGCCATTTCCTGAATAGCGACCTTCTTGAACAACTGAGCCAGCGGTTTGAATCCTTGATCGTCCAGATGAAAATGAAAGTACATGTACTGGTGCACCGCCTGGAGTTCGTCCGCCACGGCGGTGTTCAAGAGACGGATGCTCTTCGCAGGTTCCATACCTCGACCTCTGATTTATTATCCATCGAAACTTACGGCGCGGTCACCGCATGACCGCGCCGCGCACTGCTCACGCTGCCGGCCGCCCTTTGGCAGGCTGCCTGCCGCAGCCGGACACCAGGCTAAACGCCGACGGAATCGTTCACAGCATCGAATTCCGCTGCGCGCCAACGCCGCCGCCCTTCTGCCTCCTACGCGTTCAGCACCCGATTCATCCGCTCAATCGCCTCGTCGATCTCCGCGGTACTCTTGTACCCGATCGTCACGGCATCCACCGCGCCTAGCCCCATTACGTACTTGAGCGCCGCCTCTCGGTCTTGCGGACTGGTGAAGCGGCCCTCTCCCACCAGCTTCATCCCCAGCACCCCTGTGCCCTGCGCGTGGATCTGGCGGGCGTGCGCCGCTACCTCATGGACGTCGCCCAGTTCGTTGGTGTCCTGCGTGGAAGGCGTGTCCATCCGCGTGCCTTTGTGGTTGATGCGCAGCAAAGCCACGTCCAGCCAGCGGGTGCCCGGAAACTGCCGCAGCGCCTGTAGCCCGTGGCACGAGGCCCCGTGCGCCAGGATGATCTTCTTCACTTTCGCTTCGGAAAATTCGTCTTCGAGCGGCTTCATCTCCTGCGGCCAGTTCGGGCTGCGCACGCAGTGCATCAGCAGGATATCGAAATACTCCGTGTTCAGATCCCTGCGCAGCCGGTCGATGGTGGCCTTCCGGTCGTCCATGTCGTGCAGCCGGAACTTGGTCATCAGCTTGTAGGAATCCCGCGGGATGCCCTTCAGCGCCGTGGCCAGCATCTGCGGCATGCCGGTATATGCATCCGCCGTCTCGAAGAAGCGGATGCCGCGGTCATAGGCGTGTCGCACCAGCCGCGTGAACTGCTCCTGCCCCAGTTCCCGCTGCACCCGCCCGCCATAGGTCCCGGTGCCGAAAGCGAGCCGCGTCACCTGCACGCCGGAATTGCCGAGCGTCACAAAGTCCGTGGCGGACCGCTTGGCCGCGCGCGCCGGCAGCGCCGCACCTATCCCGCTCAGCACCGTGGCCGCGAAGCCGGATTTCAAAAAGTCGCGTCTGGTCGGTCGAGGCATCATGATCCTCCGTGACCCATAACGTAGCATACGGCGCGCCCCGCGGCTCAAGCGCTCCGAGCCCCGGCAGACGCACCCCTGTCACGGTCTCTTCCTGCTGGTCCTCCTCGTCTTCCGGCTCGTACAAGTGCGTGTAGTAGGTGATCAGGCCGCAGCCGATCAGCAGCGCCCCCACCACCGCCGGCCATCGCAGCGTCCGCGGGTTCCACGCCCGCTCGCCTTCTACCGCCGCCGCGGTCGCCTTCACCGCGGCCGCCGCCACGCCCGCCCCCAGGGACAGCTTCCAGTACCAGGCCATCAGGTCCAGGTGGCCTTGCCCGCCTACCTGGCTCCATAGAGTGAACGTGGCCAGCAGCGCCAGCAGGAATTCAAATGCGTATGCGAGACGTAGGTTCACCATCCGGGGAGATTCTTCAATCTTACGTTATCCTGGAGATAGATGCCGTCTCCAAGTGCGGAATGGGTCCGCGTCTGGTACGATTTCCACACCGCTTTTTCCCTGGCCGTGGACTCCATCCGCGCCCACAAGCTGCGCAGCTTCCTCACCCTGCTCGGGGTGATCATTGGCGTCGCCAGCGTCATCCTCGTTGGCGCCGCCATCAGCGGCCTGGGCGTCTATGCCGAACAGAGCACCGCCAAGGCCTTCGGCAGCGATTCCTTCCTCATCGCCCAGGTGGTCGGCGGACGCATCACGCGCAAGGAATTCTTCCAGAAGCTGCGCTACAACCGCCAGATCCGTGCCCAGGACGCCCGCTATCTCCAGTCCGTCAATGGCGGGGCGATCCTCTACACCCCCTACCAGCAGCACCAGGCCGACGTGAAACGCGAAGGCGCCATCTGCGAGGACGCCTCTATCCTGGGCGTCTCCGCCGATATGGTCCAGATCCGCGACATCGTCGTCGTCGATGGCCGCTTCTTTACCGAACAGGAAGAGCGCTCCCGCACCCCCGTGGCCGTCATCGGCCAGGACATCAAAGACATCCTCTTTCCCGGCGTGGGCTCCCCGGTGGGCCTCAAATTCAAGATCGAAGGCATCGACTTCACCGTGGTGGGCGTGGAAGAAAAGCTGGGCTCCGCCTTCGGCCGCAGCCTGGATCGCTCCGCCTACATTCCTTACCCCATGTACGAGCGCCTCTGGGGCACGGGCGCTTCCATCGCCGTCTTCGCCCGGGCGCGCGCCGATTCCGGCCTCAGCCTGGACCGCGCCGTCGATCAGACCCGCGGCGCCCTGCGTGTCCGCTTCCACACCCGCCTGGGCGCCCCCGACAATTTCGATACGCTCACTCCGGATGCCATCCGCGGCTTCATCGATTCAGTTCTTTCCATGATCGCCGCCGTGGTGGTGCCCGTCACCTGCATTTCGCTGGTGGTCGGCGGCATCGTCATCATGAACATCATGCTCGTAAGTGTCACCGAGCGCACCCGCGAAATCGGCGTGCGCAAGTCGCTGGGCGCCCGCCGGTCCGACGTCCTCATGCAGGTGCTCATCGAAGCCGTGATCATGGCCTGCCTAGGCGGCGCCATCGGCGTGGGTCTGGGCGCCGCGCTCACCCAACTGCTCTCGCGCATCTTCGATATCAGCCTCACCGTTACCGTGCCCTACGTGCTGCTGGCCCTGGTGGTATCGAGCGTCGTGGGCATCGCCTCCGGCTGGTATCCCGCGGCGCGCGCCGCCCGGCTCGATCCAGTGGTGGCCTTGCGGGCGGAGTAACCCATGTATATCAGCGGCGGGCAAAACATTCGCATGGCCATCTCAGCGGTGTGGACCCACCGCTTCCGCTCACTGCTCACCATCCTCGGCATCGTCATCGGCATCACCACCGTGGTCACTGTCGCCTCCCTGCTCACAGGCTTGCGCAAGGGCGTGGTCACCTTCTTCCAGCAACTCGGCCCGGACAATATCTTCGTCTACAAAACCTCCGGCGACCCCAACGGCCGCGGCCTCGAAAAAGAGCGCAAGCGCCGCCCCATCAAACCGGAGTACGCCGACCTCATCAAGCGCTGGTGCACCTCCGTCGAGGACACCGGCATCGAGTTGTTCATCCCCCCCGTCGTGGACGACCGCCCGCTCACCGCGCGAGTCCCCGGCTACGAGTCCGACAATGTCTCCCTGGTGGGCGATTCTCCCAACATGATGGCGCTCTCCCCGCGCGATCTGGACGCCGGCCGTTCCTTCACCGCCGAGGAGAACGCCCGCGCCCTGCGCGTCGCGGTCGTCGGCGCGAGCCTCCCCGAGGCCCTCTTCCCGGACGGCCGCGGCCTCGGCAAGACCTTCATCACCGACGGCGCCGAATACACCGTCATCGGCATCTTCGCCAAGGCCAAGGGTGGCTTCTTCGGCGAAAACGGGCTGGATAACCAGATCGTTATCCCCCTGCGCACCGCCCAGATCCGCTATCCCCAGGTGGACCGCTTCATGATCGTGGCCCAGGCCCGCCCCGGCCAGCGCAAGAACGCCTACGACGAAGTGGAAGCCGCCCTCCGCCGCATGCGCCACGTGCCCCGCGGCGCGGAGAACGATTTCAGCCTCTCCACCCCGGATCAGATCATTCAGCAGTTCGACCGCATCACCGGCCTGATCGGTCTGGTGGCCATCGCCATCTCCGGCCTCGGCCTGCTGGTGGGCGGCATCGGCGTCATGAACATCATGCTGGTCAGCGTCACCGAGCGCACTCGCGAAATCGGCGTGCGCAAGGCCGTGGGGGCCCGCAGCCGCGATATCGTGGGCCAGTTCCTGGTGGAAGCCATGACCCTCACCGGCGCGGGTGGCGTCCTGGGCATCATCGTCGCCGTGCTCATCACCCTTCTGATAGGGAAACTGGTGCCTTCCCTGCCCTCGCAGGTTCCCAGTTGGGCGCTGGTCACCGGCTTCACGGTCTCCGTGGCTATCGGCCTGTTCTTCGGCGTCTGGCCCGCGGTCAAAGCCGCCCGCCTCGACCCTGTGGAGGCCCTCCGCTATGAGTGACCGGCAGGCCCCTGTCCTCCTGGTCGCCTCCGGCATCGGCGTTTCCTTCGGCGCGCGCCCGCTGTTCCAGGAGATCTCCCTGAGCCTCGCCGAAGGCGATCGTCTCGGCCTCATCGGCCCCAATGGCTCCGGCAAGTCCACGCTGCTGCAAATCCTCGCCGGGCTGCGCCCGCCCGATTCCGGCGCCCGCTCGGCGCGAAAACTCGCGCGCATCGGCTACGTGCCCCAGGAGCCCGTCTTCCCGGAAGGCGGTGACGTGCGCGCGGTCCTTGCCGCCGCCCTCCCCGAAGATCACCTTGACGAAGCCGAGCGAGACTCCCTTCTCAACGTCACCTTGGGCCGCGCCGGCTTCCCCGACGGCGCTGCCCCTGTATCCGTCCTCTCAGGCGGCTGGAAGCGCCGTCTCTCCATCGCCCGCGAACTGGTCCGCAATCCCGACCTGCTGCTGCTCGACGAGCCCACCAACCACCTGGACCTCGAAGGCATCCTGTGGCTCGAAAAGCTGCTCAAAACCGCGCCCTTCGCCAGCGTCACCGTGAGCCACGACCGCTACTTCCTGGAAAACGTGGTCACCGCCATGGCCGAAATCAACCCCGCCTACCCGCAGGGCATGTTCCGCGTGGACGGCAACTACAGCACCTTCCTCGAAAAACGCGAGGAGTTCCTGGAATCCCAGTCCCGCCGGCAGGAGGCCCTGGCCAACCGGGTCCGCCGCGAAGTCGAATGGCTGCGCCGCGGGCCCAAAGCGCGCACCGGCAAATCGCGCGCCCGCATCGATTCCGCCCTCGCCCTCATGGATGAGCTGGCCGAAATCTCCGCCCGCAACAGCAAGGGCCCCGTGCGCATCGACTTCACCGCCTCGGACCGCAAAACCAGGCGCCTGCTCGCCGCCGAAGGTCTGGAAAAGTCGCTCGGCGGCCGCCGGCTCTTCTCCAATCTGAACCTCGTGCTTTCGCCCGGCGTGCGCCTCGGCCTGGTCGGCCCAAACGGCAGCGGCAAAACCACCCTTCTGCGCATCCTCCACGGCGAACTCGCTCCCGACGCCGGCTCTCTGGAGCGCGCCGAAAACCTGCGCGTGGTCTATTTCGATCAGGGCCGCGAACAGCTCGACCCCGAAGCCCCCCTCCGCAGCGGCCTGGGCGCCCACGGCGACACCGTCCTCTACCGCGGCCGTCCCATCCACGTGGCCGGATGGGCCCGCCGCTTCCTCTTCCGCCCCGAGCAACTCGATACCCCCGTGGGCCGCTTCTCCGGCGGCGAGCGCGCCCGCATCCTCATCGCCCGGCTCATGCTCCAGCCCGCCGACCTCTTGTTGCTGGACGAGCCCACCAACGACCTCGACATCCCCACGCTGGAGGTCCTTGAAGACAGCCTGCTCGACTTCCCCGGCGCCATGGCCCTCGTCACCCACGACCGCTACCTGCTCGACCGTTTCTCCACGGTCGTCCTGGGTCTCGACGGCGCCGGAAATGCGGGCGTTTTCGCCAGCTATTCGCAATGGGAGGATTCCCGCGCCGCCCGCAAACCCGCGTCCGCCGAAAAAGAGCCCCCGCCTCGCGCCGCCGCCCCGGCCGTCAAAAAGAAGCTCTCCTACCTGGAAGCCCGCGAGTGGGAGCAGATGGAAAGCCGCATCCTCGAAGCCGAGCAGGAAGTGGAATCCGCCAAGGCCCACCTGCACGCCCCGGACGTGGTCCGCGACCCCGTCCGCATGCAGGCAGCCTATGACCGCCTCCGATCCGCCGAGGAAGCCGTCAGCCGCCTCTACGACCGCTGGGCCGAGCTCGAATCCACTTTGAAATCGTGATAAACTCCACATCATTTCTGAAAAATTCCGGTTGACCTGGTCTTTTTCTGGTGATATTATCCGCAACGATGCTGGGCCTGATCCCCAATCCAACCCTAGCCAAGCAAACCGCCCCGCGCCAAATTCCCCGTAGGAACCTCGCACACTACCCCGCGCTGTCCTGAAGCGATGCCGGCCTGGACAGGCAGGCCGGCATCCCACCCGCATGGCGCCCCCCACCCCGGTAACCGGGCCGCGACCGTAAAGAGCGCACCCTCCGCTATCATGGCTGCATGCGCTCGCTTCTGTGTGCGATTGTCGCCGCCGCGCCCGCCCTCGCGCAAAGCTTCTCTGCGTCTCCGCTGCTGGATCAGGCCGTCGAGGAAGCCATCCGCGAGAAGCAGATCCCCGGCGCCGTGCTGCTCATCGGCCACAACGGCGAGGTCGTGCACCGCAAAGCCTACGGCCACCGCGCCTTGGTTCCCGAACTGGAACCCATGACCGTGGATACCATCTTCGATCTCGCCTCCCTCACCAAGGTGGTGGCCACCACCCCGTCGCTGATGAAACTCCTCGAGGAGGGCAAATTCCGCCTCAACGACCGTGTCACCCAGTATCTCCCCGAATTTCAAGGCGGCCATAGCGACATCACCATCCGCAACCTGATGACGCATTTTTCCGGGCTGCGCCCCGATCTCACGCTCGAACCCGCCTGGAGTGGCTACCAGACCGGCATCCGCCTGGCTCTGATCGATAAGCCCGCCGGTCCGCCCGGCGCACGTTTCGTCTATAGCGACATCAATTTCATCCTGCTGGGCGAGATCGTCCACCGCCTCAGCGGCCAGATGCTTAACGAATACGCGCGCCGCAACATCTTCGAGCCTCTCGGCATGCGCGAGACCACCTTCCTGCCGCCGGCCTCCTGGAAACCACGCATCGCTCCCACGGAAAAACTGGGCACCGACGGCCCCGTGCTCCGCGGCGCCGTTCATGACGAGACCGCGCGCTCTATGGGCGGCGTCGCCGGCCACGCCGGTCTGTTCTCCACCGCCGGCGATCTCTCCCGCTTCTGCCAGATGCTCCTCAACGGCGGCGAGCTCCACGGCACGCGCCTGTTCGGCCCGCTTACCGTGGCCAAGTTCACTTCGCCGCAGAGCCCCCCGGACCAACCCATCCTGCGCGGCCTTGGCTGGGACATCGATTCGCCCTATTCCGGCAACCGCGGCGATCTCTTCCCGCTCGGTTCCTACGGCCACACCGGCTTCACCGGCACCTCTCTCTGGCTGGACCCCGCTTCCAAAACGTACGTCATCCTGCTGACCAACAGCGTCCACCCGCACCGCGGCAACGCCATTACCGCGCTGCGCGGAAAGGTGGCCACCATCGCCGCCGCCGCGCTGGGCGTGGCCGCGCCCGGCGTCATCCTGGCCGGCTATAACGAAACCTTCGCCGGCGCCGGCATCCACCGCGCCGTGGCCCGCAACGCCGCCGTCCGCACCGGCCTCGATGTGCTCGAGGCCGGCCAGTTCCGCCCCCTCGCCGGCAAACGCATCGGCCTGATCACCAATCACACCGGCATCGACCGCCAGGGTCGCCGCAACATCGACCGGATGCTGGCCGCCGGCGTCCGCATCCAGGCGCTCTTCTCCCCCGAACACGGCTTCGCCGGCCGGGAAGACCGCCCCGGCCTCGCCGATACTACCGACCCTGCCACCGGCATCCGGGTCTTCAGCCTGTACGGCAAAACTCTCCGCCCCACGCCCGAAATGCTGCGCGGCCTCGACGCCCTGGTCTTCGATATCCAGGACGTGGGCGCGCGCTTCTACACCTACATCGCCACCATGGCCTACGCCATGGAGGAAGCCGCCAAGGCCGGCATCCCCTACTATGTGCTGGACCGCCCGAACCCCATCACCGGCGTGCGCGTCGAAGGCCCGCTGCTCGACCGCGACAAGTTCTCCTTCGTCGGCTACTTCCCGCTGCCCCTGCGCCATGGCATGACCATGGGCGAAATGGCAACCATGTTCAACGCCGAAAACCACATCGGGGCCAGGCTCACCGTCGTCCGCATGCAGGACTGGCAGCGCGGCGATTGGTTCGACTCCACCGGCCTCCCCTGGGTCGATCCCTCCCCCAATATCCGCGGCCTGAACGCCGCCCTCCTCTACCCCGGCGTAGCCATGCTCGAATATGCCGAAAACTACACCGTGGGCCGCGGCACCGATGCCCCCTTCGAACAAATCGGCGCGGACTTTATCCAGGGCGAGGAATTCGCCACGTATCTGAACCAGCGCATGATCCCCGGCGTGCGCGTCTACCCCACGCGTCTCCGCCCGTCTGCATCGCACCTGGCCGGCAAGACCGTCGAGGGCGTGCGTTTTGTCATCACCGATCGGGAACGCTTCGATTCCTCCCGCCTCGGCCTCGAAATCGCCGCCGCCCTGCAAAAGCTCTATCCCGCCAAGATCCGCTTCGAAGACAACCGCCGCCTCATCGGGAACCAGGAAACCATGCGCGCCCTCGAAGCCGGCGAAGATCCGCGCGCCATACAGCAGAAACAACAAACCGATCTCCAGCCCTTTCTGGCCCTCCGCGCCAAATACCTCCTGTACTAGCCCGGGAACTTCCACCCCGCCCCGGTTTCTAAATTCTTTGAGGGAGCCGGCATGTCCTTCTCCCGCCATCTCGAAATCCTCGCGCATGATTTGCGCTACGCCGCCCGCGGCCTCCGCCGCGCGCCCCTGTTCACCTTCGCGGCGGTGTTCGCCCTGGCTTTGGGCGCCGGCGCCGGAACGGCGGTCTTCAGCGTCGTGGACCGCATCCTCTTCCGCAGTCTTCCCTACCCCCAGGCGGATCGCCTGGTCTCCTTCGGCATGCTCGCCCCCATCGCGCCGCAGGAATTTCTCCTGGGCTACGACTACCTCGACTGGCGCACCCGCCAGACCCCTTTCGTCTCGATGGCCTCCTCCACCGGCGTGGGCGATTGCGACCTCACCGACGCCAATCCTGTGCGCCTGCGCTGCGCCTACGTGGATGCCGCCTTCCTGCCCACGCTGGCGGTTCAGCCCGTCCTCGGCCGCAACTTCACCCCGCAGGACGACCGCCCCAAGGCGCCTAAAGTCGCGCTCATCTCCTACGGGCTCTGGCGCAGCCGCTTCGCCGCGGACCCCGCCGTCGTCGGCAAGCCCCTCCCGCTCGACGGGCAATCCGCCGCCATCGTAGGCGTGCTGCCGCCGGATTTCGAGATGCCCTGGCTCGCCCCTGCCGATCTGCTGGTCCCCCAGGCCCTCGACGAAGCCGAGCAGCGTACCCGCCGCACCGCCATCCTGGTACGGACCATCGCGCGCCTCAAACCCGGCATCACTGAGGCACAGGCCGCGGCCGCCTTACAGCCGCTCCTGGAGGACGCGCTGCAATTCGTATCGCCCGAGTTCCGCAAGGAGATCAAGCTCCGCGTCCGTTCCCTGCGCGACCGCCAGGTAAGGGAGGCGCGCCTGGCCTCCTGGATCCTGTTTGCCTCGGTGCTGTCCGTGCTGCTGATCGCCTGCGCCAACGTTGCCAACCTGCTGCTGGCCCGGGCCGCCGCGCGCCGCCGCGAACTGGCCGTGCGCGCCGCCCTCGGCGCCGGCCGTGGCCGCCTCCTCCGCCAGGCGCTCACCGAAAGCACGCTGCTGGCGCTCGCCGGCGGCGCTGCCGGATGCGCCCTGGCCTTCCTGCTGCTGCGCCTCTTCGTGGCCATCGCGCCCGAAGGCATTCCGCGCCTGCATCAAGCCTCCCTGGACTTGCGCGTGCTCCTGTTCGCCCTGGCGCTGTCGCTCGTCTCCGGCGTCCTGTTCGGCCTGGCGCCCGCCTGGCAGAGTCCAACCGCCGAGGGGCTCACCGGCGCCCGCACCCTGGGCGCGCGTCGTCATTTGTTCCGCCATGCCCTGGTCGCCGCCCAGTTCGCCGTCTCCGTGGTCCTGCTGGCCGGAGCCGGCCTGCTGTTGCGCAGCTTCTGGAACCTTCAGAACCAGCCGCTCGGCATGCGCCCCGATCGCGTCCTCACCGCCACCTTCACTCTCGGCCGTAACAGCTATCCGGACCCGGCGCGCCGCGCGGCCTTCTTTGACGCCCTCGAATCCCGCCTCACCCGCGTCCCCGGCGTAGCCCAACTGGCCCTCAGCGATTCCCTGCCGCCCTTGCCCAATCCGGCCGGCGCCATGCTCTACGCCGCCATCGACGTGCAGGGCCGCCCGCGCTTCACCGCCGGAACCGGCGGCAGCGTCAACTGGCGCCTCATCACCCCCGGCTATTTCGCCGCCCTCGGCATCCCCATCCTCCGCGGCCGCCCCTACCAGGAAGACGACCGCCTGCCCGGGCACGACGTGGTCATCCTCAGCGACGCGCTCGCCCGCCGCCTCTTTCCCGGCCAGGACCCCTTGGGCCGGCAGATCCGGCCGGGCCGCATCGGTCCCTGGCGCACCGTAATCGGCGTCGCGGGCGATGTGAAGAACACCGGCCTGGCCGCGGGCCAGGATCCCGAGTATTACGACATCCGTAAGCGCGCCCCCGCCAACCTGCCGCGCGCCGCCGCCCTGGTAATCCGCACGCCCATGGATCCCGCGGCCATGTCCCGCTGGGTGCGCGCGGAAGTCGCCGCGCTCGACGCCACCCTCCCCGTCAGCATCGAGACCCTGGACCAGCAAATCGGCAAGCTGGCTCAGCGCCCGCGCTTCAACGCCGTCCTGCTGGCCCTGTTCGCCGGCATGGGGCTGCTGCTCGCGGCCATCGGCCTCTACGGCGTGGTTTCCTTCCTGGTGGCCCAGCGCACGCAGGAAATCGGCGTCCGCGTGGCCCTGGGCGCCACGCCCGCCGCCATCGCCCGCCTCATCCTCCTGCATGCCGCCCGCTGGACCGCGGCCGGAGCCCTGCTCGGAGCCGCCGGAGCCCTGTTCGCCCTCCGCCTCCTGCAAACCATGCTCTTCCAGGTCTCCGCCAAAGACCCCTGGATGCTCGCCGCGGCCTTAACTCTCCTCGCCGCGACCGCCCTAATCGCCGCCTGGCTCCCCGCCCGCCGCGCCGCCCGCCTCGATCCCCTCCAGGCCCTCCGCCAGGAGTGATCCCGCGCCCCGAACCCTGCTGGATACGTTATGATGGCGCCGTGCAGGAATTTCTTCGCATCACCATGGATCCTGAGGTCATGGGCGGTAAGCCGTGTATTCGGGGCATGCGGGTGACTGTCGGAATGATCGTGGAAGCTCTAGCTGCGGGGCGGACGGTCGAGCAATTGCTCGCCGATTTTCCCTATCTGGAAGCGCAGGACATCCGTGAGGCGCTCGCATTCGCCGCCCGCTTGGCTCAAGGCCATGAAGTTCGCCTCGCGAGTTGATGCGCATCCTTCTGGACATGAATCTGACGCCCCGTTGGGTTGAATATCTCAACAACAATGGTCATGAGGCGTGTCATTGGTCTTCCCTCGGTTCCGCATCAGCGAAAGATAAGGAAATCTGCGAGTACGCCCGCACGCTCGGATACGTGCTTCTGACCAACGACCTGGATTTCCCGCAAATCCTCGCCCACACGGGTGCCGCGGGACCCAGCATAGTCTTGCTGCGCGGCGAGCCACTCCTACCCGAGCTCCGCGGTCGGGCACTACTGCAAGCACTTGCCGATTGCGCCGAGGACCTCGCACGTGGCGCAGTCGTGTCGCTTGACTGGTCGGGCCGTCCTCGCGCCCGGGTCCTGCCGCTCCGATAGCTCCCCTCGCAGCCACACGTGCCGTTGCTCGCGTCCTTCAACCCTGCGGCTCCGTTCTCTCCGGCTCCCTCCACCGGAAGTAATTCCCCGCCTCCACGCCCCGTCAGGGGCGAAAGAACGCTGCATCGTCTCGCACTCCCCGCCACCGCTGCTCCGCCGCGAACAAAATATGCTACAACCGATTCTCGGCACACCGGCGTCCAGGAGTAAGCCATGCCAAAGATCCCCAACTCCAGACCGATCGAAGCCCATTGCGACATGCGTCTCCCGGAGGCGGCGCTCACCTTTCGGCGCACCCATGCGCCGCCCTTGACCACTCCCAAATATCTCGGCGCGATCAACGTCACCGCCTGGCTCTATCGGGACAAGCAAGGCGTCCAACGGATTCTGGTGAACCCCAACACCACCATCGCGGAATTACTGCGCCAATTCGGGCCGGCGGACACCCCGGATGCCGAGGTGGGGATCCACTCCGAAGGCAAGGCCGCCGAGTGGTTCCGCGTGAGGCCCGATCTCCGCGTCCTGCAAATCTTCACCGAGCGCATTCCCTGCCCGAAAATGTGCGCCCCGCTCCTGCGCCACTACTTTCCCGGCGTGCCCTGGTTCTACTACTACGACCGAAACTCCTGGAAAGGCCCCGGAGGACACCTCCTCAAAACCGCCGGAGAGGTTCTGAAGACCGCATACGGGCTATAGCGGAACCGCTGACTCCAAGGCGTTCAAACGGACACATCCCTGACCGCCCCAAACCGGTCTGCATTGGCTCCCATCCAAGAAAAGCAATATAGTGACCAACCGGTTATGTCGACCTCGCAAGCTGTCGGCATCTCTTCGCAGTACCGTTTGTCCCAAGAAGCATACTAAAATGGGGCAATGGGCGACGAAACCGAGTTCAATAGGTACGCCAGCCGGGAATTCATCACGGAGTACGAGCGTGAAACTGGTCAGTCGTATGCGTTCAAGCGCATGGGTCAGCCTTTTCCTGACGTGATTCTCGAAGCACCTGATGGTCGCGAGGTCGGTATTGAATCTTGAATTATGCACACAACCGGCGTCCGGAGCGTGGGCCTCATTCGGTTGATGTCATTCGTGGTTGAGTAGGTCAGGTCGAGTTTCGCTGCTTCATCGCCCTCCGGAAAATCCGTTCCCGCCAGATCCCGCGCCGAAGTTACTTGCTCCGTTGCGCTTGCCGCCAGTGCATAAAGTTCTATGCACGGCGCTCAAAGGTCCGGCGGGGGCCTTTTCAGCGCAAAGCCGGCAGCATCGCCGGTGCGTAGCCTTGGCCGCGCGGCACAATCCGGCGCAACCGGTCCATCAGTCGCTCGAACACGCCCTTCTCGTCATAATGATCGCTGTAGCTCACTCCGGTGCGGCCGGCGTGGCGCCAGATCTTGGCCGCCACGAACAGGAAGCGCAGCCGCGAAGTCGCCAGAGTGGTGTGCCGGAGTGCGGTGGCGTCTGCCTGCGGCTCGCGGTTGAATAGCATCAGCCAGCAGTTCAAGTTGTACGCCAGCATGGCCAACTGGAAGTGATTGCTGTTCACGTCAAAGCGGCCCGACGGATGTGCCGCCAGCCCGGCATCGTTGTTCGCCTCTTTGATCAGGTTTTCGGCACCGCCGCGCTGTCCGTAAAACCAAACCACGAAATCGATGGGCTCGACGAAGTCGGTGACAAACACCCGGTATTTGTACTGGCTGGTGGCGAATAATTGGTACTGCTCAGTTTCCTCCTCTTCCTGTTCCTCGCGCGTCTTCTCGTAGCGCAGGGCCACGAACCGGTAGGGCTTGCTCCATCCGTCCGGCTGGTAGCGGAATTCGCACTCCCAGCCGGCATCCGTTTTGGGCGAGGGCCTCCACTCGGCTTGACGCAGTTGCTCGACCAAGCGGGCCGTTTTGCGCGCACAGACCACGAAGCGGGCATTGAGTTGTTCATATCCTTCGACGGCTTCCCGGCAGTAGAACCCCGAATCCGCCCGGCCATAGATCTGCTTCACTCCCGGCGGCACCGCCGCGCCGACATTCCGCAGGTGATCGCCGATCTGTTTGCCGGTGGGGCGGTCGCCGTTGCGCAACTCGCCCCAGACGTATTCTCGCGTCTCGGCGATAAACGTCAGCATGGGCTGATAGCTCTTCTTGCCCTTGTTCTTCGGGTTGTAGCTTTTGCGTCCGCCCATCTGCTGCCCGTAGAGCGTGTGCACGGTGGTGTCGGTGTCGATGGTGACGACCTCCAGTTTCACGTTGGCCGCTTCCCAGACGCGTTCACGCATGGTTCGCATGATCGTCAGCATCTGCCGGGCGACATTACGATGCAGGGCATTCACGAATCTCCAGAAGGTGGATTGCACTGGCAGCTTGGCGACTTTGAGAATGCCCGTCAGGATCGGGTCGCGGGCGATGAAGCGTAATTGATTCAGCCGCGGAAAGCCGATGTAGAGGCCGAGGACGATTCCCAGCACGAACCGGTACAGGTCCATGGCACGGGGACTCCGCTTCGAGGTCACGGTCTGTTCCACCAGGGACTGGAATCCGAGTTTCTCCAGCATGGTAATGACCGGCAGTAGCCCGCCGTAGGGGGTCAGATTCTTACCGGAGAAGTCATAGGGCGTGGAAGCATTGATTTTATTGGGTTCCGGAATAACACCCCGAACCCCTTGATTGGCGGGCCTTCGGCCGCTATCCTGTTGTTGTTCGTTAACCATTTGGGTGGCTTCTGAGAATCGGCTCGCGAAGCTGCGAACTCCGCGGACCTACTGTTTTAACGCAGGATTCTCAGAGGTCCCAAATGGCCTCACGCCTCAGCCGGGCAGCGCCGCGTCAGACGCTGTGCATAACGCAGGTGAATTCGTCTCAGTCGTCTTGCCGTTTGTTAATCAGGAAGTTAGCTACTTCGATGTTTATAGACGAAAATTCTTGACTGCTTTGCAGAGCCAACGGCCACGCTATGGAAGAGTGAAAATCACGCTCCAGCCTCATCATCAGTATGTCGAGCAGAACCGCCCCATGCAGCTCCCTGACATAAGGAGTAGTGAAGGACATCAGCTCGTCAACGACTTTCGAGACCTCCTTAACGAGCGATTCGAGGATCTTAGCACAGTATGGGGAAATAAGGATGGAGGCGCACTCCTTGGTCAGCTTCGAAAGGCCGATGGAACGCTCTGTTACCCTATTCTGTCGAGGTACTTCGGCGCCATTTTGTTTCATCACATGAGAGAGCAGGAGATCGTGCCGGGTGGTTCGCGGGCTGACGACCCCGTGATTGCGAACCCCGTGGTCTGGTACAGCCACGGTGAGATTCCGGCCGCGGTCTGGCGGGCTCTAGGCACTAAAACTGCAAAAGGACCGGCATATTCGGCAGACGTGCTAGTCCTACACACGCTACCAAAGTCAGGAGTTGTGGACGCTTCTGGGATTGGAATGAACGCCAACGAACTCACAGAACTAGCCCGGGCACTGCTGAATGCTGCACCTGAGTTGAAGACAAGGTTTCAGGAGATCTGGTTTCTGAACCGCTATATCACGGATAGCAGGCGGCTGTATCGCCTCAATTAACGCTCGACAAAACCGCAGAGCGACTGCCGCACTTTCATAGCCCCGCAGGGCCGCGTCGGGCGCATAGTGCGCCCTTGCGACCGCTTACTCGGTCAGGGTGCCTTTCGACGGCGGGGCAGCTCGTCCAGTCCAGCATGGGACACTCCGCTAATATTATCTCCCCGCGCCGCACCGCCCCCCTACAGCCCTTCCAGCCGCCCCTCCGCGTCCCCGAACCGCTCCAGCTTCGCCCCGAACCGGTCCATCAGCGAGAGATACAGGTTGCACATCTTGCGCTTCTCCTCGCTCTCCTTCAGATAGTTCAGCGTGCGCCCGGTCTCGAGCGTCCCGCCCAGCCCGCCGGCCAGCACCAGCGGTAGCCGGAAGTTATCGTGCTTCCGGCCGATCCACATATTCGAAAGGAACATCAGGCAACTGTGGTCCAGAACCGAGCCGTCCCCTTCCTGCATGCTGTCGAGCTTCGAAGCCAGATACGCGAACTGGCTCACGTGGAACCGCGCGATGCGCTCGTACCCGTCGGAATTGTTGTTGTGCGACGCGGCGTGATGCCCCTCCTGCACCCCCAGGAACGGGTAGTACATCGCTGAAAGATCGCGCGAGATGATCAGCGACGCCACCCGCGTCTTGTCGGTCTGGAACGCGATGGCGATAATGTCGCACATCAGCCGCGCGTGTTCCCTCAGGTCTTCCGGCAGCCCGTTGGCCGGCCGGTCCATGGCGGCGGTCACGGTGTTTTTCGCTTTCGCCGCGTCCTCCGCCTCCGTCTTGCCCTTGCGCATGCCTTCCACGCGCTTCTCCACCTCGCGCACGCTGGTCAGGTATTCATCCAACTTACTCGTGTCGGACGAGCTGAGCTTGGTCGTGAGAGCCTGGGCCCGGTCCTTCACGCGGTCCAGGATGCTCAGGTTCAGCAGGCTCCCCCGGTTGTCGAACAGGTTGTCCCAGGCCAGCGAAGGATATACCTCGAGCGGCACGGGCGAATCCGGGCTCTGCCACGAGATGTGCGAGCTGTACGCCATCGAAAAGTTCGTCTCGTGATACCCGGTCATGGGCTGGTCGCACGCCAGCACGATGCTGGATTGCGGCGTGTCTTCGCCCACCCGCTTGGCGATCATCTGGTCGACGCTGATCCCGGAGTGGATCACGGCGCCCTTGGAAATGTGCGCGCCCGAGAGCAGGCTCCCCGTCTGCCCCGGGTGGATCCCCTGGCCGGTGAGCGCCTGCACGTACAGCCCGTCGATCACGTTGATCTTCTGCTTCAGCGCATCGAGCGGCGACAACGTTTTGCTGAGCTGCATGGCCGCGCCCTGCCCCTCGCCGCTCCAATGATCCTCGTTGATGCCATTCCCCATAAACACCACGCCGAAGCGCTTCGGAAAAGCGGACGCCGGCGGCGTGTCCGCAAACGCGTCCAGTGACTCCAGCCACGGCAATGTCATGGCGCACCCGGCGCCGCGCAGCACCGTCCGCCGGGTCATGCGGGGAGCGGAATTCGTTCTCGAGCGGGACATCTCTATTTCGCCTCTCTGAATGGGGGTCCGGCCCTGGCCGTTTCGCGCGCATCCGCCACTCGCCGGTTCCGGAACTGCGGACTCGCCACGATGGTCTCGACCAGGGAGCTGAATCGGTATTGGTCCTCCGCCAGCCGCGCCGTCATCTCCTCGATGAGCGCTTCATCGGAAAGCTGCAACGAGCGGTTGAGCGCATACGCCAGCAGTTTGCGGCTCAGCGTATCCACAAAATCCTGTTGCCGGTGGGCGCGGATATAGCTTCGCAGCCCCTCCAACCCGTCGCCCTGGAAGCCGCCCGGATAACTCACGCCGGTCTCAACCACCCGCCCCGCCAGGTCCCTGGTGCGGGCGTCCCCCACCGGTCCGTAACCCTCGAATGCCAGGCCGAACGAATCGAAGCGCGCGTGACAGGCGGCGCACACGGGATTCTCTCGATGCCTGGCCAGCATATCACGCACCGGCAGATCCGATTTCGCCTCGTCGTTCGGCAATTCGGGAACCACCGGGGGCGGCGGCGGGATGACCTCTCCCAGCACCCGCTGCACCACCCAATGCCCGCGCTTCACCGGGCTGGTCCGCAACCCGGGCGAGTTCTCGGTCAGAAACACGGCCATCGGCAGCAGCCCGCCGCGCCCGTACCGGCCGGCATCGTCCACGCGCACCCAATGGTCCGTATCCCCGGTCACCCCCGGGATGCCATAGTGCTTCGCCAGCGCCGGATTCACAAAGGTGTAGTCGCCGAACAGCAGGTCCAGGATGGAGCGGTCGTGCCGCACGGCGTCTTCGATGTACCGGATGGGCTCCTCGAACATCGCCTCGCGCAAGTCGTTGTTGAACGCGGGAAAGCGCTCGCGATCCACCGAGTTGTTCGTTTCGAAATGCCGGAAGCCCAGCCAGTTGCCCGCGAACTCCGTGGCGAATCCGCGCACCCGGCCGTCCTTCAACATGCGCCGCGCCTGCGCCAGCAGCACGTCCCGCCGCTGCAAATCGCCCGCCGCCGCGTGCCGCAGCAGCTCCTCGTCCGGCATGCTCGACCACAGGAAATAGCTCAGCCGGCTCGCCAGGGCGTAGGCGGATAGCGGTTGGCGCGCCGGCGTCCCGGGGCCGGTCAGAGCCGCGCGCCGCACCAGCCGGTTCGCCGGCGCCGCGCCGCTCTCCAGCAGGTCGATCCGGTAGAGAAAATCGGGCGACATCAGCACGCTCACAATCGACTCGCGGATGGCGTCTTCGTGCGTGAGCTCGTTCTTCGTGCGCAGCGTCCGGTAGTACCCCAGCAGATCGTCGCGCTCCGCCTCGCTCAGCGGCCGGCGGTACGCCCGCGCGGCGAACCGGACGAGCGCCTGCAAGTGCTTCGGCTCCGCCTCCTTGTGCTCCCTCTCCAAGGCCCGCAGCGTGGCGTTCACGCCCTCGAAGTGTTCGCGGATCGCCCGCGGAGCCACCGGATCGTTCCGCGGGTCGGCCATCGCCTTGGCCAGATAAGCGTCCCGCATCGCCAGGATCACCGCTTCGTCCGTGACCTCGTGACCCACCGGGCGCGCCGTGGCGCTCTCGGCGCCCTTTCCCTGCACCTCGCCGCTCTGGTTGAAGAAATACTGGATCCACGTGCGCGCCGTGAAATGGGCGATGAAGTCGAATTCGTTCCACAGCCGGTCCAGCTCCCTCTGGTCCCGCTCGTCCAGAATCAGTTCCATGAGCGGCACATCGTCGCGGAAGAAGCCCAGCACGCTGTGATAGCCTGCGCTCAACAGCCGCCCTTTGTCATCCGAGTCGTCCGGGAAATAGCGGCCGCGCTCCGTCACATAAAAGGTGTCCGGGAAAACAAAGGCGAAGCGCGCGAAGGCCGCTTCATAGCGGCTCCGCTCAGCGGCGGGAACGATCAGGTCCGTATCCCCCGCGCGGGCTCTGGCCGAAATCGCCGCCCAGCGCGGCGCTGCCTCCTGGTGCAGCTTGGCATAGGGCGGAATCTCCGGCAGCACCGGCGGCGGATCCGTATCGTTGCGCAGGTCGTTCGGATCGCTCTCGCGGCGGTGCGACGCAAACTCCCGCAGCTTCCAGTTCAGCAGGGGCTGGGAGGCGGGAGGCAGGCCCTTCACCACCGGCGCCGCGAACTGCATCGCCGTGTGCGCGCGGATCCTCTTCACGAAGTCCCGCATGGCCGCGCACTGGGTTTTCACTGCATCCGCATCGCCCGCCCCAGGCGGCGGCAGCGCCTGCCACATCTGTTGCAGCTTCCAAACCGGACCCGCCGCGTCCCGATCGTGCAGAATCTGCCAGACCAGCGGCAGGTACTTGGTGCTCACCTTCTCTTCCGCCGCCACCGAGGCCAGGGTTGCATCCCGCTTTCCCAGCGCCGCGCGATGCCGGTACACCCAGGCCGCATGAAAATACTCCGCGTAGTCGGTGGGTTGCCGCCGATAGAACGCGATAATCCGCTGGATCGCGTACTTCTCGCGGTCCGTCTCCACCAGCATGGGATAGGGCGCGAAGCCGATCGAGTCCGGCAGCAGTACCGCGTGGTCCGCCACCTCGCGCGCCGCGCGCAGGAACTTGTTCAGCAGCGCCGGCGACATCGTCAGCGACTCGCCCGAATTGTCGAAGCCCTCCGGGTTCGCCGGATCCACCGGAAACTCCCGCGTCACCCGCAGGTCCTGGCCCGTCAGATCCCGGATCGTGTAGTCGTACTCCGCGCTGCTCAACCGGCGCGCCGGCACCAGCCCCGGATCGCCCGCCGATCTGCGGATCTCGTCCGCGCGCAGTGCCCCGATCCAGTCAATCACCTGCTGTACCGCGGCTGCCGATGGCGCCGGCATGGGCTTCGGAGGCATTTCCTTGGCCTTCAGCCGCTCCCTCACCAGCATCCAGTGCGGAAACTCCCGCCTCACCATCTCGACGGAAGTAAATGCCTTCAGGTCAAACTGCGCCGCGGCCGCCTTGCCACTATGGCATCCGGCGCAATACTTAGTGACAAACGGCCGCACGCTCTGGTCGAATTGCCGGTCCAGCGAGGGACTGCCCGCCAGCGCGCCCGCGCAGCCTAGCAAAACCAAAAGGGCTCTCCCGCCCACTGGGAAACTGGTCCCCCTCACAAACGTCGTGACCATTGTACATCGTGCCCGCGGGGCCGGCTGATGTAAGATCCCCATATGTTCCCTGTTCTGACCTTCACCTTCATCCTCAGCTCGGCGATGGCCCAACCGCCCTCGGCCTTCCTGCAACGCACGCGCGTGGAACACCCCACCCGCGATCCGCACACGCCCGGCTACGTGAAGGCGCGGGAGCTCCCGGATGGCGCCAATGCCCCGGTCAATGCCGGCGGAAACTTCATCCTCGGCCCCACCCACAACCCCGCGCCGGAGATGACCGTTCGCCCGGAGGTGCCGCACGGAACCGTCTATAACTTCACCATGGAATCCTCCGCCAGCAAGATCTACCCCGGCATCGCCCGCGAGCCCAACACCTATCCCGTGGCGGACCCCGCGGACCCCACCAAGGTGATCGTCAAGTCCCACCCCGCTCCCTACACCCGCCGCGTGGCCGTGTACGTCCCGAAGCAATACGTCCCCGGCTCGCCCGCGCCGTTCATCGTCGGCGCGGACGGTCCTGACCCGCTCCTGTTCACCGCCCTCGACAATCTGATCGCCGAGCGCCGCGTGCCGGTCATGATCGCCATCTCCATCGGCAACGGCAGCGGCGATGCCCAGGGCAGCCAGCGCGGCCTGGAATACGACACCATGTCCGGCCTGTACGCGGAGTTCGTTGAAAAGGAAGTCCTGCCGCTCGTCGAGCAGCAATACCACGTAAAGCTCACCAAAGATCCCGAGGGCCGCGCCACCATGGGCGGCAGTTCCGGCGGTTCCTGCGCCCTCGCTATGGCCTGGTACCACCCGGACCTCTACCACCGCGTGCTCTCCTATTCCGGCACGTTCGTCAACAAGCAGTGGCCCTGGAACCCCGAGACCCCTCACGGCGCCTGGGAGTTCCGCGAGCATCTCATCCCCAACAGCCCCAGAAAGCTCATCCGCATCTGGATGGAGGTCGGCGACCGCGACAACCTCATCACCCGCGACAATTTCCACGATTGGGTCCTGGCGAACGAGAACATGGCCCGCGTGCTCGCGGCCAAGGGCTATCCCTATCAATTCGTCTTTGCCACCAATGCCGGGCACACCGACCGCACCGTGAAACAACAGACCCTGCCCGAAGCCCTCGAGTATCTCTGGCAGGGATATCCGAAACACTGAGCCGCACCGCCGCTTGACAAGCCGCCGGCCGGCGTCCATACTATAGCTGTCGGTTATCGACATGTCGAAATCCCAATCCGAAGTGCCCTACGGAACGCTGGATCTTCTCATCCTCAAAACCCTGGAGGCCATGGGAACCCTGCACGGCTACGCCATCGCCCGGCGCATCGAACAGGTCTCCGGCGACGCTCTCCAGTTGAGCCAGGGCTCCGTGCACCCCGCCCTCATCCGCCTGGAGCAGCAAGGCTGGATCCGCACCGAATGGGGCATCTCGGAGACCAATCGCAAAGTGAAGTTCTATTCCCTGACCCGGGCCGGCCGTAAACAACTGCTGGTCGAGGTGGCCAACTGGGAAAAGACGGCGGCCCTGGTGGCCCGCTTCCTGGAGCCGGCGGGATGACCCTTCGCCGCGTGATCGGGCGCCTCCGCGCGCTGGCCTCCCGGCGGCGCCTGGACCGCGAACTCGAAAACGAGATTCTCGCTCACCTGGAACTGGCCGAACGCGACGCCCTCGCGCGCGGCCTGTCCGCCGAGGAAGCCCGCCGCGCCGCCCGCCTGCGCTTTGGCGGAGTCGAAAAGATGAAAGAAGAACATCGCGACCAGCGCAGTTTTCGAGGGATCGAAACCTTACTCCGCGACCTCCGATACGGCCTGGCCTCGCTCCGGCGAGCGCCCGGCTTCACCGCCACGGTGGTGAGCGTGCTGGCCCTCGGCATCGGCGCCAACGTCGCCATGTTCAGTGTGGTCGATGCGGTCCTTCTCCGCCCCCTGCCGTTCCCGCAGCCGGACCGCATCGTCCGCGTCTGGGAAGCGCCGCGGCCGGGGGTCGTCAATGCCACCAGCACCCCGGATTTTCTCGATTGGCAGCGCCTGGCGAGCCCCGTCTTCGAGGCGCTGTCCGCCGAACAGTCCATCTCGGCGGCGCTCACCGGTCCCGCCGATGCCATACGCCTCGCCGGCAAGGCCGTCACGCCGGACTATTTTCGCGTGTTCTCCACCGGAGCCCTGCTGGGCCGCACATTCGTGCCCGAGGACGGCCGGCCCGGTGCCGCCCCCGTGATCGTCCTCAGTCATGCCGCCTGGCAGAACGTCTTCGGCGGCGACCCCGGCATCCTGCGCCGCCGCCCCATCCTGGATGGCGAACCGCGCCAAGTCGTGGGCGTTCTGCCGCCCGGCGCCTTCGATCGGGACGAGACTCGCTTCTGGAAGCCGCTGATCCTTCTCCCGGACCAGCAGGTGCGCGATATCCATTGGCTCACCGTGTACGGCCGGCTGCGCGGCGGCGTCTCCGTAGCCCGGGCCGCTGAACGCATGCAGGCCATTTATGCCGCTCTGGCGGATACCCGCTCCGTCCACGATCGCGAAGGCGCCATCGTCGTCGAACCGCTCGCCCGCCTGCTGGTCGGCTCCGGTTTGCGGCGATCCATCCTGGTCGCGTTTGGCGCCGTCGCCCTGGTCCTGCTGATCGCCTGCGCCAACGTGGTCAATCTGCTCCTGGCCAGGGCTGCTTCGCGCGGCCGCGAGCTTGCCGTCCGCGCCGCCCTGGGCGCCAGCCGCGGCCGTTTGGTGGCGCAATTGCTGACCGAAAGCCTGCTCCTGTGCCTGCTCGGAGGCGTGGCGGGCGCTGCCACCGCCGCCCTTCTGATCCGTGCCGCGTCTTCGATCCTGGCGCAGTCCCTGCCGTTCACTGCCGATGTCCGCCTGGATCTGCGGGTCGTCTCTTTCGCCGGCGCGGTGGTGCTGGGAGTCGCACTGCTGGCCGGCACGCTGCCGGCGCTGCGGGCTTCTTTCGGCAATCTGGCGGCCTCCCTGAACCGGACGGGACGCGGCTCCTCCGGCGTGCACGCGCGCATGCGCCGCGCCATCGTCGTGAGCGAGGTCGCCCTCTCGCTGGTGTTGGTGATGAGCGCGCTCCTGTTGCTCAGGAGCCTCCTCAACTTGCAGCAAATCGACACCGGCGTGCATATCAAAAACGTGATCACCATGTCCCTGGACCTGCCGGCCGCCGCCTACCCGGCGCCAGGGAACGCCGCCCGCTTTTACCAGGCGCTCAGCCAGCGGCTCGCGGCTGCTCCGGGAGTCTCGCAGGCGGGCCTGTCCACGTGTCTGCCCCTCGAGTGGATCTCGAATGGCGAGGCCATCGTCCTCCCGGGCGTTTCCGAGCTTCTCCGCGTGCGCTTCAAACGCGTCGATCCCGGCTATTTCCACGCCCTCGGCATCCCCGTGCTGGCCGGCCGCGGCATCACCGCCGGAGACCGCGAAGGAGCGCCGCGCGTCATGGTCATCAACCAGGCTCTGGCGTCGCGCCTGGCCGAGCTTGGCCGCATGCAGGATCCCGTCGGCAGGGTGGTTCGTGTGTCCACGCCCGGCTACCTGGAGACCAAAGTCTTCATTCCGGAAGTCCGGATCGTGGGCGTCATCCGGAGCGAGCGGGTCTCCTCTCCGGGCGATCCCGATCCGCCGGTGGTCTACGTGCCGCTGGCGCAGGCGCCCTCGCCTCAGGTGAAACTTGTCATCCGCACCGCGCTCGCCACCGCCGCGGTCATGCCCGCCATCCGCGAAGCGGTTCGCGACGTCGATCCCAACCTGCCCCTGGGCGATATCGCCACCATGCAGCAGGTGCGGGACCGGACGCTGTGGGGCGTCAGCCGGCCCGCCGGCCTCATCGGCGCCTTCGCCCTCGTCGCCGTGCTGCTCACCGCCACCGGCCTCTACGGCGTGCTCGCGCACACCGTCACGCTCCAGCGCCGCGAAATCGGCATCCGCATGGCCCTGGGCGCGCGCTCGGCCGCCGTGCTCTCACAGGTGCTGCGCCATGCGCTCCGCCTGGTGGCCGTGGGCCTTGCCTTCGGCCTGCTCGGAACGGTGGCCCTTACCCGCGTGATGAAGAGTCTCTTGTTCGAGGTGTCGCCCCTTGATCCCGTGGCGCTGGCCGCCGCCTGCGCCTCCATGGCCCTGCTCGGCCTGCTCGCGGGTTTCCTTCCCGCCCGGCGCGCGGCCGGCGTGGACCCCGCCGACACCCTGCGCGAGGAAGGCTGAATCGCGCAGCATCCGCGCGACAATGAAATCTCGGGGAAGGAGATCCGCCGGGATTGGGCATCGCTTCCGACTTTGTGTTGATCGTCCTCGCCGGCCTCCTGGGGGGCCTCCTGGCGCGCGCCCTGCGTGTGCCGCTGCTGGTCGGCTACGTGGCCGCCGGGGTACTCGTGGGCCCCTACACGGCCGGCCCCACCGTGGTGCAGGTTCACGAGATTGAACGCCTGGCCGATATCGGCGTGGCCCTGCTGCTCTTCTCCCTCGGCCTGGAGATGTCCTTTCAGGATCTCCAACCCGTTCGCCGCATGGCCCTGATCGGAGGCCCGCTCCAGATTCTTCTGACGTCCCTCGCCGCCGCCGCCGCTGGCCGCACTGCTCTGGGAATGCCGGTCACCGAGGCCATCTGGTTCGGCGCCATGATTTCCCTCTCCAGCACGGTCGTCGTGCTGAAGACCTTGTCCGCGGCGGGCGTTACCTCCACGCTGGCCAGCCGGGTGATGATCGGTCTGCTGGTGGTCCAGGACCTGGCCGTGGTCCCGATGCTCATCATCCTGCCCCAGCTTGGCGACCCCGGCCATCTCCCCCTCAGGCTCGCGCGCGCCATCGGAATCGCCGCCGTGTTTCTCGCCGCCGTCGTGGTTCTGGGTGTCCGGCTGCTGCCCCCGTTGCTGCGGCGGGTGCTGAGGCTGGGATCCCGGGAGCTGTTCCTGGTATCCGTGGTGGCCATCGGCGTCGGGGTCGGTTACGCCACCGAGCGCATGGGCCTCTCCTTCGCCCTGGGCGCCTTCGTTGCGGGCCTCATCCTCAGCGAATCCGAATTCAGCCGCCAGGCCCTGAGCGACGTTGTCCCGCTGCGCGACATCTTCGGCCTCCTGTTCTTCGTTACCGTGGGCATGCTGCTCGATCCCCGCTACGCCCTGGCCCATGCCGCCCGCATCGCTCTCATCGTTCCGCTGATCTTCTTGGGAAAATCCCTGATCGCCGGCGGCCTCGCCAGAGCGTTCGGATACGTCAACATGGCCCCCTGGATCGTCGGGCTGGGCCTGTCGCAGGTCGGCGAGTTCTCCTTCCTGCTCGCGCGGACCGGCGTCGCCTCCGGGGCTCTCTCAAAACCCGCCTACGATCTGGCGCTGACCTGCACGATCCTCACCATGGCGCTCTCCCCGGCGGTATCCGGCTTGGCCCTTCCCCTCGGGCGCGCCTGGCGGTCCTGGCGCAAGCCCGCCGCAGCGCCCGCGCCTGTCGCACTCCCGCCGGAAGCGCTCCACGGCCACATCGTCGTCGCCGGTTACGGACGCAGCGGCCAGGCCGTCGCCCGCGTCCTACGCGCGGCCGGCATCCCCCTGGTCGTCGTGGAACTGAACCATGCCGTGTTCGGCGCGCTGCACGAGCACGGCCTGGCGGGAGTCTGGGGCGATATCACCAGCGAGGAGATCCAGCATGCCGCCCGCATCGAGAGCGCCCGCATGCTGGTGCTGGCCGTGCCGGACCTGAGCACCGCGGAGCTGGGCGTCGATCGCGCCCGGCGCCTGAACCCGGCCATCGTGACCATCGCGCGCGCTGCCCGGCCGCAGCAGATGACCGCACTGCGCAAACTGGGAGTGGACGCCGTCGTCCAGGCCGAGTTTGAAGGCGGCGTCGAATTGGTCCGCCAGGCCCTGATTCGATATCCGGCCGACGGCGCCCTGGCCGCTCGCCTGCTCGCCGGCGTAAGAGAGGAATTCTACGGCGGCTACCTCAAAACACCTTCCGAAACGTCAAGTTGATGCGTGCCCCGGCGGTCAGCGGATGTTGCCCGTGCCGCAGCGGCGCCACGCCGTGATACACAAAGCGCGCCGGCCCTCCCCACACCGCCACGTCGCCGTGTTCCACGCGCAGCCGGCGCACCGGATCGGCGCGGCGTTTGCCGCCCCACAAAAATACGGCCGGCAACCCGAGCGAAACCGAGACGATCGGCGCCCAAGCGTCCTTCTCGTCGCGGTCCTGGTGCAGCCCAAGTTTGGCGCCCTCCACGTAACGGTTGATCAGGCAGGCGTCGGGATCGTACCCCGCGAACCCGCCCGCCGCGGCGGCGCGCACCGCCACGTCCAGAAACACCCCGGGCATCACCGGCCACGGCGCTCCGCTGTCTGGGTCCACGGGATCGTAGCGGTAGCCATTACGGTCGGAGACCCAACCCACGCGGCCGCAGTTGGTCATCGCCACGGACATGCCGTAACCTCCCGGCGTCACCAGGTGGCGGAAAGGCGCGGTCTGCGCGATGCGCGCCACTTCTTCGAGCAGCGCGGGCGCCTCCGCCGCCGCGAAACCGCGCAACAGCACGGCCCCCTCTTCCAGCCGCTCCTCGGACGGCGGCAGCCCTTGGCTATCGAAAAGAGAAACCACGGCACATCCCGCTCCCCATTCCATTCTCCTACCACGCGTTGCCTGGGCGGATCGCTGCTGTGTAACATGACACGAGCGAATCGTGTTCTCCGACCTTGCACTCTCGAGACGCCTGGAGGGGGCGGAAGGATATGCCTGTGTCCGGTTCGCCGAGAGCCGGCTTCGTCTGTTCCCCGCAAGCGGCGCCGGGTGGATGGAATGCGCAGGCGCCTATGCCGTCTTCGACGGCGTCGATTCCCCGGTCACCCAGAGCTTCGGGCTCGGCATCTTCGAGGACTTGAGCGCGGCCGCGCTGGAGGAAATCGAGCGCTTTTTTTTCGCCCGCGGCGCGCCGGCGGTCCACGAAGTGAGTCCGCTCGCCGGGGTGTCTGTTCTCGACCTGCTCTGCACCAGGAGCTACAGACCCGTCGAGATCAGCAACGTTTTATATCGAAGCGTGGAGAAACCCGGGGCGGCAGACCATCCTGGCATCGAGGTGCGCGTGATCCGTGCGGAGGAATCCCAACTCTGGGCCGGCGTCAGCGCCAGGGGCTGGGCGCACGAGCATCACGAATTTCTGGATTTCCTTCAGGAAATCGGCGTGATCGCTACGGCACGCGAGGGCAGTCTCTGCTTCCTCGCTGAGATTGGCGGCGTACCTGGTGCCGCCGCCGCGCTGAGCATCCACGACGGGGTCGCCCTGTTCGCCGGTTCCGCCACCATTCCGGAACTGCGCCGCCGCGGATTGCAGTCCGCGCTGCTCGAAGAACGGATGCGCTACGCCGTCGATCATGGCTGCGACCTGGCCATGATGGTCGCCGGAGCCGGCACCGACTCCCAGCGCAACGCCGAGCGCCAAGGATTCCGCATCGCCTACACCCGAACAAAATGGCGCCTGCCCCGCCCGGCGCCATGAGGGGCTTGACCAGCCCGCACGGGCGGCAGAACATAGGTCTCGGCGCAAGCCCTGAAGTTCGCGCGGTAACGCCGGGGAGCCCTGGCAGAGGGGGAACAGCCGCCTCGACACCCGGATTCGAAATCGTAGGCGCGTCAGGCGGCAGAGTCCACTTCAATGACGCCCGCAGCGCTCGACGGTCTGGGGATGGAAATACCTATGAACTTCATCCGCTCTTCTCTTCTCTTACAGTCCGAAGCTGCGCAGAATCGCCTTCGGTGTTCCGGAAGATCGGACCCGGGATGACCAGCTACTGTGACAGCCATTCCTTTTTCAAGGTGCCGGTCTGGCGGTGGCTGCCCCTGGTCGTCTTGAGTTGCCTGCCGCCAGCCGCCAGACCGCGGATGAAATCCCTGACCTTCACCGCTCGCTATCATACAGCCCGGCGCGCGGAGCCGTCCTCCAGCGTTCCGCTTTCATGATCACTGGCGTCAAGATGGGTCGCCACCCGCGCACCAGCCGGCCGCGATGGGCACGAACGCCCCCAGCATCTCTTCCGGCAACGCCGCTGGGTGCTCCAACGTCAGCATCATTTTCTGATCTGCGTCATGCTAACTTGGAATCTCTGCGCGTCGGCCGCCTCGCGCCAAACCTCCGAGCCGGGGTTGTGGCCCGGAACTGCCCACCTTCAGGAGAACGTCGTTGGATTCCATCGCGGTTGGTTTCTGCGTGGCGTGCATTGCGGCATTGGCGTACGCCCTCTGGCGCAGTTCCCGGCGGGTCTGCCACCTCACGACTAAGGGCCGACGCAAAAACAACTTGATGGTGTAGTTCCACTTCGGCAGGGTTTCATGGTGCTGCAGTCGCAGAGACGCGACTGGTTCTGGTGAGGGTTTGAGACCGCATGGGTATTGGCGGCGGTCGAGGTAGGCGGTGACGGTGAGACCGGTTTGGGTTTTGGTGGTTCGGGCGTAATTGAGGATCTTCCGGTAGGAGTCGAGCGGTTCACCAGCCCAGTTTCGCGACACCTCGGAGAAGAGACGATGTTCGACAGGGTTCCATTTTGAAGCTCCGGTCGGGTAGTGGGCTACGGTGACCGACAGACCGAAAGAGTTGGCCAGTTGGTACTGAAGCTCGGTCTTGCAGGCGTAGCAGAGATAGCTGTTACTGCCGCCGGTATCGGCCAGAATGAGGAGTTGGCGCGAGCCGGTATAGCGACGGGAGCCTTCCTGCTGCCACCAATGGGCGATGGCATGAGCGGCAAAGGCGGACGTGTCGTGGGAAACACCGATGACGAAGGCACCGCGATTTTCGGTGATGTCATAAATGCCATAGGGAATGGCGATGCCGATGGAGTCGGTGCGAAAGTCGTGGTCGAAGACGCGGCGAGGGCTGCATTCCCAGCGACGGCCTGGATTACGGAAATTGCCGACCAGTTCGCGGTTCTTGGTATCGACACGGATGATAGGCAGATGACGACGTTGAAACCGACCGCGCAGTTCGGCCAAGTATTCGAACCTGGAGATTGCGATCGGGACTGGAGTCGGTGGTGATCTGCTTGTGATTGACGCGCAGGGAATAGCCCATCTGAGGGAGCAGGCGGGCGACGGTATTGGGGCAGACAGCGATGCCGAGTTGGCAAAGTTCCTCGGAGATTCGGATGGTCGTGCGGCGCGACCAGCGCAGCCCCGTCATGGGATCGCCGGCCGTGTCGTGTTCCAGCAATGTAGGACGTCGATTATGTCCGGCGTTTTTTTTCCGCGGGCTGACGGCCGCCACCCTGGCGGCGTATCCGCCCACTGATTACGTTGGGGTCCAGCAGTTGCTGACGACCGCGAGCGACGGTGTGCGCGTCCAGGCCCAGGAAATCGCCGAGGAGGGTGTCGCCACCGTGGCCGAGCCGGATGGATTCCAAGCCGGCAAACAAACGGCGTTGCTGTTCGTCGAGTAGGCCATAGAAAAAGATGATCGCGGCCTTGAGTTCACCGGGAGAGACTTCGAGGCCGGCTGAGTGGGCGGCCAATGGGACCACTTGGGCGCTGCGCCGAGTCATGATTTGGTTGCGGCGATCGGGCGACTCGATGGCGGAATAGAGGAACTGGCCGTCGACTTCGGTCCGGCTCAGACGTTCCCGCTGAACCAGGTGGCGGAGAGGCTCCCGCACTTCGGCGTGCAGAACGTCGGCAAGTTCATCGGCGTAATAGCCGTGGGGAGAAGCCAGGACGAAGGCCTCCACGGTAGCCAGTAGGGTGCCATGCCGGGAGAACCAGACGGCTTGGTGGGACCACAACCCGCGATCATCAAACTGGGGGATGTCGGCGAGGGCGTAAAACCGCCCGCGATGGGTGTAGCTGGCGAGGTAGCCGAGTTGCTTAAGCTTGCGGAACACGGTGAGCGGCGTGTCGGTGCCCAGCACCCGTTTGAGTTCCGGCAGGTCAGCGATTTTGTGGCGGCGCAAGTGCTGACGGAGGACAGAGGGGTCGAAGGCAGCGGGGCGCATAATGTTATAGTTCCTATCCAAGGCTCCTTTCAATCGGAACTATAACATAATGAGAAAGGGATCGCTCGGACGAAGCCCGGCCCGTCGTCGCCCATATCTACTGGGGCTCCAGGCTCGGCCCCGTGATTTGTAGCGGCTGCGGAGCGGTTCGAGCCGGTGTGCAAATTCAGATCACGACTGAGTTGTTATTGTTGCGCCGCTCCTAACGTTATGGACGTTCCGCATGGCCGGGCAACGGCAATCGTGCTCGCTCCCATGCTTGTGCAACGCGGTATTCCGCATAGGGTTGCCAGCGAAATCGCGAAATTAGTTGGTGGGCATCACGGGGTTTTCGATGCCGCCGCTGTTCCTCGGGGGACACCCAAAACCGGCCAATGGGGGACACCTGAAAACCGGCCAACGGAGGTAGGCAGGACATTGAATCGCGAGCGGAGGGTTACCCTCCCTCGACGTGAGCAATGTCTTGAGCGACGAGAAGCGACAACAGGTGATCGCGCTGGGGCGGCTGGGCTGGCCGCTGCGGCGCATTGAGAACGAGACCGGAGTTCGACGCGAGACGGCCAGCGGGTACCCAGCCTCAGGTTGGTGAACGTTCTGTCCTCCTTCAAGCAGTCTCGAATAGATTCGATCGTAGACTCGAGTCGCATGGCGTTGTCCTCGGTCGCGGACGCTCCTCACACGCAGCACGAGTATGCCACGAACACCCTTGCGAATCGAACTGTTCCGACGGCCGGACGAGCCTCCACCGGTTCATCTACGTTCTCTCTAGGTCCGCGGCCCAGACTTTTGGCAGGAACGCAGAGGATGCCTTACAAATAGGCATGAATGCAAAGCACCTCCCCCAAAACGCTACACCGGGCGGCAGCACTCAAGGATTGAGCCGCCCTGCCGAAGATCTCCCACTGACCGTCCGGGATGCTGCTGAATACATGGGCGTCAGCGTCCAAACCGTGTATCTCTGGGTCGAACGTAAGCAGATTCCGCACCTTCGCGTGATGGGCCGCAATATCCGGTTTCTCAGGGCGGACCTCGAATCGTTTCGCGCGAGCTTCCGTCAGGAGGTGGCATATGTCATGGCTCAGCCGATGCCATAGCCTCTGGTCCCACGGGTTCCTGTCGACCGGCTATCCTTGTCATGAGCGGAAGCAGATTCCCTGTTCAGACAGCGGCGTGCCGGATTCGGTTGCCATCCACCAAGAGCCGAGTGTCGGTCCCCGTTTCCAACTGAATGGAGGAATCTATGAGTAAGGGAGGACGTCCGCGCAAAACGGAAGGCGCGGTCTATCGCCGGGGAAACTCGGGGTTCTGGCAGGTCCGTTATCGGGACCAGAAAGGAGAGATCATACGAGAATCGGCGGGAACCAACGATCGTCAGAAGGCCGAGCGTTTTTTGCGCGATCGCTTGGATGCTCGGGACGACGGCCGTCTTCCGGTTGTTCTAAGCAGCAAGCAGCTCACGTTCAATCAGTGGGCCGATTGGTTCCTGGAGCGGCGTTCAAAACCGCCATTCCGAAGCGCCGGCAATCACCAGCAGAATGTCAATGCGTTGAAGTTCCTGCGGCCGGCATTCGGAGAGGTGGCGCTGTCGGACATCACGGCAGAGGCTATCGAGAGCTATCTGGCAGAGCGCCTCGAACAAGGCCGCAGGGTGCATACGAAGTTCGGCCTGCAACTGAGGGGAAAGATCAAGCCGGCCACCGCACACCAGGAATTTCGAATTCTGTCGCACATGTTCAACGTGGCGGTGAGGCAGAAGCGGCTGGCCGCCAATCCCTGCTTGGCTGTCGAGTTTCCGGTTTCCGTTGCCAAGTCGACAAGGAAACCGCACTATATGACGGCGACCGAGCAGGCCGCGATCGAGTCTGTGGCACCCGGCTACTTGCGGAATATCGTCGTCATCCTGTGCGAGATGGGGCTGCGGTACAAAAAGGAGCTCCTTCCGATGAGGAAGGCACAGGTCGATTTGGACAACGCAGTTGTCCATATAGCAGATTCGAAAACCGTGAATGGGATCGGCGACATGCCCCTGACGGACGCCGCCGCCGAGGCTTTCGGACGGCAGATGAAGGAAGCGCCTGGCAGCGAGTACCTGTTCCCAACTCCGAAGGTCGGAGCCAGCAAGCCCCATATCACCAATCTCCGCAAAGTTTGGGCGGGGACGTTGAAGAAGGCTGGCGTGCCGTACTTCGCGCTTTACGAGTTGAGGCACACGTTCGCCACACGGCTCAGCGCTGGCGGGGTGGCCGACCACATGGTCACCCAGATGCTTCGCCAGGGCGATGCGGACGTGTTCAAGCTGTACAGCCAGGCGAAACTGGGGATGATGCGAGAGGCGTTGGCGAAGTTGGACCGCAAGGCCAACGAGCGGCGAGTTTCGAGCACAGAGAAGGCGAGTTGAAAGAGTTTTGGCACAGTTTCGAGCACAAATTGCCTCTCGCCAGCTTCCGGGGAAATGTTGATGTGTTGATTCTAAAAGGCTAATTGGTCGGGCCGCCGGGATTTGAACCCGGGACCTCTTGCACCCCAAGCAAAAAATATCAACAACTTACGAGCATCGCCTACTGAAAACAAAAGACTTAGACGCGATGGATTTGGACGCCAAGACGCCACCAAAGGCGATTTCTGGTGGTTCTGGACTCCTGACCGACTCCAACGTTGACCGCCGCGATTGTGGAATCGCACGTGCCTCGCGCACGCGCGCGCGGTTGTTCCCGCCCTTGTGATTCCGCGCAGCACGAAGACAAATTGGCCTTCCTATACATGAGGATCGTGCATGTGGAAGCCGAGTGCTCATTGTCGCGGCGAATCGCCTACCGAAACTCTGTCCTTCAGGCCAAGGTCTTCCAGAATCTGACGTAACTCCAAAACCAGGTTCTTCGCAGAATCACGGTCAACCGTGACCACGAAGTCGATACCTACCTTGAGATCCGATCCCGTTCGGAGCTTCGGAAGAATCTTCGTCCCCATGCGATTCCAAACCTCAGGAGGCACCGTCCCCGTCAAGCGGATGGTCTTCATCTGGGCCTCGGGCGTAGGACTCGGCTCGGGACTCGGGCTTGGCTGGGGGAGCGGCGATGGCTCCACGACGGGCGTGACGACCTCCGGGCCGGCAGCAGGCGCCGTCACCGCTGCCCTAAGCGCCTGCGCCTTGGCCTTGGTCAGCAGGAACACTCCAGCCTCGAAAGCGACCTCTTCCGGCGCGATGGGTTCACAGAGCCACACGCGCTCATAGCTCCCATCTGCCTGCCGGCCAGACGCCAGGCCGAATTCGCCCCTGCTCACAAAGTCGACAATCTTGGTGCGCAGCGTCGCATCCGGGTCGATGAGCCGGGTAAGTGCGCCGTTCAAGAAACTCTGGCGCAGGCTCGCCAAAGGCCACGCTCCGCTTTCCTTCAAGGCGGGCGGCCAATTGCGGTCAATGTAGCCCGCCCCCACAGACTCATTCAGAAGGGCCTCCGATTTCAGTGCGGACACGACCCGGCCGCAGAGCGTTTCTCCGCTGCTCGAATGTCCCGCGCCGAGATCAATCGTTTTCAGGCCGCCCGCATCCTGGCTGTCGGCGATCACAGCGAACCGGTAACCGGCCCACACCTCATCCTTCGCGGCCTCCTCCGCAGCCGCGACCTTTGACTGGATTTCCGCCCGATCAGCCCTATCGAACTCGCCCCCGAGCGTCCCTTCGGCGATCTCCCGGGCCACACGCCTCCACGCAAGCCAGAGTTCGACCTTGTCCCGAAGGTCGCGGCCAGGCTTCTTGATGCACCACACCAAGGCCCCCGGGTACAGCCGCGGCGATTTTCCCCGCTGCCGGGTCCACTCTGCAATCTGATCGCGCAGCGAACCGGAAGAGACCCACTCCGCATCCGGGTCCATGACCACCAGCGTCAATCTCGGTGTGTCCTGTATTTCGGAGCCCTCGCGCGGGAAAGGAATCAGCGGCAGGCCGGCGCCACGCCGGAATTCGTCCTCCACGATCTTGCGGAGGGCAGGCTTGATCTCGGTCTCTTCATCCAGCGAGGCCCGGCGGTCGCTCACCACCTTCTTCATCGTGGGTTGATGCGTGATCCGGAATCCGTCCGATCCGATCTTTCGGATGAAGTAGGACTTGTCTTCCAGAGCAAACGCCGCGTTATCAATTGACGTCGTATCCACAGCGGGCTCGCCGAGAGCGAATCGCAGCTCCGGCAAGTGCGCCACTTTGTCCGCCTGCCCGCCCGAGGACTCAAACAGGATCGCCGTGCCAACCCGGCGATGGATATCCCGCAATGGTCCCTTGGTGTCGGCGTCGAGCGCCTTGGCGTGGGAGTGCTCGCCGGCAATGTCTGCGTCGATTGCGGCCACCAGACGCGATTCGCCGAGCTGCCCCAGAACGACGCTGCGGAAGTTCGGTTCAAACAGCGGAGCGGAACCGAGCGTGATCAGCGGCTCCGTGCGAGCCTTCCGAAAGCTCTCCCGTGAAGCAATCGATACCCACTGCGCCAGCATCGCCAGGGTGCCGCGTGTCTGCTGGTACTGCGCAAGCGCCTGCCACTTGCGCTGGAAAACAGATAGAGTCGCCGGATGAAACGGGTAGCAGGACTCGAAACGGCCCCGGAGAAACTCCCGAGCCTTCGCTTCCGTCGCGGCGGTGTCCACCGCCGTCCATTCCGGAGGCAACTGAGCCCTTCGCTCAAAGCACCAATCGGCAAAGGCGGCAGCCGTGTTCTTCCGGGCGCGCTCATTGCCCAGGTCCTCGAACAACCGCCGCCGGACCACCTCTCCGATTTCGGTCTCGTCGTTCGCGATCAGGTCCTTCGCAACGCGCCGCACAACCTTGGCAATTTTGTCCTGCCATTGAAGATCCCAGTCGGTCATCTCAACCTGGCTGCGCGGCAGGCTGATCACCGCGGCTCCGTGCGTGGTGCCCGTCGTCGCCACCGTCAGATTCTGAATAAACGAGTGGAACTGGTCCGCCATCGCCCGGTGGCGGTTAAGGAAGTTCAGGACTTCGTCGAACAGCAGCAGGACAGGCGCCCCGGCGGCCTGAAACACGCGCGCGATCGCCTCGGTACCCGGAGGAATCGTCCGTGCGGATGGGCC
>JAJPJX010000062.1 GCA_021324015.1 Solibacteraceae bacterium | reverse complement strand
GGCCAGCCGTCGTTATCGAAATCGGCCGCGACGGCGGTCAACCCGTAGCTGTCGCGCGGTTCGCCGATGCCGCTCGAGCGGCTCACGTCGATAAAGGTGCCATCGCCATTGTTGTGATACAGAGCGAAGGGCTCCGGGGGCAGGCCGCGGGGGCCGCAGTTGATAGGTACGCCGTGAAAGTTGCAGCGCGCCGTGGCGCCCGCCGCGGGCACGGCTTTGAAATCGAACTTGAGGTAATTGGACACGAACAGATCGAGCTTGCCGTCCCGGTCGTAGTCCACCCAGGCACAACCGGTGCCCCAGCGGGGTTGCGGATGCAGGAGACCCGCCTGCCGCGTAACGTCGGTGAAGGTGCCGTCCCCATTGTTGCGATAGAGCACGTTCTGGCCCCAGTAGGTGAGGAAAAGGTCTTCATACCCGTCGTTGTTGTAGTCGCCGACGGTGATGCCGCACACCCACCCGCTACGCACGAGTCCGGCCTTTTCGGTAACGTCGGTGAAGGTGCCGTCGCGGTTGTTGCGGTACAGGCGGTTGGTGCTGCCCGCCGGGACGCCCTCGACCCGCGCGCCGGAAGGGACGAAGAGATCGATCCAGCCGTCGTTATCGTAGTCCAGAAAAGCAACGCCGCAGGCGATGGTTTCCAGGATGTAGGCCATGGAGTTCAGACCGCCGTAGATGGTGGGGTGGACCAGGCCGGCCTGGGCCGCCACATCCGTGAACGAGGCGTCAAACGGCAGGCCGGATGGCTTGCCGCGCGGCTGCGGTTTAATCCCGCGGGTGGCCATCTGCCCCGCCAGGCGGGCCCCCTGCGCTCCGGCCAATGCGAACAAGGTGCGGCGGGTCATACACGAACCGTTCACTGTAACACCGCACCCGGCCCCGGCGCTTACGTGTTGGCGTCAGGCCTGCTTGCTTCCAGTCAATATGATCTGATTAACTGAAATGGCGGAGGCTTGCAGCATGACCACAGATTCTACGCGCAGAGCGTTCCTGCAATCGGCGGCGCTCGCGCCGACGGCGGCGTCTTACCGGCGGGTTCTCGGCGCCAACGACCGCATCCGCATGGGTGCGATCGGGACAGGCCCGCGCGGCCAGTACCTGATGAAGGAGCTAAACAGGATCGGCGGGATCGAGTGGGTGGCGGTTTGCGATGTGTACAGCGTGCGGCGGGATGAGGCAGCCACCCTGGGCGGGGCCGGCGTGAAGGCCTACCAGGACCACCGCCAGTTGCTGGACCACCAGGATCTGGACGCGGTGATCGTGGCCACGCCGGACCACTGGCACTCCGCCATCACGGTGGATGCCTGCAAGGCCGGCAAGGACGTGTACGTGGAAAAGCCCATGGTGCACAATCCGAAAGACGGCCAGGCGATCGTCAAGGCCGCGCGCGCGTACAGCCGGATCATCCAGGTGGGTATGCAGGCCCGCGCGGTGCCCCACTTTCAGGAGGCGCGCAAGAAGTACGTGGAATCCGGCGTGATGGGCAAGATCGGGCTGGCGCGCACCTGGTACGACGCTAACGACGGGTACGTGAAGCAGGCGCCCCCGGGGATGGAGCGCAAGCCGGAGGGACTGGACTGGGAGCGCTGGTGCGGCCCGGGGCCCAAGGTGGCCTGGAATCCGGGCATCTATTTCAGCCCGTACAAGTGGCTGCACTACGACGGCGGCATGATCATGGGCATCGGCATCCACGTGATTGACTCGGCGCACCAGTTTCTGAGGCTCTCCAAGGCGAAAGCCGCGGTGGCGGGAGGCGGCGTGTACCAGTTCCGGGACGGGCGCGATACTCCCGACACGGTGAACCTGATTCTGGAATACCCGCAAGACCTCAACGTCACCTTCGAAGCCGAAATCATGACCGTGGGGATGGGATCGAACGCCGGAGTACAGTTCAAAGGCACGGGGGGAGTGCTCACGGTGCTGCGCTACGACCGCAAGCTGGGTTACGAGTATGTGCCGCATCCCAAGAACAGCCAGACGCCGGCCGCGCGGGCGCCAGGAGATCCGTCCAACGCCAGGTGGCTGATCGAGAACTGGCTGGAGTGCATCCGCACGCGGCAGAAGACGGTGGCCAACGAGGAGGAGGGCTACTACTCCGCTATGGCCTGTTTCATGGGCAGCCAGGCGTACCGTACGAAAGCGCGCGTGACCTGGGACGAGAAATGGAACCTGCCGGCGTGAGCAGCGCGGACGCGCCGGCGGCCGAAGGCGCCGCATGACCTCCCGGGAACGTATGTACGCCGCTCTCACCCGGCAGCCGGCGGACCGGGTCCCTATCTTCATGTGGTTCCACCCGGAAACCTACGTGCAGCTTTCCGGGCTGCTGGAGATCGGCGCCGCGGACGTGCCCGAGGCCATGGGCAACGACGTCCGCCAGACCTGGGTGAATAACAATTACGCCATGGAAGGAATCGTGCACGAGCGTGACGGCGAAGGGCACGTGGACGATTGGGGCATTCGCTGGGTCAAGCAGTTTCACTTCAACCAGATCGCCCTTCATCCCTTGGCCGGACAGAGCCCCGAGGAGGTGCTGGCGTACCACTTTCCCGAGGAACGCTTTCAGGACCTGCTTGCCCGGATGCGGCCGGTGGTCGAGGACCGGCGCGACTTTTTCATCGGCTGCGATGTTTCGCCCTGCGTCTTCGAGATGTACTGGCGGCTGCGGGGCATGGAAGACGCGCTGGTAGACATCGCGGCGCGTCCGGAACTGGCCCGCGCCATGTTCCGCCGCTGCGCGGACTTCGCGATCCGGTTGGGGGAGCAGGCCTGCGAGCGCTTCCGGCTGGACTGGTACTGGACGGGAGACGACATCGCCGGACAACTGGCGATGATGATGAGCCCGGCGCACTGGCGCTCCCTCATCAAGCCCGAACTGGCCCGGGTGTTCGCCACCGGACGGGACAAGGGGCTGCCGGTGGCCTACCACTGCTGCGGGGCGCTGCGCCCGATCATCCCGGACCTGATCGAGACGGGCATGACGGTGCTGAATCCCGTGCAGTGCAATTGTCCGGGGATGGATCCGCTGGAATTGAAGCGGGAGTTCGGTAAAGAGCTGACCTTCATGGGGGGCGTGGATACGCAGCACCTGCTGCCGCACGGCCCCGCCGCGGAAGTGCGCCGCGCCACGGCGCGGCTGATCGAAGGAATGACAGCCGGCGGCGGCGGGTACATTCTGGCGGCCTCGCACACGATTCCGCCGGAAACGCCGGAGGAAAATATCTTCGCCATGTACGCGGAAGCCGGCGTCACCCGCGAGGAGATCTACGACCGGGCCGCGGCCTTGCGTGCCCACCGGTCGCGAGCAGGGGCAGACAGAGCCGGATAGGCAGGCGGGGTGTACCCGGAAGCGACCCCTGGGCGTCCAAGCTCGTATGCGCACCAGAGGGGCTCCGCTGCTCGTATTGGTGTGTTTTGTCCCATTTGCCTTCGGCCAACCCGGCGGCGCGGGACAACCACCCACAATTCCGCTGCTCATTCCGCCCGGCACGCCGCTCCGGCTCTACCTGACGCGGCGCATTTCGAAGCGTGCCGGCGCGCCCGTGGAGGCCAGACTCCTGGAACCTCTGTACGCATTCGACCGGGAGGTGGTTCCCGCCGGGTGTCAGGTAATCGGACGCGTGAGCCGGGTGGCGCCGGTAACAAAATCGGAGCGCGCGCAGGCCGTGCTCAACGGCGATTTTACACCGCTGCATCGCGCGTACTTTGAGTTCACCGAGTTGCGGCTCCCGGATGGACGGCGGCTCCTCATCCACACGGACGAAAGCACCGGGCTGGACTCCATCGTGTCCCGAACTCCGCCAAAGAGCCAGCCACAAAACCCGCAGGGCGCTAACGGCGGTGTCCTGGGAACAGGCAAGCAGAAAGTCGAGGACCAGATTCACGCGCAGATCGCGCGCGCCAAAAGCATTCCCGATGTCGTGCGCGGTCCGGACAAAAAGGAGCGGGTGGCCGATTTTCTGATGTCGAAGCTGCCCTATCACCCGCAATATGTGCGCAAGGGCACGCGATTCGACGCCGAATTGCGAGCCCCGCTGGACTTCGGCAAGGAGACGGTGAACCGCGGCGCGTTGGCGCTCCTGGGAACGCAGCCGCCCGGCGATAGCCTGGCGCATGCCAGGCTGCTCACCGCCTTGGACTCCGGCAGTTCGAAACTGGGGACACCGGTAGAGGCCGTGCTAGGGGAGCCGCTGTTTTCGACCGACCACAGACTAATTCTGCCGGAAGGGACGCGCCTGGAGGGATCCGTGGTGCTCGCCAAGAAGGCACGCCGCTTCCACCGCGGCGGCCAGCTCCGCTTCACGTTCCAGAGAGTCGAACTGCCGCCTGAGGTGGTGCAACTCGAGGAAGCGGCGCCCCCGGCTGCCGCGCCCTCCCAAAGGCAGGAAAAACTCCGGTTCCGCACAGAAGCGACTCTCAAGGCGATAGAGCGCGGCAAGGCGCCGCTCAAGGTGGACGGGGAAGGCGGCGTGGAAGCGAAGGAATCCAAGACGCGCTTTCTGGGCACGGCAGCGGCGGTCATGATCGCCCGCCGCGCGGGAGACAACGATCCGGTGCGCGCCAAAGGCACGCACACCGTGGTGGGCCAACAGTCGAACGTGGCGGGCCGGACCGTGGGCGGCGGATTCGGTTTTGGCTTGCTGGGCGCCGGCATCGCCCAGAGCTCGCGGTGGGTGGGCGCGGCCTTCGGTTACTACGGAATGGCCTGGTCGGTGTACTCCACGGTCATCTCCCGTGGCGCCGAGGTGCGTTTCGAGAAGAACGCCGTGGTCGATATCGGCTTCAACACGCGCCAGCAAGCCAGCGCGGCGAAGGCTGGGCACAACAGGGCGACTCCCGGGAGCCGGCAGTAGCTCCCAGCGCCGCGCTTCGGTTCGTTCCAGGGATTCGTGCTAGCCTGAATCTGATCCGCCAGGGTCAAGTCTAAGCCAAGCGAAGAGCCTATATCGGTCGAGAGCCGGGAGTTTGTGTCAGTTGAAGGGTGGGGCTTTGCCATGACGTTTCCCGTCTCCGGGGTCCATTGCCCATTCTGGCTGCCGCCGGCAGTGGCCTTTGTGATTGCCCTGCTCGCGGCGCCCACGGGGATTTCGGGAGCCTTTCTTCTCCTGCCCTTCCAGATGAGCGTTCTGGGCTTCGTGAGCCCGGGCGTCACCCCCACCAATCTGATCTACAATACCGTGGCTATCCCGGGCGGTGTGTATCGCTATGCCCGGGAAGGGCGGCTGGCGTGGCCGCTGGCGCGAATCGTGATCGCGGGCACCCTGCCGGGGGTTTGCCTGGGTGCCATTATCCGGCTGCGCTACCTCCCGGACCCGCGCCATTGGAAGCTGTTCGTCGGCGTGGTTCTGCTGTACCTGGCGGTCCGCCTGCTGCGCGCCAGCCAGCCAGCTTCGAGCGAGGACCATTTGGGCGGCGGCATCCGGTTCGAACTGCGGGGCGAGCAGTTCGCCTTTCGGCCTGCGCCGCTGGCGGCGGTTGCCCTGCTGACGGGCATCGCCGGCGGGATCTACGGCGTCGGCGGCGGCGCCATGATCGCACCTTTCGCCATGGGCGTTCTGCGGCTTCCGGCCAGAGCGGTGGCGGGCGCCACGCTGGCCGCCACGCTGGTCACGTCACTCACCGGAGCCCTGTTTTTCCAGGTTCTGGCCACCCTCGGCATGGGCGGAGCCCCCGCCCGGCCCGACTGGGAACTCGGCCTGTTGTTCGGTGCAGGCGGGCTGGTTGGAAGCTATTGCGGCGCTCGCCTGCAGAAGCACCTGCCGGAGCGCTGGCTACGGCGATTTCTCGGATTGCTTCTCGCGGGGGTGGCACTCTCCTACCTCGCCACGCCGCTGGCCGCGCAATGCCTCGTGGAGAACCCGGGGGCAGCCGGAGGAACTCCAATCGTCCGCTGGATGCCGACGTCCCGGCTTCCAGGTTCTCTCCGCTCTCGGAGGTCAACGATGCTCTGCCCCGATGGCTCTGCTTCAGGTGCATTACGGGCTGCCGCCCGGACTGGCATAAATCTCCCGGGATCAGTTGATTACGAAGGCCTTTGAGGGTTAACTCTGGAGCCCTGAGCCGCAGCCGCACAAACAAACCAAAAATTTATTCCATCCGCGAGGGTTCTGACCATCATCTGGGCGGCAGGTCTGGCTCTAGATGACGAATGCCGGGCAAAAGAAGCTGATTCTGCTTGTTGATGACGTGCCGGCCAACATTCGAGTGGCGCACGAAATTCTGAAGCACCTCTACAAGACTCGCGTCGCCACCAGCGGTGCTATGGCTCTGGAAGCTGTGAAAGCCACGCCTCCTCCGGACTTGATCCTGCTGGACGTAATGATGCCGGAGATGGATGGCTTCGAGGTTTGCACCAGACTGAAGGCTGATCCTACCACCCGCAAAATCCCTGTCATCTTTGTGACCGCGATGACCGAAACCGTAGACGAAACCAGGGGGTTCGCTGTGGGCGCAGTCGATTACATCCACAAGCCATTTTCACCCCCCGTGTTGCTGGCCCGCCTGGATGCTCACCTCAAATTGCGGGAGGCATACGAGCAGCTCATTGAGACCGTCCTTCGCACGGTTGCCCCACCGGGAGAGCCGGCTGGCGCGTTTCAAACAGAAACCGCCACGCCCCTGGTGGCGCGGCTCAAGTCGCTGCTTGAAGCCAGAGACGGCGATGCCGCCGACGCGGCCCAGGAAGTGGATAACGCCCTCCGTGGAAGAGTAGACGCTGAGCTGCTTGCGGGACTCCGCAAGTCCGTGAGCGAATTCGATTTCCAGGGCGCTCTGGCCAAGCTGGATGAAATCGCTACAAAATGTAACAAAAGATCGGATGAACTGCCATCAGGAACACTGCGGGAAAGAACCTGATTCTGCTTGCTGGTGGGTCTATCTGGAATCGACAACTTCCTCGTTTTCAGCAGATTGATGAGATGGGCAGCCAAGCGGAGGTTCTCGCTCTTCCTGCTAATTTCCCGGTCGGGTGAGGAACCGCACACACCTAGCCCTGCTCCCTCCCAGCAACGACCGTAAAGCACTTATTCCCCTTCCTTCAGCCGCAAGGTGTTGTTAAACCCGCTTTAATGTGAAACTTCCTCCATTTTCAAAACTTCCTGCCCTCCACTGCGCTTACAATGTTGACATTGGCTGACTGAAGCAGCCAAAACGGAGGGAACCAACACATGAAACGCTTTTTGTTCGCGACCGTACTTTCCGCCTCGTTGCTGATCCCCGCGGGCTTTGGCGCGGATGATCCGGCAAAAATCCATAACCGCAAAGAGCGCCAGCAGGGGCGCATTGCCCAGGGCGTGGCCTCCGGCCAATTGACGCCGGGCGAAACCACCCGCCTGGAAAAGAGGGAAAGCAACATCAATAAAGAGGTCCGGCGCGACCGCGTGGCCAACGGCGGTAACCTCACGAACAAGGAGAAAGCGCAGGTCAACCGCCAGCAGAACCGCGTCAGCCGCAGCATTTACAGAGACAAGCACAACGCCAAGACGCAGCAATAGGCATCGTCCACTTTTCCTCTGCGTGGGATCCCCCCGCCGGCCGCCGTCAGATGCGTCCCGGGCGGCGGGCGGTTTCCCCGATTGACATCCGTCAGGCCTGAGCGCACACTCGGCTTGACGTCTATGTGGAGTATCGATCTCGCTCAGGCCGCCGCCCGCCGCTGGCGGATCTTCCGGCCTGAGAGTCCCGAGCGTGCCGCGGCGGCGCCGGCGTCGTTCACCGTGGAACCCGGCCGGGATCCGCGGCGGCTGGCCCGCCTGAACCGCACTGCCGCTGCCGAGAAGGCCCGCGCCCTGGTCTTCGAAGCCGCCGCTTCCCCGCGCGGCCGGCGATCCCAGCACGAGGTCATCGAAAGCATCGGCCAGGAGCGCGTCATCGGCTCCAGCGATCTGGCGGACATCAATTTTCTGGAATTGGCCATCGCCATGTCGCGCGCCGTCGGCCGCATCCGCGCCGGCAACGCCTTCGGCACCGGCTTCCTGGTCGGCCCGGGCCTGGTCATGACCAACCACCATGTCATAGGCAGCCCTGGCGAGGCCTCGCAGTCGTTCCTCGAACTCGATTATCAGGACAATGCCAGCGGGCAATTGCTGCCCATCCAGGCCTATCCCCTCGACCCGGGAACGTTTTTCCTCTCCGACCAGGCACTGGACTTCACCATCGCCGGCCTCCAGCCGGTCTCCCGCCACGGCCGGCCCCTGGATACCTATCCCTGGGTGAAGCTCATCGGGGACATCGGCAAGGCCAATCCCGGCGACAGCGTGAATATCATCCAGCATCCGCGCGGCGGACTCAAACAGATCGCCTTCCGCCGCAACGAGGTGATCGCCCTCCCGCAGGCCGTGGCCGGCTTCCTGTACTACACCACCGATACGGAGCCCGGCTCCTCCGGATCCCCCTGCTTCAACGACCAGTGGGAACTGGTGGCCCTGCACCACTCCGGCGTCCCCGCCACCGACGCGCAAGGCCGCCTGCTGAAGAAAGACAAGACTCCGTGGCGCGAGGGCGAAGATCCCGAACTGCTCGACTGGATCGCCAACGAAGGCGTGCGGGTGTCGGCCATCGTGGCCTTTCTGAACGCCGCCGCGCCGCGGCGCTCCGAGTGGCGCGACTCGATCGCGCAGATGCTCTCGCTGCGTCCGCCCAACCCCATCGAACTGGCGCGCGCCGGAGACGCAGGCCAGGCGCCCCCCGCTTCCGTTTCTCCGGGCCACACCTGGACGATCCCCCTCCAGATCACTGTCTGCGTGGGTGGGATTTCCGGTGGCGGCGCGCCGCCCACGCCCCCGCCCGCGGAACCGCCCGCGGTGGTGGAGGAGAAGGTCGTCATCGACCCGGATTACGCCTCCCGTCCGGGTTACGATGCCGGTTTCCTCGAGACCTTCCCGGTGCCCCTGCCGGCGCTCGCGCCCGCCCTTCTCGAGCAGACCGCGGAACTGCTGCCGGACTTCCAGCAGGGCGGCAATCGGTATGAATTGAAGTATTACCACTACAGCGTGGTTATGAACCGGCAGCGGCGCACGGCCTGGTTTTCGGCCGCCAACATCGACGGTGATCACCGCTTCAGCCTGGGACCGCGCGCCGACAGTTGGTCGCCCGACCCCCGTGTCGCGCCGGATGCACAACTCACTCAGAAAGCCTTCGAATCAGGCATCGACCGCGGGCACATCACGCGGCGGGACGACGTGGCCTGGGGCGCCACCATCGACGACGCCCGCAACGCCAACAACGATACGTTTCATTTCACCAACTGCTCCCTCCAGGCTTCAGCCTTCAACCGCGGAAGGGACCGCTGGCAGGGGCTGGAGCAGTTTCTGCTCGAGCAGCACGCAAAAAAAGACAAGCGCCGCATGGTAGTGATCACCGGGCCGGTGTTCGCTCCCAATGACCCGCCGTACCGCAACGCCAACATGGACTACACAGTGCGCTGCCCGCTGAATTTCTGGAAGGTGTGCGTGCTCATCCGCGATTCCGACCAGCAGCCTTCGGCCACCGCGTTCGTGCTGAACCAGGACGATATCGGCAGCCTGCCGGGCTTCGAGGAAGCCGCCCTGTTCGACGTCAAGCTGGCGCAGATTACCCTGGCGGATCTCGAAGCGCGCACCGGCCTGGATTTCGGCGCGCTGAAGGACCACGACCACTTTGCGCAGGGCGGCCCGCCCGGCACGCTCGAGGTGGCCGCGCCCGGAGGCCGGCGCGTGCGGCTGGTGCGTGCTTTCGAGGACATTTTGGTGTGATCCGCGGGGCTCCGCTATCCTAGCGGGTATGGCGTCCCGGCCGGAGCTCACGGCGAGCCGTCCCCCGGAATCTTCTCCCGATCTCTCCACCAGGCCTGGCGCGTGGCCGGCGTTCTGGCAGAACGTGGTGCGCTTCCAGGCCGAGAAGGCCACGCCCTGGCTGGCCTTGCGCAACACCATTGGCGTGGCCGTGCCGCTGGCCCTGGGCGTGGCCTTCGGGCACGTGCCGGCGGCGCTGGCGGTGGCCACCGGGGCCCTGAACGTCGCCTTCTCCGACAGCCACGAACCCTACATTCAGCGCGCCTGGAAGATGCTGGCGGCCAGCGTGCTGGTGGCGGTGGCGGTGTGCGCCGGCGGCTTATGCGGGCGCAACAATCTGCTGGCGGTGGCCATCGCCGGGGGATGGGCTTTCGGCGCCGGCATGCTGGTGGCGCTGAGCCCGACAGCGGCGGACCTAGGAGCCTTGAGCCTGGTGGTACTGGTGGTCTATGCCGCCGTGCCCTTGCCGCCTGAGCGGGCTGTGTACGCCGGGCTGCTGGCCTTTGCCGGGGGCCTGCTGGAGACCGCGCTGGCGCTGCTGCTGTGGCCCCTGCGCCGCTACGTTCCGGAGAGGCGCGCGCTGGCCGATCTGTTCCGCGAATTGGCGCGCGGCGCCGCCACCCCGGCGCGCGCTTCCACGGCGCCGCCGGCCAGCGCCCAAAGCACGCAGGCGCAGCAAACCCTGGCCGGCCTGGACCGGGACCACTCCATCGAGGGCGAGTGCTATCGTCTGCTGCTGAGCCAGGCCGAGCGCATGCGGCTCAGCCTGCTGGCCCTGGGGCGTCTGCGCGGCCGGCTGGAGGGCCAGACCGGCGCGCGCAGCGAAGCCGCCATCCTGGACCGCTACTTCGGTGTGTGCGCGGGTGTGCTTGAGGCCGTCGCCCGTTCGCTCGAGGCCGGCGGTCCGGCGAACCTGGCGCCCGAGCCGCTCTCCGAGCTCCAGGCTTTGGCGGAGAAGCTGCGCGAACCGCGTGCGGTTGCCGACGCCGCTCTGCCTGCCTTGCTGCGCGACGCGCGCTTCCAGATGGACGCGCTGGCCGGGCAGCTTCGCTCGGCGATCGACTTGGCGGCCTACGCCACGCCCGCCGGGCTGAGCGCCCTGGCGCGCCGCGAGTCCCGCAAACCCTGGGGCCTGCGCCCCGCGGGCACGTTTGCCACCCTGCGCGCCAACTTGAGCCTGCGCTCGGCCGCCTGCCGCCACGCCGTGCGCCTGGCGGCCTGCATCGCCTTGGGCGACGCCCTGGGCCGCGGGCTGGAGTTGCGCCGCTCCTACTGGTTGCCCATGACCATCGCCATCGTGCTCAAGCCGGACTTCACCGCCACCTTCAGCCGCGGCCTGCTGCGCCTCATCGGCACCTTCGCGGGCCTGGTCTTCGCCACGCTGCTGTTCCACGTGCTGCCGGGCGGGCTGGGCTGGGAGGTAGCCGTGGTCGCCGCCATGATGCTGCTGATGCGCTGGTACGGGCCGGCCAACTACGGCATCCTGGTGACGGCGGTCACCGGCCTGGTGGTTTTCCTGATCGCGATGACGCGCATGTCGGCTCCGGCCGAGGTGATCGCGGCGCGCGGTATCAACACAGTCGCCGGCGGCGCCATCGCCCTGCTGGCGTACTGGCTCTGGCCCACCTGGGAGCGCAGCCAGGTGGGCGAGCTGATGGCCCGCCTGCTGGACGCCTACCGGGAGTACTTCCGCGCGATTCGGGAAAGCTACACGCGGCCGGAGGAATCCCTGGCGCTGGATCTGGACCGCACGCGCGTGGCCGCGCGCCTGGCGCGCTCCAACCTGGAGTCCTCCATCGAGCGCCTGCTGGCGGAGCCGGGCGCCTCGCCCGAGAGCGTGCGCCTGCTCGGCGGCATGCTGGCCAATTCGCATCGCCTGGTGCACGCGCTCATGGCCCTCGAAGCCGGACTGGCCAGCAGCCATCCCGTGCCCGCGCGCGAGGCCTTCCGGCCGTTTGCCAACGACCTGGAAGTGACGCTGTACTCGCTGGCGGCGGCCTTGCGCGGATCCCCGCTCACGCGCGACGTGCTGCCGGATCTGCGCGAGGACCACCACGCCCTGTCGCATTCGGGAGATTCACTCACCGAGCGCTACGCGCTGGTTAACGTGGAGACCGACCGCATCACCAACAGCGTCAACACGCTGAGCGAGGAAGTGCTGCGCTGGATCGCGTTGCGGATCTGAGCCGGCGGGCTGGCGGCTACCCGCGCGAGACGTGTTCCGGCAGAAGGCGCTCGAATTCGGACTTCACGATCCGGTAACAGGGGCAGGCGAAGTTCTCCAGCGCCGCGCGATTCACGACCGTCAGGCGGGCCCGCCCGTAGGCGATCAGACCCTGGCGCTCCAGTTGCCGGCAGGCCCTCCCCACGCTGGCCCGGCGCACGCCCATGGCCCGTGACAGAGCCTCTTGCGTGATACGCAGAGGGTAACCGTTCGCCCGGTCGTGTATGGCCAGAATCCATCGCGCGCAGCGCCGATCGATGATGTGCGTGCTGTTGCAGGCGCTGCCTTGCCCCAGCATGATCAGGAGCGCCTGCGCATAGCGCCGGGCCAGCGAGGCGAAGTTGGGCAGGCGGCTGAGGCACCGCAGAAACGTGTCCGCGTCCATGCTGACCGCTTCACCTTCAGTCTGCGCCACAGCCAGCATCAACGTGCGTTCGCTGTGGATGAGCAGCGGGACTCCCACGAAGCCCTCGTTGCCCACCATGGCCACTTCGGTATGCTTGCCCGAGTGCGGCGAAAACAGCAGCGAAACCACGCCGCGCAGGGGAAAGATGATGTTGTCCAAGGGATCTTCCGGCCCTTGAAGCGCCTGGCCACGCTCATACTTGTGCCAGGCCAGCTTGCCTCCCAATCGCCGCCAGCGCGCCTCGGGAATGGCGCGCAGGAGAGTATTATCAGGCTGGACAGTTACATACATGTGGAAACGGTCTCTTTATCTCAATGCTGCAGGCCGCTATCGAACCCAAGAATATCCGCATTTGGGTAGCAGTGCTACAAAAGCGCGATAGCGTGCAGTGAGGCGTACTCTCTTAGTGAATTATGGAATGAAACGTACATTTGATGCAACTGTCGTCCGTTAGTAGACCGGAACCTCTTACGCGCTTGCGTGGGAGAGTTGACAATCTGAACGATATCGTTCTTAACAGATCCGCCGGAGTGTTATGAAAGAAGAAGACGGCTCGCAGAGCGCCGGACTTCTGGACGGACGACAACCGTGGCTGGCCGCAGATTCACACGGCGCCCGCGGACCAGGTTGGTCCGGGCCTAGTTTGCCGCGATCGATCCAAACACGCCGGTGGCGAGGTTCGCGCCGCCGGCGGTGAAATAGAGCACGTTGGTGGGACCGGACTCGGCGTTGCCGTTTCCGAAGGAAAGCCCCCAGAGTCCGGGAATGGTGATGGTCTGCCCGCTGGCATCCTGCAGGAAGCCCAGGAAACTGCCCGTCCTGGGAGAGTATGCCCCAATCCAACCGCTGCCTGTATTGCCCACCAGCAACATCTTGCTGAATACGCCGAAATTGGCCGGCGCCAGCGCGATGCCCCACGGTTGATTGAACTTGCCCGGCTGCAACCGCATCAGCAGATTGCCATTGGTGTCGTACACGGTCACGAAGCCAGTGCCGCCGCCGGCAATCGCGTTGTACAACACGAAGATTTTCCCGCCGATGGCCTGGATTCCGGCGGGCGAATAGGCACCCGGTATCTTGGGGTCCATGAATGCTCCCGGCGCGAACGTCACCTGGGTGAACGAAGCTGCGTCATACGCCTCCACCCCGCCGTTGCTGTTGGCCGCATAGTACGTTGGCGCTTCGCTGGTGGCGTTTTTGGCGATGGTCAGTCCCTGGTAGGAAGCGCCCTGCGTGGAGCGGACCACGATAGTGGCGGTGGTTACATGGCATTGCGCGCAGCCGGTGAAGGTTCCGCTGGGCTTGGCTCCCGCGTTCCAGTTGGAGATGGTTCCGTCCAGGGTGGCGAACGCGAAATTGTTGGCTCCCGGGCCCGGTCCGGTCGCCGCGTTATAGGCGGTGCCCGTTGGGGAGCCCGGCCCGGTGGTGCCGGCGGAAGGGATCGTGATCACCAAACCGGCCAGGGATGCGGCGCCGGTTTTATTGGCGTAGTACAACGTCGAGAACCCGGTGACGTTGTCCGAGACCCACCACTCGTTTTCTTTCAAGGCCGAACTCACGGGCCGTGACAGGCCCCAGGGATTGATCAGAAAGCGATCCTGGGTATTGTCGATGATGCTCGTCACCGTATAGCTGTTCGTCTGAGCGCTTGCCGCCGCGAAAAACATGAACGCGGCAGCCGGCATCCACACCTTTCTCATCGTTTCCTCCCGAGCCCTCGTGCAAACGGTAGGAGCAGGATACACCTTGCCGAAAGATAGCGCTAGGTCAAAACTGTAAAATTCGCCGGCGCTTCTCGCGGTAGATGGCGGCGCTCCAGCCCCCCGCACCACCCGTTGGGGATCGTCGGATGCGTGGATGCCGTTGTTCTCGAAGTGCAGTCTGGCGAGCAATTTACTGTCGGCGGAGCGAGACCATGGGGTCCACGCGAATCGCCTTCATAGCAGGAATGGCACAGGCAAATAGGGAAACTGCCACGAGGATCAAAGCCGTCAGCAGATACGTCGGGGGGTCTGCCGGAACAGTACCAAACAGAAATGACCGGATCAGGCCGCTGGCAGCGTAGGCCGCAACGAAACCCAAGACCGCACCGATGATGACGGGGCGCATTCCGTCGAGAAGGATCATGCGGAACAGCCGCGGCGCGGACGCCCCGAGCGCCATGCGGATGCCGATCTCGGTAGAACGCTGGACAACGGAAAAGGCCAACACGCCGTACAGCCCCAGGGCGGCAAGGAACAACGCGGCGCCGGCTACCAAACACAGCAACGTGGTGCGGATACGCTGGCCGCTCACGGAAGCTTGAACCAATTCGCCGACCGTGGCGACATTCGCAAGAGGGACAACCGGGTTCACCGAGTGTACAGCGAGGCGCGCGGCCGCCATCAACGCGTGCCGATCGCCACGCCCGCGCACGAAGAAGGTAACCGCATTGGGGATGATTTGAGTCGACGGAATAAAAGCTGCGGGCTCGACAGGCCGGTCGATTGCCTCCTGTTTCAGGTCGGCGACAACCCCTACGATCGTTGCTGCCCCTCGGCGGCCGAGCACAATCTGTTTACCGACAGTGTTTTTGTCCGGAAAGTAGACCTTCTCGAAAGTTGAATTCACCACGGCGATGAGGCCGCTCTTCTTCGTGTCGGACTGGTTCGGAAAGCGCCCGCGGAGCAGGGGCGTTCGCATCGCGAGGAAGTAGCCGGGAGTTACGAGCTCGAGGCGGAGGCGGCTCTCGCGTCCTTGGATGGTAACGGTAGCCTCTCCGCCGGAGCCGCCACCCAATACCGGCCCGACGCTGGCTCCGGTCGCCTCAATTCCGGGCTGTTCCAGGAGGCCGCTCTCGATCTCCGCGTACTGCCGGGCCCTCTGCTCCTCGGAGGGAACGAAATCACCCAAATCGAGGCGAAAGCTGAGGGTGTGCTCGGGACGGAATCCAAGGTCCACGTTTTCCAGACGAACAAAGCTGTGGATCAGGAGTCCCGCGCCCACCACCAGTACTACGGAGAGCGCCACTTCCGCGCCGACCAGCAGCCCACGCGTACTCCGCTTGAAAGACGGCGAGGAGGGGCTGCGATCGCGGAGGTTCTCCTGCCCCGCGGTCGACAGAGCTGGTCCGATTCCGAACAGGAACGGCGCCAACAGCGTGATGCCCAGGTTAAAGAGAATCACCCATGTGTCGATTCGCAAGTCGGCATATGGCGGGATGGCCTCGCGTGCGAACCGCTGCGTCGCGGTGCGGGCGGCGCTGGCTAAGATTAACCCAAGGAAACCCCCGAGTCCGGAAAGCAAAAGGCTTTCCGTGAACAGTTGACGGACCAGGCGGCCACGACCCGCTCCGAGCGCCTTGCGAATGCTGAATTCCTGGAGCCGGGAAGCAGCGCGGCCGAGCTGGAGATGGGCGACGTTCGAGCAGACGATCAGGAAGAGGATGCCAACGGCCGAAAATAGCATTAGTAGTGCCGGCCGGGCAGTGGCGGCGAGGGCGGAATGGAAAATCTCTACCCGCGGCTCCAAGGTGGCGTTTGTCTTCGGATATGCCTGCTGGAGCCTCATACCGATCGCGGCCATTTGAGCACGTGCCTGTTGGAGAGAAACACCGGGCCGGAGGCGCGCGATGACACCCTCGTCATAAAACACACGGTCTGGCGTAAAATCCCCTGGGGGGATGAAAACCTGCACTTCCTTGTTGGGGAAGAAAAACCCGCGAGGCATGACGCCGATCACATCGCGGCGCACACCTCCCAGGGTGATGGACCGGCCAACAATCTGTGAGTCGGCCCCAAACTCGGCCTGCCAGCAGTCGTAGCTGAGAACGGCAACGTGATCCTCGCCGGCAAAGCTGCGGCCGAGCATCGGAGCGACGCCGAGCACGTCGAAGAGGTTGCTGGTAACGACCAGGCCTTTCAGAATACGCGTCTCCCCGATTCCGGTGAGGTGGAGGTCAAACCTCTTTCGTCGATGCCCCCGTAGCTGGCCATGCCGGCAAAGACCGTGTTCAGGCGCTGCCAGTCGGCAAAATCCGCAGAGGCGACATTTGCGCCCGTGGAGGGTTTCAGACGGTCAACCTCGGAGATCGCGACAAGGCGGTCGGGCTGGGCATACGGTAGAGGCCGCAGCAGAACCCCCTGCGCGACGGTGAACATGGTTGTAGTGGCGCCGATACCGAACGCCAGAGTTACGCCCGCGACCGCCGTGAACATGCGGCTTTTACCCAGCGATCGGGCGGCGTAGCGGAGGTCGTAGAAAAATGTCTCCAGGAACGGGAGGCCGAGGCGGTCGCGACATTCTTGCTTCGTGTACTCGATGTTGCCGAACTTGAGGAGCGCCTGGCGGCGGGCTTCTTCAGGGGTCATACCCGCCCTAAGGTTGTCTTCCACGTGAAACGCGATATTGCTTTCGAATTCGTCCGTGAGATCTTGCTCCTGACGCGAACGTTGGAACAATCCCCCCAGACGAAGCAGAAGCGAGCGGATTTGTCTCACACCGGCTCCTTTTCCGGGTTGAAGAAGCGCGCCATGATCTTGACCGTCTGTTCCCACAGGCGCACTTCATCGTGGACGTGCTTCTTGCCGGCGCGTGTGAGTTCGTAGTATTTCGCCTTGCGATTGTTGGCCGAAACATCCCATGTGGAGGCGATGAAGCCCTCCTGTTCCAGCTTGATGAGGGAAGGGTAGATCGTGCCGTAGGGCACTGTGAGTGCATCACCGCTGGTCTGCTCGATCCGCCGGGCGATGCCATAGCCGTGCATGGGGCCCATGGTCTCAAGGGTTTTGAGGATCATGAGGGCCAGCGTGCCCTGCCGGATTTCAGTCTTTTCCTGATGACTCATAGCTCCTATTGCCATTAAATAGAAGCATGCCACGAGATCTATAGAAAAGCAATAGGAAACGCTGCCGGACGGCGGGCCACGCAAGTTCGCCCAAACGATACTTTACAGCGGCAGGCGCAGGCGGGCGATGCAGCCGGGCGGGTGGGGGCGGTTCTCCAGCGTGAGGGTGCCGCCGTGCGCTTCGGCGATCTGGCGGCTGAGAACCAGGCCGATGCCCGAGCCGCCGGGCTTGGTGGTGAAGAAGGGGACGAAGAGGTTGGCAGTGTTGGAGAGGCCTGGGCCTTCGTCTCGCACCCAGACTTCCAGGTGGGCTCCGTTGCGCGACCAGCCCACTTCGACCGCGCCTCCGGTGGGGAGCGAGGCGTCCGCCGCGTTGCGCAGCAGGTTGATGAGCACCTGCTCGAGCTGGTCCGGGTCACCGTGCACGGTGGTCTCGGGTCCGGGTTCGATGCCCACGCGCAGGCGGGTTTCCAGGCGCACCACGCGCTCCACCCAGGCGCCGATCTCCAGGGGCTGAAACTGCGGGCGGGGTAGCTTGGCCAGGCGGGCGTAGGCGCCGATGAAGCGGCTGAGGGCCTCCGAGCGCGTCGAGATGACCGCCAGGCCGCGGCGCGTGTCTTCCTCCCAATCCTCGGGCAGGGGGCGGCGCGCCAGCAGGCTGGCCAGGCTGCCGGCGATCGACTTGATGGGCGTCAGCGAGTTGTTGAGTTCGTGGCCCAGCACGCGCACCAGGCGCTGCCAGGCCTGCAATTCCTGCTCGCGCAGCGGCTGGGTCAGGTCGGAGATGACCAGCAGTTGCAGGGGCAGTCCGTGCTCGCGCACGGAGTTGCGGCGCAGCCCCCAGCGGCCGGCGCCGCCCGGGAAAGTCATCTGGAAGACTGCGGGTGCATCGGCGGACAGGCAGGTTGCCAGGCCCAGCTCGGCGGCGCTGGAGCCCAGGAGACGCTCGGCCGGGCCGCCCAGCAGGCGCTCGCCGGCCCGGTTGAGCAAGCGCAGTTTCTGCTGGTCGTCGAAGGCGAAGACCGCCACATCGATCTCGGCCATGACGATGCGCAACAGGTTGGTAGCCTCCAGCGCGCCCAGGCGCTGCTCGCGCAAGGTGCCGCCCAGGATGTTCACTTCGCGCATCACCTCGCCCAGGGCGTCGTCCGAGCGGGGCGCGCGGCCGCGCACGGAAAAATCGCCTTCGCGCAGGGCGGCCAGCAGGTTGGAAAGGGTTTGTAGGGGGAAGACCACGCGCTCACGGAGGGCGATGGAGAAGCCCCACCAGAGCGCCAGGATCAGCACCGTGAGGGTCCATTGCACCTTCGGAGTGAAGTCGCCCACCCACAGCAGCACCAGGGCCGCGATGGAGCCGGGCAGGCCGGCAGCCAGGGCCATGAGCACCACGCGGCCTTCGAAGCTCAGGCGGCTCTCACGCGGCGATTTGGAGGACATGCGGTCTCAGAGTGCTCGCGGTGGACCGCTCCCTGACGGTCGCGGCTCGGTGCGCGAATCGGTCTTCACAAGCCATAGCGCTGCAGGCGGCGGTAGAGCGCGCTGCGGCTGAGGCCCAGGGCGCTGGCGGCGTGGCTGACGTTGCCGTTGAAGCGCTGCAAGGCCTTCTTGATGAGCAGGCACTCCACCTCTTCCAGGCTCATTTCGTCCAGGCGCGGCGAGCCGTCGCGGCCGGTGCGCAGGCCCAGGTCCGCGGCGCGCACGGTTTCGCCCTGGGCCATCAGAACGGCGCGTTCGATGGCGTGATCCAGCTCGCGTACATTGCCCGGCCAGGGGTGCGCCAGCAGAGCGCGGATGGCGGCATCGTCGAAGCCGGAAAGGTTTTTGCGATAGTGGCCGGCGTGCTGGCGCAGAAAATGCGCGGCCAGCAGGGGGATGTCTTCGCGGCGGTCGCGCAGCGGCGGCACGCGGACCTCGATGGTGTTGAGGCGGAACAGCAGATCCTGCCGGAACCGCCCGCCGGCCACCTCGTCGTTCAGGTCGGCGTTGGTGGCGGAAAGCAGGCGTACATCCACCTTGCGGGTCTTCGAGGAACCCACGCGCTCGAACTCGCCGGTCTCGATGGCGCGCAGCAGCTTGGCCTGGAGGTTGAGGGAAATGTTGGCGATCTCGTCCAGGAAGAGCGTGCCGCCTTCGGCCATCTCGAAGCGGCCCACGCGGTCGGTCTTGGCGTCGGTGAACGCGCCTTTCACGTGGCCGAACAGCTCGCTTTCGAAGATCCCCTCGGAAAGCCCGCCGGCGTTGACCGTGACCAGCGGGCGGGCGGCGCGCGCGGAGACGGCGTGCAGGGTCTGGGCCACCAGGCCCTTGCCGGTGCCGTTCTCGCCCGTGATGAGCACGTTGGCGTCGGAGGGGCCCACGCGGGAGATTACCTGGAGCACGGGCTGCATGGCGGCGGACTCGGCGATGAGCCGCGGGGCGCCCTCGCTGCGCAGCAGGCGGTTCTCCTCTTCCAGGATCTGCCCCTTGCGCAGCGCGCGGCCGAGCTCGATCTGGGTTTTCAGGATGGCCGAGAGACGCGCATTCTCCCAGGGCTTCTGAATGAAGTCGCGGGCGCCGCGGCGCATGGCCTCTACGGCCAGGTCCACGCTTCCCCAAGCGGTCATGACGATCACCGGCAGAGTGCCGTCCATGCGCTGGACCCGGCTCAGCAGGTCCAGGCCCTCCTGGCCCGACGTGGTGTCGCGCGTGTAGTTGAGGTCCATGAGGACGGCATCGAAATCGCGCGATTCGACGGCCTCGAGGATGCCGGCGGGCGAGGCGGCCGCCTCGCATTGGTAGCCCTCGCCCTTGATCAGGAAGCGCAGGGCCTCCAGCACATCCGGCTGGTCGTCGGCGATCAGAATACGCGGCACATCGGAAGACTTCATACAAAAAGCGGGCCAGCGCGGGCCGGCCCTCCCTATTCATAGCGCAACGCGGCGATGGGGTCCAGTTTGGCGGCGCGGCGCGCGGGAAGATAGCTGGCCAGCAGGGCCACGGCGGCCAGGGCCGCGGCGGTGGCGGCGAAGACCAGCGGGTCGCGCGCGCTGACGCCATAAAGCAGGGATGCGAGCAGGCGGGTGACCGCCAGGGCCGTGGCCAGCCCGAGCGCCACTCCCAGGCCGGCGAGCAGCATGCCCTGGCCCACCACCATGCCCAGCACGTGGCCGGTGCGGGCGCCCAGCGCGATACGGATGCCGATTTCATGCGTGCGCTGGGCGATGGTGTAAGAGATGACGCCATAGATGCCCACGGAAGCCAGCAGCAGGGCCACGCCGGCGAAGACTCCCAGCAACAGCAGCGTGAAGCGCGGCGAAGCCTGCGAGCCGGAGAGCACGTCCCGCAGGGTGCGGATCTTGTACACCGGCTGGTCCCTGTCCACGGCGTAGATGGCATTTTTCGCCGCGTGGATCATGCCGCGCGGGTCGGCGGCCGTGCGCAGCACCAGGCTCATGCGCATCTCCGGACTTTGCAGATAGGGCAGGTAGATGGTGGGCACGGGCTGCTTGTCGAGGCCGGCATGCTTGACGTTGCCCACCACGCCGACAATCTCCCAGGTGGTGCGCGAGAAGCGCAGGCGCTGCCCAATGGGGTTGCGGACCTGACCGCCGGCCGTGAAATAGCGGCGGGCCAGGGTCTCGTCGATGATGGCCACCAGGGGCGCGCCTTCCTTGTCCCGGGCGGTGAAATCGCGCCCGTCGCGCAGCGGGATGCCCAGCGCGGCGAAGAAGCCCGGGCTGACGGCGCGGTAGTCCGCGGGCAGGCGCTGGCCGGAGGGCAGCGGCGGCTGCCCCTCGATGAGAAATTCCACCTGCTGGTTCTCGCTCGCATCCAGCGGCAGCACGGACGTAAGCGCGGCGGAGCGCACGCCCGGCAGGGCTGCGGCGTTCTCCAGCACGCGGCGGAAGAACTCGGCCTGCTCGCGTTCGGTGCGGTACTTGGAATCCGTGGGCAGTTCCATCTCCATGGAAAGCACGCGTTCGGCCTGAAAGCCCGGCCGCACCTGCTGAATGCGCCAGAAGCTCTTCAGGGTGAGGGCGGCGCACACCAGCAGCACCAGGGCCAGAGCCACTTCCGAGACCACGAATCCCAGGCGCAGGCGCCGTGTCCCGCGCGAAGCCGTGCGGCCGCCTTCCTTCAGCGTTTCGTTGACATTGGTGCGCGCGGCAGCGAAGGCCGGGGCGAGGCCGAAGAACAGGCCCGTGAGCAGGGAGATAATTCCCGTGAACAGGAGCGCGCGCAGGTCCATGGCGATGCGCGGGCGGACAATTTCGGCGGCTACGTCCGGCACCTTGATAGTGTGCGGGACCAAGCTGTCTAAAAAGTCCACGCCCCAGAGGGCCAGCAACAGACCCAGGACGCCGCCCAGCAGGCCAAGCACGGCGCTTTCGGTGAGGAACTGGCGAACCAGGCGGCGGCTGCGGGCGCCCAGGGCCGTGCGCACCGCGATTTCCCGCTCCCGCGCCGCCGCGCGGGCCAGCAGCAGGTTGGCCAGGTTGGCGCAAGCGATCAGCAGGACCAGCGCTACGGCGCCCAGCAGAATCCACAGGGCCGGGCGTACGTATTCCACCAGGGCCTCCTGCATGGGCACAGCCGCCGCGGACCAGCCTTGCATGGCGGGCACTTTTTCCGCGCGCCGCCGGACCAGGGCCGCCAGTTCGTCGTTGGCCTCGCGCACGCTAACCCCGGGGCGCAGGCGCGCGAACAGGCCGAAGCGGTGATCCATGGGATACTGCCGCAGGAGGTCCTGATCCACCCAGGGCACCAGGGCTTCGGCGGGCACGGGGCTCCAGAAGTTGGCAGGCAGTACACCGATCAGGGTGTAGGGCAGGCCATCAGCGATGATGCGCCGCCCGATAGCCTTGGGGTCGCCGCCGAAATACTTGAGCCACATGGCGTGGGAGATGATGGCGACGCGGTTCTGCCAGCCTTCGCCGGGTTCGAAATCGCGGCCCACGGCGACTTTCACGCCCAGGAACCGCAGGAAATTGTTGGAGACCCGCAGGCCCGGAAACTGCTGCGGCTCGCCGAAACCGGTGAGGGTCCCGGTGCCGGGCTCAACGAGCGTCATGTCCTCGAAAGAGTGGTTCTGCTGCCTGAAATCCACGAAATCCGGGCCGGAGGGGCCGATGCGGTTCCAGCCCTGGCCGCGGCTATTCTCCCATACGAGGACCAGGCGCTCGGGATGCTCGTAGGGCAGGGGGCGGAGGAGCACGGAATTCACCACGCTGAAGATGGCCGTATTGGCGCCGATGCCCAGCGCCAGCGCCAGCACCGCCACCAGGGTGAAGCCCGGGCTTTTGCGCAGGATGCGAAGCGCGTAACGGATGTCGTGCAGCAGGGTCTCCATGACAGGGTCTCTGGGGGCAAGCCGGATGCCAGGGCTAACTGCTTGAGAGCCGGGCAGGTAGCCAGGCGCCGGTGTCCGCTTATGGGACAGTCTCGTTCGGCGGCGCGACAGGCGATCTCACGAACTGCCGATGAGGATGCCAGCCAAGAAGACCAGGACGCCGCCTACCACCACTTGCATCGCGGCGCTCAGGAAGGGCGTATCCATATAGCGGTGGCGGATGAAGCTGATGACGGCAAGTTCCACGGCCACCACGGCGATGGCCACGGACATGGCCAGCCGGAAGACCGGGATCAGAAACGGCAGAGTGTGGCCGATGCCGCCGGCGGTGGTCATGAGGCCGCAGACCACGCCGCGCACCCAGGGCAGGCCGCGGCCGGTGAGCGAACCGTCGTCGGAGAGGGCTTCGGCGAAGCCCATGGAGATGCCCGCGCCGACCGACGCGGCGAGGCCCACCAGGAAGGCGTCCCAGCTTTTGCCGGTGGCGCCAGCGGCGGCGAACAGGGGCGCCAGGGTGGAGACTGAGCCGTCCATCAGGCCCGCCAGGCCCGGCTGCACGATTTGCAGAACGAACAGGCGGCGGTGGGCTTTTTCCTCCAGTTCGCGAACATCCGCGGTGAGGTGGGTTTCTTCCAGCGATTCGGCCTTTGCGGAGTGCCTGCGCTCGACTTCGGCGAGGTCCCCGAGCAGCTTGCGGACGGAGGCGTCGGAGACCCGCTGCAAAGCGGTCTCGTAGAAACGGCGGGTCTCCAGTTCCATGATCTCGGCCTGCTTGCGCACCACGTGGATACCCAGGGGGCGCACCAGCCAGACAGGCTTTCGGGTGATGAAGCCCTTGACATCCTGGCGGCGAATCAGAGGGATGTGTTCGCCGAAGCGCTGGCGGTAAGTCTCGATGAGGCTGCGGCGGTGCTCGGACTCATCCGCCTGCATCTCCTCAAACATTTTCGCGGTGGCCGGATAGGTCTCGCGCAGCCCCTCGGCGAAATCCGCATAGACGCGGCCATCCTCTTCCTCGAGAGCGATCGCCAGGGCCAGGATCTCGCGCTCGGTCAGGTCCTTGAAGTTTTTCGCCATGTTAAAGGATATGATGCGCCAACCGGCGGGAAGATGTGAGCGGCGCGATTTCGTGCGAAACGAAACATCCCCGCCGGGGCCAAACAGATGGTTTGACGGCGCCCTGCGGGATGCGCATCTAATAGGTACGTGAGCTCAGAGACTCCAACGGCCGGGGCTTCGCGGCTGCCAGCCACCCTGCGTTCTCTGCGCTACCGCAACTTCCAGCTTTTCTTCAGCGGCCAGTTGATCTCGCTGGTGGGCACCTGGATGCAGAACGTGGCGCAGGCGTGGCTGGTCTACCGCCTGACGGGCTCGTCGGTGCTCCTGGGGATGGTG